>CAZLHU010000001.1:0-219091 GCA_964559765.1 uncultured Candidatus Saccharibacteria bacterium
GACTCAAAATCGTGTCTCGCAAGGGATGAGGGTTCGAGTCCCTCCTCCGGCACAAATTTAAGAGAAAACAAAACCCGCCTATGAGGCGGGTTTTGCGTTACAAGAGTTGAGAATTTATTTTCTCTTTCCCTTCTTAGCAGCTCTCTTGGTCTTCTTCGTGACCTTCTTGGTCTTCTTGGCTGCCTTCTTTACTTTTTTCTTCGCCATTTATTTTAAATCTATAATTGATTCGACCTTTTCTAGTGAAAACTAGTTTATTTATCTTATATTAAGTATAGCAAAGAACATTCACAAAATATTTATGAAAAGGTGCATAACTTTTAAATTATTAGTAGGAAGATGTATTCAAAAAAATAATATCGCAATCTGATCTATCGATAACAATCAATCTGTATTGTGATCAGTCTCGTTAAATTATTGATAACTTAACTTTTAGTAACTGCATCGGCGGGCAGGCGGTGCTCATGAAAGAAAAGTTTAACTAACGCGAAGCTTACGATTCCAATCGCCATACCGCCTATTATGTCACTCGGCCAATGAACACCGGCCGCAATTCTGGCTATGCCAATCAAGAGCGTAAAGAATAGAAAACAAGCCCCTTTCTTCGGGCTAAATAGCCACAGGCACAGACAAAGCGGCATTAAAAGAGCTATGTGTCCAGAAGGGAAAGCCGCTTCCGTAGCGGATTGAGAAATCAATGGCGCGAAAGACATTGCCACGAACGGACGTGCTCTAAAGAAGAAAAAATGGATTACCTGAGTGAATATACCCCAGGAAAGAATCACGGACATGGCAGCTAGGGCGAAAAGATACAACCTTCTGCCTCTGGGGCCTGTGAATATGAAATACAGAAAAGCTATTACTAAAACGTAAATAAGATACTGACCTAGAAAAACAATGGTCCAGTTGAGCCATTGCGAACGTCCGACGAGACTATGCAATACCTGTGAGAGATAGGTATCTAGACGGAGCATTATTATTGATTAACGTCGCACGTAAGGAAGCAAGCCCATGAATCTGGCGCGCTTGATAGCTTGCGCCAAACGACGCTGGTGCTTAGAACATGTACCAGTATGTATGGGGTCTACGATCTTAGCCTGGCCAGATACGAAGCGGCGCAGAAAATCGACTTCTTTATAATCGATGTCTTCAACGTTCTGGGAACAGAAGAAACACTGCTCTTTCTTTTTCATGTTTGGATGTTAGTTAAAATGGTAAATCTTCCGGTTTGATCTCCTCGTCGCCTATCTCAATGACTGGCATTTCCTCGGCAACCGGCTCACTGCTCGACTTCGGCCCTTTGACGCTTGGCATGCCATCCGATGGACCCGATCTACGCGAACCCAACTGCATCCGCTCACATATTATCTCTGTCGTCTTGCGCTGTTGGCCATCCTTGCCTTCCCAAGACCTAGTCTGCAAACGACCCTCGACATAAACCTCACTTCCCTTTGTCAGAAACTTCGCAGCGACCTCAGCCTGACGGCCCCATACAACTACGTTATGAAATTCGGTAGCTTCCTTCTTGGCACCGCTCTTGTCAGTCCAATTGCGGTTTGTGGCTATGGAGAAAGAGGTTACCTGCGCGCCGCCCGGCGTGGAACGAACCATAGGGTCTGCAGTAAGTCTTCCGATAAGTAATACTTTATTGAGATTCATTATTTCAATATTTCTTCCAGTTTTTCCTCCAGTTCGGCGTTGGAGAGAGGCTCAACCTTAGGCTTATTGACCGTTGGATCAACTGGTTGCTCACCCTGGCCATGAAAATCGTTTCGACGAGGAATCATCTTCTCTATAGGAGGGGTGATTATCAAGAAACGCATTACCTTAGGCTCCAGGCCGAGGGAATCGTTTATCCCCTTTACGATCTCGGGCTTGGCATTGAAATTCACATAGCCAAAGAAAGCCGAGGTCTCCTTTTTGATCGGATAAGCCAGATTAACGCGTTCGATGGGCCCCTCCTTAGATATCTCCGCCCCCAAATCCGAGAGCTTTTTTACTAGAATAGCCGCATCGTTCTCGCTTCTCAGCAAGAATGAAATTTCGTATGGTTTAGTTGTTTCCTCCATAAGACAAGCCTAGATTAACAGGAAGCTTTAAATAAATCAACGTACCCACTAGCTTACTGGTTTTTCTTCACTTTCAGGGACTATACCGTCGACTACGGGGGTCTCTCCACGGAACACTGGACCAATTGGGAGCAGCTTACCAATGATGACATTTTCCTTTAGACCGATAAGACGATCAACCCTACCTTCAACCGCCGAACGGATAAGGACACGGGCAGTTTCCTGGAACGAGGCAGCAGCAAGCCATCCTTCGGCCTGAAGCGCCGATTGCACTATGCCGAGAAGTATTTCCTTTTCCTTGGCTGGCTGCCCTCCCTTTTCTTTGGTCTTCTGGTTGGTTTCTGCGAATAGGGATTTATTGACTATATCGCCCATCACAAAATCAGTGTCTCCGGAATCAGTAATCCTCGAATGATTGAACATTTGCCGGATTATGACTTCGAGGTGCTTGTTGTTCACATCCGCAGCTTCGCTGGAGTAGATGGCCTCGATCTCGTTCATTATGTAACGATAGGTCTCCTCCTTGCCCTTAAGCTCGAATAATTCTTGCAAATCAATGTTTCCTTCGGTCAGAAGCTGTCCGATTTCCACCTTGTCTCCTTCATGGACCAAGATGCGCGTCGAACGAGAGACAGAGTATTCAACCAATTTCTTCTTTCCGCGGACAACTGTATCTACAGATATGATCCTCATCAATCCACGGTCTTCAATCTTAACCACTTTACCCTCTTCCCTGGACAATAGTGCCAGATTCTTGGGCGGCCTTACCTCGAATATCTCTTCAACCCTCGGCAGACCCTTGGTAATATCTTTACCAGCAACACCGGCGTGCTTTGTTCGAAGCACGAGCTGAGTTCCAGGCTCGCCGATAGACTGGGCCGCGATCACGCCCACCGCTTCACCAAGCACAACGGGCCTATTATTACCCAAATCCAGACCATAGCACTTAGAACATATACCGTAGGAAGTCTTGCAGGTTAGCGGAGAACGAACCTTGACCTCATTAATGTCGGCCTTGTCTATCTCCGCAGCCTCGGCTTTGGTGATTATATCGCCGGCTTTGACCACGGTCTTGCGGCCTATCTTCACGTCTTCAAGCGCCGTACGGGAGAACAGGTGGTTGGCGAAGCTGTAATTCACTATTCCGGCCGGATCGCGGCGCACCACGATTCCAGTCTTGGTCTTGCAATCCTCTTCCTTAACGACGACGGATTGCGAGACATCGATAAGACGCCTGGTCAGGTATCCGGCCTCGGCAGTTCCCAAAGCGGTATCTGCCAGTCCCTTTCTGGTGGTGTGGGTCGTAATGAAGTATCCGAGCGATGCGTGCCCCTCCTTCAAGGACGTCTGGACAGCAAGCTCGATGGATTCACCCTTAGGGTTGGAAACCACGCCCTTCATTCCTATCATTTGAAGAATCTGATCCCATCCTCCACGGGCCCCGGAACGTATGATTATGCTGACCGAGCTATTCGGATCCAAGGTTGTCGGCATCACCTTCTTTAATTCATTGATTGCCATTCCCCAAATCTCGATTACGCGCTCGCTTTTCTCCTTGGGGGTTAACAGACCATTAGCATAATATTCCTCGACGCCGACGATTTTCTTGCGGGCTTCGGCCAATATTCCGGCCTTCTCCTTAGGCATCGGCATGTCGCCCATACCCCAGCTGATTCCCGAGGTGCTGGCGTAACGATAGCCCAACGTCTTAATTCCATCCAAAACATCCTTGGCTATTTCCTGGCCATATATATCAATGAGGGAATCGATTAATTTGCCCAAAGACTTCTTTGTCTGGACCTCGTTCAAAAATGCGAAATTTTCCGGAAGCCTGTCGTTGAAGATTATCCTGCCTACGCTGGTATCCAAGATACCCGCACCAGGAATGCTCACCTTGATCGCTTCGTTTATCTTTATAAATTCATTCACATATGCGACTTTAGCCTCTTCCGGACTCTCGAACACAGCGTCTCTCTTGCCGGCCATCGGGTCGATATAAGTGAGGTAATAGCATCCCAGAACGATGTCCTGAGTTGGACTGGATACGGAATCACCTCCCCTAGGCCTCAATAGGTTCTTTGAAGCCAACATCAGATTGGTGGCCTCAGCCTGGGCCTCGTCCGAAAGCGGAACGTGCACGGCCATCTGGTCGCCATCGAAATCGGCGTTGAAAGCCGTACAAACCAAAGGCGGCAACTGGATACAGAGGTCTTCGATAAGACGCGGCTTGAATGCCTGGATGTTCAATCGGTGCAATGTGGGCGCGCGGTTCAATAACACCTTCTTGTCGGCGATGATCTCTTCCAATATTTCCCATATTTCCGGACCGGCTTCGTCTATCCTGCGGGTGGCATTACGGATATTGTGGGCGAGCTCGCGCTTGAGGACCTCCCTCATCACGAACGGGCGGAACAATTCCAAAGCCATCTTCTTTGGGAGACCACACTCATCGATCTTAAGATGAGGGCCTACCACAATGACCGAACGTCCTGAGTAATCGACACGTTTTCCCAATAGATTGAGACGGAAACGGCCATGCTTACCTTTAAGCATGTCGGCCAAAGACCTCAATGCCCTCTTTCCGCCAACGGTCTGCTTGGAAGTTGGACGAGCGGAGTTATCAATCAAAGCGTCGACTGCTTCCTGCAGCATACGCTTTTCGTTGACCACGATTACATCAGGAGCCTTGAGCTCCAAGAGCTTCTTCAAACGATTGTTCCTGTTTATCACGCGGCGGTACAGATCATTAAGGTCTGATGTGGCATAGCGCCCTCCATCCAAGGCTACCATCGGCCTCAAATCCGGTGGCAAAACTGGCAGGATGGTAAGCACCATCCATTCCGGACGAAGTTCGTTTTTGACCATAGACTTGAAGAACTTCAGACGCTTCAAGAGCTTCTTGCGGCGATTCTCGTCATGAACGGTGGTAAGCTCGGATTCAACCTTCTTCAATTCCTTCCCTAAATCCAAACTCTCCAAAACCCTTCTGATACCCTCTCCCCCGCTGCCTACGGTGAACACGTTACCGAAACGCTTTCCCAAGAAATTGAATTCAACTTCCTCCAGCACCTTGCCGACCCTAAGCTCCATCAACATCTTCTTTGAAGCTGCGGCCGATGTTTCGAGATCGGTCATCTCCTTATTCTTTACTCCGGTACGCTTGGACTTAAGCTCCCTGGCAATTTCTTCCAAAGCGGTCTTGCGCTTGGCCTCATCCAGGTCTGTTACTATATAAGCTGCGTGATAAGTGACACGCTCAAGCTTTCCTATGCCCTCATCCAGCGCCAATCCGACGCGGGAAGGGGCGCTCCTCAAGAACCAAGGGTGCATGACGGAGGCAGCCAACTTAATGTGGCCCATCCGCTCACGGCGGACAGAAGACCTAGTTACCTCTACTCCGCACTTATCGCAGACGACTCCCTTATAGCGTACTTTTCTGTACTTACCGCAGTAGCACTCCCAATCCTTGGTTGGGCCGAATATGCGCTCGGAGAACAGCCCGTCCTTCTCAGGACGCTGGGTACGATAGTTGATTGTCTCCGGCTTTATTACCTCTCCATATGACCATTCGAGAATATCCTCCGGCGAAGCGAGCTTCAGCTTAAGACCGCTGAAATTAAGAGATCGGAAAGTTGTGTCCTTTTTAATAGTTTCCATTATTCTTCAAATTTAGCTGGCGCTTTAATTTCTTTTTCTTCTTCGACTCCGTCGTAGGATGGTTCGACTGACAATCCCAAGGCTTTCAATTCATTTACTAGAACATTGAACGAGGCTGGAACGTTGGGCTTCTTTATCTTCTCTCCGCGGATTATTGATTCATAAGCCGCTGCGCGCCCGACTACGTCGTCCGACTTTATGGTCAACATCTCCTGCAGCGTGTGCGCCGCACCGTAGCCTTCCAATCCCCATACCTCCATCTCCCCGAAGCGTTGTCCGCCCAAGTGAGCCTTTCCACCGAGAGGCTGCTGGGTGATCAACGAGTACGGACCGATCGAACGCATGTGCAGCTTATCAACCACAAGGTGGTTCAGCTTCAACATATATATGATGCCTACTGTGGCCTTACGATCGAATGGCTTTCCGGTACGCCCATCGAAAATGGCGATCTGCCCATCCTCCGGATATCCGGCTTCCTTCAATGCGTTCTTGATATCATCTTCGCTCGCACCAGTGAATATCGGGCTCTCAACGCGGTAGCCTAGTTTCTTCGCTGCCCACCCTAGGTGGGTCTCGAATATCTGGCCAAGATTCATACGCGAGGCGACACCCAACGGGTTCAGAACTATGTCCACCGGAGTGCCATCCTCAAGATAAGGCATGTCCTCGACCGGCCTGATCTGGGAGACGACTCCCTTGTTTCCGTGACGTCCGGCCATCTTGTCGCCGGCCCTTATGTTCCTCAATTCGGCAACCTGTACCTGGATCCTGGAGATGACTCCCGGCTCAAGTTTGTCGCCCTTCTCGCGGCTGAATATTTTGATATCGACTACCCTGCCCGATTTGCCGTGCGGCAGTTCGAGCGAGCTGTCTTTGACATCGCGGGCCTTCTCGCCGAAGATCGCCTGGACCAATCTCTCTTCCGGGGTCAGCTCGCTCTCACCCTTAGGCGAGATCTTGCCGACCAATATGTCCCCCTCGCGGACCTCCGCGCCTTTGCGGATTATGCCGTTTTCATCGAGGTTCCTCAGCTTCTCCTCCGAGACGTTCGGGATGTCAGGAGTGGTTATTTCCGGACCGAGCTTGGTATCGCGGACATCTTCCGAGAAGCTCTCTATATGCATGGAAGTGAAGAGGTCCTCGTGCTGCACGCGCTCCGATAGCACGATGGCGTCCTCGAAATTGGCGCCTTCAAATGAAGCGAAGGCTACCACTAGGTTCTGGCCCAAGGCCAGGGTCTCATGATCGATGCTGTGTCCGCCGACCAAAGCGTCACCCTTCTTGACCTTATCGCCTTTGCTGACCAAAGGATGTTGGTTGATGGTGGTGTATTGGTTCGACATCTTGAACTTCAACAGGTCGTGACGGAACGTCTTGCCATCCTTGGTCTTCATGACCACCTTGGCTCCGTCGACTTCCGTCACTTCGCCGTCATCAGGCGCGAATATCAGATAACCTGAATCATGGGCGACGAGATCCTCTATTCCAGTTCCGACATACGGAGCGGACGGCCTGACGCAAGGGACCGCTTGACCTTGCATGTTCGAGGCCATGAGCGCGCGTTGCGCGTCGTCGTGTTCCATGAAAGGAATGAGCGCCGCGGCGGTGGAGACCACCTGCTCCGGGGCAACGTCCATAAATTCTATCTCGTTCTTCTTGCACATAACCGGCTTGCCTCCAAAGCGGCACTCGGCTTCCTCATCCAAGATGTTTCCTTGGGCATCAATATTTACGTTGGAAGTGGCAATGTGATATTTCTCCTCCTCGGTCGCGTTGAACCAAACTATGTCGCCGGTGGCTTTTCCATTCTTGACCCCGACGTAAGGGGTTATGAGGAAATTGTACTGGTCGAGTTTTGCAAAGTTGGACAACTGGCTTATGAGACCGATGTTCTGTCCTTCCGGGGTCTGCACCGGGCAGATGCGGCCATAGTACGATTCATGCACGTCGCGGACTTCGATTCCCGCGCGCTCACGCGAAAGACCGCCTGGCCCCAATACGGTGACGCGGCGCTTGTGTTCAACCTCCGAAAGCGGGTTGACCTGGTTCATGAACTGGGACATCTGGGAGGAAGAGAAGAACTCGCGCACAAACGAGATAAGCGGCTGCGGGTTGACCAACTGGGTCGGAACCATAACCTCCGGTTCAACCATAGACATCTTGTCCTGTATGTTCCTGCGCAGCCTGGCGAAACCAACCCTGAGCCTGCTCTGCAACAGCTCCCCCACTGGGCGCACGCGTCGGCTGCCCAAGTGATCGATGTCGTCGTCCTCAGCCTGTTCGTCGAGGTTCAAACGCATCAATTCCTTAACTATCTTTGTAATATCTTCGAGGGTAAGCAGGCGGCTGGAAGAGTTCTTGATTTCCAAACGCTGATTCAGCTTGAAACGTCCGACGACGGAAAGGTCGTAACGATCGTTCTTGCGGAACATGGCATCCAGCAAACGCCCTGCATCTGCGGCGGTAGCTATGTCGCCGGGACGCACTCTCTTATATAGCTCAAGGTACGCTTCGTCCGCAGTCTTGGATGGGTCCTTTTTAAGGGTAGGATCGATTGACTTGCCAAATACGGAAGCTATCTCCTCATTCTTCATCCCGAATACGCGGAACAGACAAGTCACCGGAACCTTGCGGTGACGGTCGATCTTGACCCCTACTGCGCCGTCGGGGTCGGTCTCAAATTCCAACCAGACGCCGCGGTTAGGTATGAGCTTGGCGCCGAAAAGTTTTCGGCCGCGGTATATTTCAGATGTGAAATAAACTCCCGGCGAACGAATCAGCTGCGAAACGATGACGCGCTCAACTCCATTTATGATAAAAGTCCCGCGCTCGGTCATCACCGGATAATCCCCTAGATAGACCTCCTGCTCCTTATCTATCTTGAGGGTCTTATTTATAAGCCTGACATTCACCCTTAGCGGAGCCTCGAAGGTTATGCCTTTGGAGATAGAGTCTATCTCGGTGTGCTTTGGATCTCCAAAGCTGTAATTCAAGAAATGTATTTCTACGTCCTTGCCAGAGTAATCGGCAATCGGTGAGATCTCGTCAAAAAGTTCACGAAGGCCCTTTTCCCTGAACCAGCGATATGAATCTAGCTGGATGGCGACCAAACTGTGCTGGTCGATAAAGTTTCCAGGGTGGGTTGAAATCTTTCTTACGGGTAGACGTGGTTGCATTTTGTTTGTATTAATTTTTGTTTAAGACCAAAAAGACATTAAACAACTCCCTTTGGGCTTGCGAAAGGGTTATTTGTAATGTCAGTTCCTTATATTTATTGCAAGTATTTAACAATATTTTGGCTTTGTTGGTCAAGTGTCTTGGCAAATACGGTCACCCCGGTCTTGGGATCGGACAAAAAGAACCAATAAGACGACGGAACGGGATGAAGGGCGGCATAGATCGCGTCGGCCCCAGGATTGTCGATCGGGGTCGGAGGCAGCCCCGAGTGGATATAGGTGTTATAGGGAGAATCAACCTTCATATCCTGCGGCGTCAGAGGCAGGCACGGCTCGGGCTTTATGTAACAAAGAGTAGCGTCAATTTGAAGAGGCATATTGTTGGCAAGACGCTTCTGGATTATTCCGGAAACTATGGCGCGATCGCTCTTGCTGTAAGGTGTGCTTGTCGGCGCAGGCTTTATCTCACGCTCGATCAACGAGGCCACAATAAGCGTTTGTTGAATATTGGTATTCTCTGAAAAAAGAGGTGCCACCTTCAAATTGAAGTTACTTATGAATTTTTGAAGAACTACGTCCGGCGACGACGACACGAAGAACTGATACGTATCCGGAAAAAGATATCCCTCGATGCCCGATGGCAGATCTTGACCGTTCAGAACTCCGACGTCGTTGAGTTTTTTATTTATCTCCGCAACCGTATATCCCTCTGGTATGGTCACAGTCACCTTAGGAACCAACATCACGCTGGGTTGACGATGCAGAATAAAAATAAATGTAAAAAGAACTATTAAGCCGATGAGCGCCGCGAAAACCACCCGAATTACCTTCCTCCGCATCTAAAAAGACGCCTCTTTGGCGATATTTTGAATAATACCGATAAGCAGGGCCACTGTCAACAAATTCGATCCTCCATAGCTAATCAGGGGCAAACCTATCCCTATGACCGGCAAAAAGCCCATATTTGAGCCTATATTTATGACCAAGTGGGCCACAATGAATATGGCCGTGCCCAGACAAATGAAGCGCGAGAAGTTGTTATTCGCGGCCATACCTATGACAAGGATCCTATAGATCATGACCATGAACACCGCTATGAGAAGCAATGCACCGAACACTCCCCACTCTTCAGTGAATGACGAGAATATGAAATCCGTCGATGCGGCCGGGAGGAAGCCCAACTGCACCTGAGTATCCTGACCGAAACCTTGGCCGAAGAACCCGCCCGACCCTATCGCTATCTTGGCCTGGATCACGTTGTAATTTATACCCAGCGTCTCATAGGACGGATTGAAAAGTCCTATTATCCTCTCCTTTTGATAGCCAGCCAAACCGAAATGCCAAGCCCCCACTCCGATGGCGGCGAGCATCAGCATAAAAACTATCAGATACCTCCAAGGTATTTCACTTACAAGTAGGTAGCCGAACCAGATCGCGAACAGGACAAGGGAAGTTCCCAAGTCTTTCTGCAACACCACGAAGATGAATGGCACCAAGAAGTATAGGAAGGAGGCGGCGATCGTTTTCCAACGAGCTATTGATACGTGACGTAGCGCAAAGAAGCCGGATAGTAAGATTATAAGGGCGGCCTTCATGAACTCCGAAGGCTGGATGAGAATCGGCCCTAGGACAATCCAGCTATGGTGGCCATTTCTCCCCGGAGCCACCAGATACGTGAGCGCAAGCAGGGCCAGCGCGCCAAGGTAGATACTAAGGATGACCCAGCGATAGCTGAATATCGCCCGCAGATTGACGTATGGCAGTGCGAATATGACAGCGAGAGCGAGGGCTATCCAGATCAACTGTCTTATGAATAAAGTGTGGTCTATCGAGGCCAGCGTAATCAGTCCGGCGGTCAATAGGAACAGGACGGACCCAAGTAGCCAAGCGTCAATTTTGAGTGACTTCATAGAGTATCTGGGTCTTTGTTTTGTCCACGCTGTTTAATGTTCTGATGTCCATTGATGGGAAAAACACCTGGAAAGGCTCCTTGCTAAATGCCGGCACGCTGCCCACGTCCCTATCGGAAGCGCCTATGATGTTGCCAGAATTATCGTAAAGGATCGCCGAAAGTTTCAAATCCGTAATATTGGAAGCGGTGTTATTGCTTATTGTCCCGCCCACATATCCCCCGCTCTGGGTAATGTCGGTGCTGGTGCCGCTGATTGAAAGATCGTATTGCACCACTTTGGCAGACGGCACCCAAGAGACATTGCTGGTCGTCAGGTTTATCGACCCGATGTCGGCGGCGTTATCAGGAATGCCCGTAAGGACTATGTATCGAGAACCGTCTGGCGCGATCGAAGACGTGCCGTTAAATGCATCGATCTGTTCGCCAAGAATAACGCTGTCAACGACAACGTTGTAGGAAAAATCGGCGCCGTAGTCGCCGCTGTCGTCCTTAAAGGTCAGAAGGATCACAGACTGGTCTGTCCCGGCTTGCAACGGCATCGGCTTAACGGACGTGTCGATGCTTAGATTTTTCAAAGCGCACGGCACACAGGGTCCGCCGCAGTCTACCCCGGTCTCGCCTTGGTTCTGTATATTGTCGAAACACGTCGGCATTTTCCTGAACCATATGCCGTAGACGCCAAGAATAACCAACAGTGCTATTACTAGATAGACTGCTCCATATATAAGCTGTTTGGTGGTTCGGTTCATCACATAGAGAATAACTCATTATCGGCTATAAAAAAATCCGCCGTTAGGCGGACTTTTCGAATTGTTTTTAAATGCCGGCAAAGCCTACTTTCGCCCCAAAGGACTATCATCGGCCCCGTACACTTTCACTTCTCTGTTCGGAATGGGAAGAGGTGGTACACATACGGGTAAATCACCGGCAAAGGAAAATAACATAAATCGTATACAGTAAGCAAGTAGTAATGGGCCTTAAAATAGCCGGCTTCCAATTAAATTGTTCGACCTATTAGTACTCCTCGACTAAAACCCTTACGGGCCTTACATCTAGAGCCTATCAACCTAGTCATCTTCTAGGGGTCTGCACATAGTCTTAGGCGGGGCTTCGCACTTAGATGCTTTCAGCGCTTATCCCACCCGAACATAGCTACCCGGCGATTCAATTGGTATCAAAGCCGGTAGACCAGAGGTTCGTTCAACCCGGTCCTCTCGTACTAGGGTCAACTTCCTTCAAGTGCTATTCGCCTGCAGCAGATAAAGACCAACCTGTCTCACGCATTTATTCAACTATTACTAATTGATTGGACTATACTATCACCCTCTTAACTTAAGAGGGGGTTGACGTGTTATGGAACCGAACTTCGGATTCCATCCGATCTCCGAAGAGATCAAGTCTCTAAGGGGTCACGCACAAATGTGCGGACTTCCCTCGATATTATCCTAATAAACCAGGTTAGATTTTTTAGGACTCCACCGATATGAGTCAACTTTTTTGTTTGGTGCAACATGAAATTACTCTCATGTGCCGCCGTGTTATGTCTCGTTCCTCGGGATTCAAACCGTTCAAACGTCGATCTTTCATCTACATCTGAACGGTTTGAACCCAGCTCACGTACCCTTTTAATTGGCGAACAGCCAAACGCTTGGGAGCTTCTCCACCCCCGCGCTAGGGCGAGCCGACATCGAGGTGCCGAGCGTGGTCGTCGATAGGGACTCTCGGACCACACCAGCCTGTTATCCCCAGGGTAACTTTTGTCCGATATCTCCGGCCTTCCTATAAAGGATTAATTACTTGCGTAATTAATTTTTGCCGTCGGGTCGCTAACTTCTGCTTTCGCATCTGCTTGACTTGTCGGTCTCGCAGTTAAGCCGGCTTGTGCGTTTACACGACAGGGTCGATTTCCATCCGACCTTAGCCGACCTTAATAAACTCCTCCGTTACATTTTAGGAGGAAAACGCCCCATTTAAACTGCCCATCAGGCACTGTTCCCTAATGTTTTTGCCACTAAGGTTAGATACTAAAATTTTCAAAATGGCTGTTTCATTGTCGGATCCACGATGCCCGAAAGCACCGCTTCGAATCCTCACCACTACGCTACGTATGAAAGCTCTAGTATCAATACCAAACTACAGTAAAGCTCCTGGGGTCTTTTTGTCCCGCTGCAGGTATCCCGCGTCTTCACGGGAATCGCATTTTCACTGAGCTTGCCGCCGAGACAGTTCTCTGATCATTACACCATTCGTGCGCTTCGGAACTTACCCGAAAAGGAATTGCGCTACCTTAGAACGATTATAGTTATCGCTGACATTGACGAGGGCTTAACCCAGTGGGCACAAACTCGGTTTCCCGAACCTGCACTCCCAGGCTTGACCTTCTCGCATCGGTCAGGTGTCACCCCCTATACATCCTCTTACGAGTTCGCAGGGAGCTGTGTTTTTGTTAAACAGTTGCCAGAGAGACTTTCGCTGCGGCCCTTCTTGCGAAGGGCAGGCCTTATTGCGAACTTACGGCCGCTTTTTTGCCGAGTTCCTTGGCGGCAAATCACTCATACCCCTTGGGCTTCTCGCCCTATCCACCAGTGTCGGTTTACGGTACGGACCCGACTTTTAATTAACGCTTAGGAGATTTTCTAGGAAGGCTCTTCATCTAAATTGGCAGGGCAAAAACCCTACCTTTTCTCAACTCGCGAACATCGCCATTAAAGGCAGCTTCCCGGATTTACCTAAGAAACTGTTCTCCAAGTCAAGAGCACCAAACCACTAAGATGTTTAAACTTATGTCCTTCGTCCCTCCATCGCCAAAAAGTCAGGGGGCAGGAATATTAACCTGCTTTCCATCAGCTGCGGCTTTCGCCATTGCCTTAGGGCCGCCTAACCCGCGGATGATTGCCATTGCCGCGGAGACCTTGGATTTTCGGGGCGTCGGTTTCCCACCGACGTAGCGGGTTACTCATACCAACATTCTCTCTTCCCAGCGCTCCAAAGGCCCTCGCGGATCCTTCTTCACTGCTGCTGGGAATGCTCTCCTACCACGCGTGTGCACAACACACAACGAATCGTAACGTTAACCCATAACATTACGCCGCGCTGTGTGCTGAGCACACGCATCCGTGTCTTCGGTACTATGCTTAGCCCCGGTACATTTTCGGCGCCGCCGGCCGTCGAATAGTGAGTTGTTACACACTCTTTAAAGGATGGCTACCTCTGAGCCAACCTCCTATCTGTCATCGGCAAACGACCACCTTTAACACTTAGCATAGATTTAGGGACCTTATACGACGGTCTGGGCTCTTCCCCTCGCGACCATGGAGCTTAGCCCCCACAGTCTGACTGCCGAGTTTATACCTTCTGGTATTCGGAGTTTGATTGGCGGCGCGAGCTTTCGCCCTATCACCACCATCCAGTGCTCTACCTCCAAAAGGAAACACTCGACGCTATACGAAAATATATTTCGGAGAGAACCAGCTATTACCAAGCTCGATTAGCTTTTCACTTCTTACCCCAACTCATCCAAGGGTTTTGCACCACCCACTGGTTCGGACCTCCTCCACCTATTAAGGTGGGTTCATCCTGGTCAGGGTAAGCTCGCCTGGCTTCGGGTCTTACACGTGCCGCTGAATTCGCCCTTTTCAGACTAGCTTTCGCTGCGCCTCCGTTGCTCTAGCAACTTAGACTTGCGACACGAATAAACTCGTTGGCTCATTCTTCAATAGGCACCGCGTCACCCCGCAGACATCTTGCGACATCTACTTAGGGCCCCGCGTCCTGGTAGGCATATGGTTTCAGATCTATTTCACTCCCCTTGCCGGGGTTCTTTTCACCTTTCCCTCACGGTACTTGTTCACTATCGGTCGCGATAAATATTTAGCCTTTCCTGATAGTTCAGGATGATTCCTACGAGGCTTTCGTTCCTCGAAGTACTCAAGATTAAAAACAGAAAGGCGACTCGTTTTCGTCTACGGGACTATCACCCTCTATGGTCGAGCTTTCCAGCTCGTTCCACTAACGAATCACTTTGTAACTTTCCTTTATTTATAAAGTCACTCACTGATTGCTCATCAAGTGACCTTATAAATAAAATGTTCTTATCTTACTACCCTCACCTTAACGATCCTTGCGGACCGTTAAAACGAGTTTGGGCTGTTCCCTTTTTGCTCGCCGCTACTCGGGGAATCGTATTTTTTTATTTTCCTCCGCTTACTGAGATGTTTCACTTCAGCGGGTAAGCTAACCTGCCACTTATGTGCAGGCCAAATATGGGTTGACCATATTGAGTTTCCTCATTCGGAAATCCCCGGATCAAAGATTGCTACACATCTACCCGAGGCTTATCGCAGTTACGCCGCGTCCTTCATCGCTTTATCGTGCCAAGGCATCCACCATACGCCCTTAAATTAATCAATTGGAAACCGACTATCTTAATGCTCATTACATCAGACGGACAAGATTAATTCCGCCTGACTTTAAAATGCTTACTTACCTGTATTACGATTTTATGTTGTTAATGTTCCGTCAGTACAGAAAAACCGCTCTGAGAGCGGCTTACTTGACTCACGTAAAACACGCTTTGCCTTCAGCCGCCGTAGAAATTAACCTCCTTAACCATTCGTGAGCACATTATACAGGAAGATGAGAGCCTCCTGTCAAGGAGGCCTTTATCCCCGCCTTACAAGGTGGCATAGACCTATTTAATTATAGTGGGCACTCCTTCGTGTATAGGACCCTATTTTTTCATAAAAAGCGGCATGAATCCGCGTAACGGTGCCACATAAAACACGTTATGCAACTTAAATATAGGGCGTTAGTACGTTATATAGACATAGGTTCCAGCTGTCCCCGTTGTCGTATTGGAATATGTGCCGGACGTCGAGGTCAAGGACCCTGACAGATATATAGAACCTGCGCCTCCGCCGCCTGGCTCGTTTCCGCCTGAGCAACTATAACCTGACATACAGTTGCCGCCGCCACCGCCGTTGCTGCCTCCTGCTGCTCCCGTACCAGCCGAGCCACCACCCGTACCGCCTCCGCCGCCGCCTGCGGTATTGAGACCGCTATTTGAACCAGTGCCTCCCACACCAGAGGGGCCTCCTCCTGTACCGCCGGTTCCATTTGCAGTCGTCCCATTGCCATTTGTTCCAGCAGTAGCAGTGCCGCCAGAAGTGTTGCCGGCTCCGCCTCCGCCAGCACCTCCAGTACCAGCCCCTGCAGACGAAGTACTTGCAGAACCTCCCACGCCACTTCCCAAAGAACCTCCAGCCCCGCCATTTTGTCCTTGTGCGCCACCGCCTGCGCCACCGCCGCCAAATCCAGCGCCACCGCCAGCACCGCCTGCGCCGCTAGCTCCAGAACCCGCACCACCGCCACCACCGGCCGCAACTAAAACAGGAAGGTTGGAGACCGCAGAAAAAGTATTATAAGTTCCTAACCATGAAGCATATCCTCCATTTCCTCCATTTCCATTACCCGTTCCACCCGAAATAAATCCGATATATAACGTACTTCCTGGGGTTACTCCCAAAGTTCCTGCCGCAATACTTCCGTTTCCGCCTGCGGCATAAGCCGTGGCGATTCCTGCGCTTCCATAGGCGGTGATGGTTATGCTCGTGATGCCGGAAGGGACCGTCCAGGATTGGACGGATCCGCTGTAGGCAATGGTGGAACTACCGTGGGTCACGGGGCCTCCGCTCAGGGAAACAAGAGAGGGGTTGGTGCCTGCGGCGAAGAGGGTCGATTGGGATTTGTATTTGGAAGACTCGGGGTTGGAAGATATTTGATACGATGTGCTATTGCAGGCGTATAGATAGTAGAGGCCTGAAGATATGGAATTGGTGGGATCAATGGGGAGGTTAGGCAGAGGAGACCCCGTCGTGGAAGAGGCGAAGTTGATCGGTATCCAGCCTGTGCCGTTGATGTTCTTCAGGTTGGAAGGTGTCACGCAGGAATAGGTGTAGCCGCCGGGGGCCGCGGGAAGACCTAAATCTCCGCATGAAGTGGAAGAGGCGTCAGGTACGGAGACGTATATGGTGTTTGGAGTATTGCAGAGAGGCACGTTGTACACCTGGGCCAAAGATATGGCCTTGCTTATCGTTCCCATGTCCGAGAGCCTGGTCGCATCGCGAGACTGGGCCAGAAGCTCGACGGGATTCAGGATTACGGTTACGGCTGCGGCGAGTACGCCGAGGATCGCGACCACTATCAGGAGCTCTATCAGGGTGAAGGTTTTCTTATGGCCCGGTTTAGGGAGTGAAGAGCGGTTCATTCTTGGATGTAGAGGATAGAAGAATTATATATCTTTTGTTTATCCAATACATTTGAATGCCCGTAATAATTATTTAGTTTTGCTTGAAGTCGCGGTAGTTACTGTACCGGCGGGAGTCAGGCAGATTTGAACCTTGACTATCGCCTGGGAAGACGGCACATAGCCTGTATCGCCATATGACTCGTCGAACTCGGGGCCAAGGGCGGTCTTAATGCACGCCTGAGTGGAAGAAGCTTCTCCGTCATACATAGCCTTAAACCCACCTGCGTTTATCGGAGCTCCGCCGGGCACCTGCGCAATGGCTATCTCGTCGCCGGTCAGCGCTCCGTCGCAAGTGTAGCCGTATGTCCCAGGACCATACTGCAACGTTTTCACCGCGAGCTCGGTCACTCCGCCGGCGTGAACGGTTATCTCGCTGCCGCCGATCGATATCACATGGTCCGCATTGTCGTCGTTTTTGAAAACTAAAGTTTCTCCGTTTACCACCGCTGCATTCTGGGGAGAGATCGAACCGCAATTACTTATCGTCACCATGACCGCCGTCGCTCTGGCGGGACGATTCGCCTCGTAATAATAGAAGGCGCATATGCCGAGAGCGATAAGAACTATTGCCGCTATCAACCAAATATATAATTTATTTCTCTTGCCTTTGATCGGATTGGTCTCGTCCATGTTTATGATTTATTTGTTTGTAACGACGATTTGATTTGCGGTGAGTTTGCCGTCGCAAATGTAACCGTACGGCCCGGCGCCATATGGAAATACGGAACTTAGACTGGAGCTGGCCCCGGCCAGTACGTTTATGGAAACGCCGCCTATAAATATGATGTGGTTGGTCTCGTCGTCATTCTTAAAAATAATGGGCTGCCCTATGGCGACTGAAGTGCTTTGCGGCGAGATGGAACCGCAGTTTGCTATGTTGATATTCACCCCTTCTGCTGTCCGTCCCGTTAGATTGGGATTAAGCCAAAAATATGCGGCGACGACCACAATCACGGCGACGATCGCTACCGATACGATCCAGATCATGTGTTTGTTCTTTTGAGTGTTTAATGCCTCGTTTTCCATCTTGTTATGGTGTGACTGTTACCCCGCAGCTGCTTGTCGCGTCCTCTGTGCCGTCGCTGCTTACACAGTCGAGATTGTATTGATAGTACCCTGGCTCGACGTCGTAGAAGGTGTGCGATCCGCTGGCCGGCTGCGTGCCTGAGAAGCCCAGACCGTTCGAACCGCCGATATTTATGAAGTTCTCCGGGAGCTGCGATATAGGCAAAGAGTTCCATTGGGATTGGACCGCGCAATGATCGGCGTCCAGAGTGTTCCAGTCCAAACGATAGTCTGTCGGGGCTTTCAGCACGTCCGTCCCGTCACATTTAAGCTTGCCCGTTACGTATACCTTAGCTCCGGCCGCGGCAGTGATGCCATTTTGTTGCACCACGACCGTCGGGGTATGCGTTCCCGCCTGAGCATAGTTGCAGGTGAATGGCGTGGATGTTGTGGAGACAAGCTTGGTGCCAGAGTTGTTGAAGTTGATGAAGGAGCTGCTATCAATCGGTCCGTCGTTACCGTAGACGTAGGCGGCAGATGCGGGGTTGGCCCCAGCAATCAGATTCTGCTCCAACGGAAGATTCCCGTCGCATCTGAGTGACATATTCACCATGCCCCAGCTGCCGGTCGCAGGCATGATATTGGACACGTTGGCTTTAATACCTACGCCGTTCAATGGGGCTTCTCCGGTTGTGGGTACCACGCTTACCGTATCCGTGAGCTGTCCAGACGGGAGCAGGGTCACGGTCGCCCCTCCGTAAACGGTCCCGGAACTGCCCGACAAACCATCGGTGCTTACTTGAACTTGATAGACTCCGGGGCTTGTATAATCGCAGATTGGTCCGGTATTCAAAGCGTTGTAGACCCATTGGAATCCGCCACCTTGAGATACGTATTGCGAATTGTAATTGATGTCGGTTATATCGGTTGATCCCCCGGCATAACCGCTAATATTCTTCACCGGCGAGCCGTCGCCACAATCTACGTGATAAGTGAAGTAGCCCCCGACACTGAAATCGCAATTCACGCCAGGCGGGCAGTACGCATTGGTCTGCCAGGACTGTATGGCGAAACCGACATTTTGCGGGGATTTGCCCACGTAGGGACTCTGGGTATCGGGCCATACATTGACTACGTAATCCTTCGGCAGAATGGTGAATGACGGCAGAGTGAAATCGGCCTCGGCGGTTACAGGATTTGAGAAACATTCCTGGTTATTGTATCTACCCTCATTGACGCAACCTCCGGAACCAGTGCGAACCACATGAATGATCGGAGAATAAGTTCCGGCAACGGGAAAAGTGCACTGGACTGTACCGGAGTTGCTTATGTATATGGGAGAGAAATTGAACGCATCTCCCAAATCTCCGGCCCCGGCCGAAACGGTTGGCCCGTAAGTGCCGCTGCCGTCGCAATCCACCGAAATTTGATCGGTGCCCGGGAAGTTGCCGAAAACGCCCGGCCTTATACTGATCGTCACATTCGGCTCGTAAATCTGGTTCGAGCTGTACCACTCCGGATACGGCCAGGGGTAAACCTGCGTTTCGATTGAATATGCCGTATCGGGATACGACACATATATGGAACCCGTATCGGCGAGCGCGGCGGGCTTGGGCAGGAACGCGATAATCGCTAACGCGACTATCGGCCCTATCCATAATCTCGATATTAATTTCCCAATAATGTCTTTTTTCATAATACGTTACCTAAATCTTATGGCCTTATTTCTTTTATGAAGGGAGAGGAAGATTGATTGCTCCCCATCGAAACAGTGGCTGGGAAAGAATTGTTGCCACTGGGGTTGGAGCAGCTAAGTACGTATGTCGTGGTGCTGACAGGACTGACGCTCGTAGAGCCGGATAGGTTGGATACCGTACCTATACCTTGATCGATCGAGCAAGACTGCGCGTTTGAACAGCTCCAAGACAGCGTCGATGATTGCGGCGGAATTATGCTGCTTGGGTCGCCGTTGAACGAACAGCTTGGTAGATTCGGGGTTACGGTCGTTACTGTGAAACTGTCGAAGCATGGTCCGGAAGCCGGCAACGTGCAGCCGCCCGTCGTTCCTCCGGTCGGCGCAGTGGGCGATGACGAATTCACCGGGCTGGTCGGCTGCGTCACGCTGCCCCCCGATGTGACGACGACTTGTACGATACCGCTCACTTGTTGTTGCGACGTAGTGGATCCCGAGCAGCTGTTGGTCTGCTGTCCTGGGGTCGTACCGGTGATTGTATAGTCGTAGGTGCCCGGGGACGACAACGACATAGGAGATGAGTGGTACTGTTCCGGCGAAGCGCCGGCCAGACAGCCGCTGCCCGAGACGGAAAGACCGGGGCCGGTGACGCTGCAATTCGTAATCACGTTCACCGAACACCAGTTAATAGTGAAGGTCTGTCCAACCGTCTTGGTAATGGTGCTGCTTCCGGGAGCCGTGCAGCCATTATTAGATGTTGCCGCCCCAACACTCACGGTCACGCTCTGTGGGGACGATTTAACATTGCCCGTAGTGTCGTAACAGGTAAGCGTGTACGTCGTCGTTTGGGTCGGCGAAACCTTTTGCGAGCCGCTTGTATTTTCATATCCGCTCCACCCATTGCTTGCACTGCATCCGTAGGCATTGCTTGTCGACCACGACAGGGTGGCGGACTGCCCGGATGTTATCGAAGTTGGGCTTGATGAAAAAGATGTAATGGCAGGAGTTCCGGCGGCACCTACGCTTACGCTGCTAGTTTGCATCGGACTGCTTCCACCAGATCCAGTGCATTGCATACCAGTGGTGTACGTCCCAGCCGAAGAAGGAGTGATGGAAAGCGAGCCACTAGTGCCGTATGAGCCGCCATGATATCCGGTACAGGCTGTTGCGTTGGTCGACGACCAAGTCAAGGTAAACGAGCTTCCCAAGTTAATTGATGACGGATTTGCCGAAACGCTTACGGTTGCCGCGGGGGTTGCGGTCACGACAGTCATAGTGTCCTGTATGGACCAGCCGGTTGTTCCGGATAAATTTATGTTCCACCAAGTATAGCCGTTGGCAGACGATGGGCCGCCTATAATAGTGGCTGTAGATCCGGACGCCGCTGCGGTTATCACCGAGCAGCTGGTGCCGGCACATGAGCGCACATTCGTAGCGGAGGTGAATTGCACCGTATTGCCTGTTTGCACGGCATAAGCCTGACCAGTAATTATAAACACACTCAGTACGGAAAGGGTCAGTATAGAAATGACAATTGTCGGCTTATTGCTCATCTTCATCATTGCGCCTTTATGTCTACCGATGGCGACGACTGGTTTTGGGTTGTCGAAGTCGCAGGCTGCGTAACGGTGAATACGGCGCTGCCGGTGTCGCTGCCGCAAGAGTTCGCACAGGTTATGCTGTATGTCTGAGTGGAAGGAGATGGGGCGGTATAGACCTGCGAGCCGCCGTTAATATTGTAAGAATTTCCGTTGCCGTCGGCGCAGACTGTGGCGTTGGTTGGCGCCCAGGATACGGTTGTCGATGAGGGTTGGCACGATGACGCTACCGTGGGATTGGCGGTAACGCTCACAGTCGGCGGCGCACATTGGCAATCCGCATCTGTGTTGCATTGATTAGTCCCCGCTCCAGCTACAGACACGCAGGCATCGAGATTATTGCATACCGAATGTTCGGGGCCCGGAACCGTCGGAACATAAACATAATCATAGTCGTCTATGGAATTTCCGTCGGATAGACTGCAACTGAAATTAAATTGGTAGTTTCCGGTCGCCAATGATGCCTGCGGCGAATTGATCGGCTGGGTAGCCTCATTTCCAGAAATCAGGCCCAAGTTAACATAATGAAGCCCGCTTACCTCGCTACCACTAAAATTCTCGCCATCCGCAGACACGGCCTTATTTGTATCTAGATTTGTCACGTTTAATGAGCAGCTGGATATGCTTACTCCGCCAAGCCCATGAGCAAGGAGGTTGGCGAGGGACTGTGCAGGCGACGGAGTCGTTATCTCGGCAACGATCGTTGACGCGGCTAACTCTGAATTGCTGTATGCGAACGGATTGATGCTTATTGAATAATCAGGCGCCAGACCCGCAGCCTTATATGTCGAACTTACTACTCCGGGGTTAGCGTCCATAATCAGATTAACGGTATAACCATCGGCCGAATTCGGAACGGAGCTTATTACAGATTGCACCGTCGATTCCGATATATTGGATTGGGTTATATAGGTGTATTGGAATGTCTCTGGCTTCGGCGCAGGTGATGAAGAGGGGTCTACTATATAGATATTATTGTAGTCGCCTATATAGCTGTATGGGGATAGATAGCACTTTGTCGAGATACTGTGATTACCCACACTTAGAATAGGAAGCGGATTGAAACCAAAATCCCATATAAAATTCCCAGTCAAACTGAATAAATCTGATCCCTGGCTTGAAGTCTGATCGGGTACGGTTCCGTCATCGACATAAAAAGCGCAGCTTGATATGGCATTGGCGCTAAACGATGCAAGATTACTGGTCAACCCACTGACCAATCCGTAGGTTATGAGACTGGATACATTAGTATTGGAAAACTGACTTGCCGTAAAAGCCAATGGATTTGTTGACGCGACCGTACCGCCATTATTTGTTGTTAGGACGCCGGGATTGCCTCCTATAGGAAGATAGACGGTATATCCGTCCGCCGTGTTAAATAGACCTTGAGAAAGTGAGGATTGGCTTGGACCGGAACCATCGGCATTCGCAGGCAAAATTTTCAGAGACAAAATAGATATCAGAGCTAATCCTAGTAAAATTCTGCTAAGTTTATTATGCATGTCGCGCCATAGGATATATCTATTTAGACTTACTAAACTGTGACATGTTTAAAATAAGAACCTGTGTGAAAGCTGTGTCACCAATATCATAGGAACCGCTGGAATTCTTGCACGTAACAATATAAGTTCCACCGCCGCCGTTGGCTGGCAGACTCACTAATTGATAAGAACTGCCCGAGATCGGCGTGCCGTCCTGCGGATGTATATCATCATGGCCAAACAGACAATCTTTGCCGCTCACATTTTCGGTAATCTCATAACTAACCGGTCCGAAAACTAGCACGCCGGCTGAATTATTTGTACCTATAAGAGGGCTGCCACTGAATTTACCGCTTCCGATTTGAAATATTCCCGCAGATTTAAGTATTTTTATATTTATAGTCGCGCCAGGAATAGTAGACGTAACACTGCCGACATAACTCATATTGGCCGGCAAAACCCGCGAGATGGCATGCAAAGCGGGGTTGCTCTCGTATTTGATGAGCCTGGAGATTTCGATTGAAGCAACTGTGATAATAGCAATTACCAAAATCGCTATTGAGATACGTATCACGGTTTTTTTATTCATGGTGATTGTACCTTCTCCCCTATCTCAATCTCGGGATATCGGGGAAGCCAGTTTATTCAAGCTTCGACTCTTAAATAATAGACCATTTTATCCGTGCTTCAAAATAAGCTTGGGGAGCCGCTGGCTCAAGATCAATCGATGTTATAATGGTTAATGAGATATGACTTTAAAAGGCCGGAAAATAAGAAGATAAACTTTAAAAAAATAAATATATGAAGGGATTCAACGCAAATATAGAGAAAGAGACCTTGGATAACGAAAATTTCCGTAAGGTTTTATACACCACAAACCATAGCCAGCTCGTGTTAATGAGCTTAAGACCAAAAGAAGAAATCGGCATGGAGGTTCATAAGGATAACGATCAGTTCTTGCGATTCGAGCGGGGCAGCGGCAAATGCATCATCGACGGCAATGAATATATGGTCGGAGACGGCTCCGCCGTCATCGTTCCCGCCGGCGCGCAGCATAACGTCATCAACATATCAGAAACTGAGGATTTGAAACTTTATACGATCTATTCCCCTGCCCACCATAAAGATGGGATTGTTCGCGCCACCAAGGAAGAAGCTGAGGCCACAGAAGAGGAATTCGACGGTAAAACAACCGAATAGCCAATAATACTTAAATCTATGAGCGATACCTATAATTGGTACGCACATCTTAAAAAGCCATCCTGGGCCCCGCCCTCATGGCTTTTCGGGCCAGCATGGACGGTGCTTTATATTCTGATCGCGATAACCTTTGGGTCTGTTTTATACAAAACGCTCATCGGGGACCTAGCTCGGATCATAGCCATACCATTTACCCTCAATCTTATTTTCAACTTCGCATTCGTACCAATACAGTTCAAGCTCAAGAACAATCCCCTAGCCGCGATCGACATCATACTTGTCCTGGGGACCATCGTTTGGGCATTGTTGGCCATATGGCCATACGAACACTGGATCGTATACGCCAACATCCCCTATCTTTTGTGGGTATCTTTCGCAACCGTTCTACAACTGACAGTCACCTATATAAATAGGAAGGGCGTCTAAGGCTGTGAGTGTTAAGTTTTTGATATACTTATCCCGTGCAATACCATCCCCTGACCAAAAGAATATCCGATTTACTGACCGAACATCACATCCCATTTCGGACGTTCCAACATACGCCAGTGCGTACAAGCGAAGAGGCGGCAGCCCTACGGCCGGATTTCACCTTGCATCAGGGCGCTAAAGCGCTAATTGTGAGAGCGAAGGGTCCGGACAACGCCCCATTCTTTGTAATGCTAGTTTTCCCCGCAGACCTTAAGTTCGACTCAAAGAAGGTCAAATCAGCCATCGACGCTAAGTCGGTTTCTTTCGCAACCGAAGAAGAAGTTTCGCGAATTACTGATGGCGTCCAAATTGGAGGCGTACCTCCGTTCGGAAACCTATTCGGCCTTCCGGTATACGTGGACGAATCGCTTTCCAGCAACGACGAGATCATCTTTAATGCAGGCGACCGAAGCTTTTCTATTGCGATGAAAACATCCGACTATTTGAACGTTGTACGGCCGAAGATCAGCGACTTAGTCCTGCGATGAATTACAATTTGGACTTAAACGACCGGCCGTTCAAAGCGATAAAGGCAGGCACAAAAAAGATAGAGGGCCGCACACCAAAAGACGAAGGCGATAAGCAATACGGCCAAATGGCCGCAGGCGACGTTATAATCTTCACCAGCAATGCAACGGGCGAGAAGATGCCGTGCGAAGTCACATTCGTACGGAGATATCCCGACGTCAGATCGATGCTCGAAACGGAGGGGGTAAAGAACGTCCTATCGAGCGGCCTGGATATAGAAGGAGGGGTAAAAAGCTATAATAACCTGGAAGGATACGAAGAAAGCATAAAAAAGTTCGGCATCTACGCAATCGGCATAAAACCCATCGATGAATAATTTCAAAACACTCTATAAAGAAGCTTATAAGATCAGCAAGAACAGAAAGCTTAGCAAGCTCGCCAGCAGCGGCGGGGTCGGCAGCGCCATGATCACGAAGAAGGGCAATATCTATACGGGCATCTGTATAGACGCCTGCTGCGGGGTCGGCTTCTGCGCCGAACACTCGGCCATAGCCGACATGCTGAAGCACGGCGAATCGGAGATAAAGGAGGTGGTTGCGGTAAATCAAGGCAAGAAGATACTGCCGCCCTGCGGAAGATGCCGCGAGCTCATATTCCAGATAAATCCCCGCAACAAGAACACAATAGTCCATCTCTCTGCGACCAAGAGCAAGACGATCGAGGCCCTATTGCCCGATCCTTGGAGTGTAGGTTGAACCCAGGGGCGGTTCTGACTAGACTGAGATTATGGACCACGAAAATAATAGAGATTACTGCACGCTCTATATAGTTCGCCACGGCGAAACGGAATGGAATAAGAATCGCACTGTCATGGGACAGATGGATTCGCCCCTTACCCCTGAAGGCGTGCGGCAGGTCGAAGCTACCGCAGACCAGCTTAAGGACATCCACTTCGACGCGATATTCTCCTCGGACTCTCCGCGGGCCCAGAGGACGGCTGAGATCATAAGACTGGACCGGGATCTCGCCATACAGACATCCAAGCTTCTCAGGGAGAGGAAATACGGGCGTTTCGAGGGAAAACCTGCGGAGAAATTCCACAACGCGGTCAAGCACCTGCTTGAAAAGAAAGAGGCATTGACCGAGAAGGAGCAGTGGAAATTCAACATCAGCGATGACATGGAAAGCGACGAGGAGCTTGCAAACAGGTTCATCATACAGCTGAGGGAGATAGCCGCATCGCATATAAACAAGACCGTCCTTGTGACCACGCACGGAGGATGCATACGCATGTTCCTGGTGCGAACCGGCTACGCCGGATATAAAAAGCTGCAGGGAGGCACCTTTCAGAACGCCGGATACGTTAAGGCCTCGTCGGACGGAATAGATTTCTTTATCGAGGAGGTTAAGGGCATAAAGTACAAGGATAAAGCGGCTGAATAGGGCCGCTTTAAAAAACCTTTACTTTCAAAGCTGAAACGAATTAAATGAGCCTATGGGCAAAGTTGACCTTACAAAAATCATCAGAGCCGACATATCGGATATGGCGTCCTATAAGGCCGCACCTTTCCTGTCCGATCTTGAGGAAAAATACGCCTCTTCAAAGGACGAGATAATTAAACTCGACCAGGGAGAGAATCCTTACGGTTCCCCGCCCAGCGTGAGGGAAGCCCTAAGTAAGGTTAAGGACATATTTAACTATTATCCGGATCCGGAATATAAAAAGCTACGCACGGCTATATCCAAATACGTCGGCGTAGACATCGGACGAATCATGGTCGGCTCGGGCTCAGATGAGCTCTCGGACCTTATCTTAAGGCTGGTTATAAACGAAGGCGACGAGATCATAAACTGCTCCCCCACCTACGGCATGTACCCCTTGCTCATAACCCTCAATAAAGGGAAGGCCGTAGTCGTTCGCAGGAATGAAGACTACTCGTTGAACGTTCAGGCGATAATAGAAAAAGTAAACGACCGGACTAAGGCGATACTGATCTGCTCCCCCAACAACCCCACCGGCAACTTGGCCACCGAACAGGAGATCAGGGCCCTGCTCGACACCGGAAAGTTGGTCGTCGTCGATGAGGCTTATTTCGAATTCTGCAACAAAACGGTCATTCATTTGTCCGACGAATATAACAATCTAATTATCATGAGGACCTTCAGTAAATGGGCAGGCTTGGCCGGCCTACGCCTAGGATACGCAATAATGGATCCGCGCTTTGTAAGCGAACTCATGAAAATAAAACTACCCTTCAATGTTAACCTGGCCGCAGAGATCGGGGGCTTGGCTGCTTTGGAGAATGTCGCCACGACGCTGGAAATGGTAAATAGGGTTGTCGTTGAACGAGATAGGGTTTATGGCGAGCTTAAAGATCTGCCTGGATTCAAAACATATCCATCGTACGGGAACTTCCTGTTGATCGAGGCCAAAGGGAGCCTGTCGGATGTTAGAACCTATTTGGACAATAATCAGATATTCCCAAGGTATTACGAGGAACAGAATGCGCTGAGACTAACCATCGGAACGCCAGAACAAAACGACAAAGTTGTCGCTAGATTGAAGTCTTTTAAGGCGAGCGCTTAAGCGCTTAGTGGTTTAACAAACGGAAGGATATACGGCTTGTCTTTGTCTGTTGAATCTATCAGCAGGTCAACTGCCTCTTTTAGGCTCTGGCCTATAGTGAACACGCCATGGTCTTTAAGGAAGACGGCATTCGAATTTTTAAATAAGGGCACCATCGCCAAACCTAGCTCTATCGTCCCATATGGGATTTCTTCAGGGGTTGAAGGTATGTTCTTGCTATCCTTGGACCCTACATTCACGTGGGCGACGGCCTTAACCTCCGGCATCGCCTGGTATATGGTCCAATGGTTTACTGATTCGGAAGAGGGGCCCTTCGAGCCGACGAAGTACACCTTCTCGCTGTTTGCCTCCGGCACGAAGATCACTTCGTCGGGATGAAGGTTGTCCAGTTTCGATCCGGTGGAAGTCACTAGCATCCCGCCTGGGACTTTAATGCTGAAATTCCCGCCACTGCCGACCGACAGCCCGCTGTCGCCTACCAACTTGCCGGCATCTATGAACTCTTGGGCATACTTGTCCACAAGTTCCTGCACATTTATTGAATCTGGCCTAGTCGCTCCGTCTTCGTACTTCATCTTTGTTTTATTTAAATTATTTTTTATAACCGTACGTCGTCTTGTGCGCCGGATATTCGGTCACCGCCTCGTATCCGTATCCCCTCAGTATATTTTCAACCTCGGTAGACGTCTCCTCCCCGTTTACTATGTGATATGAAGCAACGGCCAGGTTAACTTTATTGTTTCTCAATGTCCTCTCGGCTCCCTTTAGGGCCTGGAGCTCGGATCCCTCGATGTCCATCTTTATGAAATCGACTTTATCTATTCCAAGCCTGCCCAGCTCGTTGTCGATAGAGACGACATCGGTATCGGTGGCATAGGGGCTGGCGTTGAAGTAGAACGAGGCTCCCGCAGTATGCTTGTTGTTAAACTTCAGTTTCCCGTCCTTGTACCACAGCGCTTTGTTTATCACTGTGACATTCTCAAGTCCGTTTAATTTGACGTTCTCCTTGAGCTTCCTGCAATTTTCCGTATCAGGCTCAAAAACTATAACCTTTCCGTTGTTTCCGACGACCTTCGCCGCATATACGGAGAAAGTACCTTCGTATCCCCCGCCGTCGATCACGACATCTCCTGACTTAAGCTGGTAATGCAATTCGTAGCCGATATTCTCTTTTTTGAATGACGCGTCCCACGGCTTGTATTCAACGTCGTAAGGCGTGAGATTAGACCCGGACCAGCTGCAAAACTTGAGATGTTGGCCCTTATAGATTATCTCCACGTACTCATCGTTCCATACCCTCTCCTCTATCACCGGGCTGAGCTTGCTCACCAGTTCGTCGTCCGATGCAGTGGAGTTATCCAGTACGAGGTCGTACTTCAAACCAAGATTCTTGGCCTTTTCATAGGTGTCCGCTATTTCCTCCTTGGACCATTCGACGTGGTCGCTCTTTGGCCTCTGTTCCAGCCTCTCAAGAGTCACTTTAAGTGGCGAGTCCACATAGATCAGCCTGACGTCAGCGACCAATTGAAGCTTCTTTAGAATCTCGAAGGCGTATGGCCTGCTCATCGTGTTCTCGAGACAAATCCTCCCCTTCTTATCCAAGAATTCCAAAATTGCCGCCTCGGCCAGAGGTTCGGCCCGTTTAAGGTACCCCTCGGGGTTTTCCTTCTGCTCCTTTATGAAGATGTCCTCGTATTCAAAGAAAGGGATATCGAATCTCTTTTCGATCAGTTTGCCGACATATGATTTGCCGACAGCTATTGGGCCGACCAGCAAAAATGCTTCTTTCATCCTTAAATGGATACCTTGTATTCCTAATCCTTGTCAAGATTTTTGGATCCAAAAATCCCCACATCACAAAGTAGTGGATGTGGGGACTGGGATATAGGTGATGACGGTCGACGAGCCATAGACTTGTGTCAGCCACGCGGTAAACGTGTTATCGATAGCCTCGTTGACGTTCAAGAGGGTAGACGAACTTGTCCACTCGCTAAGACATCTATCTCCCTGCGGATCCGTGAAATACGCATTCTGTTCGTAGGTACTAGTTGCACCTGGAATCAGATATTGCGAGTCCCACATATTTAGAGAGAATCCGCTGACAGGAAGCGCGACAACTGTCACGAGTAGAACGCTTAGCGCCGCACCGAAAACCTTACCGTTCAGAAACCTCAGTAATCGGCTCATGATTTTATAAATTATTTTTATTTTAAAGACCTATCCCGGAATTGGGGTCAGTCCCAATCGACCTTAGGGTTATGTTATATAAATAACATAATTTTGGACAATTGTCCAGCGAACAGAGGATGATCCCCTACTAGAGATACAGCTTCCTGAGATATTTGTCGGCTTGCTTCAGGTCTTGGATCGTGTTTATGGGCAGCCAGAAACTGGCCTTCTCTATATCTATCGGATATTTGACGGACATTTTAACTATGGTCTGAGGCAGCCCATACTCTTCTTTGCCTATCAACACCAACCGGTAATCAAAGATCCTTTTGTCCAAGGTATACATTCCGCAGTTCACCAGTGTGCCGGCAGACAGCCTCGGACTTTCGACTATGTCATTCAAAGCTCCTGACTTAAGTTCAATCACGCCGAAACGGTCCGGAACCTCTACCCTCTGCGCCAATATGCACAGGGAATGCCTAAGGCAGTTTTCCATGTCCTTTTTGATATAGATATTGTCGCCCATCATGACAATGAACTTCTTATCGTTGACAAAATCCTTGCACACAAAAAGCGCGTGCCCCGTGCCGAGGCGCTCTTTCTGTTCAACGTAGGTTATCTGCCGACCGTTGAAATTGTTTCCGATATTGCGCTTTATCTGTTCCTTGAGGGGCCCGACAACAACGATCACTTCCTTCACTTCTTGGGGTAGCTGCGAAAGGTTATGCTCCAGGATGGTCCTCTTCCCTACTTTCAGCAGGCACTTCGGCATAGCATCGGCTTGTCCCAATCTTATCCCTTCGCCTCCAGCTAAAATTATTGCCTGCATCGAAATTAAAATATATTTGTCTAAGTGCCGGTCGATCCGAATCCGCCGCGGATTTTGCCGTCCATCTTACTTACCTCTTCCCATTCCGCTCTCACAAACGGCACAAGGACTCCTTGGACGATTCTGTCGTCCCGTCCGACGACTATGGGCTTGTCTGTAAAATTGAATAGGACCGCCTTGATTTCGTCTTCGTCGCCGCGATAATCGGAGTCGATAATCCCTATGCCGTTCCTCATGCTTAAACCTCTTTTATATAGGGAGCTCCTGGCCGCAAGCAAAAGAAAATGGCCCTCGGGTATTTCCATTGCGATATTTAGGGGGATCGAACCTATCTGCCCCGGCAGGATCTCGACCTGTTCCTTAGCGCGGAAGTCGAATCCGGCCGCACCGTCAGTATGGTATTCCGGCAACGGCAAGTCCTTATCGAATCTTTTTATTCTGACTTTCATTGGATTTGTTTTCTTTTAAATCGGCTCGATCCGTCTGGCAATTAGCCTTGATAATTTATTGTAGCCCCAGTAGACCAAAAGGGTCACTAAGATTGCGGCGATTATGAGGTACTCTCCTCCTTGTACATAGTGCGCGATGCTGTCATAGACCTGGCCGAAATAATATCCCAAGGCGGCGAACAGAATCACCTTCGGCAATATTATCGACGTCGCCGTGGTCACATATTTGCGTATCGACATACGCGACGCTCCGACCGCCATCAATCCCGGGGTCGAAAGCCCGGGCACCAACTTGATCACAGCCAGGGTTTTGATGGGATTTGTCTTCAGTAGTTTCTCCACGCGTTTCATTCTTTCGCTGGACAGCCCGAAATTGCGCCCATACTTCTCGATTAACGATATCCTGCTCAAATAACCGACCAAGTAATATCCGAAGTCGGCGGTCAGATCCCCTAGAATCGCCAATATCAAAACGGCCCATATATTGAAATACCCCAATCGCGCGGCAAATGCTGCAGCAGCAGTGATTACCGGCCCTTCCACGACCATGGCGAGGAACATTACCACGTAACCCACGCCCCTAACCCACAAAAGAGTCTGGTTGAAGGATAGTCCCGCCGCCGCCATAAAACTGTTCCCATGTACAGATTGGACCGATAGGCTGGCCACGCTGTTCGACAAGAAATGATTGACGTTGAATTGCGCGCTGATGAACACCAAGGCCACAACGATCATGGTCCGTATCATAAATTTGTATTTGGTCATTATGACATTCAGCATCGATGGTCTATTTGAATCCGAATTTCTCCCCTAGGCTCTTAAAGAAATAATTACGTTCCAATTCTGCGAATTTTATGGCATGGGGCGACCTCTCCAATATTACTTCATCGTTCTTCTTCAGTGGGAAGATGGTCTCACCATCGGCGATTAGCAGCACATCCACCGCTTCTCTAGTTCCAGATATGGACAATATACCCCGTTCCCTGAAACCGAGCACAGCAAGCCTTATCCTTTGGTCTTTCTTTACCACGATACTGGGTGTGGGTATGTTGTGGTCCATTATCTCCGTCAGAATCATGCACTCTATTTCGGGCACGACTATCGGTCCGTGGGCGGAAAGATTGTATGCCGTCGACCCCGTCGCTGTCGCGATCAATATGCCGGTGCCGCGTATGAACTGCAATGGATGCTTCTCTATGTCCACTTCTATCCTCACTATTCCTAATAGACTTTGAACGGAAACCTCGTTGAGGGAATCAGTGCTAAAAACCTTGTTGCCGTTCCTGACCACCGAAGCTTTTATCATCATCCTCTTCGCAACCCCATATTCGCCCCTCAAGAACTTACCGACTGCTGGCAAGAAGTCCTTGGACGCCCTAGCGGAAGCCAAAAAGCCGACGTCGCCCAAGTTCAATCCAAGGACCAATGGACTCGTCTTTCTGAATATCCGCGCCGCCTCAAGAATAGTTCCGTCTCCTCCCAACACAATCACCCCGGACGGCCTATCGCTGCCTATCCTTACTTTGGGATAGTTCCTGTTTATCCAAGCCTTTATCTTCTTGGACCAAGCGGTTGCCCGGATGTTATCCGCGCGATGGAATATCTCTACTTTTGATATCTTTGCCATGCTCCGTTTGTTGTCTTCATTGAAAGTATAACAGATTCAGAAACCCCATATTCCGGTCATCCGAAACGCCCTGTGGCGCCGTAAATAGGGCTATAATTGTGATAGCGGTATAAGCCGATTAATTCTAAGGATTGTCTCAATCAATGCAGCATCACGATGAAAAGTGACTTTATCTCCTGGGCGATAAGTTGGAGAAGGGTGTCCATAACGATCCTGGTTGGGGCAATCGTTTTTTTGATCGGCGCGTTCCTCTTCTGGTATTTCCTGTTCTACATACCCGCAACCCAAGACGCGTCTAGGGACCAAAGCGAACAACAACAGATGCAACAGCTGCAATAGCCTTAGAGGCCGGATAGACCGTCGATAAAATCCGACATTATCTCGATAAGCCTCTTGCTCCGATTCAGCACCACGATATGATCTATGTCGTCTATGACCGCCAGCTTCGCATTCTCTATCTTCTCCGCCACCATAACTCCGTATCTCAACGGGAAAATCGTGTCTTTTGCACCGTGCACGACAAGCGTCGGCACTTTTATCTTCTTCAGAATATCTTCGCCGTTGAAGTTATACGTTTGGGCTGTCACATACAGATAAACCCATAGGCCGGTATTTGTTATGTCGGCGATATTTCTCCGAACACTCCAATCTTTGGTATCTACATATTTTGAATAGTCGACTTGGCCGACTATTTTTTTAGGGGAATGCTCCGGCCTCATCTTCACCGCAAGCCTTATGAACGGTTTTACCAGTCGCGCGCTGGCCATCCTGCCAACCGCAAAGTGGGGACTTATGAATATCGCGGCCGAGACCATATTCTGATGCTTTCCGATGAAATCCAAGGCGACCAGTGTTCCGAAAGAATTGCTCGCAAGGATGCACTTCTCTACGCCGCAGTGCTTAAGGAGGTCATAGAGATCCTCGGAAAACTTGCCGATCTCATAATCCTCATATTTTTTAAAGCGGATGGACTTTCCATGGCCGCGCAGATCCAATGAAAGCACATTGTATTTCCCTTCGAACGCGGACTCGTAGGCAAACCAAGCAGAAGAGCTTCCAGACACTCCGTGAACCAAAAACAATGTCGGCCTTCCTGGACTGAACTCGTTGCGGCGGTAATAGATCCCCTTCTCTTCGAAAAGACACTCTTTCATGACACCCTCTACAGCACCGAGTAATAAAGGGCTTCGAGCCTCTCGACGCTTTTATTGATGTCGAAATTCTTGCTGTTCTTAAGACTCCTTTCGCCCATGGCTTTCAATGCCTGTCCGTCGGAGAGCATGGCCAAAGCCTTTTTGGCGCAGTCGCCTGGGTCCTGCGGCTTGAAAAGCATCCCGTTATTGTCCACGAAATATTTAGAGGCGCTGTTCTCCGCATCGGCGATTAGAATGGGGGCGCCGCAGGCCATGGCCTCGAGCACGACCATCCCTTCGAGCTCCGCCAGCGATGGCAGGCAGAAGATGTCGCATGCGTTGTAAGCCAGCACGAGATGCTCCCCGCTTACCTTGCCCAGGAAGAGGACCTCCTTTTTAAGATGCATCTTTCTGACAAGAGCCCCGAGCTCCTTCCTTTGCTGCCCGTCGCCCACGATGAGCACGCGCACATTCGGCTGTTTTTTTATTATTTCAGGCGTGGCCATGATCAGCGTATCTATGCTCTTTTCCGGATGGAGGCGACCCACGAACGCAATATACTTGTGTTCGCGCGAAAGGCCGAACTCTTTGAAGAACGGTGCGGGATCGGTCGGCTTGAATGTGGAAGTATCCACGCCGTTGCTGATCACCTCGTATTTGAGCTTGGGATCCATTTTGGGAGATTTTTCCCTGGCGAATTCCGTGGGGTACACCAACGCGTCTGAGTTCTGGTACATCCAGAAGAGATATCTCGTGAAAAGGCTGCTCATTATGTCGCGTCCAAGAATTTTCGGGACGTGCAGGAAGACGTTCTCCGCCTGGGTATGGGAGTGCGTCACAACCTTAATTCCCATCGATCTAGCGGCTTCCATAAAGGAGTACCCCGCTTCGAACGGTATGATAATATGAACGATGTCTATCTTTTCCTCCTTTAATATTTTTTTCGCCTCGTCGATTGTAGGAAATGCGAGGTAGAACCTTTTCTCTGTTTTTGGTATAAGGATGGACCGGAACCTGTACGTCTTTATTCCATTGACGTCTCCGGATGCATAGGGTGTCTTAGCGGCGATAAAGATCACCTTATGGCCCCTGGCCTTAAGGCGCTCGGAGAATCGCCAGGTCGATACTATGCTGCCGGCCGTATAGTCTATGGGGTCGCACACCATCGCTATGTTGAGCTTTCTTCTAGGAGTGTTTTTGATGTCCATTGGTTACTATTTTACCACAGCTCGCCTTGTCCATGGCCAGAATTGACCGAACGCGCCATAAGTGTTATCACTTAACCAAAGTCGACCAATAAAAGCGGGTAAAAATCGAGTGTCCCAAACCGCTTTCAGCGGGTCGGATGCTCTTTAAAATCTATGGACATAAGCCATGGTTACAAGCGGTACGTCGAGGACGTTATGCGACTAGCCAGGATCGCAGCTTTAATCCCCAACTTTCGTTTCAAGATCAAGTACATCAAGGTCATCCCCAAGGGTTTCTTCGCTCAAATAAGCGAGATCGATCTGGTGTATATGCAGGGCACAGTCGAAGTGAGCAAGAAAAGAGTGGGCAAGGACTTCAAAGACAAAAAGTATCTGGATATCCAAGAGGATCTTTGTCATGAAGTCGCTCATACCTTTACCGATCCATACGACGACATGATGAGAGAGCTCATGAGCAAGAACCTCTCGAAAGCCAAGAGACGCGAGAAGGAAGAGAAGCTGCGCAGGCTAAACGAGCACCAGACCGAACTCATCGGCATGATCATTTCCAAGCTCGTATCCATATTGGATGAGAGGGAGAGAAAAACCAAACGTCCGATAGAGAAACTATAAACAGTCGCGCCCAGCGCGGCTGTTTTTATTCCCGTCTCGCTAATCTTATCGCATCTCAGATAGGCCGTACTAATTTCCTCACAAGGTGTGTATTCTTAAATGTATGACGACCAAGGCAATACCATCAGATTACGCATATCAATTTCTGGACAAGGACCTGACGGTGAAAGTAGACAGGCCCCTCGGCTCTACGCACCCGAAACATGACGATATCGTATACCCCGTGAACTACGGCTATATCGAAGGAGTTGAAGCGCCGGACGGGGAAGACGTCGACGCCTATATCTTGGGAGTGGATAAGCCCCTGCAGGAATTCAGGGGGAAGTGCATAGCGCTGATACATCGCACGAACGACGATGACGACAAACTGATTGTGGTCCCGGAAGGAAAGAGTTATTCGGACGATCAGATAAGACAGATGACGGAATTCCAGGAGAAGTTCTTCAAGTCCGAAATCATAAGGCTGTTAAAATAGATGCTCGACGAAAAGGAGGAAAAATACCTGCAGACCATACCCGAGTCCGAGCTGGTGGCCATAGGGCCATGGGACCCGGAAACGGAAATTATCGCCAAAAGGCTGATGGATGATATAAAGTCTGCCGTCCCGGCCCTGGAGGTCATGCACACCGGAGCAGCCGCGCTGAAGATATCCGGCCAGAACGACATCGACTTCAGCATCCTTTCCAAACCAGAGGATTTTGATAAATACCTCCCGGCACTGGTGAAAGTGTTGGGTGAACCAAAGAAGAAGGGTGTGGAAAATGTGCGTTGGGAGATAAACATAGAAGGCTACCCGGTGGATGTGCACATGACGGACAAAAGTTCCCAGGGGTTCAAGAGGCACAAGCGGGTCTTCGAATTGTTGCGCGACGACCCTCGGCTGCTTAAAGAGTACGAAAGACTGAAAGAGCAATCTGCCGGCCTGTCCATGAGGGAATATCAGCGCAGAAAATACGAATTTTACAATAAAATATTGGCGGAGGATCGCTGAAAGTTCCGTTTATCGATATCAGACAAGATGACCCCTCGCTTAGTTCAGCGAGGGGTTATTTGAGACATCTTATTTTGGACATAGATGCTCCTATCTTGGCGAAGGGAGAAGATACTGCTGCTCACAGTCGTAGTCGACGTTCCAAGCCCACCAGTCCTGGCATTCCATGCACAACACCTCGTCGTGCGAAATGATCGTGCCGTTGGGCTTCATCACTTTCTTGGCGATGTTATGAGGAATCTCGACATATTGCCCACACATCCCGTCGCAGGGAAAGTAGCGACTCACCCTAGAGTTAGAAATTTCCGATGCGTTCATGCCGTTGCTCCGATTTCTCTCCGACGGGACGAATTGTTCCGGCCAGAGTGGGGTTGAGGTAGTTGATGTTCCGATTGCGAATGTATCCACATACCCTGCACCTCAGGGTATAGATCCATGTTTCCAAATCACAATTCGGGCAGATGGTTTCGTTTGGTTTCAACATATCCCCTCCTTTTTAGGAGCAGGCCTTAGCCAAAGCTGGCGCGGTTGAGAACGTTACGATGGCAGAGAAAGCGCATAGTCCCCCTTCTCAGTTTTCAATGTGCTGAATAGAGGGATTATGCCCTCTCCCAAACCGCGGGGCTTGGGATAGGGCGTAACACGGATTATTGCGCCTATTTATGGTATTGTGGCACCTTCCTGTCCGCCTGTAAATAATCTCGTAAAGGATAGCTCACGTGATTTATGATATAATTACGCTATGAAGGACAAAATTCTCCACACAATCACCATAGTCTTATTGCTTGCAATCATTGCTGGCGGAATTTATCTATTCTTAAGCCAATTACCAGTAACTGCTCCGACCTTAAACCAGACTATATCCACGTCTACATCTTCGCCTGTTCCCACAACGACGGCAACAAACTTATCTCCTGAATTACGACAGCACCCCATCCCCCCACCACCTCCGAGGAAAAATTCACCCAGTTCGTCCCTTTAATCGCAACTTAGATATATCTCAGACTCTATTATCTTTTATTGAAAATATAACAGGAAGCCCCTTCTTTAGTTGATAGGGGCTATATATTTAAACTAAGGCTGATTAAATATAATTGCCTGCCCCATTTGATTGACAAATCATATATTTTATGGTCTAATACCGCTACGTTTGTTCGCTGAATCGGTCAAATTAACTAACACATCATGACCGCCTAAGCGGATCTGGTGCTCCTTAAAATAAAAACATGACAACCAACTTATTGAGTCTGTTGACCACCAATATATGGTTCGCAGGCGGCAGCTACACAGTGCTGTCCATAGCCATGCTTATCGAAGGCCCAACAATTACCACTGTTGCAGCTTTCGCCGCAAGGCTTGGATATTTCAACATCTGGCTGGTATTCCTGATATCGATCCTGGGGAATTTCATCCCCGACGTCGCATACTATGCGCTTGGACGCTGGGGGCGACGATCCATCGACAGGCATCCGGCATTCTTCGCCAAGCTGGGCATCTCCGAAAGGATGATGGCCAAGGCCGAGAAGCTATTGAGGTCTCACCCCTTCATGACCCTGCTGATCTCAAAGCTTGTGCCGATCCTCGGGCTATCCGGACTTACTGCGGCAGGAGCGGTAAAGATGCCGCTGAAGGAATATTCATTCTGGAGTCTGGCTATAATTCTGGTCACCTCCGGAACATTCCTGGGCATTGGATACTATCTCGGCGAGGCCTACATCCGCCTTGCCGTCTACCAGGAGTACGCTCTGGCCATAATCGGGGTTTCAATATTCCTGATTATCTACGGCTACGGCAAACTGAAAACCTGGTGGGGAGGAAAGCTCGCATCAAAGGAATTGGATTAAGGTGTCGTCGAAGTGCGACGGCAAAATCCCCAGACATATGTCTGGGGATTTTTAATCGAAGCCTGTTGCTATTTGTTGAGCAGAGCCCTAGTCGCCGGACCGACAACCCCTAGTTGGGAAATGCCGTTTTCTTTCTGATACTTCTTAACGGCGGTCTCGGTAAGCGATCCGTAAGTCCCGCTAATAGGACCGCTGTACACGCCGGCGGCGGTTAAAGCCTTTTGAAGCATTGTGACCGCTTCGCCCTTCGATCCAGGATAAAGATAGGTAGTGAAATCATAGCCACTGCTCGGACTTACGCTGGTTGATCCGCTGGTCGTACCGGTATTCGTGGTCGCGGTAGATTGGGTAATCACGTAAATGTATATCGGAGTACAACTTCCGTTGGAGGAGCATATATTCACAGATGAACTGCCGACGCTAACTCCGGTGATCGATACGGCGCTCCCGCTCAAAGTCGCCTTGAATACCGTTCCGGGATTGGAAGACAGGGAGTATGGCGTGGATCCTCCAGATAGGGATAGATATATGGTCTGACCGACGCCCACGACCGAGCTTAATTGAGGCGCCACGCTGTTGGTGTTGTTGACGGCCGATCCGCTTACCGTCACGTATAGCGTTATGCATTGGGAACTGCTCTGGCAGATGCTCATATTTGTGGTGCCGGCATTCACCCCGGTCACATTGATGATGTCGTTATCGACGATCACGCCGTAGGCTGCGGATTGGCTGGAATTGCTGGAAATATAGTATGCGTTTCCGGAAAGGCCGCCGGATACCAATACGCTACTGGTCTGACCCGGCGTAAGAGTAAGGCTGGTCTGACTTAATGCAAGCTGGCTGCCACTCGAGCTGACCACCACGGTCATCGTTGCGCAACTGCCGGACGATACGCATATATTGAGCAGCGATGTGCCGCTCGTGTTGCCATACAGACTCAAGCTCGTGCCGGTCAGACTAGCTTCAACTATGCTCGTATTCGAATTGGATGCAATATAGTAGGTCCCGGATCCACCGCTTACCGTTACAGTGGCGGTTTGCCCGAGGGGTATGGTGGGATTCTGCTGGCTGAACGACAGTGCCGATGAAGTCGATCCCGCGGTGGCGGTGGCGGTTATTATGCCGCATGAGCTCATATTGGTGGAACACACGGTAATAGTAGCCGAACCAGAAGAGGCATTCCCGTATAGATATACTGTGGAGCTGGATATCGTCGACTGGATTACGGCGGAATCGGAATTGCTGGATATCGTGTAAACGCCCGTACCCCCGGAAACCGTTACGGGAACGCTCTGACCAACGGGTACCATGACGCTATTCTGGCTGAAACTGATTGATGTTGCGCCTGGAACGTTGACATTGATATTGGCGCAGTTAGATGAGCTATTCACCAAACATATTGCGATCGTAGTCGAACCGAAAGTGTTTCCGGATACGGTTATCTGAGTTCCGTTCAAAGAGACATTCGCAACGGACGGACTTGAGTTACTGGACACAAATAAAGAGGAGCCGTTTGTGTTGGCCGCTGTCACAGAGGCGGATTGACCGGCCATCAAAGTTATATTGGTTTGACTAAGCGCCAGGGCTGTTGGCGAAGAAGAGCTGCTATATGGCCATATCGCACTGGCCGACTGCTGGCCGTTGACCGTAATGTAGAATGTGCTGCTTGGAGTTATATTCTGGGCCGACGTGCTTACCGTCTCGGAAAACGACCCACTGGAGTTGGTTGTGCCTAATATATCCTCCATCAGCGCGGAGGTGGATGAGCTAACAAACCAAAGCACTACGGGCGAATTGTCGTCTCCGTTTATATTCAGTTGGACGTTGTCTCCATTCCCAGTTGCAAATGCCGACATAGTAGGGGTAGCGGCGTATGCGCTTGATGCGAACAATAGGCTCATAGCCACTACGCCGACCGAGACGATTGATGCGGTTAGTTTATCTTTTATATTCCTCATATTATTTTGATTATGTGTCTTTTGTATTGGGTGCGACCATTGTTTATAGAATAATTATACAACTAATCGGCCGCATTAGTTGCGGAACAGGCCAATATGCGGCAAATCCCCCATTTACCGGCGCCGCCCACTTAAATTGGCGTCTATACAGCCTATCCACATTAACGCAATGCTCCTTATATAGGGTTTCTGTATAATTTATAGAGATAAAGGTCGGCACAAAATAAAAATTGGAATGTCAAAAGCAAAAATTTATTGGATAGTAATCATAATAATCTTGTTGGTATTGGCAATCTGGTGGTGGTCAAGCGCCATGAACAATAGCTCTATAACAACGGTTACGAGCACGTCGACCATCTCCAATCCCAGTTCCACTAATGCCACTACCAGTAGTTATAACAGCGGGATCTCCGCCACCGACACCTCGAACGCATCACTGAACCAGGACCTTAGCACCATAGACAGCCAGATGAACGGATTGAACAGCGATTCCGCAAGCGTGAATCAAGGACTGAACGACCAACCAATTCCTCAAAGCCAACAATAACTTAAACAACATGAATAAGAACTATTTATTAAGGATATTGCCTGTTGCGGGGGTCTTGGTCGCTTTAGCGATTTCACCTGTATATGCTCAGTCTTTAAGCGTAACTGCTACCAACGGCTCTGGCGGCGTGAAAGTCACCAATAACGGCTCGAGTGCGAGTTTGAGGATGGCCAACGCCGAGAAAAACGCTGTTAATCGGGCTAATCAGGAAATCACCCGCAGGCTCACTTCGTTGAATACATTGAGCACGCGCGTAAACGCCATGGTCAGATTATCAGCGACAGAAAAGACAAGTCTATCCTCCCAGATCCAGACACAAATCACTGACATGAATACTCTGCAGGCGCAGATCGCGGCCGATGCTAGCAGCAACGCCACGACTTCGCTCAAGAGCGACATACAGTCGATTACTAAGTCCTATCGGATATTCGCCCTGATCATCCCGCAGGGAGCTATAGAAGCAATGGCTGACAGGGTCCAAACACTGGTGAGCGACTTCGATGCGGTCGCCGCAAAGTTGCAGACTCGCATTTCCGCAGACCAGTCTGCTGGCGCGAATGTTAGCGCCGCCGTTTCAGCTATGACGGATCTTAACGCGAAGGTTTCTGATGCATCCGCTCAGTCGCAAACAGCAGTAAGTGGAGTCTCGGGCCTACAGCCCGACAACGGCGTTCAGACGGTAATGCAGTCGAACACCGCCGCACTTAAGGCTGCCCGTGCCGATTTGCAGACAGCGCAGCAAGATCTGGTTGCAGCCCGTAAAGATGCAGGCGCAATCGTTAAGGTATTAGAGAGCGTCCGCACTAGCGCGAGCTCGACTTCTACAGTTAACTCTACGGCCACCAGTTCGCAATAACATCACAACTGCGCCGTAGTTAACAAAAACACGCCTTAAGCCGGCGTGTTTTTGTTGTTCGTTCTCAAGATTTATTACTCGGGCGTTTAGATTGATAGTCCTTTTTCTTTGCCGCGGCACGTATAAATTCCACAAACAACGGATGTGGCCGCAACGGGTGAGATTTTAGCTCCGGATGGAACTGCGTACCCACAAAGAAGGGATGCTTGTTACGCGGCAGTTCCATTATTTCCATAAGCTTCTTATCGGGCGAGGTGGCGGAGAAGACCATCCCATGCTTCTCCAGCCTATTTATATATTCCGGGTTCACCTCGTACCGATGCCTATGCCGTTCAGATATCTTTCGCAGGCCATATGCGCCGGCCGCTATAGTGCCCGGCTTTAATACTGCAGGGTATGCGCCCAAACGCATCGTTGCCCCATAGTTCTTGTCTTTCAGGTTCTGCTTCTGCTCCGGCATTATGTCTATGACCGGATAAGCGGTACGCTGATCGATCTCCGTGGTATTTGCCGCCTTCATGCCGGCGACATGCCGAGCGAACTCCACGGTCGCCAGCTGCATGCCGTAGCATAATCCAAAATAAGGTATTTTATTCTCCCGACAGTAGCGTATGACCGCTATCTTGCCCTCTATCCCCCGACTGCCGAATCCGCCAGGCACTATTATGCCGTCAAATTCAAGAAGTTCTTTTAGCGAGGCGCCTCCCTTTTCAAACTGCTCTGAGCTCAACCATTGAATCACAGGCTTCCGATTGACCGTCATCGCCGCATGCTTTACCGATTCTATGACCGAAATATATGAATCCTCCAATATAAAGCTCCCGCTCCCAAAATACTTACCAACAATGCCTATCTTCACCGGCTCGGTCGCACGCTTGGACTTCTGGACCATCCTGCGCCATTCCTTCAAGTCGTGCTTCTTCGACTTCAAGCCCAATTTCTCGAAAAGGCGGTCGCTTAGGTGATCACGTTCGAAATTCAACGGGACCTCGTACACGCTATCCACATTCGGAGCGGAGATCACGTCGCCCTTCGAAGCCAGGCCGCAAACGAACGCTATTTTCTCGCGCCGCTTGTCATCCATCGGGATCGGAGCGCGGCCCATTATCAGATCGACCTGCAGGCCTGCGGCGTTAAGGGTGCGGGCGGCATATTGGGTAGGTTTTGTTTTAAGCTCTGTACCGCCGGCGGACAGCGCCGGCAACAAACTGACCAAAACGAGCAACACATCCTTGGGCTGCTTAACTTTCAATATGCGCACCGCCTCCAAGAAGAGGATGTTCTGGTATTCGCCGACGGTTCCGCCGATCTCAACTATGACTATATCCGCTTTATTCTTCCTGCCGGCATTTTTTATCCTCCTGATGACCTCCAATGGGATGTCCGGCACAACTTCCACGCAACGTCCGCCATATTCCAGATTTCGTTCCTTTTGAATGACATTTAAATATACGCTGCCAGTGGTCATGTAGTTCTGACCCGAAAGATCGGCGCCCAGGAAGCGTTCATAGTTGCCCATATCCTGATCGCACTCCGTCCCATCATCCAAAACAAAAACCTCACCGTGTTCGGTGGGGTTCATTGTGCCTGCGTCTACATTTACGTAGGGGTCAATCTTGAGGGCGGTGACCCTGCAGCCCCTAGCTTGGAGGATCTTCCCTATGGATGCTGAGGCTATCCCCTTACCGACTCCAGAGATAACACCTCCAACTACGAAAATGTATTTGGTCATTTATTATTTTTATTGAAAGGATTTATACGGAGGTATTCTAGCGCCGCCACCTTGTCGGTACAATAGAAGGACCTGTTAATTAGGGTGCCCTCTCCGCCGGTTTGCTATACTTAGATGAATGTTGAAGGGTTTCAAGGAATTCATCCTCCGGGGAAGCGTCGTCGATTTGGCCGTCGGCGTTGTCGTGGGCGCGGCGTTCAATGGCATCATCAGCTCGATGGTCAAAGACCTCATAACCCCGTTCATCGCCGCCATCATAAAGGCCCCCGATTTCTCTGGTTTATATTTCACCATAAACGGCAGTAAATTCTTATATGGAGATTTCTTAAACTCGCTCGTTTCCTTCCTAATCATCGCAACCGTGGTCTATTTCTTTGTGGTCGTCCCCATAAACAAACTCAGCGCAAAGCTGCATAAGGGACCGCCGCAGGACGCAGTCACAAAGAAATGTCCTGAATGCATGAGCGAAATACCGATAGGAGCTAAGCGGTGCGCCTATTGCACCTGTAAGGTTAAGTAACGCGACCCCTAATAATCCGGCTTAATACAAGCCGGATTTTGACAGAATACCGTATTTATCGTATATTCTCGCACGAAGCTGAGAGTAAGGACTCTCGCCGACCCTAAAGGCCGACCAAGTGATCCTTACACAGGGACACTTCTTTAAAAATAACCGATGTCTAGGGAAGCCTGTATCTAAATAAGGAAGGTCCTTATAAATACGGGGATAATCCTGGATATTAAATTTATGTGGAAAAAATGGACTAATGGCATAGTCGGAGTGCTGATCTTCTTGTTCGGTTTCGCCATGGGTCCGGTCTGGGTTGCGTGGGTAGTCGGCATCCTCGGGCTCGTGGCCTTGGTCACGTCCTTCTTCGCCCTGGAAACTTGGCAGGGGGCGCTGAGCGTCATAGCCAGCGCAGGTGTCGTCGCGTCCGCGATATTCGGCTGGCCCGCATGGGTTGTTGTCGTTCTCGGCGTCGTGATTTTCGCCTTGATGTTCGGCTTCGAGGAATAAACTGAGCCGCATCAAGCCACATAAAAAACATCCCGCACTTTAGCGGGATGTTTTTATTCTCGTACTTATTGGCCGTAAGATGGAATAAACACCTTCCGGAGAAGGTGTTTGTTGGATGGTTGGGACGAATGTCCCAAAAAAGAGCGGTGAGCACCGATGGGCTATTTATATAAAGAACAATTAGTCATCGGGCTCATTATTATTATAGTTTCTATGCGATATATTTTAAAGCGAGCTTGTGGATAGCGTTTAAATATAGGAAGATTAATCGAAGTCGCATAAAGTCCGGGCTTAAACCTACGCAACATAATGATTAAGTACATAAGATCTATATTTGATTATCACGAACACAAGAAGCAACTGTTGATCATAGTGCTCCTATCTTTCCTGGCTGCATTTTCAATCGCCAGAATATATTCCCTGTCCGTCGGCTATTCGATCTACATAAGCGGCTACCACATCCACCACTTCTATTTCGGCGCGCTGATCATATCAATCGGCGGGCTACTAGGTATATTAACCAGTGGCAGACGCAAGAAACAGATATCAGCCATGTTCATAGGCGCGGGGATGGGTCTTTTCGCAGACGAGATCGGCTTGCTTTTGAATTGCACCTCCAACAACCGTATATGCGCGTACGCCTTCCCAGACAGCTTCGATATAATATTCGCTATAGCCTTGTCGATAATATCCGTTATGGTACTAACGGATTTCATAGACAGAAGGTCTATGCGCGAGAAAAAGCGCAGGGATGCAATTGCCAACAAAACCGATCATCCGCAGCAATCAGACCAGAATAAGTAACGCGAAACAGCCCGAATGCGGGCTGTTTTTGTCGTCTATTGGCAAAAAATCTGACATATGGTATTAGTTCACCAGCCCCAGACTGCCTAGCTGGTCTAGAGAGGCCTACCTCCTTCTGGTACTGGTGCTGCACGTCCACTCAGTTAGGGCTTCCGAAGACATTCCCGGTCTACGGAAGTTAGTTCTTTATTTAGGGAGTTCCTATAGTCGGTGCTCGAGACTATAGGGGCACAACCGCAGAGCACCCCGGGACGAAACTGTCCCGGGTTATTTATTTATAAGGCCCTAAACCTGATATAATGGACGTGTCGAATATAAATCAAAACAATCAATGGGTAATAAAATATTAGTGACTATCGTCGGACTGCTCGGATTAGCCTTCATCGTATTGGCCTTCGTATACTGGTTCACGCCAGCCAGCTCTCTACCGTCATACTTCCCAGGGTATAGCGCAACCTTAAACTCTGTGCACCTTAAGCACGGCATAGCCTCTTTTGTGGTAGGTTTGGTCTTGCTAGCTTTCACTTGGTTCAGGACCGGGAAAAAATCAGCGCACCAGAACAATCAAGCTTAATATCCCAGCTGCGGCGCAATAGATCGCGAACGGGGTAAGCGTGTTTGTTTTGAAATATTTAGTTAGAAACTTTATTGAACAATAGGCGGCCAATGCGGCTGAAATCGCGCCGACGGCGGCCACACTTATAGCCTGCGACCCTCCGGATACCAATAGACTAGGCAGCTCTAGTATCGCAGCAGCTGCGATAATCGGCGTCGCTAAAAGGAAGGAATAACGCATCGCATCTTCATGTGATAACCCGGATGTCAGCCCGCCAGCTATGGTCGAACCCGTCCTTGAGAACCCGGGGAATAGCGCTATGCATTGAATTATCCCTATCTTCACTGAATCCCACCAAGACAACTTGCCAGCTATTCTTTCGTCAGGGTTTCCAACATCAGCCGAAGCCTTGGCTTTGCGCCTCAATAATTCAGCGCCGAACAACATCGCCCCATTGAAGATAAGGAACGTTGAAACTGATATGGGAGATATAAAAAGATTTTGTAATTGCTCTTGGAACAGCACGCCGAATATGCCTGCTGGAATCGTACTGACAATTAGCAGCCACCCCAATTTAGCATATGAATCGGAAGATTTGATCTCGCGCTCCCTAAGGGATCTAAATATTCCAGCTATGACCAGCTTCCAATCCGCAAAATAAAAGACAAACAGCACTAAGGCGGTCGCAAAATGCGTTGCTACAAGGAATGTAAGGAAGTAATTGGCATTCTGATTAAAATTCCACCCCAACAAGGCTGGCAATATTATGCTGTGCCCCAAGCTTGATACGGGGAACAGTTCAGTAATCCCCTGTACCAGACCCAAGATTATTGCTTGTACATATGAAATCATCGCCTTTATTACTTCTTACTATACTATAACTAAACCCCAAATATGGCTCGGCCTACCCGCGCCCACTACTACCACATACCCCGTAGGAGTAATATTAATTAAACAAATGAGCAACAATAAAACTCTACTTATAATCATATGGATACTAGTCATCGCATCTTTTGTGCTGGCTGCATATTTTTATCCCACCCTACCAGCAAATATAGTCTCCCACTGGAACGCACTAGGTCAGCCCAACGGGTATATGTCAAAAACATCTGGGCTTTTCTTATTCCCAGTAATTGACCTAGTTTTAGTTCTATTGTTTATGCTGATCCTCAAAATCGACCCACTTAGAGAGAATATAAAGCAGTTTAGTAAGTACTATTACGGGTTCATAGCGGCTTTATTGATATTCATGCTACTGATCCAATCACAGGTATCGCTATGGAACTATGGAGTCAAAATCAATACGAATATTGTCGTACCGATCGCACTGGGTATACTTTTTTTCTATGTCGGCATTCTATTGCAGCATGCCAAGAGAAACTGGTTCATAGGTATAAGAACGCCTTGGACGCTAAGCAACGAAGCTGTTTGGGATAAGACAAATAGATTGGGTGGGCGATTATTCAAAGCTTGCGGGATCATATCTGTTATCAGCATATTCTTTGGAGAATATGCTCTAATCATAACCATCTCCTTTGTTATGGCGATAGCTATATTCCTGGTGGTTTATTCCTATATCGAATTCACAAGGGTGGAACGGATAAAATAGGTTTGGTTTATGATATAATCTACATAAATAAGGTCAAAATAAATTCATAACCACAAAATGCGCATCGAATGGAATAAAGTAACTTGGTACTCAAAGACACTGGCGGTTTTAGTGTTCATAGCAACCTTCTTAATTGGATTCACATCCGGATCCTTATACCGACAGTCGAAAGACTCTTCCACCATATCCCTGCTTGCCACCGAGCAATCGACCTCCACGGCTGCCGTAAGCGCTGAACAGGCCCTACAAAGCGCTACAACGACCATACAAGTACCCCCAACAGCTACTCACTATGACGGCATGTTAATCTGCACCAGTAACAACGGCTGTCCTAATGGCTACTCATGCCTTAGACAAGGCCCGTTAATAGTGGGTGAAGTGCCACCTAAAGTGTGCGTGCCAAAAGGCCAAGCCATACCTTTATAAAATAAGACAAAAAAAAACAGCCGCAGTGAAGCGGCTGTTTTTAATTGCCAATCTTGTGCATACAAATCGGTCTCGTTGGTATGTTAAAATTAAGATAGTCGAATAATTAAAAAATAAAATGAAAAATAAAATTATACTCGCGTCTATAGCCATCGCTTCACTGGGAGCGTTGCTGCTATTATCCGAAGCCAGCGCCGCAACCTACACGCAGCAGACTTCAAGCACCGTTCCGAACTATCGGATATGCAATTGTCCGATGATTCCAGCCGGCGGAACGTACGAAGGTAGCACAAACACACCAGAGGACAATGCCTCGGCATCTGCACAAGTATGCCCATGCCCGACAGGCCCATTGGGATACGGAACGACAACCCCAATAAAAACCTTCCCTCCGATAACGACTCAAAATCAGCAGGGCATAAGTATAAACGGACAGGGCAATGTCCAATTAAGTTATGGGCAAGTGCAAGCCGTTAATGGGAATAGCCTTACGGTATCCGTATTCGGCATAAACTTCGCCGTCGACACAACAAATGCCAAGGTTGGTGGCGGGATAGCCTTGCCCGCTAACTTATCCTCCTTGTTCAGCACGTTGGGTGTGACAACGACGCCGACAACCTCGTCGCCAACAACAATTAATGTCGGCGACAGGGTGACCTTATCCGGAACAGTGGCTTCTAGCACTGGGGTCATAAGCGCCACAACGATAAGAGACTTAACCACCCAGTCACAGTCCTCTAACACCATTCAAAACACGATCAACGAGCTGTTGCAGATGGTCAGTCAACTGCGGTCCCAGATCAGCCAATAATAAGGATCGGGTGATCACTAACAAAAAGAGGGCACAAAGCCCTCTTTTTGTTCTATAATTGCAAATAAAGAATGTTTAAGGGCGCTAGAAAATTTGCCGAATCTGCCGGGCCAGGAATTATAACCGGTGCAGCCGACGACGATCCGTCAGGGATTGCCACTTATTCGCAGACAGGTGCTCAATTCGGCTACGGACAGCTGTGGACCGTATTGCTGTTGCTTCCGTTCATGACCGCAATTCAAGAGGCCTGCGCAAGGATAGGCGCAGTGACCGGCAAGGGCATCGCTGCGGTGATAAAAGAAAACTACAGCAAGAAGATACTATACGCGACGCTATTACTGGTGCTTGTTGCCAACACGATAAACATCGGGGCGGATCTTGGGGCTATGGGCGCCGCCGCCCATCTCATAATCCCCATTCCTTTTGCGCTGCTAACTTTATTTTTCACAGCCAGCATCTTAGTGTTGGAGATATTTATGTCTTATAAGAGATATGCCGGTATTTTGAAGTGGCTCACCCTGACCCTTATCGCCTATCCTATTACCCTATTCTTGGTTAACGAACCTTGGAGTACGTTATTGAAGTCTACGTTCGTGCCGCACATGGAATGGAGTTTCGCCTTTTTGTTCATAATCACCGGCGTGTTCGGAACAACCATTTCCCCATACATGTTCTTCTGGGAAGCGTCGGAGGAGGTCGAGGAAGAACGGGAGAAAAATATGATAGAGGACGGCAAGCCAAAGATCAGCAGATCTTTCTTGCGTTCGATGCGAATCGACAACTTCGCAGGCATGCTCTCTTCGCAAATAGCCACCTGGTGCATAATCGTCGTCGCCGCCACGGTATTGAATGCAAACGGGGTGATGAATATAGCCACGGCGGCCGATGCCGCGAGGGCATTGGAGCCGCTAGTGCACACCTTTCCCAACGCCGGGTTCCTGGCAAAGTTCATATTCGCTATAGGGGTAATGGGCCTAGGACTGTTAGCCGTACCTGTCCTGTCCGCCTCAGCCTCATATGCGCTATCCGAGGCCGCAAACTGGAAAGAGGGATTGAACCTTAAGCTTAAACGCGCCCATGGCTTCTATGGCGTGATTACGATAGCAACGCTGATAGGGTTAATGATTAACTTCGTAGGGATAGACCCGATAAAGGCGCTTGTGTTTACGGCTGTATTCAATGGGGTGGCTGCCGTGCCTCTTATATTTATAATCGCTAGAATGGCTCGCAATGAGAAAATAATGGGAGAATATAAGAGCGGTACACTTTCCAATATATTCGTATGGGGAACATTCGTAATCATGGCGGCGGCAGCCATAGCTATGTTCTTCACGATAGGTAGAATCTAATAGATATGAAGATATCAGTTAAAGTTAAGCCTGGCGCCAAGAAAGAAAGTCTAGAGAAAGTAGACGAAGGCCATTATATCGTTTCAGTCAAAGAGCCGCCGACAGAGGGACGCGCGAACTATGCCGTAACCCGGGCAATAGCCGAATATCTAAATATCGGCATTTCTAGGGTAAATATCGCATCCGGACATTCTTCTAGAAATAAGATAATTGAAATATTATAGATATCCGTTATATTTACTTAAGCCCTCTATGAGGGACGATTCAAAAAGACAAATCTAAGTCGCCAACACAAATAAAAAATAAATGCATATAAACAAAATGGCCGTATCATTAACAATATTAATCGTAGCTCTAGTCTGCGTATGTCTATACCTGATATTTTATTTCACTTCCAGCACATCGAACGGCAGCCCGGCCCCCTCAACAATACAGATCCCGAACACGCAAAACATTACCGCGAGCACGACCACCTCGACCAACACCATGACATCAAGCAGCACGCCAAGCCAGTCGTCTCCCACATCGGGCCAATTGGGCATCAAAGTGCTTAAGCCCGGCAGCGGAGCCGCAGCCAAGACCGGCGACACCTTGTCGGTGCTATATACCGGGAAGTTTACTAACGGCAAAGTGTTCGACGCATCTTCTTTGCACGGAAACCAGCCGTACAGCCTTACCCTAGGAGTGACCTCCGTAATACAAGGATGGACTCAGGGATTGGTCGGCGCCCAAGCGGGCGAAGAGCTCGAGCTCACCGTACCGCCGCAGTTGGGCTACGGTGCAAATGATTATCCTCCGGGCAGCAATCCTCCGACCATTCCAGGGAATTCAACTCTAATATTCGACATAACGGTTCTAAAAATAAATTAGGTTTTAGAATAAAAATAACCCCGCAATGTGCGGGGTTATTTTTTATCTATAGGTTAGCGGTAGTCCCTTCGGGCCATACGCTTTTCCCTATGACAATCGCGGCAAAGGAGTTCATTGATCCTGTTTTCATCCGGTTTAAAAGGAAGTTCAGTGATAGTTGCTCCACACTTGGAACACTTCCACTCTCCTTTAAACATCTCACGCTGAAAACCTCCACCTCTATTCTGATCGTTATAAGCCATTTGTTTACTTTATTATCGACTATTTAGATTCCTACAAATGGCGCGCTATTAACGGTATGCCTATTTTGTTTTTCGAACCTATTCTAAGAGAGATACTAGCATAAATAACGCAACTTGTAAAGGGGCAGCATAAAGAAACTCACGTTTGGTGGTTTTGACCTTTTGGATATAGACGCTCCAAGGTAGCCAGGCATTGTCCCGATAGTTGTTAGGGGCGTCTCGCCAGTAACTATAGATTGACAAAATATAGATTTATGTTAACTTAGGCCAAAGGTCGATTCGCTAGCGCGGTGTCCTAATCCGCTTCAGCGGATCGGGCATGTTCTCTAATAAATTAATAATCTAATTAAAAACAATGAAGAATTCTGTCGATAGCTCCATTCCTTTCACGGATTACATTCCGTTTATCATCGCAGCCATATTTGTATTTTTCATCGCTCTTTCTAACTGGATGCCTAAGGCAAATGCGGACGTGTCATTCCCACCGGTTTGCAAAATGTTCCCGGCTGGCGACTCTATGCCAGGTATCGTCACCGTCCCGGCAGCTAAACAGACTGAGTGTCTTGAAGAGATGGGAGATATACTGGATGCCAATAATAATCCGATTCCGCCTATTTCGGCTCAGCTCGCCACACTTCCGGTCAGCACCCTTCAGGCTATCTATGCAAAGATAACTGGCAAGCAGGATACGAACACGGATAGCGTCTCGATATCGGAGGATATAATGGCGGCAGTGTTAAGCTCTCCCCATGGAGCCGATATCCCGGAAATAGGGATGAATATTACAGGGACATACCCGAATCTCATTGTCTCGTTTTAGTCTTAAAATCCCCCAAGCTTAAGCCTGGGGGATTTTATTTACCCAATCTTGATTAATTATCCATTTTATATTTAACCGCTGTCTAAAACGCCCATTATCAAGACAAAGACCAGCCTTAAAACTGGTCTTTGTGGGATAAATAATATCTATTAAGGACTAGTCGCAACGGCTAAAGCCGCAATTCTTACAACTCATACAGCCCTCCGCTAAGGTAAGTTGATAGCCGCACTCCGGACAACCCGGCATTGATCCGAAGTCGGCCATGGACCTCTCCTTTGACGGCTTTGACTCGATTGATATTGGAGCCTTGGCTTCTGTGTTCTCCACGCCGACGGATATGGTCGACTCAATTATCACATTGATGTTCTTGGCGTGTTCCTCAAGTATCTGACCAATTGCATCCGGCAGAGACAATACAGTTCCCCTTGTGGTCATGGCCACCGCAGGGCCGCGTATGCCCTTAAGATTGTCGACTATCTCTTCAACCTTCACGCCCGATCGTAGGGAAAGCGAGATAAGTCGGCAAATAGCCTCAGACTGCTCTTGGAAGAATCCCCCGCTCTTGCCTATGGTTGCGAACACTTCAAACGGCGCCCCGCCCTCATCATTGTTCACAGTAACGTAAAGCTTTCCGTAGCCAGTCTTTATTTTGTAAGTTCTGCCCGAGAGAACCTCTGGCCTCACTCTCGGCGCAATCTTATCCTTATCAATCTCCAAATTGATCGAGACCTCGTCAACTTTGATAGCTTTCGTCGTTGTGGGAGTTGATGTCGGCGCAGTTATATTCTCTCCGGTGCCAAGATTAAGAATCTGTATGTTGCGGCTGCCATCACGGTAGACTGTGCAGCTCTTGCAACCCAGCTTCCACGCATCTATGAAACCATTCTTAACATCTTCATGAGTAGCGCTGTTTGGGAAGTTGATCGTCTTAGAGATCGAGTTATCGACATGAGCCTGGAACGCAGCTTGCATCTTCACGTGGCCACTGCCGGAGATGTCCATAGAGATGACAAAGGTGTCCTTAAGGTCTTTTGGTAGGCCGGGCACGTCCTGAATCGATCCCGTCTTTGTGATTGCTTCCTTTATCTCGTCTATTTTCTTCTCGCTGAATTTGCGGCGCTTTAGTTCGGCTTCAAAATACTTATTTAAGTAGTGGTATTGTTGCCCATCCTTATCCTGCTTCACATAGGCCAAGGCAAAGTTGGGCTCTATGCCACTGGACGTATCAAACATCATCGAAATCGATCCCGTGGGGGCAACGGTGGTAAGAGCGGCATTGCGCATCTTAATGCCCTTCTTTGCGAATACGCTAAGCTTTATATTCGGAAAAGCTCCCTTTTCTTTGGCCAACTCCTTGGACATCTGGTGGGACTCCTTGGTTATGAAATCCATCACTTTTTCGCCCATTTTTAGGCCCTCTTGAGAGTCGTATCTTATGCCCAACTGATAGAGCATATCGGCAAATCCCATTATTCCGAGGCCTATGCGGCGGTTCTTTTGGGCCAACTCCGTCACCTGCGAAACAGGGAAATCAAACTTGTCTATGACGTCATCCATGAGTCTTACCGCGGTCCTGGTAGCGAAACGCAGTCTCGGCCAATCAACTTTGCTGCTCTTAACGAATTCAGCCAGATTTATCGATCCAAGATTGCAGTTATCGTAAGCGTGCAGGAACTGCTCTCCGCAGGGATTGGAACACATTATTTCTCCTAATCCCGGTAAGGGGTTGGTCCTGTTGATTGCGTCTATGAAAACTATTCCTGGTTCGCCGTTTGTCCAAGCATAGTGCACAAGCTCATCGAATAACTGGCCGACGGTTATATCTATATCTTCAAAGCCGTAAACCGAACCATTCGGATAACGAAGCACTTTATGCGGCTTCACTTTCACCCCTTTCCAAGTGCAATACCATGGAGTGTCCGGACTCTTAACGACTTTCTTCATAAAATCATCGGTGACTTTAATGGAAATATTAAAGTTGGATATCGAACCCTCTCTTTCTTTTGAATGGATGAAATCCAAAACATCGGGATGGTCAACGCTCATCATCGCCATATTCGCTCCATGCCTCCCCTGCTGTTTTATAACCCCGAAGGCAGAATTGTAAACATTTAAAAATGTTACCGGACCAGAAGAAGATCCCCGTGAACGTTTTGTCGGCGACATAGCTGGACGCAGTTCGTCCAAAGCGAATCCCAACCCCGAACCGGCTTGCTGCAACAGCGCCGCATCCTTCAAAGTCTGGAATATGCTATCCATCGAATCATGAATCGGAAGAACTATGCAGTTTGCGATCAATGCGGTGTCGCTGCCGGCATTGGTCACAGTGCGTCCAGCTGGAGTAAATTCCTTGGAGGACATGATACTGAAGAAATCATCCTCTGTTTTATTGACGAATTTCGCGTCATGGTGGTATTTCTTCTCGACTTCGGCAAGAGCCTTGGCTACACGACGAAACATCATCGCTGGCGTTTCCTGCTTCCCAGTCTTTTCATCAGTCACGAGATAACGCTTGCGCATCATCTTCAGTGCATTCTCAGAAAACGACTTGTTTATGATTTCGTCACGGCTCTTGCTCTTGACCATATTGGTTTAAAATATTTATGCGACTTTTTATATTAAGGCAAAGGAATTCTAACATAGGGCCGATGTGCATAACTCTAGGCCGTGCTATAAAAAACCCTCTAATCGAGAGGGCTTTAAAAAATAATTTGACACTGTAAGAGACGCGACCGGATAAGGGTCAAAATTAGCGTTTTCGCTTGCGGAGGAACGCGGGTATATCCCATATATCGTCACCCTTGTCGTCTTCTTTATTATCCTTATTGAAAACCCTTTTTATCTTAACATCCCTGTCGTCGACGATTGGCTGCTCTATTTTTTGAGAGTCCTTTTTGTCATCGCTGTTATCGATAAGAGGTATTGTTTTGTTTATAGCCGTCACTGGAGCAAAAAGACTCACCGAATCTGGCTCGGCATGCAGCGCAGACATGCCATTAAACCCAGTGGCGACCAAAATAACCTTAATTTTACCGGCTTTTAGCTTTCTGTCGTGATACGCTCCGAAAATAATCTTGGCCGCAGAATCCACATTCTCATTGACGATCTTTGCCGCATCATTAATCTCAGACATTCTCAAATCTTTGCCGCCGGCGATACCAAATAAGATTCCCCTAGCGCCCTCGATTGAGTGTTCCAAAAGTGGTGAGTTGACCGCTTGACTCATTGCTTTGATTGCACGATCCGGACCACTCGATATTCCAACGCCGATTATGGCGGTGCCTGCATTTTGCACGATTGCCCGCACGTCAGCGAAATCAACGTTCACTAATCCGGCTGAAGCAATTATTTCAGCCACACCCTGAACAGCGCTCTTTAATATCTCATCGATCTTTTCGAAAGCCTTTATGACCGGGGTGTCATTGTCGATGATTGAGAATATGCGGTCGTTCGGAATTGTAATCAATGCATCTACACGATCCTTAACACGAGCCAATCCCTCGTCCGCAATCCGCATACGCTGGGCACCCTCAAATGAGAAAGGCTTTGTAATCACTGCAATCGACAACGCATCAGTTTCCTCGCGGATTATATCGGCAACCACCGGCAGGGCGCCCGTACCCGTTCCTCCGCCAAAACCAGCTGTAAGGAAAACTAAATCTGCGTCTTTAACGGCATCGGCTATTTCAGCACGATTTTCTTCGGCCGACTGTCTTCCTAAGTCTGGATTCATACCTGCCCCCATCCCCCGGGTCGCCATACGGCCTATGTGGATTTTCTTCCTCGCGTCGCAGTACTCAAGATCCTGGATATCTGTGTTTATTGCGATAAACTCTACGCCCCGGGTGAAGTTGTGGCTCATACGGGTGACAGCGTTTCCCCCGCCCCCGCCTACGCCAATCACCTTTATCCGCACCAAAGGACGGTCCATATTAGACGGGCTATCTGACCCCACTATCTTAACTCTGCGTTTTTTTGATCTGGGCATTATTGATGATTATGGCAGTAAATTCTTGAAAAACTTGGTGACCATATCCCCTTTAAGGGATGGCACTCTTGGGTTCATTTCCCCGCTCCAGCTGAGCAGGCCTAGGGCCGCAGTAGCTTCTGGTGATTCTACCAGCTCTGAGGTCCCAGGTGAAGTGGCTTCAAAAACCGACGAGTTGGGAAGGCCGACTTGGGATGTTAGTTTCAATTCCGAGCGTAACAATTCGGCCATACCAGGCAGCTTGGCTCCGCCGCCAACAACAACCACCCCGGACGGCAACTTGCCCGCCTTACCTATCAAGCGAAGCTCGGTATTCACTAAATCGCATATTTCCACCAATCTCGCCTCTATAACCTCTGATATAAACTTTCTAGTTGGCATACCTTTTATACCAGAATCTATTTTGGATAAATCTATTGTGTCCTTGCTCGAGACTTCCTTGGATAACGCATAACCATAGGATAGCTTCAACTTCTCCGCTACCTCTACCGGTATTTTCAAAGCTATCGCAAGATCATTGGTGATGTGGCCAGCGCCCACCGGGAAAGTTTTTGCGTATAATAATTTATTTTCTTCGTAGACGGCCATGCCCGTGGTGCCATAACCAATATCAAGCAACACGACCCCCAACTCTTTCTGATTCCTGGTAAGCACAGCCATGGCAGATGCGAGTGGCGTGAATATAATCCCGCTCACGCTTCCTCCGGACAGCTCTACGCATTTCATTAGGTTCTTTACAGCCGGTTGGAAAGCATCGATGACAACGCTCACCACCTCCAATCTTGCTCCGACCATGCCCAACGGGTCACGTATATCGCCGATGCCATCGACGACGAACTCACGGGTCACGGTATGTAGCAACATTCTGTTGGAGGGTAGATTTACCGCCTCCGACGCTTGAATGGCCCTGGACATGTCGTCTTTGTATATTTCCGAGTTGGCCCGGGCTACGGCAACGATGCCTCGCGACACCTGAGCGCGTATATCGGCACCACTGACTCCGAGATAGACATTTCTGAGCGCGGCTTTTGAATAACTCTTAACATCCTGAAGCACATTGGTCACCGCTCCGGCGACTTCTTCCATATCAACAACGACACCCTTACGGATGCCGCGCGACGGCTTGGAAAATCCAGTGTAGAGCTTGATTTTTTCAGGTCCTACCGGCTCCCCTATTACCGCCTTGATGGTGTGTGTGCCTATGTCTAAACCTAATACCTGTTCTTGAGCCATGCTAGGATTTTGAGTTCCAGTCTTTGCATCCTTATTCTAGCACGCTCTTTAACGTGATCGAAACCCAATAAGTGGAGAAGGCCGTGCACTAATAAGTGATCTATGCCTATATCATGGGTGCTGATATAGCTTGGGCATAAATATATCTCGCCGATCATCCTTTCCGCTTTATTTATCTGTGGAAATTCCTCCGGAGACTCGAAAGAAAGTATGTCGGTAGGCTTGTCTATCCCCCTAAAAGCGCGGTTTAACTTGCGCATTTCCCGCCTGTCTATTAAAAAGACCTCCGCTCTCAAGTGGGGGCTTTTAAAATACGAAGTTAATATGGTTTGGGCTAGCTCTTGGAGACGCCTCCCTTCTTTAGGCATCACAGAAATTTTTTCACCACCGCACTCACCCGTCCGGCATCGGCTTTGCCTGAGATCTCTTTCATCGCTTCCTTCATGGCCGCACCCATATCCTTCGCCCCGCCAGCTATGACCCTTTTAACTATTTTCTCAATCTCGGCGTCATCCATCTCTGCGGGAAGATATTCCTGGATTATCTTGAGCTCTTTGAGTTCTTTACCCTCCAGGTCCTTTCTATCGGCCTTGCCATATATTTCCGCTGCCTCTTTGCGCTTCTTTGCCTCCTTGCGCAACACATCCAGCGACGCCTTGTCGTCTAGGACCTCAACGCCTTTGGCGTGTTCCTCGATTTCACGGTTATGCATAGCGGATAGTATCATCCGCAAAGTAAGAAGTCGCTCGCTGTTTCCAGCCTTCATACTTTCTTTTATGTCAGCTTTGAGTTTATCCGAAATAGACATCTTTATGTTGGCGCTAAACGCGCCGTATCTGCCTAAAACGCGCCAAGCTTGCGGGAACGCTCTATCTCTGCCGTGCGCTTAATTTTGTACAAGCGCGATTTCTTAACGCTTGTCGCATTAGGCGTACGAGAAGAGAAACGGCGCTTCTTTGACTCACGCAATACGCCACCCTGCTGCACCCTCTTAACGAAGCGGTAGATGAGCGAGTTTGCGGATTCGCCTTCCTTCTTTTTGATTAATATAGCCATTTTCTAACGAGTTAGCCTCATTCTTTAGTTTTTATTCTTACTTCGCAAACTGTCGACGGCCTTCTTTAGCTCGGACCGAACCTGTTCTAGCGGCTCGGACGGTGGATTTTTGACCACTGTATGTATTGATCCTCCGTTATCCCCCTCATAACGGGTGATAATGTGCACATGGAGGTGGTCAACTGCTTGCCCGCTCATCCTACCGTGGTTTATCCCAATTGTAAAACCCTGGGGTTTGAAGGCGTTATTCATGGCTTCGGTTATGATTTTGACCGCCCCAAAGAGCCTCCCGACCTGATCTTGGGGGAGGTCGATTATGTTGTTGGCGTGCTCCTTGGGTATGACCAACGTATGCCCCAGGGACAGCGGATGTACATCCAGAAAACCAAGCGACCATTCGTCCTCGTAAACTATTTCGGAGGGAATTTCTTTTCGAGCTATCTTGCAGAACAGACAATCTTCCATGACTACACTGTTTTAAGTCTCTTCTTGACCTCTTCAACCACCATTGTGATCGGAACGGCCTCCTGAACCCCGGTAGTCATGTCGCGGATTATTATATTCTCCTCAAAAGCCTCCTTCTGGCCGAAGATGAGGGCGAGTGGAGCCTCCATCTTTGCTGCGCGCTCAAGTTGGGTGGACATAGAATCCTTGCCCAACGCCTCGGAGATACCGACACCGCTTTTTCTGAATTCTTCAATGAGATTGAGCGACTTGCGTTTCGTTATCTCCCCTACGTGAACCAGGAACACGCGCGGTTTTGACTTAGGTGCGGTAAGTCCGCCTGAAGCCGTAGCGACTTCGATGGCTCTCTCTATTCCAGCAGCCATACCCACGGCCGGAGTTGGTCTTCCGCCAAGCATTTCGAACAGATAGTCATATCTCCCCCCTGCGGCGATGGCAAGATTGCCCCCTTCGGGGAACATCTCGAATACGGTACGGTTGTAATAATCCAAACCGCGTACCAACAATGGGTTTAAGGTGTAGGGAATGGCGACTTCATCCAAATACTCCAGCACGCCTTTAAAGTGAGTCTTGCAGTTGACGCAAAGACTATTCAGGATACTGGGCGCTCCAGCCTTGATCGGCTGACAAATCTCGTTCTTGCAATCCAACAGGCGCAAAGGATTCTCCTTCAATCTCCGATCGCAGTCCTTGCACACCTTTTTGCCTTTGTAATATTCGGTCAGGCGCCTTATGTAATTGGGGCGACAGACCCTGCAACCTATTGAGTTGATCTGGACAGTCGTGTTTTTCAGCTTAAGCTCTTCGAAGAAACGGTAGGCGGCGATTATGACTTGGGCGTCATATACCGGGTCGCTTTCCCCTCCCAGGACCTCCAGGCCAAATTGGTGCAGCTCGCGATAGCGGCCGGCTTGAGGGTTCTCGTGGCGAAACACTGGGCTCATATAGTACAGCCTGACTGGCTGAGGCAGTCTGTTCATGCCGTTTTGTATGTAACTCCTGACAACCGGAGCGGTAAGCTCTGGACGCAAAGAGAAGTGGTCCCCGCCTTTTGTCCTCAGGCTATACATCTCTTTCTCGACTATATCAGTCGATTCGCCCACGCCACGCACAAAAAGGTCTGTGTTCTCCAGGATAGGCGTCTCGATCCTGCCGAAGCCGTAAAACTCTGCGACCTCCTTGCCTACCTTGTACACCTTATCCCACAACGGCCAATCGGTCGGAAGGGTATCCTTCATTCCCTTAGGGGTCTGGAAAGAGACTTTTTCGTTGCTATTTGTTTTTGTCTTAGGTTTGGTCATATATAGATAAATCTGGCGACCATAGTCTCACCCCCGCGCGGACTACGCCGACTATTGCATTGCTCTTAACGGGGCCCCAACTTCTTGAATCGAAACTTTCGAGACGATTATCTCCCATTACAAAATATTCACCCGGTCCGAGTTTGGGGTAGGTTGACTGCCCCTCCGTGACTACGCCGGCAGGAAGATAGGGTTCAGGCAAGACATTTCCATTGATATAAACCTTCCCATTGCTTATGGATACCGTGTCCCCCGGCAGACCTACGATCCTCTTTATGAAGAACTCGCTGTAATCCAATGGGTCGTGGAAAACGATTATCTGACCCCTGGCTGGATTGTCAAAATGATATGTCACCTCGTCAACAAGGACGTATTCGCTGTCATACCAGGAGTTGCCGCTTATAAACGTGGGCTCCATGCTTGCGCCGTTAACCACGAACGGCTTGGCTATGAACTGATATATCAGAAAAATGGAGATGACTGCCACCGCGAGGATCTCTAAAATTTCCCATAGCGGCATAAGAGATTGCTTCATCGAGGCCATTCTAATACAATTTTATCGATGAGGGCAAGCGATCAAGGATTGATGGGCGTTAAGCTTGTGCTGGGATTGCGCAACCCGGGCGAGGAGTACAAGGGCACTTACCATAATGTTGGCGGGCTCTTCGTAGATTACCTGGCTTCTGTGCTGGGCGTCAGCTTCAAGAAAGCCCGCTATTTCGAATACGCCAAATCTAACGGACTTATTTTAGCCAAATCGCTTGTATACATGAATGAATCGGGTATAGCCGCAGCCGCAGCCGTGAAATATTTCGATTTGGCGGGAGACCAATTGTCGGTTGCCCACGACGATTCCGACCTGACCCTGGGCAACTTCAAGATATCCGCGGGACAAAGCGCGGCTGGGCATCATGGGATAGAGTCCGTTATCGTCGCGTTGGGCACAAAAGATTTTTCACGCATACGCATAGGGGTGAGACCGGGACAAGAGGTGAAACGTAAGAAAGCCGGCGAATTCGTGCTCAATCACATAAGCCGCAACAATTCTAAGATATTAGAGGGGGCCTTCGATAAGATCTATCAAGATCTGAAAAATTCACCGAACTAAGGAACGTAGGTGAAGTTAATTGAATACACAATCCTGCCGTTACTATCTATAGTCTCTGGGGATATCTGAACATCGCTGAAATGCGATGACTTCTTAAGTGCGCTGTTAAGTATATCGGCGGTCGTCTTGTCTGCGGTGGACACCTGTACCGTAATTGGTGCGGATATCGACGTGAATTGTAAATGACTGAAAATCACTGGCTTTACATTGGGATTATTGTCCGGCACCAATTGAGTAAGGCTGGATAGCTGTTGTCCTATGCTCGCCGTGTTGGTCGCCGTTAGAGTGTTGTCCAAAGAACTTGTAGTGGTCGCCGCAGTGCTATTTATAGATGCCGGATTATAAGCGGCCGAAGGCACGCCCCAGCCGTTAACCTGGAAAGTGATCGTAAAATTGACCGAGCCGTTGGTGGCTATGGTTATCGTCGAAAATGGTATCTGCACCTGGCTAAGTTGCGGTATGCCAGCAATTTTGTTCTTGAAATCAGCCGCGACATCCTCACTGCTGGCATCGCCTATTATGACCCCGGATTCATTAGAGGTCTGAAGCGACACGCGACTTATGGAAATATTGTCCAGTGCGGCTGCGGCGTTTATATCGCCTATAAGCCACGACACCTTGATCTGGCCGCTCCTAGCCTCTGCAATCATTGAAACCATGCTATTGAATTGGGTCGCGCTGGTTTCAAGGCCGGCCAGCTGCTCCGATTCCGTCTGGCTTAAGCCGGCGTTCTTGCTCTTAGAGACATCATTTGCGATGCTGTTTAAATAAAAATCTGAGATCATAAATAGGATGAGTAGGGCCGCGAAGATGGTTATCACCACGCTTCTCCAGAACTCAAGGTATTGGAGTATCTGATCTCCGCGATAGGCCTCGTGAGCGGTTACGCTGCTCAAGCTTATATCGGTATCCTTTGATCGCGGAACCAGCCCGCGCAACGCTGCGCCGTAAATCGCACTCACCCTTTCATTATCGATAATGCTGACCGTGGCCGATGGGAAGCGGGCCTTCACGTCAGCCAACAACTCATCCCTCATAGAAGGCAGCATAAGGGCGATATCGCCGATCTGACCGCCCCAATGGCTGGAATGGAAATTAAGCAAACGCCTTATCTCAACTTCCATAAGATTCTTGACGCTATCCAATGTTATCGTCTGGTTTTGCCCTTGAATCGAAGCCCACGGCGAGAAGAAATTGAATGCTATGCTATTGTTTCTGAGGATCATAAAATATATCCCGGCGGGCTGGAATTGTACGACGAGATAGGGAGACGTCTTATTTATGAGCCCGCTCGAATATAGGCTACGCCCCAGACTTATGGTGGAAGACTCTACCGCGGCTACGTAATAATTTGCTTCTTGAACGGCCTTAACGTATTCATCGATAACCTTGCGATCCGCGAAAGCTGCCAATAATTCAACTTGGTCGGATAAATTATTAGCCTCTCTGGTCGGAATGTTTTGCCAGCCGTAATAAGAAGTGTTGACGTCGATCGGTGAAACCATCCGCATATTCAGGTCTGCTGCCTCAGAGATGTCATCACCCATCGTAGGGACGTTAAAAGTCTGAACATAGACATCGTTGGCCGGTATGGTGAGTATGACGTCTATGGGCCTTGAATTGGTCGGCGTTATCTGTTTGTGCAACATGCGCAGCGCCGCGACAAACCTCGCTCCGTCTTTGACGATGCCCGATTCTATCACCCCAGGGGGCAAACGCAGGGATATCTGGGTCGCCCTACCCTTCTTTCCGCCGCGCAGTTCAAGATATTGCAGGGCGGTGTCTGAAACCTCAAGCCCACCCAACGGCTTATTTGGATTGAATGCCTCTATAAATTTGGCCCAATATGTTTTTAGATTATCCATTAAAACGTCAGTCTGGGATTTGTTTCGATGACTCAAGGTTAACCAACCCCGTGGTGCTATCGACTCCGACTATAGTCTGTAATTTTACGCGTCTGCCCAAGGAAACCCCTTCGGATGTTATGGTTATTACGCCGACAGCAGCACTGCCTTTTATTGTAACATTAGCAACGTCGTTTGGGCCTATGGTCAACGTGTAAGCTGACGGACAGCCGATAGTGGCGGGGCAGTTCTTATAGCGGATCACTCGCATGAAGGCATCGTCCGACCCAGCCTTGGCATCAGACAAAGCCTGCGACGCTATACGCTGGCTGTTGGCCGTTGTGGCCAAGCTGGCTGCAATCCCTACCGCAGCGACCGCCACTACTATTATTATTGCCGACAAAATCAATATAGTAGGCAAAGTAGCTATGCCGCTTTCTCGGTTATTTACTGACATATATATAGCTTACCTCTCCCAAAAGTAAGTTGCTAATCCATTACTGGCTTAGCTGCAGCACTCCAGGGCTGGTCACTATGGATCCTGTAGTGGAAGAATATTGATTTGTTGGTTGGGTAAACACAGTGCTTGAATTGGCGATCAGTCCCCCACTCCAATCGTTGAAACGTATGACTTGATCACTGGTTCTAGATATATTCTGACTGACCACGTATGAACCTTGGGCTTGGCCCGTACTCCAGGTTATATTGACCGTCACTTGGAGTGTGGACGGATCCTGCAATATCCCAGTCAGATTTCCGGTGGAAGTAGCCACCGTGCAGGCCGTAGCTGTAGCGGTCGATATCGCACCGGTGCCGCAGGTGTCACGGAATATATTTTGTATTGAGAACCATCTCGAAAAGGTGATCTTATTGGTGGTTATGGTCTCCACTCCTGTCCTGATCGAGAAATTGCGATATAAAAGTGCTGTGGTGGAGGTTCCAGAATAGGATGTGTTTAAAGTAAGTGTGGAGGTTCCGTTAATTACGCTGACGGTAAACGGCAGCGAATTTATTAGGATGTTATCGCCGGCATAGCCGCTGGTCGCCGCGACCAGGCTTGTATTGAAATTGGTGCTGGTGCTGTTGGCTGTAATGGTCGGCGAATTGAACGTTACATTAAACGTGCCTGGAAGCTGCTGGAACGTGGCCAGATAATACATCGAACCGGTCCCCTTGTTCAGGTTATATATCTGCGACCAATTGCTTTCAGCGACCGAGCGCAGATTGTTCATCAATTCCTGCTGATATTGCGTAGCTAGTTCCGTGGCGCGATTTCTGCTATTGCTTGCCGTAGTCAATAAAAGAGCGCCCACCGCCGCGCTCGTCACTATTGTAGCGATGGTGATGGAGATCAATATTTCCATCAGAGATTGCCCGCTGCTTGGGCTATTCCTTATCGAGTTGCGAAGCCAATCGATTCTCCTGCCTATCTCAGAAGTTAATCGTCCCATTTGTATCTATAGTTATGGTATGTGAAGCCTTGGGATTGGCTATGGTTATTGTCGCCGAATTTAACGGCAATCCAAGCGGCTTGGTGAAGATGATATTGGTTGAAGCACCAACGGCTGGATTAGTAAAATTCAGAGTAGTGCCGCTGAAAGAGACTTCGTCCACGTTTTGTTGCGGCGCATTAGGTATCTCCGTCACAGTACCGGTGCCGTTTATCACCCACATATTGGCCCCGTCGAACGTGATTGCCGACGGCATCCACCCCACCCCGGAATACGTGGTCATTTGGCCCGTGGGACTTATTTTAGTCACGGTGCTGTTGGGGTCGGCTGCATTTGTCGTCCACATATTGGTCCCGTCGAAGGCGATGCTGTATGGATACGTGCCCGTTCCCGTATATATCGTCATCCCGCCCGTGGGAGTGACCTTCGTAACGCTGTTATTATAATTCGTCACCCACATATTGGTCCCGTCGAAGGCGATACTTCGAGGAGCGGAATTCATCCCGGTATATGTCGTGATCACGCCCGTGGGGGTTATTTTGGTGACGGAATAACTGGGGTCAGCGGAGTTTGCCACCCACATATTGACCCCGTCGAAAGCGATACCATCTGGGCCCCATATATAGCCTGAACCTGTGAGGGGTATCGATGTCGCCACGCCCGTGGGACTTATTTTGATTATGGCGCCAGTACTATAGTCGTCCGCCCACATATTGACCCCATCGAAAGCGATACCGCCAAAATAAACCCCCGGAGTGGAATATGTCGTCATCACGCCCGTGGGACTTATTTTGGTGACGGTACCATTGGCATTTGCCGTCCACATATTGACCCCGTCGAAAGCCATAGCATTAGGCTGAGTATTTAATCCAGAATATGTGGTCATCGAACCAGTAGGAGTTATTTTGACGGCACAACTGCAGCTATAACCCGCCGTCCACATATTTACACCATCGGAAGCCATAACCAGAGCTGGCGACTGCCATGATCCATATGTGATCTGCGGCGCGCCGGTAAAGATAGTGTAGTAATCCTGACCCGCAACGGTATTGTCAAAATGCATGCCCCATTGTTGACTGTTCGCATCTGCGGCAGTCTTACTCATCGTCGCCCGCATATCCGCGACGATACGTTCGGTCATTGAGCTTACTTCCGTCTGTTCACGTAGATTGTAATAGCTGGCCGAGCCTATCCCAGCTATGACAGAGACGATAGCCACTACCATCAATAATTCGACTAGAGTGAAACCAGAGTTGTGTTTTTTCATGTTCATTAATATATTAACCCGTACTCGCGGTTAATTGATATACCGGGACTATGATCGACAACGCAATAGTCCCCACGATTAGTCCGATGGCGACGAGCAAAACCGGCTCTATGAATGCGACCAACGTCTTAACAGATGAGTTTATTTCACCCTCATAGAACTCAGCTAAGGTCCCCAAGATATTCTCCAAATGTCCGGCCTGTTCCGATATCGAGATAAGGTTCACGACCACCTGCGGGAAATACGGCTCCTTGCGGAAGGCCTCGCCGATAGTAAGGCCCTTGGCAATTCCCTCACGCGATATGCGCAACAACGCCGCCTTCATTTCATTCGACCCCCCGGCTTCGGCAGATATCTCCAAAGACTCTATTATAGGCATCCCGGCATTCATCAACGAAGATAGGGTGCTGGCAAAACGCTGCAGGGCTATACGATGGACCACCTCATTGATTACTGGTATACGGTCCACCATACGGTTGAATATAAACTTGCCGAAATCGCTGCGGAAAAAGAACACGCCTCCGACTATCAAAACGACCAAGCCAATCATTATCTCAACCACGTATTGGCCCATAAACAGGCCTATAGCGAATACAACCGCCGAAAAAGGTGGCGGAGTGATGGCGTTGGTGTAAAAGCTCGCTGCGATCTTGGGGAGAATAAAAGTCACCATTCCTAAAACTATTATTATGGCCATGCACACCAAAATGATTGGGTAAATAAGCGCACCCTTTATATTGCCGCGCAATTCCGCGTCCTTCTCTAGGGTAGTGCTTAAGTTGTCGAAAACGCCTTCAAGATTACCAGACCTCTCGCCCGCTTTTACCAAATTCACAAAGACTGGAGAGAAAAACTTAGGATATTTGGCGAATGTAGTATAAAAAGGTTGACCCTTACCAAGATTGTCTCTTATTTCAATAAGCAGGGCCTTTACTATCGGCTTATCAAAATCGGCTATTAGAATATCTATCGCTTTGAATAGGTCCGTTCCCACCTTAAGCATCAGTGCCAAATATTTCGTCAAAAATACCTGGTCCTCAATTGTTATCGACTGTCCGAATATACCCTGAATCCCCTTGGCCTGAAGCCCGCCCGTTGCCTTTAGAGACACGGGTCGCAATCCCTGCGTGGCCATCCAAGTCAGGACGTCTGAAGGCCCCTGAGCTTCGACATCAGCCTCGACGATCCGACCATTTGGTTGTGACGCCACGTAATGGAATCTCATTATTCTCCTATAACCCTAAGCAATTCCTCGACGGTCGTAATACCCCGCTCGACTTTGCGGAGACCGTCCTCGAACATCGTTATCATACCCTCTTTTTTAGCCAGTACGCGCAGGTTATCGATCATGAAACTCGGGTCGATGATCAACTTACGGACGTCATCGCTGACATTGAGCACCTCATATATACCAAGTCTCCCACGGTATCCGCTGCCCCCGCATACCGGACAACCCTTTCCGGCGTAAAGCGTCTTAGGCATTCGCGCTCCAGACAATCCCGACGCCTCGGCTTGTTTTTCAATGGCCGCTATCATTTCCGGGGTCGCTTCATAAGAATATATGCAAGAATCGCATATCTTACGCACCAAACGTTGGGCTACTACGGCATCCAAAACGGCCGCCACCAGGAAGGCTGGAACCTTGAGGTCTATGAAACGTGGGATGGCCGTGGGTGCGTCATTCGTGTGAAGCGTAGATAGGACTAAGTGGCCCGTGAGTGCGGCCTGCACGGCTATGTCGGCAGTTTCGCTGTCTCTGATTTCCCCCACCAGTATTATGTTCGGGTCCTGACGGAGAATGGACCTAAGCCCCTCGGCGAAGGTTATCCCAGCAGCATCGTTGATTTGCGTTTGATTGACGAACTTTATGTTGTATTCGATCGGGTCTTCGACGGTCACGATATTCACCTCTGGACGGTTAAGTATGTTCAGAACCGAATAAAGCGTGGTCGTCTTGCCTGATCCTGTCGGGCCGGTCACCAACACCATGCCGTAACTTCTCCTCACGTTGTCCTCGACTATCTTGGCTGTATCGTCGAACATGCCCAGCTCCTGGAAAGAAAGCGGACGGTTGGTCGATGGCAATATACGCATTTCCATCTTCTCGCCGTAGAAGGTTGGTATGTCCGACACACGGAGGTCCACTAGGTCCGAACCTATCTTGTATCGGAATCTTCCGTCCTGCGGCTTGCCATGCTCGTCGATCTTCATTCCGGATAGCAGCTTCAAACGGGCCACTATTGCGCTATGTATCTGTGTGGGCATACGGAAAACCTCTTTGAGTACTCCGTCTATCCGGTAACGGATATAGATGAAGTCCTCGAATATCTCGATGTGAACGTCCGACGAGCCTAGGGCCATGGCATAAGAGATAATGTTATCGACTATGGCGACTATCGGCACTTCGGTCGCGGCCTGCTCCCCTCTTATCTTGCTGCGAAGTGATGCTTCGAGGTTGTCAGAAATTATTTTCTTGAAATCGTGTGCCGTTGCTTGGCTGTAAAGTGCAAATCCTTTGTTTAGATCGACATCCCTGGCCAGGAATGGTTTTATAGGGGCTTTGAGATGGCTTTCCAAAAATTGCACTGTGACCAAATCCGATGGGTCTTCCATTGCCGCTTTAATCGAACCGTCCGGATTGCGTCCGAACAGCACGACGCGCTTCTGTCGGGCCACATCCTCCGTAAGCAAGGTCAGAGCAGAGATATCAATGTCGATCTTATCCAGGTTAGCTAAAGCTGTGTTGAAGTAGCTAGACAAGACCGAACTATAATAAGAATCGGTCATTAGGCCGCGCGAGATTATACTCTCGGCAACGCTTTGGCCAAGTCTTTTAGCGTCGGAAGCTATGGCATCGAATGTCTGAGAGTCGAGGAGCCCGTCCTTTAGCAGGATTTCTTTTAGCTTATCTTCGGGTATCTGAAGCATTACGTTGTGTTAAGTATAGCAAAGAAACATGCCTCTAAATAGGCATGTTTCCGATGACAAAGGCATATCGGCTTTGATTGAGTTACAACCCTAGATTGGTACCGACCTGATACCAACAATACGAAGCTGTGCCATTCGCTGGCGTGCAGTTTTGGGTTGAAGTCGCCGCGCTATATTGAACTTCCTTCCCGACGAATTTTACGCTCTCAAGATGAGCCGCAAGCTTGTAAGTATAGTTTGTCGTAGTGCTGTCGTAGCCATACATATAGTACGTGCTGTTTGTCGGATCTACCGGCAATAGCGTTAACGGCGAACCGCCGGGTAGGCTGGTAAAGTTCACATCAACCCAGCCATAACCGTTCACACTCCTCATGGTCGTTGTGGGCGTCGATACGGGAACCGTACACGGGGTTGTTGTTGAGTTGTTGTTGAACGGATACTGCTGCGGAGTTCCAGTCGCAGTGCATCCGCCCCCAAGGCCGAAACCGGCAAAATTAAGGACCGGTGGGAATGTTGGCGACTCGGACAGATACGTGTTTAACGCCGTCCTTAAGGTGTCTAGGTCCGAGATTCTCTGGCCATCCCTGGCTTGCGCCAAGAGTTCGGCCGGGTTGAGGATAATGGTCACGGCTGCGGCCAAGACCCCTAAGATAGCGATGACGATCAAGAGCTCGATTAGGGTAAAACCCTTTTTAGTATTAAACATAAATGACTAGTTTATATATTGACTTGGACGGAAAGCACAAGCAAATATTTGCTTCAAATATAGTGTATAGCAATCGTCTATTGATATAAAGCATTCGACGATATTGGACTGTGGATAAGGGGGAGAGCACAAAAACTGCCTTAAGCGCGATGCTTAAGGCAGTTTTTTCGAAACTAACTAGGTAAATCTTCTATAAACCTAGGTTTGTGCCGACCTGATAGAAACAGTGCGCATCGGTCGGACTCGGACTACCACCAGGAACGCAAGCTATGGTTGAGGTAGACGCATCGTATTGGATTTCCTTTGATCCAAATTTTACGCTTTCCAGACGAGTTGCGAGCTTGAATGAGTAGTTGGGAGCTACGGCCGTGTTGTCACCTACGTAACAATACGCATAGTTACCAGTGTTAACGGGATCCACCGGCAGAACTGCCAGCGGCGAACCGCCGGGCAAGCTAGCCAGATTCACATCAACCCAACCAACACCAGTAGTAAGCCTGACGGTGGCTGCGGAAGAAGATGTGGCGATTGGAGTAAGACCAGCAGTGGTGCTTGCATAACCAAATGGCACGACGCTGCTGCTAGTGGCACTGCATCCGCCTCCGCCGTAAGCTGTTCCGCCCTGGCTGTAGCCAGCTAGGTCCAGATTTGGCGTTGTTGTTACCTGCGATAAATAGGTGTTAATTGCCGTCCTTACCGTATCCATGTCCGAGATTCTCTGGCCATCCCTGGCTTGCGCCAAGAGTTCGGCCGGGTTGAGGATAATGGTCACGGCTGCGGCCAAGACCCCTAAGATAGCGATGACGATCAAGAGCTCGATTAGGGTAAAACCCTTTTTAGTTACTTCTTTCATTTATTATCTTTAAATCGACTTATTATCTTATTTGATGACTATTAAAAACCTCGACCTTTATTGGGATTTACATACATTATATCCTCATGCACCAGATACTCAAACAACACTTATTCACAACCACTATTTGGACGAGGAGTTCAGGAGCTCCTGGACCTTTGTAACTAGGTCCTCTATGGATATTTTGGCTTTGACGTAGTATTCGATGGCGCCCAATTGCTTGCCCCTCGATATGTCGTCGTCCTGACCAAGATTGGAGATTATTACTATAGGGGCCTTCTTTAGCAATGGGTTTCTCTGTATCTCTTCCATCACCTCGAAACCAGACTTCTTTGGTAAGATCAGATCCAAAAGGATTAGGTCTGGTCTCGTATTCTTTAGCACACCCAAAGCCTCCTCGCCGTCTCCGGCGCGGATTATATTAAGACCGTCTCTACCCAACCTATTGCTCAATAGCTGGGATAGGAATGAGTCGTCTTCGACTATCATTACAGTTTTGCTAGTCGCCATATCACTTATATTAGCACACTTTATATTAATTTGACTTATTTGTTGTCGCCTAAAAACCGATGCATACCAGCGATATCACCTAATTATATTGGTTCCAGGCATAGAATAGAAAACTTTTTAGTTATCCCAAAGCTATACAGTCTAGGTTACCCTAGAAGGAATCGAGACTTAAATGGCTCCTCGATCAATACCTATATCTGACAATATGTGTCAGATTCGTTCTTTAAATGTAAGTGTTCCACGAACAGCTTCCGCTACCCGTGCCTTGTTACGACTTCGCCCTTGTTACCGAACTTACCCTAACCGCTCACATAAGCGCCGAACTATTCGGCTCCGCACCTATGTGAGCGGCTTCAGGTACTCCCGGCTCCCTTGGCGTGACGGGCGGTGAGTACAAGACTTGAGAACGTATTCACCGTGGCATAGCTGATCCACGATTACTAGCGAATCCAACTTCATGCGGGCGAGTTGCAGCCCGCAATCCGAACTGGGGACGATTTTGTGGGATTGGCTCCGCCTTGCGGCTTGGCTTCCCTCTGTATCGTCCATTGTAGCATGAGTGTTGCCCAGGGCATCAAAGGGCCATGCGGATTTGACGTCATCCCCTCCTTCCTCCGCGGAAATCGCGGCAGTCTCCTGCGATACTTGCAACGCAGAACGGGGGTTGCGCTCGTTTCCCCACTGAAGGGAACATCTCACGACACGAGCTGACGACAACCATGCAGCACCTGTGCACACAGTCCTTGCGGAGGGCCACCGTTTCTGGCGGCTTACTGTGTACATTTCAAGCCCTGGTAAGGTTCCTCGTGTGCTGTCGAATTAAACCTCATGCTCCTCCGCTTGTGCGAGTCTCCGTCTATTCCTTTGAGTTTCAGCCTTGCGGCCGTACTTCCCAGGCGGTCTACTTAACGCGTTAGCTGCGCCACTCCGAGGGTCGATACTCGAAATAGCTAGTAGACATAGTTTAGGGCGTGGACTACAAGGGTATCTAATCCTTTTTGCTCCCCACGCTTTCGTATATCAGAGTCAGGAAGGTCCCAGTGCACTGCCTTCGCCTTTGGTGTTCCCCACGATATCAACGGATTTCACCCCTACACCGTGAGTTCCATGCACCTCTAACCTCCTCTAGTTCCGCCGTATCTCCTGCACTTCCAGGGTTAGGCCCTGGGCTTTAACAAAAGACGCGCGAAACCTCCTACATACTCTTTACGCCCAATAAATCCGAATAACGCTTGAGGTCTACGTATTACCGCTGGTGCTGGCACGTAGTTACCCACCTCTTTCCGTATGACAGTCATTTGCATTCTTATCATACTACCGCAGTTTACGACCCGAAGGCCTTCATCCTGCACGCGGTGTCGCTCGATCAGGCTTTCGCCCATTGTCGAATATTCTCGACTGCTGCCTCCCGTAGGAGTACGAGCCGTGTCTCAGTCTCGTCGTTGGGGGTCAGGCTCTCACCTCCCCTACCGGTCATAGCCTTGGTAAGCCGTTACCTTACCAACTAGCTGATCGGACCTAGGCCGATCTCAAAGCGTCTTGCGACTTTCGTCTTTCGACAATATCGGGTATTACCTCGCCTTTCAGCGAGCTATCCCCGTCTTCGAGGTACGTACCAGGGTGTTACTAACTCGTTCGCCGCTAAATTTATAAATCCGTCGTCTTGATGTAATCGCAACTTCTTCAAAATAAATTCCGCTCGACTTGCATGCCTTATCCACACCGCCAGCGTTCATCCTGGACCAGGATCAAATCCTCAAAAAAACTTCCGATAGCCTTCGGAACATAAATGCTCCGGGACCAGTCGAAAGTAAAGTGCTTTGGGACAACTAAAAAATTCTCTATATTTACTCTATTATTATTGTTTGAACCTTTACCAATTTGGTTATTATGCTTTGTTTACTTGTAAATGACCTGTCATCATTAGTGAGCAGGGATATATTAAGGCCTTGGCTTAGGCTTGTCAAACCCAGCCCGCCAGTGGTAATCTAAGTCGCAATGAAGGAAAAAATACACCCAACATACTACCCAAAAGCCAAGGTTAAATGCGCTTGCGGATACGAATTCTTGGTCGGTTCGACCAGGCCCGAGCTACAAATCGAAATTTGCAGCAACTGCCACCCTTTCTATACAGGTAAGGAGAAATTGATCGACACCGCAGGGCGAATCGAGCGCTTTGCTTCGCGACGCTCTAAGGCCGTTGAGCCGGCAGCTAAAAAGAAGGTCCGACGCGCTGCGACCAAGGCCAAGCCAAAGAAATAGGCTTGTCGAATTCTTGAATAGAATATAGTCATAGCTTATGACTACTAATAAAATAATTTTGGAAGTGAGAGCCGGGGCCGGCGGAGACGAGGCCTCTATTTTCGCTGGCGACCTCGCTAGGATGTACCAACGGTATGCCGCTAGGCGCAATTGGAAGTTCATCTTATTGGATTCGAGCGAGGGAACTATCGGCGGCTATAAAACTTTCGTTTGTGAAATTGATGGCGAAGGTGTTTACGACGATCTCAAACAGGAATCAGGCGTCCATCGCGTACAACGCATCCCTAAGACCGAGAAGAGCGGGAGGGTTCATACCTCGACAGCCTCGGTCGCAGTATTGCCGATAGTCGAAGCTAAGGAAGTAAATCTTAACCAAAACGATCTGGAGGTTACTTTTTCTCGTGCTGGCGGCCCAGGCGGGCAGAACGTGAACAAAGTCGAGACCGCGGTCAGGATCCTGCACAAACCTACGGGCATTGTGGTCAGTTCCCGATCGGAACGATCACAGTACGCCAACCGCGAAAAAGCCCTGGAAATACTAGGCGCCAAGCTTTACGAGATAGAGCAGTTGAAGGCCACCGGGTCGGTAACCGACCTGCGCCGGGAACAGATCGGCTCAGCTGATCGGTCAGAGAAAATCCGCACTTATAACTTCCCCGATGACCGCATCACCGATCACCGCATCGGCAAAAAATGGCATAACATCGAGAAAATTTTAGAGGGGGATTTCGACCCCATAGTGCAGGCATTCAAGAAAGCCCAACAATAGGGCTTAATACGCAGTATTTAAAAATGACCGTACCGGTCGTTTTTTATTCTTACAAAAACTCTATCCAAGCAAACCCTTATCGACAATCTCTTTGGCATAGACATCAAGGTCATCCCAATTCCTCAACTCCTCAGGGGACGCCCACCGATATTCGGTATTCTCGTTCAAATCAAGGACAGGCTCGCCTTTAGTCTTGCCCAGATATGAAAGACGGACGACGTGCTTTTCTTCGCCGCGCAGGATATCCTGCGCACATATCAAAACCGGCTCAGAGATGATTTCTAGACTGGTTTCTTCTTTGACCTCCCTGCGCAAATTCTCGATCAATGGCGATCCTGGATTTATGCGGCCGCCCGCTATGTCCCACGTTCCCTTAATATCCTTGTATTTTATGGGCGACCTATGCAACAAAAGATACTTACCTTCGGTGTTTTGCAAAAATATTTTTACGCCGACTTGCAGTATCATCTGTAAACTATTATGGCTATATTTCCTTTTTTAAAATCTTCTCTACTTCCCCTATCTCCTCCGGGATGCCGTCGATCATGTCGTATTGCTTAGCCTCCGCCGCAGTGACCCATGCCACATCGGTTAAATCCTTGCCGGGCCTTGGATCGCCGGAGACATACTTGCACCAGAACGAAAGAGTGACGACGGGATACCCATCGGGACGGACGAAAACTAAATCAGTCAGATATTTGACGTCTTTTACCTCAACACCCACTTCTTCCATCACCTCTTTACGCACGACCCATTCGCACATGTTGTACCATTGTGGGAATTCGGTCTCATATGGAAGATTCTTATATTCGCTATAGACTAACTTGCCGCCGGGCACGGTCCATTTATTTGGGAATGCTTTTTCTGTCGCCGCCCGTTTTGCAATCAGGAACTTGCCGTCTTTCTCGACTATCGCCGTGGCAACGACAAAATGCAATCGCGGGTCTAATTCCATCCTATTGTTAGCTTGATGAGTTAGTCAGCACGTCTATATCCTGCTGGAACTGGTCAGCCTGTTCAATGACGTTAAGCCCGTATATCTGCGTACACACATAACGGTTCCAGTTGCCCCCGCAGTAATATTCGGCCGCCGCCTTTTGCTCATTGGTAGCTGCTCCGACATCCTTGAGATACAGCGCCGCTGCAGTAAAGGCATCAGCATCATTCCAAGGCGATGCGGGACTGTTCCCAGTTATACTCGACACCTCTGACGAGTAAAGCATCCAGGTAGATGGCTCGAATTGCGCCGGGCCCATAGCTCCGCCATACACTCCGTCGGCATTAGGACACGACACGAGCATTTGGTCCGGGTCTAGCCCCAACGACTTCGTTATCTGCAGGAATATCGGGATGTTCGATGGGCTCATAGCCGTTTCATAGCTGCACTTTCCTACGTTCTGACCCAAAGCGGACTCTCGGTCGAGCACGGCCAGCAAGAAAGCCGCCCTGACTCCTGTTGCGCCCTGCGCAGTCGAAGCGAACTGGTAAGCCTGCTCGAAGGTCAACTGTCCGCCGCCCAGCAATTGGAATATCTGACTGCGTATCTGGGCAGCGGTCTGCTGAGTAGTGGCCAATATTTTCTGGTAAGTGGACTCCTTGCCTTTGGTTTCCGTCAGCAGAGTGGTCTTATCAGCCTCAGTGGCCTTTAAGGCCTGGGCTTGTTGGGCTTGATAGGCTTCCATCGTCGCGGTATCGGACAGTTTTATGCCAAGCTCCTGCTTCTGGTTCTGAAGGGTCGTCTCCATCGAGGCAAGGTTCGCAATTGCAACTTGCACATTTTGCTGCAACAGATCCAGATTGTTAACGTTGTCGAAAAAATCCGATATCTGCGGATGGGCAAGAAGGATCTCAGCCAGGCTCTGATCCCCAGTTTCATACATACTCTGCAGAGCGCCCGCTAAGTTGACCTTACTAGTGCTTATATTGCTCTCAGTGGTGCCGATCTGCGAGTTTGTTACCTGTATCTCTCCATTTAGCTCGTTGAGCGATATATTGATCGCCTTTATCTGCAGATTTATCTTGGCGATGTTCGCGTTCAGGGTATCTATTTCCGTAGTAAGGCTCTTGCCCTGCTTCTCATAGTTGGAGATCGTAGTTTGGTCGGCTGATATCTGGCTTTCAAGCTGCTGTAATTGAGTCTCCAGCGCTTGGCGCTGCGCATCAGTCGAGCTGGTTGATGTCGCGGTGCTCCCGGCCGTAACTGGAGCCAGAGCAGATGTGAGAAACAGGAAGGGCAACATAACAGCGAGGAATGTCATAACTTTCCATTGTTTCGGCACAATGGGTCGCTTGATAGCGCTAAGGTTTACAAGCGGCTTGCGTTTCGTAAACACATCCACGCCTCCCGGTTTGATGTCACAAATTATTCGGGGTTTAAGCCTCATCTCTACTACATTTTACGCCTTATAGGAGTTATCGCAAAGACAATATCTTTAATGCGCCTATCGGGCTATAAAAAGAGGCTTATTTCTAAGCCTCTTTTTCTGTACTCTCCGCTGCCTTAGCCTGTCTTTCAGCCTTTTTCTCTTCAGTCTCTACCACAACATCCTCTGGGGTTATTGTAGGAGCAACAACCTCCTCCTCAACCTGTTCAGTGATGCTGGCAACAACCGTATCTGGTTCTATTATATATTCGAATTTTTTGCTTTGGATCAAATCGCGGACGTATATGCTGTCGCCTATCTTAGCAAGCTTGGTCAGGTCAACCACTATAAATTCCGGCAGGTCTTGCGGCAAAGCCTTAACTTCGACTGCGTCCATGGCCTTAATGAGAATTCCATTCTCTTTAATCGCCGGCGACTCGCCCTCAAAACGCAATGGGATTTCAGTCTGCAACTCCTCCTTCATGTTAACTTGGTAGAAATCGATCGCCAGCACCTCGTCCTTAATACGGTCACGCTCGACGTAATAGATCAAAACCGGAACCGGCTTGCCACCAACCATAACGGTTATAACTGTGTTCTCGCCGGCCGTACGATAGGCTTTTTCGAATTCACGGGCGTTCACGGCCAAATGTACGTTGGGAATGCCGTGGCCATAAAGCTCAGCTGGAATCAAGCCTGTCTTGCGCAATGCGGCGCTAGCCTTGCCTAGGGCAGTCCTATTTTCTGTCTTTAGTTCTATCATTTTTCACAAAGTAGCAATCCCCATTGTAAGGATTAATCAGAGAAACTCAAGGGGTGGCTATAAATCGAGCTTAATCCCGTTAAAAAGGCACAATCTATTAGTCACGATCTTACGTATATTCTCCACGGATGCGGAGACTAGTTTATATGGGGCGATTTCGTCCGGTTTGTCACGCAGCGCAGTTTCGATGCCATTCCGCCAGGCAAGGCGAAGCTCGGTCGAGACATGGATTATATTCATGCCTGCACTCACTGCCGCAATGAAATCTTCGTCAGCCGTTCCTGAGCCGCCATGCAAGGTCATGAATATTCCGCAGGCCTTCTTTATCTCACCGATGAGATTTATGTCGAGCCGCTTATGCATGTCACCCTTCACCATCGCCTCCAAGAGGCCATGCATGTTTCCGACGGCGGGCGCTAGAACGTCGACGCCGGTTTCTTTCACAAAACGAACCGCCTCTTCCGGAGTAGATAGCTTTAGCGAGTTCTCGGGGCGGCTTTGTATAATCTCGGAAGATGAACCTATATAGCCTATCTCGCCTTCAATAACTATACCTGGATTTATGGATCTGATTATACGTACAGCCTCCCTGGTTTGGGATATATTCTCCTCGAAGCCCAATGCCGAACCATCGAATAGTATCTCATCGAAGCCAGCCTCGGCGGCTTCTTTAACCTTATCCAGAGAATGGGTGTGATCGGCATTGAGATAAATCGGGAAATCGTATTGTTCCCTGTATGATTTGATAAGTGCGGCCACCGTCTTCACTCCGATAAATTCCCTTTCGCCCTCGGAGACGCCTATTAGTACCGGCAGCTTCAATTCTACGGCTGCAGAAGTTATTCCATTGAATGCCCCCAGGTCAGATATATTGAAATGACCGATTGCAACTTTGCGGCTATCCGCGTCGATTAATGCCTCGTGGAGAGTTTTCATATTTTTTTCGGCAAATAATCTTTTGGCGCTTTTTTGAGGAGCGAGAGTAGCTCGGGCTTCGACAGCAATCCCGTCTGTGCACCGAAATATTGGACAACATGCATTGATTCTATTGGGGCCCAGCGCAATGCATCCTTAATAGATAGGCCGTACACCAGTCCGCAGAAGAATCCCGTTGAAAAGGCGTCTCCCGCTCCGGTGCGCGAGATTGGTGGTCTTGGATCGGGATAGGACGGCATGAAATACTTATCGGCTCCGTCGGACGCGTACGCGCCCCCAGGGCCATCAGTAATTACTACGACCTTCGGTCCAAGTTTGTGCAACCCCGCAAAGAGGGGCATGATATCCTCATTTTTGCTGTGCAGAATGAACTGCGCCTCCTCGCGGTTAACGAAAAGAACATAAGTGTGTTTATATATTTCGCGCAGCTTATCCGCGCCGAAGCGCAGTTGGAACGTGCCTGGATTGAATCCCATCTTGATCTCCGGATGCTTCTTCAGATATTCCGCGACCTTCTTATGGAACGGCAGGGTATGCTCTGCGATGGAGGAAAAATATATCCAACCGGTGTTTGAATCTATCTTCCGAGGATCGTAATACTCAAATTTCTCGTGCTTGATGAGGATGGTCCGTTCCGCTTTATAATTCAGAACAAAGTGATAGTTTGTAGGTTTGTCTTTATTGACCCTCACATATTCGCAACTTACGCCTTCTTTGTGATAGCGATTTTGTATTTCGGTGCCATAGTGGTCTCCGCCTACCGCAGTTATTATCGCTGTCTTAAGGCCTAGGCGGCTTGCGCCTACGGCGACATTGGACGCATTTCCCACCGCCGGCGCCACCGTGAGAGATTTATACGGGATCTTATCCGCGAATGACATCGAAATCCGCGGGTGTTCATGCGCCTTGTCCCATTCTATGCGTGCTTCCTTGTCCTCAAGTGTGATAAAGGCATCCATCACCACGTCGCCGATACACACGACGTCATATTTATTTTTCTTAGCCATTGATTCTGTTTATAGCTTTTTTTACCGCTGCTTTTACATCTTTGACGCCCATGCCGTACTTTTCAATGAGCTCATTGGGCTTGCCCGACTCGCCATACACATCCTGCATCCCAACGAATTCAATCGGCACCGGAAGTTCCTTAGCTAGAAGTTCTGCTACGGCGCTGCCCATTCCCCCCATAACTTGGTGCTCTTCGACGGTTACAACTGCGCCGCACCGCTTGACCGCTCCTACTATGCCCACGCTATCAATTGGCTTGATGCTTTGATTGTTTACAACGATGACGTTGATTCCCTCCGCCTCCAATTCTTTCGCGGCCACCAATGACTGATAGACCAACTGGCCGCAGGCTATTATTGCCACCTTGGGATTTTCCGAATCCCAGAATACCTCTGCCTTACCCGGGGAATAGGGGGACTCTTCGGTAGTTATTATCGGCGACTTCTCCCTGCCGAAGCGTATATAGACCGGACCCGCCATATGAGCAGCAGCCAATGTAGCCTTCTTGGCCTCGATCGCGTCACAGGGTACTAGGACCGTCATATTGGCCATTACACGCATGGTCGCAATATCCTCGACTGCCTGATGGGTCGCCCCGTCTGGGCCGACTGATATCCCGGCATGGTGTCCGGCAATTTTAACATTGGAACCATTATAAGCTATGGTCGTGCGGATCTGTTCCCAATTCCGTCCGGGCGAGAACGCGGCGTAGGAAGAGATAAAGGCGATTTTCCCCGAGACACCCAGGCCTGCGGCGATCGTCGCCAGGTTTTGTTCGGCAACCCCCACTTCGAAAAAGCGTTCTGGGAATTTCTTGGCGAAGGCATCCGCCCGGGTAGACTCGGTCAGGTCGGCGCACAGCACGACTATATTTGGATCTTTTTCTCCAGCTATAACTATGCCCTGGCCGTAACCGTCCCGGGTCGGTTTCATTTCGACGTCGGTGTCGAACAGTTTAGGATTTAATTTCTCTTCTGGCCTTATCATTCTTTTTTTTATTATTGGACGCTCCCCCGTTTCTTGGCATACCGCTGTACAAGCCATATGCTCCCGCCGATCACAAGGGCGGCGATCACCAAACCGATGAAAAATTTCAACTGATCGTTAACACTCCCCCAACCACGGCTATAGCCGTAGATAATACTGCACAGGCCTGCGATCATTATTCCAATCGGAACGCTCTGCGCGGCGATTGAAGTTGCGAACAGCAGCCAGAAGCCGATGGCGAAAACGATCACTCCGACTATGTTGGCTATTATGAATATATTCCTGTTGTAAATCTGTATCTGGTTAGAATAAGTTTGCTGTTCCTGATTGAATTGGTTGTTGGCTGCCGCTTGCGCCGCTGCGGCAGCATTTTCCTGGGCTATGCATTGCATATCGCTATTAGCGCATTGCTGAATCGGAGCGACGGGCGTGTTGGGGAACGTCGGCGGCTGCGGCATAGGATAGAACGCCTGGATGCCAAGCGTGATCAATGCCACGAGGATGATTGCCGTACCAAGACCGATAACGAAATTCACTACTTTCATTTTATATTTTATTGCTTCTCCGATTCTATCTTAGCTTGGGCGGCCCTCAGTTCTACTAGGGCCCTTTCTCCTTCCTCTTTGGTCGGGGGCTTGCCGTGCCAGGTGTAATCCCCCTCCATGAAACTTACTCCTTTGCCGGGAATAGTGTGGGCGATTATGACCGTCGGCTTCTCATATATGATCTTTGCTTCGTCTACTGCACTGATTATCTCCTCGAAATTATGGCCGTCTATTTCAAGAACATGCCAGCCGAAAGACTCGTATTTCTCCTTAAGCGGCTCCAGAGGCATGACGTCTTCGGTAAATCCGTCTATCTGTATGTTATTGCGGTCTATTACTACGATAAGGTTGTTAAGCTTGTGCTTACCCGCAAACATCAGCGCTTCCCAGGTATTCCCTTCTTCATGCTCTCCGTCCGAGGTCAGACAGTATATGCGATGCTTGTTCCCGTCCAACTTCGACGCAAGAGCCATGCCAATTGCCTGGCTGATCCCCGAACCCAGCGGGCCAGAGGTGGTCTCGACTCCGGGAAGAGCCTGACGGTGAGGGTGTCCCTGTAATCGCGAGTTTATTTTGCGGAGAGTTTTTAACTCCTCCATTGGGAAATAGCCAGCATAGGCCATAGCCACATAGCGGACCGGACAGATATGCCCGTTCGACAGGACCAACCTATCGCGTTCCGGCCAATCCGGCCTCTTGGGGTCGTGATTCAGGATATGAAAATAAAAGGCTGTGAAAATATCGGCCATACCCAAAGGCCCGGCCGTATGCCCGGAACCAGCCTCTACTAAAGTTTCGATTACGGTTTCCCTAATCTTGACCGCCGTATCTTGGAGAAGATGCAATTTATCCGTACTTAGTGCCATGCAGTCAAATTATACCACAGGAGTTTGTGGCGCTCCTGAGTATTTAAGGGCACGACTAGCAGCTTGTAAGTTCCTTGTACGCCCGTTTCGGGTCAGGGCCGCTGAAGATGTATGTTGCCGAAGCAACGGCCGTGGCCCCAGCCGCGCCGAGCGACCTACACACATCCAGATCTATGCCGCCATCAACCTCGATTACTGCCGTTGGGCGGCTCTTTTCGATGAACCTAACCTTGTCTATCGCCCCAGACTGAAACTTCTGGCCGGCTGGCCCCGGACTCACGGCCAGGACTTGAAATGCCGTGAAAGAAGACAGATACGGTATCAGGTTTTCTGCCGGCGTCGACGGGGAAATGGACAGCATTATTTCCGTCCCGTATTTGCGGGATTCGTTCAGCACCGACCCCGGATCTTTCATCGTCTCCAATGGGATTATTACCCTATCCGCTCCGGCGCCCATCCACGACCTAGCTGCTTCCTCCGGCTCTTGGACCATCAGATGTATCTCAAAATGCATTCTTGGAAATTGTTGCTTTAGACCACTGAGCACGGAAGGGTCGCCCCATGTTTTTCCTGGCGCGAATTGACCGTCGCTTATATCTATGTGCACCCAATTGGAAAAATCCGCGGCCTTTTTTATATTGGCATTGGCGGTCTCGGCGTCGCGGCAATTTATGACTGGCAGCACTAGCATCACTGATTCTTTATGTTTTGTTCCAACTCTCTTATTTTATCCAGGCGACGCTTGTATCTGGCATCCGTCGATATCGGAGTCTGCAACCAGACGCTTACTATCCTTTTAGCCACGTCCAATTCAAGAAAGTCCGCGGGCAGAGCAAGAACGTTAGTCGCGTCGTCCGCCTTCGAAGCGCCGGCCTGATCGGGAGAAAACGACAAAGCAGACCTTACCGCCCTAAACTTATTAGCCACCACGTCCACGCCCACGCCGGAACCGCAGATCACTATCCCCTCGCTGCCGGTCGGATCGGCGCTGACCTTCGCAGCGACAGCCGCCGCGAAATCCGGGTAATCGTCATCCTCCTCATATTTTGAATTTCCAAGGTCGGAGACCGAGTAGCCGAGGTTCTTAACATATTCGATTATGATTTTCTTTAATTCGAATCCGCGGTGGTCCGCGCCTATGTATATGATCATTTAAACTACTTCATTATGGCCTGTACCAGGGCGGCCGCCCCATAGGTCAAAATCGATACCGTTCCGAGCAATATCGGCGCGACGACTCCCCATATCGCAATGAAAGTGAATCCAATCCTGCCGTTCAATATTCTGGTGCCGACTATTTCCGGGCGCAACTGTCTGAGATTGTCGTAGATCCCAAGTTCGTATATCACAAGGTATGGCGCCAGCAATATCTCGAATATGAAACTTGAGGCTATCGCCCCAGACTGGCCTCCGGCAGAGCCTAGAACGCCGGCCACAATGGATACGATAAGTCCTACTAAAATCAATACAACGAATCTCCAAACCAGCTGCCAGAAATATCCGCGGATGTATTCCTTTGACTTAAGCATGGCCCCTAATCCACGGTCGCCCTCAACCACGAAGACGTATGCCGCCAGAGTGAACCATACTGTGAAAATTAAGGCTGGAACGACCAATAGAAAAAGTCCTCCGATCATTATCACCATGCCCAATATGACCACCCACAGATACCTGAAGAAGATGCTCTCTGCATAGCGGTAGCTTTCATTGAATTGCTTGCTGTTGTGCACGGCATAGATCAGCGCCAGCGTCGATAAAAGCGAAAGAAGGACGCCGTCGAAGGTCATAAAATCGCCTATCCCCTTCAGGAACACGTTGTTGAAAATATTAAGGTAATCGCCGATTGCGAGTACCAGCGACGGGATTATTGGTATCCACACCAAATCATTGAACCGACTGACATACCTCTTCCAGCTGCCGCCGATGAGCCGACCGACTGGAAGAAGTTCTTTAGAAGAGTCCATTCCAATAAATTATTATATTAATTTTGAGAGCGCCTGAACGTGCTTTATTAAGGTGCTGACATAACCAGCTTCGTTGTCATACCAGGAAAGCACCTTTACCAAATCGCCGTCGATCACTTTCGTTAGGTCTAAAGGAACGATTGCGCCATAAGGTTCGCCGATTATGTCGGAGGAAACCAATGGATCCCTGGTGACCTTCATTATCCCCTGCCATCTGGGCGATGCTGCGGCATCGGTCAATATCTGGTTGACCTCTTCGACGCTCGTCTTTCGCTTTGCAAGAAAAGTGATATCGGATATGGAGCCAGTGATATTCGGCACGCGAAACGATACTCCGTCGAATTTATCCTTAAGCTCTGGTATGGCCCTAGCCACGGATATCGCCGCTCCAGTCGTCTCCGGAACTGTGTTCTGGGCAGCCGCGCGGCCCTTTCTGAAATCGTGTCCGCCGCGGATCGGCCCGTCGACAATGCTCTGGGTTGCGGTATATGCGTGCACCGTTGAGAGAGTGGCTTTGATAATCCCCGGATTATCAGACAGTATCTGTATGACCGGCGAGGCAGAATTGGTCGTGCACGATCCGTTCGAGGTTATTGAACAGGATTTCATCTTGTCCTCGTTTACCCCCATAAGCACAGTCTGGCCATCTGGCCCGTCATCATCCTTGGCTGGTGCCGTTATCACGACTCGTTTGGCTCCCGCCTGGAGATGAACCTTTGATTTGTCATAGCCGTCGAATAATCCGGTAGATTCCACCACTATGTCTATGCCAAGGTCCTTCCATGGCAATTGCGCCGGATCCTTGATCTGCAGGAAAGCTATTTCTTTGCCGTCCACTATCAACTTGGAGTTCTGTGAATCCGCTTTGACCTCTTTGTCATATCGCCTATAGACGGTGTCATACTTAAGCAGGTAGCCAAGATTCTCGACGTCTCCTAAATCATTTATAGCGACCACATCGACGCCCGGGATCTCAAAGGCCTGTCTGAAGAACAAACGACCTATCCTACCGAAACCATTTATCGCTATCCGTGCCATTTGATTACATTATATGCTGACTCCTAGTAGCTTCCAAGATTCATCTGTACGGTGTCCCCAATCTTCAGACCCAGACTGGCCACCTCGCCCGAGTTTATCTCTATTACCTTGTCCACTAGGCCAGGTGAGGTGTAGATCGGCAGGTCGCCGGTACTGGTTGAGTTTAGGGTCGCAGGGGTGGGCATGTTTTGTTCGAAACCGACTATCTTATCTCCGTTTATCCAGATTAGGTCTATCGGAAACTCCATATTTATCATCCAAAAGTACTGGATGCCGGGAGCATCGAACACAAACAGCATGCCGTCATTCTTGCCCAGACTGGGTCTTCCTGATAGGCCCTGGTTCTGTTCGGCTTGGGTCGTCGCCACCTCGAGCTCGAATTGCTGGCCGCCTATCGTCGCCGTTGTGGTCGGCAACGAAGATTTGATATTCGTTTGATGCTCGTCTACAAAATGACGCACCATCAATCCGGCCAAAACAAGGACTATGATCGAAAAAATAGTTATTATGGCTAATTTTTTGTTAGTATCCATGGAATTAATTGTACATGAGTTGGAATATCGCTACGCCGAACGTCACCGAAACATTCAGTGATTCCTTTCGTCCCTTCATCGGTATCTCCAATATCTTATCCGCTCGACGCAATATGGATTGCGGCAGACCGTTAACTTCATTCCCCAGGACGAGCGCCGTCTTGGCTCCTAAATTTTTGGCTCTGATTTTAAAGTAGGGCGTCGATTTTTTATCCTGCTCGATCGCGATTATCTTCCATTTGTCATTTTTAAGGCGATCGATCAGTCTTGCGGTGTTGGCGGCTTTCTCCCACGGCACGGACTTTTCCGCGCCCAGCGAGACCTTGGCTAATTGCGGACGGATTCGGCCGAACTTATCCAGCGGTCCCGGAGTTATCCCGCAAAGGTATATTTTCCCCACGCCGGCGGCATCGGCCGTGCGAAATATGGAGCCTACATTGTACAAGCTCCTTATGTTATGGAGTATGACGATCATCCGATTATTTGGACTTATTGAGATAGGCGTAGATGTTCAACACCGCCTTTATCGCATCGCCGGCGGACACGTTGTTCTGCTTGTACAGCACGTCGCATACGTCTCCCGCAGCCCATACGCCCTCCAGCGAAGCGCGTTGGGTCCCCTTGTCCACTACGATCTCGCCAGCGGGATTCAACTGGACGACGTCTTTGACCAGCTCGGAATTGGGCACTATGCCTATCTCCACGAAAATTCCGTCCACCGCGAGCTCCCCCGCCTCATTCGCAGCTGTGTCCTGGTATTTTATGCCTGTTACATACTCGTCACCGACGATTTCCTTGGTCTCGGCATTGAAATACATTTTGACCTTCGACTCCCTTGCAATCCTATCCTGAGTCACCTTGTCGCCCTTCAACGCAGCGCTGTGATGAATAAGGGTTATGCTTTTGGCATAAGGCAAAAGATCCACTACCGCTTCCAATGCGGAGTTGCCTCCACCGATCACCGCCACATCCTTATTTTTGAAAATGGGCGCATCGCAGATCGAACAATAAGAGACCCCGTGCCCGTCGAATTTATCCTCGCCCGGCACACCGAGGCGCCGCCTGCGGCTTCCGCTCACTACCAGAACTGTTTTTGCGTCAAACGTCTTTCCGCCGGAAGTCTTAACCTGGAAACCGCCTTCCGTCTTAACGACCCCGATCGCTCTCTCTCCCTCAAGTATGTCTATGTCCTGATGGGCTTTAAGATGCTCTTCCAAAGCCTTCGCTAAGTCCAAGCCCGATATTGATTTGGTCCCTATCCAGTTTTGAATCTCGGCTGACACGATTGATTGCCCGCCGAAGGACTCGGCTATGAGCAATGTCTTGATCTTTTTGCGCTCGGCGTATATCCCGGCGGAGACTCCGGCCGGCCCGCCGCCGATGATTATAAGTTCGTAGTTCATTGCCTTATATTATATCCCAGACCTGCAAGCGCTCCGCAAAGGAGCGCCCATGATTCGTTGTGCTGGGGCTAGCTCACCCCCAATTTCTTGGCTATAACGCCGCGATTGAAGCCCACGAAGATCTCCCCGTCGATGTCTATGACGGGTACGCCCAACTGATGGGATTTTTTGACCATCTCCTCCACCAATTTTTCGTCTTTGGTCACATCTACGTCGATGTAGGGCAGGTTATATTTAGTGAAAAAGTCTTTGGCCATCTTGCAGTATACGCAGGTTGGCGTTGAATATATTTTTATTGCCATTGATATAAAAATAGCCCTCTGGGGTGGGGCAAGTCAAGGGGATATATAAGGAATTGCTTATAACTTAGTTTCCGCCGGCGGTTTGTCGCCGAATAGCCACCACAACCCGCAGATCATGACCACCGCACCGGAGAAAACACTGCTCCAAAGGGTGCTTATCCCCAAAAAGGGCGCCAGCCACGGGGAGACCAGCGTCCAAAGCCCGATAACCAATATTACCCACCCTATCCGCTTCATTAATAATTAAGTGCGTCTATTTGCCGGCCTTCTTTAAGGCGGCGTTTATTACCGTCTGGAAAGCGCTGAATGGCTCCGCCCCCTGCAACACCTGGCCGTTTACAGTGAAACTGGGCGTGGCCGCCTGCGGGAAGATGGAAGAGGCCTGTTTTATGTCACTCGCTATGAGGCTGCTGTACTTCTTGGAGTCGAAACAGCTGGTGAACTGACTCACATTCATGCCTAATTTGGTCGCTATCTGTATGAACACGTCTCGGGTCAAATCGCCTGAATTTTCGCCTGGATTAACCCCTTTGAACGCATATAAGGCATCGTGATACTCCCAGAACTTGTTCTGATCCATGGCGCAGCTTGCAGCCATAGCGGAATCCTCCGACTCATGCCCGCCCTGCACGAAATTGTCTATGACCACGAGGTTTTTGAACACCTCGCTCACCTGGCCAGAGGCCACGTATTGCTGCCTTATCAGTGGTTCGGTCTGATTGAAATATGCCTCGCAGAAGCTGCATTGATAGTCTCCGTATTCCACCAATTGGACCGGAGCCTTTGGATTGCCCAAGACGACCTCGTTACCCACGGTGGTCTGGGGATAAGGCAGGCTGGTGACGAAATTGGGCATTGTTACGGCAGCGGTCGTGGTTGCGACTCCCGAAGGCTGAACCGCCGTGCCGCCAAACCTACCCGGCCCGAACACATACAGCATGGTCCCCGATATCAATACGGCCGCCACGAGTATGCTTATCGCAAGGAACCTATTTGTTCCCGCAGCGCTGTCTGTCTTGGCCACATTCGGCTCTTCTACAATTACATCCACTTCGACGTTAGGCTTATTTCCCAAATTAGAATCTTTATTTTCAGGCATAAGACGATTATATAATGCCCATATCTGTTTAACAATTTTATATGGGTATAGATACCACAAACCGCCCTTTCGGGCGGTTTGTGTTCTCCTTATACGCTAGGAGATAACGGTTCGGCAGATGTCTAAGGTTAGTCAGACAATCCGCTTAACACCGGTCCAGCGATTGGATAGGTGAGACCTGCTGGCAATGTGTTCAGATTGCTGCCGGTGGTGCTGGCACTGCCATCACCCCAGTACAATCCGGTAATTGACAACTGGTATGTCCCGTTGCTGTTTGTTGGAGCACCAGTATTGCTGGATGATACAAGCTTGAATGCCAAGTCATGTACCGAATTAGCTGGGATGTCCCAACCAGCAGCTGCGGTGGTCGTAGCTGCGGTTACGCCGCCAAGGAAGACCGTGCTTGTGGTTGAGCCACTTATCGTGACGGTGGTCGTGCCACTTGTGGTGACTAGATCAACGCCAGGATTTGCGACATCGACAAGCTGGAAGGTCATCTTGGTTCCGGACGTAGCTACCGCACCCAGGGTTTGACCAACGTCAATAGCCTGGAGGTAGATGTCTCCACCTGCTCCGGCTCCGAAGCCGAACTCTCCATCGATGTTACCAACTCCAGCTGCCGACGTGATTGCCGGTGGCTGTACTGCGGTAACTCCGGCCAAGAGCGAGCGGAACAAGGTTATAGTCTTGCCGTTCGGGCCCGTAGTGGATTCAGTGGATGTAGCAGACACACCCGTGGTCAGACTTGCATCGTATCCGATGATCTGGAACGAGTGGGTGCTAGCCTCAGAACCGGCTGGCGCGCCGTTGTAGGTCGTAGAATTGCCGACCAATTCAATCTGCGCATAGCCGCTCTGTGGGACGACGATCGGAGTGCCGAACACGAATGTTGCGGTTCCGGAAGCCGCGCCGGTGGATATCAACGAAGGCTGTGTAGCCAAAGTTGCTCCATTGCTTACGATCGAGAAGTTGTTGAAGGCGCCTGGTACCGTGGTCGTGGTGTTATTGCCACTGCCAGTTGCGTCCAATACCGTAATTTGTGTAACGGTGACTGGGCCGGTAGCGGGAGCATTCAAGCGGTAGATGCCCAAGGTGTTGGCTGATGTGCCCATGCCCATAGGTCCTGCCACTGGAGTGTTAGGATCGACGGATACGCTGGACAATAGCGAGCCCTGAGTAACTGTTACGAACTCTCCGGTAGCTGAAGCGGCGGCGGCATTGTTGCCGGCTGTCGCGTTCACGCTAGAGAGATTCGCCAAGATCGTGTTTGTTGTGGTTGCAGCTGAGTTCGAGAGTGACGCATATACATCGACGGTAACCGATCCATTTGGCTGGATGGTGGTCGGGGTAGATGCGTTAAACGTGTACGAACTGCCCGCTGTTACGGATCCTGCTGGGGTTCCGATAGCGACTCCATTCACATCCACGGAAAGGTTTGAAAGCCATGCCGCTGGGACGGTTGAAGGAATAGCTATAACTATACCAGTCAAGATAGCTGGGTTGACCTGGCCTGCTTGCAAGATGAATGACGCAATCTTCGAAGGTGAGCCGGCTGACAAAACTGGAGTCCCGAAGGATCCGTTTTGATATCCGGTCAAGTTCGATGAGTTGGCCAATACCTGCAATGTCGGCGAGGACTGATTGGACGGTCCGACGGTCGCATAATTGGACTGCGACTGGCCGGTTACGGCCACAGTAGAGCCAATTGATCCGACAGCCGACACGGTGCCCTGGACCGTTAAGGTCTCAGTGCTGCCCGACGGAATGATGTAGTTCAGGTTAGAGAACGTCACGGTTCCGTCAGCCGCCATAGATGACTGAGTCGTTCCAAGCTGGGTACCGTTGATCAAAACCTGGACGTTTGTGGCAGCAGAGCTACCAGTCAACGTTAATACCAAGGTCTGCAAGCGGATATTGTCACCCGAAGCTAGAACGGTGAAAGTACCGAAAAGCGAATTGGAGTTGCCTACAACTGCATACAAAGATGTAGAAGAGGCCGAATTAACTACCAATCCACCTGCGGCTACGGTCACATAGGACAGATTCTCGACGAACGACTGGCCCGATATGGCGGTTGCGCCAATACCGACACCATATGCGTTGTCGACAGCCTGGATGTCCGAAGCCTGCTGTACGGTGAACTGGAAGTTATCGCTAACCCCACCCGTAACATCAGCATAGAGCGATAATGTCGCCGTCTGCCCGGAAGCGAGCATCAAAGGTGCCGCCGAAAGGTCAAACTGAGCGATGTTGCCGTTCAAGGTAGAGAGCACAGCTCCCTCCTGCGTGCCGCTGTTGGACAAATAGATGTTCTGGATGTCATTGGTCGGCTCGCTGCCGGTCATGGTGAATCGAAGGCTGGTTACCTTGACCGGGTTATTGCCCGCCTGCAAGGTGAACTGGCCTACGAGGTTGTTCTCCTGACCAGCGTTGATTGTCGTGCTGGCGCTGATGTTGTCAAAGGTTAACGTAGCCAAATTGCTGACGTTAGCCAATGTCATCGGGCTGCCAGTCAATGGGAAATTCCCAGCGACAGATACACCGCCGGCCGTCACTACATCGGAAGCCGCTGGAAGCGAGAGTTCGATGATGTGGCTGGCGCTAGTAGAAGCGTTGTAGACGTCCGCGGTCACTGTGACAGTGGAAGTCTGACCGGCGCTAACCGTAAAGAGTCCCGTTCCACTTGTGAACGTGATAGCTCCGTTGGAAATGCTCTGGTCGGTTGAAATGCGGGCTCCGCCCTGGTAGAGGTAGACATTCTGGAGGTCAGCGTCCTGGGACAATCCCGAGCGCTGTACCGTCACTGTATCTACTGTTACCGCTTGTGAGCCAGCTGTGAAGTTTAAGGCCAACATTGGGACGCTAACTGCGCCGACGGCAATATTGCCGGCAACTGGGTTATTCGAAGCCAATGAGACGCTTACACCGCTACCCGCTGGAACGACTGTCGTTCCGTTGCCGGTGGTGGTGGTTGTGGTTGTGGTGGTAGTAGTTGTAGTGCTGCTAGCCGCCAACGCTGCGCGAGTTAATGGGCCGAAGAATCCTGAGGCTGGAGAGACTCCATTAGCAGCCTGCCACTTGGCCAAGGCCGCTTTGGTCGCTGCGCCAAAGTAATTCGTCGGTGCTGAAACTGCTGTAAGGTAGCTTCCGTTGATCAAGAGCTGTTGAAGGGCTCCTACGTCTGCTCCTGTCGAACCCACTGTGAGGTTGCGGGTGAAGTTGTAAGACGAAGAAGGAGCGCTCGAAGAAGTTCCGAGCGAAGCCTTCAAAGTGTTGATCTCGGCCATCAAAGCATTGATTTGAGCCTGGACGCTAGAAGTCGTCTGCGCTCCCACTGCTGGGACCATTACAAACGAGCTAGACAAAAGCCAGGCAACCGTTGCCAAAGAAAGCCCGAGGGCTGCCACTTTGTTTAGATTTTTCATTCGACTTTAATTTGTTTAATTTCGATTTGTGTTTTGAACCTTTGTTCTTCTTAACCAATCGTAGCTGCTGCTTCGATCGGATATAGGGAAGAGCAAGGTTCTTCCGGAAGATCGTCCGCTTGCGTCACCATCGACCGGCTTCCCAACTCGTGAGGCGTGGGCTAACCAATGGCCGCAGACAATCCTAGAAACTTGTTAATTGGGCTGATCATTTGCCTGAAATCCAGACAAATTAAAAGCCCCACAGGTGTGAGGCATTGGAAATCGCTAAATGCGACCATAACTACGAAAATCTTTCGGCTCGCCTCACACAAGCCTTATTCGATTATAACGTAGGCGGCTGGGCCTTGCAACAGAATAAATTGTGGATTGTCCCATTGCGGAGAACACAGCCTAGCAGGGAATCTTATCCCCTACTAACTTATAACGCTATTATTCCCCGCTTCGTTACTCCCCCAGAGGAAGAATTTACAGTCCCGTCAGAGGTTGACCCAAAGCCGTCCCTAGACACATCAACAAACATCTTATTTTTGACCCTGTAATAGCTAAATGGTCCCTGTATGGCCCCGAATCGCTCTATGGAGTTATTCGAGATAAGCGCTTGTAGATCATTTCTTAGCGTTCTTTCGCTTACGCTTGGGAATTTCTCGATCATATCCTTCATTCGGCAACCATTCGGCAAACCCTTTATAAACTGTAGTATTGCCGATTGCCGATTGCCTGCTTGATTGGTATCCAGGGAGGATGGCTTGGTAAATTTAATAGCTTCGGGGGAGGTGGGTTTGGGTTCTGAACGCACTTCCGATTTGTTGGCTTGCCCAGTCGGGAATCCCATGATTGGTTTACTTGCCTCAGTTTTATCGTCTTTGCCGAACATAGCCTCCAAGTCGACATCTTCAACGCCGTCCGCCAATTGGTCTACCGCCGATTTTAGGTTCGATAATTCGCGTATAAGCACCTTGCTGTTCAACGGCTTTATCTCGCCGACCGCTTCGGCAAGACGCACCAGTTGCTCTAGTTCATTTATGGAAACAAGCGCGTCGTTTATGCCGGATACGGATTTGACCGTCAGGTTAACCGATGCCGATTCAAGGGCGGCGCGCAGCACGGGCTGGTCGATCAAAGCGCACACTCGGAAAACGGCGAAGGATATCTCTCTGGCGTGATCGGAAATGTTTGGCCTGTCTGCCTTGTTCATCGATAGGAAGAATAGGATTCAATCGGCAATCCTGTCAAACAACAGAATATTTTCGGCGATGTCCATAAAATATTAATGACTAAACCCCGGCATAGGAATAAAATATAACTGATGAACCGGAGAACAGTCGTAATGGTGGTCTTGGACGGTTGGGGCATAGGACGAAAGGACTCGTCCAATCCGATCTACATAGCTAAACCTCAGACCATTGAGTGGATAAAACATAATCATTACAGCGGATCGCTCCAGGCCTCGGGCATTGCCGTCGGCCTACCCTGGCAAGAAGAAGGCAACTCCGAGGTTGGACACTTGACCCTTGGAGCGGGAAGGGTGATCTATCAATCCTTTCCTCGGATAACTCTGGCGATAAGGAACGGGAGTTTTTTCAACAATCCAATACTACTCGCGTCGGTGCAGCACAGCATAAGCAATAATTCCCGCATACACCTAGTCGGACTTATGTCCGAGGGAAACGTGCATTCCTCTTTCGAACATCTTCAGGCCCTGATCCATATGGTCAAACAGGCGGGCATCGCCAACGAACGTTTGAACTTGCATCTCTTTACCGACGGCGTAGACGGACACCAAAGAGGAGCGATGCAGCTGTTGGAAAAATTGACCACCGACAACCCGGGCTTGCGGATAGCAAGCATATCCGGAAGATATTTCGCCATGGACCGAGATCTCCATATGGACCGCACGGAAAAGACTTATGACGTTATAACCGGATCGCAATCGGCCAACCGCGTTAAGGATAAGAGCGCTTCCCAGTATATATCCGAGTTTTATATGAACGGCCTTACCGATGAGTTTATAGATCCCGCTCTGCTTATGGAGGACGGGGCCGTAGAAAAGAATGACAGCGTTATTATGTTCAACTTCCGCGAGGACAGCATTCGCCAGCTGACAGAAATGCTGATCGGGTCCAAAATCCCTGGGGTTTTGCTGACTACTTTCACCACCTACAGTCAGAAGTTCAGTCTGCCTGTGGCCTTTCCGCAGGAGAATATAGACAACCCCTTGGGCAGAGTGTTGTCGGACAACGGACGCATACAATTGAGGCTGGCGGAATCGGAAAGATATGCCCATGTTACCTACTACTTCAACGGCTATCGGGAGCCGCCTTTCAAAAACGAATATCGGGCAGTAATCCCCTCCCGGAGCACCGCCCGGCCAGAAGAGTTTCCCGAACTCATGGCGCCTGAGATAACAGGAAGAGCGGTATCGGCAATAGGCGAACGCGCTTATGATTTCATCCTAATAAACTACGCCAATCCCGACATAATGGCCCATGCCGGAAACTTTGACGCGGCGGTCAAGGCAATAAAGATAGTCGACGCCCAAGTTGCCGAGTTAGTTAAGGCGATATACGCATCTGACGGGATATTGATCATCACGTCGGACCACGGCAATGTGGAAAAGATGATTGACCCGCTAACCGGAATGATCGAAACACAGCACAACGACAGCCCCGTACCCATATATATAGTGGCGAAGGAGTGGGAACATCCCCGCGACGAAATGAATGTGGAGATCGGGGAAAGGGAAAGCATCGGCGTATTGGCCGATGTCGCACCTTCGATCCTGGAAATCCTGGGATTGCCGCAGCCGCCCGAAATGACCGGGATCAGCCTGATGAAATACCTCAGATAGCCATCTTTCCCGTTGCTTTTGATAAAGGCCGCAACATGAGCTAGATTTAAACAGGAGATGAAGGTTATAACCAAATTTATCGCAGGAATAGTCGCCAACGGCGTCGGGCTGTACCTTGTCGGACGCTATGTCCCCGGAGCCCATATCCCCTTCGCTCTCGATGGATTAATAGTGGCGGCATTCATCCTGACGCTGATAAACTTCATCATCGGACCGATCCTCAAGATATTGCTCTCTCCCTTAATTTTCATCACTCTCGGACTTGCTGGATTGCTCGTAAACGGGATCACTCTATATATACTTACCCGCATATTGCCTACAGTAAGTTTCGGTGGACTTGTCTCGTTGGCCTATGCTACCATCATCCTAACCTTGATCAACATGGCCGTTCACCTGGCCTAATTGGCTCTAAATAGAATGAGTTATATAAATATTGCCCAAATTATCGTTTCCATAGTGCTTGTCGTCCTCATCCTGCTGCAGGAGAGGGAGTCGGGACTTTCCGGCTTATTTGGAGGTGGCGACATGGGCGGGGTATATCAGGCCCGCCGCGGCGTCGAGAAGATACTCTTCTATGCGACCATCGTAACGATAGTAGTTTTCGTTGCCTTATCGGTGATAAACCTTATCAAGTCATAATTTTAGGGCGGCGTAACGCGCCGCTCTAATTTAGAACAACCAAAGTCTATGAAACGCATAGCAGCGATAATTCGAGCTATGACGAGTCGGGAACGTCTCGCGTTCTATGTGGCGCTCGCGATAATCATAATCTCTGGAGCGACCCTATCCGTCTTATGGATCAGGTCGCATAGCTATGTGACAGGCGACGTCGGCGGCGAACTGCGGGAAGGCATCGCCAGCCAGCCAGTGATGATAAACCCGGTGACGCCGATTACCGAGGCCGACCGAGACATCTCGCAATTGGTATATTCGAACGTGAACGACGTCGCCGACAGCGTCACCCTATCGCCGGACAACCGGACATATACCGTACGCCTCAAACAGAATGTGTTTTGGAGCGACGGGGAGAGACTGACAGCGGACGACGTAATCTTCACGGTGCAGATGATTCAGGATCCATCCAGCGACTCTCCTCTATATAGGAGCTTTGAAGGGGTCCAAGTATCCCGAGTGAGCGCATTGGAGGTCAATTTCTCCTTGCCGGCGCCATATGCGTTCTTCCAACAGGACCAACTCCAGAATCTGTTGATAATACCGAAACACATATTCGCCGACATACCCGTGCAAAACTGGCACCTTTCGGTCTATAGCTTGAAACCAGTGGGCTCGGGTCAATACGTGGCCAAGGACTACACCACCGCGTCAGACGGCACGATAACTTCCGTTACCCTTGCTGCAAACAACAACTATTTCGGCGCTACGCCCAACATATCGACCGTAGAATTCAAGTTTTACCAGGACCCGCAGAGCCTGGCCGCCGCCTACAACACCGGCCAAATAGACTCTTTCGGCCTCTCGACATACGACCCGGTCATATCCGATCTGGCCGTACGTTATAAGGCCTACTACCTGAATTCATACCGCTATTACGCGATATTCATAAATCCGGCCACCGCTCCACAACAACTCCAAAACCCCGACGTGCGTTACGCCCTGTCCCAGCTAATCGACCGGACCGCACTGGTCAACAACGTCCTTGGCGGCCACGGCCAGGCCCTGTATGGTCCGACCACGCTTGCGCAAAATCCCGTCCAAGGCGGCAGCTCCACATCCACCATGGCACTGCTTCAAGGACTGTCTCTGCAACTCACCGTCCCCGACGACCCATTCTTGGTCAAGACAGCTGATATAATACAAGGAGAGTGGGCCGCGGCCGGAATCAATATAAGCCTCAACGTGCTGCCGACGCAGACCATCCAGGAGGACACGCTTCAGAGCTCCGACTACTCCCTACTGCTCTTTGGAAATATAACTGATTCGAGCCAGGATCTTTTCGCCTTCTGGGACTCGTCCCAGCGGTTCTACCCCGACCAGAACTTGTCGTTGTATGACAACCCCGCCGTCGACGCCAATCTAGAACAGTACCGCAGTACGTTCGATTCGACGCAGAGGGCGCAACTCTTGAACACGATAAGCAATCAGATTGCGAGCGACATGCCGGCGATATTCCTCTACTCTCCAGACTATGCATACATCGCGACGCCGACGCTAGGAGGATTCGGATCGCAGAAAGAAATATCGGTCGCCTCGGATCGTTTCTCGGACATAGCCAATTGGTATGTAAACACAAAGAGGGTCTTCAATTAATAACATGGCAAAATACTCTATAAATAACTTCGACAAACTAAAAGGGCTTAAAGCCGATAGGTTGTTCATCTGCGGAATGGGTGGTTCCGGCCTGCCTGGGGAAATATTGAGCGCTTTCAGGGATGAATTCGGCATAAGGATACCGATAACGACCTGGAAGGATTACGGGCTGCCTCCGCACTGGACCAAGAACACGTTGTTCGTCTTCATATCCTTCTCGGGAGAAACGGCGGAAACCATAAGCGGCCTCGAGGCGGCACTGAAAATCAAAGGCGCAAAAATAGCGGTACTGACCGGGGGCGGCAAGTTGGAAAAGATATCTGCGGCGCACAGAGTGCCGCTCGTGACATTCGACCAAGGGGGCATGATGCCCAGATTCGCGCTTAATCCGATGTTCGAAGGGCTGGTCAAGATAGTCAATTTGGCTGAAGTAACCGCAAAGAGACTCCCGGTGCCAGCGCCCAAAAAGGCCCAAAACACTGCAAATATCATCAAATTCATTGACGGGAAGGTGCCTCTCCTGTATACTTCCCAACAGCTTAAGTCTCTCGCTTACATCTGGAAGATCTGGCTCAACGAAACGGCCAAGACCCCTGCTTTTATCGATCAGCTTCCGGAATTAGATCATAACGAGATCGTCGGCTTCGAAAGCCGTACGACCCCCTTCCGTGTGATATTCATACAAGACCCGAGTGAATCTGAGCTTATAAAGAAACGTATTGCCCTTACGGGAAAGTTAATCAACAAGTTAGGCGGACAAACCCTGACGATTAAATTAAACGGTAAAACCAAGTTCGAACGCTTTTGGAGAGGAGTGTATCTAGGAGAGGCCACAGCCACTAAGTTGGCAATAATGAAAAAGAGGGACCCTCGAGAGATACGCAGCATCGACACTCTGAAAGCCTGGATGAAGAAGTAGTTCATTGCGGACGTGGTGAAATGGCAAACACGTAGGCTTCAGGAGCCTATGGCCGCAAGGCCTTGAGAGTTCAAGTCTCTCCGTCCGCACAAAGTTAGTAATAAACAAAAGTTAATAAAAACAAACATGACACCGCGTTCAAGACGCAATCAAAGCATGCCACGAACACAGACTGTCCGTATGTCGCCGCATGTTAAACCAGAAGGACAGACAAACGACCAAAAGAAGGTCAAACCCACCCCCGACGACACAGTTCGCCTAATTCCATTGGGCGGCTTGGAGGAAATAGGGCGGAACATGACCATCGTCGAATATCGCGACGAGATGATAGTGATCGACATGGGGCTGCAGTTCCCAGAGGAAGAGACTCCGGGCATCGATTACATAATCCCCAACGTCAGCTATATCGAACCGCGCAAGAATAACGTCAAAGCCGTGATTCTAACCCACGGGCACTATGACCACATCGGCGCAATCCCCTACTTGATCGGCAAAATAGGCAATCCTACAATTTACACTGCAAAACTCACCAAGGCGATAATCGAAAAGCGCCAGGAGGAATTCATGAATGCGCCGAAGCTGCACACCATGAGCGTCGCTCATGGAGACAAGATGAAGATCGGCAAATATTTCGAGTTGGAATTCTTCAACATCGAGCACACCATCCCCGATTCGTTGGGCGTGACAATCAAGACCCCGATCGGCAATATAGTCCACTTCGGGGACTTCAGGCTCGACTACACCGAAGACGGCAAGCCGTTGAACTTGGACCTGATAGCAGATATCGGCAAGCAGGGGGTGCACACATTCCTATGCGACAGCACGAATGCCACCCAACCTGGACACAGCATATCCGAGCGCACCGTCGAGAAGAACCTCGAATCGCTGTTTAAGGAAGCTGATGGCCGGATAATCGTCACCACATTCTCATCGATGCTCACCCGTATCGCTGAGATGATAAAGATAGCCGAGAAGTTGGGCCGCAAGGTCGCAATCAACGGCCGCTCGATGAAGGACAATATTCAGATCTCCCAGAATCTGGGATACTTGAAGGCCAAGAAAGGCACCTTAATCAGCACCGAAGAGGTCTCGAAATACAAAGACGACAAGATATTGATAATCACGACGGGCGCCCAAGGCGAGTCCGGAGCGGGATTGATGAAAATAATCAGCGGCGAGCACAAGCACATCAAATTGAAGGCTGGCGACACCATTATCTTCTCTTCGTCGGTCATCCCCGGAAACGAAAGAAGTGTCCAGGGCCTCAAAGACAATCTTGCTAGGCAGCATACCAAGGTATTCACTTCCAGCTTGATCGACATTCACGCGAGCGGTCACGCCCCCAGCGAAGACCTCTCGTTGGTGGTAAGCCTGCTGAAACCGAAATACTTCGTCCCAGTCCACGGCTACTACTATATGCGAGCCGCCAATGGCGAAAACGCAGTGCGCGGAGGCCTATCCCCGGAGAACGTCCGTCTCATGGACAATGGGCAGGTAGCTTTCCTCACTAAGAATGATTTTGTTATCAGCGAGGAAACCGTACCGGCACATTACGTAATGGTTGATGGATTGAGCGTCGGGGACATCGGCGAAGTCGTACTGCGCGACCGACTAGTCCTTGCCCAAGAAGGAATGTTGGTCATGATCGTAACCGTCGATCGCAAGACCGGAAGGTTGATAAAGAACCCCGATATTGTTTCCAGAGGATTCATCTATCTGCGCGACAGCCAGAAACTGTTGGACGAGATAAGACAGAAGATAAAGGGAATAATTACCCGGATTCCGCGCAGCCAGCAAATCGATCCAGATTATCTTAAGGCCATATTCCGAGATCAGATCGGACAATTGATCTGGTCGCAGACCTTCCGCAGGCCGATGATCCTGCCGGTAGTGATAGAGATATAACACCTACAACCTCAGAGGTCCCTTGACTACATAAAAACTAGGCCACATAAATGGCCTAGTTTTTATCTTCTCACTTTAGGATAGGGCTTGACTGAATGACGATTTGATTTCACAATCATTCCGATACCGTTAAGGTATGTGCCGAAAGGTCGAACTTTTGGGCAGATACCTTATGTCCCAAGGTATCTTAAATTCTTTAATAATTAATTATATGCCTAACACTATGCGCAAATGCGACATCCAGTTTTTCGCGGATTTGCAGAAGCTTGGCGGCATGCCCACAGACGCGCAGAGGAGAGCGGTCAAAGATGCCGTGAAACGCATCGAGAGAGAAAAGCTCCCATTCTATTTCGGTTTTGATTTGTTCCGAAGCGACGAAAGCCTCACGGATCATCCGAGGATATTCTTAGCGATAAGAATATGCCTGGACGCCCTGAAGCGTTCTCGCAACAGGACTCAGGTCGTAACCGAAAGGAGCCGCGCCCCGCTCAGGCTCTACTTCTTCGGTGGCAGATCATTAAGTCCAAAGGACATTCTCGGCGCCATGGTCAGAACATTCATAGTAAAGAAGGGCTACTTCTTTACTGATGATGACCTGGTTCTGATCGAATTAATCTTTGGCCTGGACCTTGATCCCACGCCGGAAGATGTCGCATATTTCGAAGGCGAAATGAAGAAATTTTCGCGTTAGTCACAGATAAAAACCAACCTACAAAGGCTGGTTTTTTGTAACTCCGCCGTTTCCTGCGAAAATTTAAGAAGGTTTCTAACGCCGTCAAATCCGTGATAATATCAATATTATGAAGATAATCCCTGAAAACGAAGATATTGTGCTCACTGGGGACCGACCCACCGGTAAACTTCATTTGGGACACTATATAGGTTCGATACAGAACCGCGTCGCCCTGCAGGACAAGTACAAACATTGCTTCTATATGATCGCCGACGTTCAGGCGCTGACCGACAACGCCGAGAATCCGGACAAGGTCAGGAAGAACGTCATCGAAGTCGCGTTGGATAATCTTGCGGCGGGCGTAGACCCAAAGAAAACAACTTTTTTCATCCAATCACAAATCCCGGAGATCGCTGAACTTACCGTCGTCTTCCTTAACCTCGTCACCCTGGCCCGATTAAGGAGAAACCCCACAGTTAAAGCTGAGATGAAGCAGAAGGGGTTCGGCGAGAATGTGCCGGCCGGTTTCTTGGTCTACCCGATAAGCCAGGCAGCGGACATCCTTTTTTGCGGCAGCAATATAATCCCCGTAGGCGAGGACCAGTTGCCGGTAATAGAACAGGATAATGAGATAGTCGCCAAGTTTAATTCGGTTTACGGAGAGACTTTCCGCAAGATAAAACCCGTGCTTTCCGACACGCCGCGCCTGATCGGTATAGACGGGAACGCCAAGGCCAGCAAGTCTTTGGGCAATGCAATCTACTTGGACGACTCGAGCGCCGAAGTCGAGAAAAAAGTAATGATGATGTATACCGACCCTGGACATATTCACGCCAGCGATCCCGGTAAGGTCGAGGGGAATGTCGTCTTCACATATTTGGACATATTCGACCGTGACGAGATGGAGGTAAAAAAACTGAAGCAGCAGTATAAGAAAGGAGGCTTGGGCGACGTCGCAATAAAGAAGCGCCTGGCGGGTGTATTGGAAGGCGTAATAGGCCCCATCAGAGATAGGCGAAGGAAATTGGCTAAGGACCCGAGCTACGTCCGCGACATCCTATTGGAAGGCACGGAAAGAACCAGGGAGATAGCCAAAGAGACGATGATCAAGGTTCGCAAGGCAATTAAAATCGACTATTTCAACAATAAGGACTACGTCCTTTAGATCTTAGATATCCCAATCCAGACCGGCGATCCGTCTAACTCCGCGTTTTTCTCGACTGTAAACTTATCCGATCTCTCGGAGATAATTTCTTTTGCATCGATTTCTGATTTGAAATCAGAAAGGTGGTTTTGGATCGCCGTCCAGGCAGTCAGAGAGCATTGGATATAAAGCGTTATTAAATCTCCCGGGGTTAGACCCGCGTCGCGGCGCAATCCCTGTACCAATCTGGTCGCTTCGCGAATCATTCCCTCCTCTTTGAGTTCCGGAGTTAGAGTTGTATCAAGTCTCATCTCCTCGCCTTCCGGCAATTCCATGCTTGGATCGAAGGCGATCTCCTTAACATTCACCTCATCCTTCAATATCTCTATCAGCCCCTCATCGAGTGGGTCTTTGCGCTTAATTGTAAGCTTGGATAAGGGCTGGCGGACCTTGATCTTGACCTCCTCGCGTTTGGCCAATCCCAAACTTGCAAGGCGGCGCACCTCAGACATCGTTTCGTTAATTTCTTTACGCTTAACCTCCTTCAGCGTGAACTGAGACTTAGGCCATGCGGCGAGATGGACCGATTCGGCAATATCATTACTTATACCGTGGGATTTAATCTTTCTATACAGATCGTCGGCCAGGAACGGCATGAATGGGGCGATTACCTTGCTTGTTACCAAAAGACTGTCATGCAGGGTATTGAAGAACACTCTGTCGTTACGCTTGCGGCTGCGACGTAGATACCAGGTAGATAGATCCTCCACATATTCCTGTATGGCCCGAGTTGCATGTACCGTATCATATGAATCTAGGTATTTGGTTGTTTCATTTATTAATTCTTCCGTCCTTGTCCTTATCCAAAGATCCAACACTTCCGCGCCAGCTTCATTACTGCTCTCTTTGGAAGAGTTATCCAAGCCGACGTATGTGGCAAAATACTTATACACATTAGATAGAATCAATTCCACTTTGCGGTAGGCACTCTCAACCCCCTTCTCAGAGAAGTTCAGATTATCCGCTTCCATGACCACTGAGTTCATTAGGTAGAAGCGCAGGCTGTCCGCCCCATACTTGCTCAAGAGGATTTTAGGATCGGGGTAGTTGCCTTTGGACTTACTCATCTTAGCCCCATCTTCCGCCAGTATTGTCCCAGTCGTAACCACATTCTCAAACGGCGCCTTCCCGAAGAGAATGAAAGAAACTACGTGCATGTTATAGAACCACGCCCTGGTTTGAGCGATATATTCAGCCACAAACTGTCCCGGGAAACGAGCCTCGAACATTTCCTTGTTCTCAAAAGGATAATGCAACTCTGCGAACGGCATTGAACTAGCCTCCGTCCATGAATCAAATATCTCCGAAATACGCTTCATGTCCCCATCACATGATTTGCAAGGAAAAACGATCCCATCTATATAAGGACGGTGCAGATCAACCTCTCCGGTATCGTTGCGTGAGACCATCTTCACATCGAGTTTTCTAATCTCGGCGAAGTCTATATAATCCTTGCCGTATTTCTCCTTATCGGCTATAGCCTGGCGTTCATCCAAAGCATGGGCCGTGGCAAAGAGCATCCATGTGGGATATTCATGCGTGACCAGTAATATATTCTTGCCTTTATACTTGGATTCACATTCAGCTAAGAATTCCCACACCCTTCCGCGTAGATCGCGTAAAGATTCTCCTCCCTGCGGGCGTTTTTCGAACTTATCCTTGTACGTTGGGAAATATTCATGGTACTTCTCGTCGTGATATCCGCTAAGAAGCGGCCCCAGACTTATCTCCCTTAGACGTTTGTCGTATATGATGACCTCGCTACCTAATTCCTTCTTGTCTATGTCTGCGGTTTCTTCGGTGCGAAGTATGTCCGACGATATTATAACGTCTATCCTCTTCTTTTCCTTGGCCAACTTTTTCTTGAAGTTTTCTATGGATTTTTTGGCCTCGGCTTCGCCGGTCGGAGTCAGATGAAACTTGCCCTGACCAGAGTCCACTATATCAAACACATTCGTCTCAGCCTCGCCGTGGCGCATGACCCAGTAATTGTTTTTTGACCCACCAACTCTCGCTGAAAGCTCGTCTATGCTCCCCATAACCTCCTCTTTACCGCACTTGTCGCATTTCCAGACCGGTATGGGATTGCCCCAATAGCGGTTGCGCGAAACATTCCAGTCTGGGGCAGCCTCCACGCTCTTCTCGTACCGTCCATGCTTGAGGTTGTCCGGGAACCAGTTGATCTCCTTGTCATTGGACTTTATCAACTTCGACTTTATCTTCTGAATATTTATGAACCACGCTGGTATCGCGTTGTAATACAGCGCTGTGCCGCACCGCCAGCAGTGCGGATACGAGTGTGTGTAATGCTCTTTCTTGAACATCAGGCCGCGCTCTTCCAGATCGGCAATCACCAGCGCATCCGCCTTTTTGAAATATTGTCCCCGTACCAACTTTGGAGCGTCATTATTAAATATGCCTTTACTATCTAGAAGGGGCACAACCGGTAAGCCTTGCACGATTCCAAGATTATAGTCGTCTTCACCATAGACAACGGCAGTATGAACGATGCCCGTGCCGTCAGTTGTCGTCACAAAACTTGCACCGTACACTCTGTAAGATTTTGACCCATCCATCGCCGAAACCCTATATAGGGGCTCATATTCAACCCCGCGTAGCTGACTTCCAGGCCAAGTAACTCTAGGATCTTTTAACCCATATGCCTCAGCCCTACTTACAGCGACGATAAAGGCCTCACCGCCTTTTTCATAAACTCCATATTCTAAATCACTATTAACAGCAAGCGCCACATTACCGGGAAGCGTCCAAGGGGTTGTTGTCCAAGCTAGAAAGAATGTGTTTGGTGGTAGATTTAGTCCCTTTGTTGGACCCTCGATTATAACTTTAAATTTCGCAGTTACTGACTCTTCGGTAACGTCCTTATAGCTGTTATCCATCGCGACCTCAAAGTTGGATAGTGGAGTCTCGCAGCGTGGGCAATACAGCAGGACTTTCTTACCTTCATATACCAATCCCTTCTTATACGTCTCCTTGAAACCCCACCACACCGATTCCATGTATGTCGGGTCCAGGGTCTTATATGAATCATCGAATTCGACCCATCGGCCGATGCGTCGGATTGTTTCCTTCCATTCGTCGGCAAAATCAAAGACCACACTCCGGCAGGTTTCGTTGAATTTCTTTATACCTATCTCTTCGATCTGCTTCTTACCCGAGATACCGAGCTTTCTTTCAACAATTTCTTCAACCGGCAACCCGTGACAATCCCAGCCCCAGCGGCGGCGGACATATCTCCCCTTCATCGTCTGATATCGCCCGACAACATCCTTAATCGTAGAGCCGAGAAGATGCCCATAGTGGGGCAGGCCTGTTGCAAAAGGCGGGCCGTCATAGAACACAAAGGGTCTGCCTTTCTGCGTTTGCTCTAAACTCTTCTCGAATATTTTGTGCTTGTCCCAAAACTCCAGGACACGCTCCTCTCCTTCCGGCAATTTAAATTGTTTGTTTTCCTCCGCCATTGTTACATCTTTTCCGACACTTCGATCCCGAGCAGACCCAGACCGTTTTTCATAACCTTAGCTGCGGCATCAACCAATCCTAGACGAGCCTCACGGACACCCTTGCCCGCTTTCAGCACGGGTTCGTTCTCATAGAAGCGGTTGACCGTCTTCGCCAGCTCGTATAGATATCCGGCGATATAATGAGGGAATCCGCCGTCCGCGGCCCTCTGTATAACCTGTGGAAAACGCGACAGCTTCAAAATCAGGGCTAGATCCTCCTTTGAAGAAAGGAAGTTGGAATCAGCCTTATTATGACTGGCTTTATTAAGGATACTACGCATACGCGCATAGGCATAGAGCAGATACGGAGCCGAATTTCCCTCGAAATTGAGCATCTTATCCCAGTCGAAGGATATGTCGGACATCCTGCTCTGCGAGAGATCGTTGTATTTCAGGGCCGCTATACCAACCAGACGGGCTATCTTGTCCTTATCCCGATCACTTAAACTGGGCTGCTTTATGTCGATGATCTTGCGGGCACGTATGAGCGACTCCTCTATAAGATCCTCAAGCGCTATGGAGCTCCCTTCACGGGTCGATATCTTCTTACCCCCTTCTCCGGTCACCATCCCGTATTTCACATGGACTATCTCGGCTGAAGAGAGGTTCAGCAGCTGGGCAAGCGCAGACAACTGTTCGAAATGCAGGCTCTGCTCATAACCGACGACATATATTATCTTCTTGGGTTTGTATTTATTGAGACGATAGATGAGGTTGGCTATCTCGCGGGTGATATACAGGCTCGCGCCATCCGATTTCTTCAACAACGCCGGCGGCAGATTGAACGAGTCGAGAGGAATGATCAGCGCGCCTTCACTAAGCTTAAGCATGCCCTTATTGCCAAGGTCGCGTATCAACGGTTCAAGGTCTTTTTCATAGAAACTTTCTCCGATGAGAACATCGAACTTAACGCCCAATGTTTTATATATGGGCTGGAGATCTTTCAGCGACTCCTTGCGGAACCACGTCCACAAACGCCTATTCTCTTTATCTCCATCCTCGAGCTTCTTGAACTCTTCTCTACCGCTCTTCTCAAGTTCAGCGTCTTTTTTCGCCTCTTCGTTGAACTTTACATATAGAGTAAGGAGGGTCTCGATCGGCGCGCGCTCCACTTCTTTTTTGTCTCCCCATTTTTTATACGCAGCGATCAGCTTGCCGAACTGGGTTCCCCAATCCCCTAGATAGTTCCACCGCACGACTTTATATCCCAGTTCCTCATGGATGTTGGCTATGGCCGCGCCGATTATGGTGCTGCGCATGTGCCCGACATGCATTGGCTTCGCTATGTTAGGCGAGGAATATTCCACGATCACCCTCTTTCCCTTGCCGACGTCTAGCTTCCCATATTTGTCACCTTTGTGACGTATCCCCGAGAACTCCTCCTGCAGGGCGTGGTCGGTCATCCAGAAATTTATGAAGCCTGGCGCCTTTATGTCGATCTGCCTGATAAAGCCCTTCGGGGATTCATCCAATATCCGCCCTCGGATGAGCTCCGCCGCCTGTATTGGACTGGTTTTATCGCGCTTCGCCACCGAAAAAGCGACACTGGAAGTGAAGTGGCCCAGTTCCTCGAACTCCGGCGCCCCTAGCTGAAAATCTTCTATACCGGAGGCTCTGGCTATGAGTTTTGCCAATTTCTCGAACATGTATATATATTCTAGGTTCTATGGGCCCAAAAACCAAAACTCGGAAATATGCGGGGCTAAGGCTATACTTAATTAAATGAGCGAGTTAGCGGCAAATAGGCGGGCGTACCACGACTATTCGATATTGGAAAAGTTCGAAGCAGGCGTGGAATTGTTCGGCCACGAAGTTAAGGCCATCAAGTCCGGGCGGGTGAATATAGCCGGAGGGCATGTTGCCATACGAAAAGGAGAGGCTTGGCTTGTCGGCGCCGACATCCCCCCATACCAACCGAAGAACATCCTTATCGCCTATGAACCGCAGCGAGACCGCAAGCTTTTATTGAACAAAAAGGAGATAGACGAACTGGCTGGACGCATCAGGGAAAAAGGTTTGACTGTCGTTCCGCTCAAGCTCTATACTACGGCCGGCAAAAGAGCCACAATAAAACTTGAGATCGGGCTCGTTCGCTCGAAGAAGGAGTTCGACAAGCGCGAGTTGATTAAAAAGAGAGAAGTAGAACGCAATATTCGGCGTGAAATCTAATGGGGGCGTACCGGCCTCGACAAAGATTAGCCCGGATGACTGCAGGTCGAGCCTGACCACCTCGTTAAACTGGTCAAAACGATAGCTGCTAATAATAGAGTAGCCACTCCGGCTTTAGCTTACGCTTAGTCGGACATCGGCTCTTCTGCGCTCCGCGGGAGAATGTCCGGTGTCATACACGGAGCTCGCCTAGAACTTTTCGTTTCCTCCAGAATCCTAGGCTAGACCCAGAGGGAACACTTCGTTTTGTCTTCGGACAAATAAACCTGTAGATGGTCTTTCGGAAACTCTTTGGACGGGAGTTCGAATCTCCCCGCCTCCACATACAGATACGCAGAGGGCCGCACTAATCGTGCGGCTTTGTGCTTCCACGATGCTTGACTATCGATGTAATTTATGTTAAAAACAAATCATTCAGTTCGTTGAAATATCTACTTGAGCCCCTCGAGACGTGGACAAAATAAAAAGGTCGATCCTTAATATTGCGCCCACTCTAACTAGGTGGGTCAACGAAATAAAGCTTATGCAGCTCAAACTATTGAGTGTCACCTCGGGCAAACGCCATGGCTGGTATGAGTATCAGGGCATGAGGGTAAGAAAACCCCTCGTCGCCACCGTCAATTCTAAAGACGGTCACCTGTACTTAGACAGGGTCTTCATGGTTTCCGTGACAATAATCGGCTGCTTACTCACCTTGTCACTGTACTTCTACGGATTTACCGGCAGATGGCCGTGGCAAATGTTTTAGAGCCGACACAACATCGTCACATCGAGCTCAGAGCTTATTGCGTACCCAACCTATACACAAAATAAGGGTCTCTGAGCAACAACCCGCTACATAGCGGGTTGTTTTAGTCTCAATATTATCTTGTTGCGGGTTAAAGCGAACTGGGTTGCTCGATCGGACAGGACGGCGCCGGAACCGACACACTGCAATGTGACTCAAACATGGATTCGACCCTGTCGCCTATCCCCTCATGATGGAAAAGCACGCCCAAAGTTATGAATGTGAGCAATATGCCGATGATGATCCATACGGCTCGATAACGATAGCCGTCCTTTGTCGATCTTACGTTTAGATAGGCAAGAGCCATGAATAAAAGCGCAAAGAATAGCCATAAGAAAGATACCCAGTTAACAAGCCCATGGGACACGCCCATGCCCGGCGGCGCATATGGATTGTTACTGTTCTCTATCAACACCTCCTCGATGCTTATCGATATAGCCCCTAATATCAGCCATAAAAGCAGAGACAGCCAAACCGCCGCATTTTTAATAACGAAATAACGCCTTGAGATTGGCTTTATATTCTTATCGCGTATCTCCCCGATTATTTTCTTGCTTGTGTCTGACATTAGCTTCTCTTTTCCGAATTAATCGATTCGACCTCTTTCATCAACATCTTCTTGGCCCGGCTGATTAGGGAAGATATCGTCCCTGTGGGCTTCTTTAAGATATCAGATATCTCCGTATAATCCTTCTCCTCCATATATCTCAGGATAAGTACGTCCTTATATTTATCGTCCAAACGGTCGATGGCCGCAAGCAACCTGGAGTGGTCCATCTTCTGGCCCAGCTCTTTATCCAAATCCTGCTCTGACGGGAACATTTCAAGCTTGTCGTCTTCCATCGCCATCGCCGGGTGGGATTTGGTGTGCCGGAAGTGGTTTACGGCTTGGTTGTGTGCAATCCGGTATATCCAAGAGGAAAATTTAAGGCTTGAATCGAACCCGTTGAGATTGCGGTAGGCGCTTATGAAAACTTCTTGGACTATGTCTTGCGCATCCTCTAAGCTGCAGCCTATAAACCTAATTATGTATTTCTGCAGCTTGCCTTCGTATCGTTCGACAAGTTGTTCATAATACTTGTCATCTTTTGCCGATAATTCGGCCAGCTTCTCATCCGAGAGATCATTCATGTCTATATAATAACTTATATCTTCGTTAATAATAGCCCCGTAAAATCCCGCATTCATGAGGTACATCTATAATACGTTCTCTAAGTTATAATAATGCGGTGGGCACGTTCCCCAATCCGGGCACCATGCACCAAATCGGACGAATTCGCTGTATTATTTATTGAGCAGCGGTCCATACCGCTCTATTTTTATCGAAATGAAAAAGCTAATGTTCTCGCTCGGCATAATAATCATATTCGCGTTTTACGTGCTTTTTAGCAGCCAAAACTCCACTACATACACACCCCCTCCCCAAAACATATCTTCAAATATTGGCGGGTCCGGTAACAAAACATCTACAACCTCTAGTTCCACCAATTCCGCCAGTAGTTCTATATCTTCCGGCGCCGCAAATCCGCCACCCATAGTCACACAGACACCACCAGCCACGGTGGCATCCGCATATAAGGACGGCACATATGATGGCAGCGTAGACAGCGCGTTCTACGGCAATGTTCAGGTGGCGGCAGTGATACAGGGGGGTAAGATTACCGATGTACAATTCCTGCAATACCCCAGCGACAACGAACACTCCCATGAAGTGAGCAATTTTGCCTTGCCGACACTTAAACAGGAGGTTATCCAATCACAAAGCGCAAACGTCGACGCTGTTTCCGGAGCAACAGCAACTAGCCAAGCCTTCCAACAATCGCTTGCTTCAGCCCTTGCGCAAGCAAAGAACTAGCGACCCATGAGACAAACCAGGATACTGATGGGTATGCCCATATCCGTAGAGATAGCCGATCCGCAAGTTACAAATGCGGTTTTTGACAGCGTATTCGATTACTTCAAATACGTCGACGATAAATTCAGCACATATAAAGAGTCCAGTGAGATAACGGCGATAAACGAGGGCAGGCTGGACAGCAAAGATTGGAGCAATGACATGAAACTCATCTTCGATCTGAGCGAGAAGACAAAAAGAGAGACCGACGGATATTTTGACATAAATACCCCAGCGGGGAAATGCGATCCATCCGGCATCGTTAAGGGTTGGTCCATATTCAACGCGGCGAAGATCCTCGAAGGAAGGGGTATTGAGAATTTTTATATCGATGCCGGCGGAGACATACAGCCGCACGGTAAAAATTCCTCTGGAGGAAAATGGAGCATTGGAATAAAAAACCCGTTCAACGATAAGGAGATAGTTAAGGTCGCATACGTAAACAGCGAAGGCGTAGCAACGTCCGGAACTTATATCCGTGGGTTGCATATCTATAACCCAAAGAACCACGAACCCGCGGACGAGATCGTCAGCCTGACCGTGATCGGCCCCAACGTATATGAAGCCGACCGGTTCGCCACTCCGGCTTTCGCTATGGGCAAGGAAGGAATTAATTTCATAGAGAAGCTGCCCGGGTTCGAGGGATACGCCATAGACAAGACTGGTACGGCGACCATGACGAGCGGCTTCAATAAATACACCGTCAATGCCTGATTTCATAGACAGATTTTTAAATAAGATAACTATGTACCGCCTGGTACTCTATTATCTGATTGCGCTGCTGATAGTAGCGATAATATTCGGCCAATTCGGGATTCTTCCCTATAATCCCATTGCCATAATTTTCTCCGTAGTTGTTTTGTTCGTCGTTTGCCTGGTGACGAACGAATTGTGTGCAATCGTCTTTGAAGCCCAGCCGAACACCGAGTCCGTATACATAACCGCGCTTATTCTGGCTCTGATCATAACACCTGTCATGCCGACGAAAATCGTGGCGATACCATTCCTCATCTGGGCAGCTATATTGGCGATGGCCTCTAAATATATTCTGGCCATAAAGAACAAGCATATTTTCAATCCGGCCGCCTTGGCTGTGGCTATAACTGCATTGACCCTGGGCAAATCCGCCAGCTGGTGGATAGGAGGCAACTTGCCAATGATGGCTTTCGTCATTCTGGGCGGGCTATTGATCGTAAAGAAGGTGCATAGGTTTTATATGGTCGGCGCCTTTTTCATAGCGACCGTAGTCACGGTGATGTTGACCTATTCGGGCAACGCGCTTAACAGCATCCCACAGCTATTACTGCACACCCCAATATTCTTCTTCGCCTTTATAATGCTCACGGAACCGTTGACCGCTCCGCCGACAATGTGGCTGAGAGTTGCATACGGCGCATTCGTGGGAGTGTTGTTCGCTCCGGCAATACATCTCGGCACAATATACTCAACGCCGGAGTTGGCGCTGGTGGTCGGCAATATCTTCTCCTATCTAGTGAGTCCCAAAGACAAACTAACGCTGGAGCTTAAAGAAAGGAAGCAGATCGGCCCGGGGATATATGAGTTTGTCTTCAATCCCGGAAGGAAAATGGAATTCGAGCCCGGGCAATACATGGAGTGGACCCTGGCCCACAACCATCCCGACGGGCGCGGCAATCGTCGCTACTTCACCCTGGCATCTTCCCCGACGGAGAACGACCTGCGTATAGGTGTGAAATTCTACGATCAACCAAGCAGCTTCAAGAAGGAGCTCTTATCTATGGATTTAGGAGATAAAATAATAGCCGGACAGCGAGCGGGAGACTTTACCATGCCGAGAGACAAAAATAAGGGCCTCGTTTTCATCGCCGGCGGGATAGGTATCACGCCTTTTAGAAGCATGATCAAGTATCTGACCGACAAAGGAGAACGACGCCCAGTCACTCTTTTTTACTCCAATAGGACCGCCTCCGAGATAGCCTACTCGGACGTGTTCCGGGAAGCTGAGATGAAAATCGGCCTAAAGACCGTCTACACTCTCACCGACAAGGAAAATATTCCTAAAGGATGGACTGGGTCGACCGGCCAGATCGGGCCAGAGACGATTCTAAATAACGTGCCGGACTATCAAAACAAGACCTTCTATATTTCCGGGTCATATTCTATGGTCGCGGATATTAAAAAAGTATTGCATGGATTAGGCGTCGCCGATCGGCGGATCAGGACGGACTTCTTCCCCGGACTCGCCTAAGCGTTTACCTTCCTCACTATACAGAATGGCGTCATCTCGTCGGACTGGCCGAGCGGATTATCGCGGAACAACTTTCCTATAAATGACTCCGATATCGAACGCGTGGATTTGCCCAATGAGAAAGCGCCGCGATAATTTGCGTCGAGTATCACCGTTTCGCATCCCAGAAGGTTTTTTATTCGGCGGGCGGCCGCGCTTGGATCGTTTGGAGCAAGCTTCGCGGAGTGCGCATATTCCAATATAAGGAAGGACATCGGACAATCGATTGATTTGGCGCGCTGGCCGCAGATCCGATAAAACATGCCGCGTATGCCAAGCGGCCTCGTAATCGCTGACACGGCTGCGGCCAATATTATCCGCGGATATCCAGCCTCCTCGATGAATAGCTGCATAGCAAGGCTCGTGCCGTGCCCAAAGCCATGGAATTTACTGGAACCATAGTAATTGCTGACGTTGCGGGCAAGCAACCGCGCGAATGGCGTTGGTTTTATGTCGCTCATGTCTATTACCCTGCCCTGGGTAATAGTCAGCGCCTTTTCGCTTATAAAAAGAGTGTCGCCGGGCTTTATATATGGGCCGACGTAATCTTTAACCAGCGGCAATATGTCTTTGTCTTGCAATGTTATGAGACGGGTTCGAACCGGCAGACGTTGATATGTAACGCCATCAACGTCGATAGTAAGGCTTTTCCCTGGGTTCGCAACAAATTCTCCGGATGGACGGCGCGGCGAGGTTGTAGCAGCGGTGCCGGCGAAAGAAACCTTCTCGCCCCGAAAGGCTGCTAGCAATCCCTCGGCTGCCTTGCGAATCATTGCACGATCTTGGTGAATTTCCGCGCGAGAATCGAGAAGTTCGGTCGCTTCCATATAAAGTATATGGGCTTCGTCGATCGCCGCCGCGGAGAATTTCGCCTCCGTGACGAGATCGTTGTTCTCCGATACGACTCGCACTGCGACCGATCCGTCGTCATGCGGAAGATAGACGACGACCAGGCCGGTCTGGTCCTTCATCTGCGTATACGTTTGTGGTTTTTCCATAATCTTTATATTTCGGAGGTGCTCTTTCGCTGATGCCGTAACTGCGATGCCTTAATTATAAGAAACCGCAGATTGATTGCCAATTATAATTAATAACGCTTACAATATAAGTATGCTTATTCGAACGTGCATGGCGAAAATCCATAGGGCTACGGTCACCCAAGCCGACCTGAATTACGTCGGTTCCATCACTATTGATGAAGAATTATTGGACAAGGCCGGCATACGCCCCTTCCAATACGTCAATATAACAAATGTATCAAACGGTGTTTTTTGGCAGACCTACGTCGTTGCCGGCAAGAGAGGCGACGGCGGAGTATGCCTGAATGGCCCTCCAGCCCGGCATTTCCAGCCTGGAGACAAGATAATCATATTGGCCGAGGCGTGGATAGAACCGTCTGAATTGAAAGACTTGGATCCAGTGGTCATCTTTGTAGACGACAAAAACAAGATTACCAGTGTTAAAAAGCATAAAACCATCGATTACCCAAAGGAATAATCGATAGGCCTGCTTTTATTGTCTGAATTTGGTATATTAAGCTTGGATTAGTCCGTAGACGGACTAGTTCGTTTTTAAGCATGTTAAGTATTTCACTCCGCGCCGAACAGATATTTCGGATCGGGTCTTTCCCGGTCACCAATTCAGTGTTGCTGGCTTTCATAGCGGTCGTATTATTGGCCGCAATCGCGATTACCCTTAATAGGAGGATGGCCATGGTGCCAACGGGCATGCAGAACATAGCCGAAATGGTCATAGAGGGTGCACTTGGCCTGATGGATAGCGTTCTTGGCACCCGTCAAAAATCAGAGAAATATCTGCCGTTGGTCCTGACTATCTTCTTCTTTGTATTGTTCTCCAACTGGCTAGGCCTTCTGCCGGGCGTTGGGTCTATTTTAATTATCAATAACGGGGCTTCTGTGCCTTTATTGAGATCGCCGGCCAGCGATCTTAATTTTACCCTTGCACTGGCGTTGATTGCGGTCACTTTGATAAACGCGCTGAGCATCGCCGCAGTTGGCTTAAAATCTCGCCTTTCGGTATTTTTTAACTTTAAAAGTCCCGTTGATTTCTTTATAGGCATACTTGAGCTTATCTCTGAATTTGCTAAGATAATATCGTTCTCATTTCGTCTCTTCGGCAATGTGTTCGCAGGTGAGGTACTGCTGGCCATTATGGCATTCCTGGTGCCTTATCTCGTACCACTCCCCTTTATGTTTCTGGAGATTTTTGTCGGGTTTATACAGGCCTTCATATTCGGCATGTTAACGCTGGTATTTATAGCCATCGGAACCAGCCACGGAGAAGATCATCAGCTCACTGAAAACCAAAAGGTCGCAAATCAAATCAATTAATTGAATAAATGGATCCTAATGTTGTAAGAATGCTCGCCACCTTCGGCGCTATCGCAATCGGCACCATCGCTCCGGCCATAGCTATTGGTTGGATCGGCTCCAAGTCCGTAGACGCAATAGGCCGCAATCCGGAAGCAGGCTCTAAAATCCAGACCATGGCTATATTGGCCATCGCTTTTGCCGAGGCCATCGCCATCTATTGTCTAGTGGTGGCATTAATCATCAAATTCGTACCGTAAATATCGATAAGTTCTTTCCGCGCCTGTAACCCCCAAATAATCTAAGATCAACCATAAATGCAACAACTCATCAGTCAATTAGGAATAGATTGGCGTCTGCTTTTAAGTCAGGCGGTCAATTTCTTATTGCTTCTGATCATACTAAGGATCTTTGTTTACAAACCGCTCCTAAAGTTGATGCATGACAGACAGAGTAGGATAGACGAGGGTTTGGTTAAGGCCAAAGAGGCCGATGAGCGGCTGCACGAAGTGGATATAATCGGCAAAGGGAAAATAAAGGATGCGGAACACCAGGCGCTTAACATCATCAAGATAACCGAAAAGAAGGCCCAAGCCTTGGAAACGGAGTTGTTGACAGAGGTTAAGAGGAAAGAGGCCGAGGCCATGAGAGACTCCGAGGCTGCATTGAGAGCTAAGGAGGATGATTCAAGACGGGCGATGGAAAAAGAAGCGGCTAATCTGGTCAGGCAGGCGATAATAAAGACGGTTAAATTGTCTCCTGAACAGATAGATGACACCCTAATCGCTAGGGCGGTGGAAGAGGTCAAACAATCAAAATGAGATACCCCGCCCACATATATGCCAGAGCCCTAGCTGAAGTCGTGGAGACGACCAAACCAGAGGATACGGATCTGGTCGTCAGAAATTTTCTGGACATGGTCCGGAAAAACGGGGATGAGATCCATTTGGAGAAGATACTCGAGGAAACAGCAAGGTTCGCCCGCAAGAACGGAGGAATCCGGAAGATAGTCGTGGAGTCCGCCAGAGAGCTAAGCTCTCGCAACAGAAAAGAAATCGCAGGGTTCACCAAGCCGGGCGACGTAATGGTTGAGAATATTAATCCTGAGCTTATCGCCGGAATCAGGGTAGTGATCAATGATGAGCTACAGTTGGATGGAACGCTCAAAGGCAAACTAGATAAGGTTTTCGAAAATATACAAAAATAATCATAACGTGGCTTACGAAATAATCGACAAGTTAAAGAAGGAAATCGAGGGATACAAGGATAAGTCCGAATGGGCCGAAATAGGCCGAGTGATTGAGGTCGGCGACGGCATAGTAAAGATCTTGGGACTGAGCAAAGCAGTAAGCCAAGAAATCCTGAAGATAGAGACGACGGACGGGGTGCGCACCGCCCTAGCACTAAGCCTGGAGGAAGATTCCGTAGGCGCGCTGGTTTTGGACGACTTTGTGGCAATCGAGGTCGGAGACACTGTAAAGCGCACAGGAGAAGTTTTATCTATACAGGTAGGAGAAGAACTTATTGGCCGGGTAATAGACCCCTTAGGCAACCCTCAGGATGGTTTGGGGGATATTTTTAAAAAAGAAGCAAAGCCCCAAAGGAACTTCCTTGAGGCTCGCGCACCATCCGTTCTAGAGCGCGAATCGGTCAATACCCCACTGCACACAGGCATCAAGGCGATAGATTCCATGATCCCTATCGGTCGGGGCCAGCGCGAACTTATTATCGGCGACAGACAAACCGGGAAGACCGCTGTGGCACTCGACGCCGTGTTAAACCAATTTAACGACAAAAGCCACCGCACTCCTATATGCATATATGTGGCCATAGGGCAGAAGGAATCGAAGATAGTTAAGATAGCCGAGACGCTGAAGAAGTTCGATGCCTTAAAATACAGCATAATCATATCCGCATCAGCATCTTCCCCAGCCGCGCTCTGGTATCTGGCCCCTTATGCCGGATGCGCGATAGGAGAATATTTCCGCGACAAAGGCCAGGACGCGCTTATTATCTACGACGATCTCTCCAAGCACGCTTGGGCATACCGTCAGATATCACTGCTGTTGAGACGCCCGCCAGGCAGAGAGGCTTATCCTGGCGATATATTCTATCTCCATTCCCGCCTGCTTGAGCGCGCCGCAAAACTATCCAAAGAGAAAGGCGGAGGGTCGCTAACCGCGTTGCCTATAATAGAGACTCAATTGGGCGACGTAACCGCCTACATCCCGACCAACCTCATCTCCATCACCGACGGACAAATCTATCTTGAGTCGGATCTCTTCTACCAAGGTCAACGCCCCGCGCTAAACATCGGCATTTCAGTATCGAGAGTGGGGTCCGCCGCACAGACCAAGGCCATGAAAAAAGTCGCCGGCAGGCTGAGATTGGCGCTGGCCCAGTTCCGTGAGCTTCAGGCCTTCGTGCAGTTCGCGACTGACGTCGATGAAGCCACTAAAAAGAAAATTTTGCAGGGGCAGAAAATTAACGAGATCCTTAAACAGGACGACCAATCCCCTATGCCGTTCGAGGAGCAGGTTTGCGTCTTTTACGCCGTACTTAATGGATATTTAGAGAACGTGAATGTCGAGGACGTGAAGAAGACTGAGAATGACCTGGCTAATTATTTGAGGAAATTGCATGGCGAGGATATTTTGAAGCCTATACGTGACACGGGAGAATTCATCCCGAGCACAGAGGAGAAGTTGAAGTCGGCACTGCAGAGCTTTTTAAACGAGGATAAATAACACCATGGAGACGGCACAAAACATCAAGCGTAGGCTAAAGAGCGTTAGGAATATAGGCCAGATAACTAAGGCCATGGAACTCGTGGCCGCTACCAAAATGCGTCGTAGTCAGGAGTTGGCCCTGAATTCCAGGCCATATGTTTATACTGCGCTGCAGTTGTTGGGCACCCTATCTGACATCAAAGGCATACCCATGCCCGAGATACTTATAGAACGCCCGATAGTTAACACTGTGTTTCTTATTATGACCTCGGATAAGGGCCTGGCGGGATCTTTCAACAGTGCAGTCATCAAGAAATTCGAGAACTACATCAAGACCGAGAATATAGACGTTAATGATCCTAAGTATTCCTTCATTGCCATCGGCCAAAGATCAAAGACCTATTTAGAGAGGAGGAAATTAAACGTCATAGCGTCATTCAATCGCGTCGGCGACTATACCAAACCAGAAGAAGCCGAGCCAATTGCCGATTTTATTATCAACGGCTATCTAAGCCACGATTTCGACAGCGCCAGAATATTCTACACAACCCTAGTCACCGCTCTTCAGCAGGATGCCGTCGTGCGCGAACTATTCCCAGTCAACTACGAAGTGATTAAAAAATCCCTGGAGGACATACTTCCCAGAGCGGGCAGGTATTCAAACTACATAGATCTCGAGGCATTGTCGGAGAATAAGGGCGACGAATACATAATCGAGCCCTCGGCCAAGGAGGCCCTTGAAAAGCTTGCGCCGAAATTATTAAAGATAAGGATTTATCACCAGATACTCGAAGCCAATGCATCTGAACATTCTGCGCGACGCGTAGCTATGAAAAATGCATCGGAAAACGCTAGCGAGCTCTCATCAAATCTAGAAGTCGAATATAACAAATCACGCCAAGCGGCGATTACCAATGAGATAATCGAGGTCACCGCCGGCGCTCAAGCACAACAATAAAATGAAGGTTGGGAAGATAACACAAATAATCGGGACGGTAGTCGACATAGACTTCGGGCAAGGCACGGTTCTGCCTCCGATATATAACGCCGTAAAGATAAAGCTCGGCAAAGGAGAGATATTGGCCGAAATAGTTAAACACCTGGAACCAGGGAAGGTCAGGGCGATATCGATGGCGCCGACGGATGGCTTGGAGCGCGGGGCGGAGGTTACAGACACAGGGAAGATGATCGAAGTGCCTGTAGGCGAAGCGGTTCTGGGAAATATCTTCGATGTTACCGGTAAAGTCTTAACCGTACCGAAAAAGCCGTTTACTAAGTTTTTACCCATACACCGCCAAGCCCCTAAGTTCACTGACCAATCCACAAAGACTGAGGTGTTCGAGACCGGCATAAAAGTAATAGATTTGATCTGTCCCTTTATAAAAGGGGGTAAGGTCGGTTTGTTTGGGGGAGCTGGTGTAGGCAAGACGGTGCTGCTGCAAGAACTGATCCGCAACGTGGCAGAGGTTGGGGGCGGAGTGTCTGTATTCGCCGGCGTAGGAGAACGTACCCGCGAAGGTAACGATCTTTACCACGAGATGACTGATTCTGGCGTCATAGACAAAACAGCGCTGGTCTTCGGACAAATGAACGAGGTGCCCGGTGCCCGTGCTAGGGTCGCCCTTTCGGCGCTTACGATGGCCGAATACTTCAGAGATGAAGAGGGTAAGAACATACTGCTATTCATCGATAATATATTCCGCTATTCCCAAGCTGGCTCGGAAGTTTCAACCCTACTGGGACGCATGCCCTCCGCTGTGGGATATCAGCCAACCCTAGCATCCGAGATGGCTGAACTGCAAGAGAGAATAACCTCTACCAATAAGGGCTCTATAACTTCCGTGCAGGCCATATATGTCCCAGCCGACGACATCACCGATCCGGCTCCGGCTACTACGTTCAGCCACCTAGATTCGACGATCGTCTTATCTCGTTCGCTTACCGAAATAGGTATTTATCCGGCAGTCGACCCATTGGCTTCCAACTCAAGCGCACTCGACCCGAAAATTGTGGGTCAGGATCACTATGATGTCGCGCGTAACGTCCAAAAGACGCTGCAACGCTACAAAGAATTGCAGGATATAATCTCCATACTTGGTATAGAGGAGTTGTCCGAAATCGACCGGAAGACGGTTGACCGCGCTAGAAAGATACAGAGATTCCTATCGCAGCCGTTCTTCGTTGCTGAACCCTTCACCGGACGCGCCGGTAAATACGTCACATTACAGGAGACAATCAAGAGTTTCCAAGACATACTCGACGGCAAGTACGACGATCAACCCGAAGAGAATTTCTATCTGAAGGGCAAGATAGAAGAGGTGTCCAAAGACAATTAAATCTAAAAAATGAAGCTTGGAGTCTATTCGCTTAAAAAGGTCCTGTTCCAGGGGGATATCATCTCCGTAAACTGCATGACCGAATCCGGAGAGATAACCATCCTCGATCACCATCGTCCGCTGATCTCCATATTAAGCGAGGGCACGGTCAAGATAATCGGTCGGGACAAAGAGGAGCACTACATACCCATAAGCTCGGGGTTCATAGAGGTAAATTCGTCGAACGAAGCCAAGTTCCTCGTGGAGGAAATCGCGCAGTAAGATAAAATGGGATTGGAAAAGATCGTCTCATTCGATATAGATCAGGCTCACTACGATTTAAGTGGCGGAGGAGCTGTGATTGTCTGGTGCTTCGACGATCGATTGAATAAAGTGGGCCACTCCATGTTGGACGCTCTGGTCAAATACAAAAACTGGGAGCACAAGGACTTAATAACCGAACCTGGAGGGGCTAAAATTTTGGCGTCGGAGGAAGCAAGTAAGGCAGCGGACAAACAATCCCTACTCAATAGGATCAAGTCCGGGATAGCGCTTCACCACGCCAAAACCATCGTACTCTCAACACACATCGACTGTGGCGCATACGGATACAGCAAATCATTCCCAGCTGGAACCGAGGATCAAAAATTGGCCTCCGACCTGGTTGATGCCGAAAAAATGTTAAGGAAAGAGATTCCCGATGACATATCGATCGAGTCCTATATAGTAAAAATGGATGGCGTGTATCGCGTCCATCCATAAAGCACATCCTTACCCACCCTTACAATCAAATTAATCTGCCTAGGGCCCTTCTCTTGTCGTCAGACGAGAGTTTTGTTTTCTTAACCGCATTAGCCAGAATTGCGATAGTCTGATCATAGGTCACGCGATCCACGGGATATGGCGTCGCGTCCTTGCCGCCATGAGCGAAACTATAACGTGCTGGGTCCTCATAAGATGGCTGCGCCCCATAAATCACCTCTCCGACCAATGCGAGTGCTCTCACCGTTTTCGGACCAACGCCCTGCAACGATACCAATTGTTCGTAATTTTTCGGCTTCAGGTACGTAACCCTCTCCAAAATCTTCTCTAGATACTTGCTGTTGGAGAAGCTCTCATTGACCACGGGATGGTACTTGAATTCCTTTGTTTCCAAATTAAGCAATGTTAGTTGGCCCCTTGCCGTCTCCAATCTGGCCATCTGCGACAGGTGCGAAGAGTATCTCCTCAACAGGTTTATATCTTTCATAAGCGTCGTATAACCGCTGTCCACCAGCTCGGTCGATATCTCCCTGGTTTTGGCGCTGCGGCTCGAGGTCAGGTTCAGCGCTTTGGATAATTTTAATTCCGAAGATATCCCGGCGTGTGGTTCATTAACCAGATCCTCCACTTTTTCAGAGTACCAATGATAGCGACGGGCTGATTGCCTATCTTTATTCATCCCCTGTTGAACGACCGCCCAAACCCCGTTCCTGGAAAACATGAAGCTGTGGTGATATATCTGAAAACCATCTTGAACGAGAGCGCTGTCCACTTTTGCGCTCATCTTCGAATTATAAACAAGGTTATTGGTCTTTGATTCGGATAGCGATAACCGCTCCCCCCAATTCTGTATTTCCTGCGGTGTCCTTCTGGAAGTCTTCCCTTTGCCACCGCAGATAAACACCCCGAATTCGGCCTCCCGGCCACGAATGGCCTCTTTCATGGCGGCGGTAAGTATGGTCGTAAGGCCCGACGCATTCCAATCGAAAGCCAAGACAGTCCCCAGCGACTGGAACCATACTGGGTCGGCCATTCGCCGGATGAACTCGTCCGGCCCATACTCGGCAATTAGCACCTCCGTCATTTCGCGGCCCAACTTGACCATGCGCTGAAAAAGCCATGGCGGACAATGGCCGTAATCAAGACCGAAAGTGGCTATACCCCTATGAATCATTACCCTATTATAACGCCACAACAATATTAATGGATTCCCATAAGTCCGTACGCATCTAAGGGCGTTGCACGAAAATCCAGTCTCATATATATTAAAAACATAGAAAACTTCATTCTAAATAACCAGATAGGCGCCAAAGAGCTTAGGGTAGTCGACGAAGCTGGGGGGAACCTCGGCGTTATTTCACGCGATGAAGCCATCCGCATGGCCAAAGAGAAGGGGCTCGACCTGGTCCTAATTGTCGCGCAGGCGAATCCGCCGGTGGCAAAGATCATCAACTTCGACAAGTTCCGCTACGAGAAGGCTAAGGAGATGAGGAAGCAGAAAGCTGCGACAAAAGCTTTGGGGATGAAACAGATCCAGGTAAGCGTCCGTGAAGCCACGAACGATATGGCCCGCAAGGCGAAGAAGATCGATGAGTTCCTGGACGAGGGATATAAGATCGAAATACAGCTCACCCTCCGGGGCAGGGAGAAGGGTATGCAGGACTTTGCCCGGGGGAAATTCAACGACTTCCTCAAACTCATCGCCACTCCCTATAAACTGACCCAAAACATCCAGAAGGGGGCTCATGGTCTATTAGTCCAACTAAGCAAGGACGCGCACCCCTCGGGAACGGAACAGAAGGTTTAAAAGGCTCAGACTCGACAAAAGAAACGCTTTACGCTATCATCACTGCCGTATTCCACCATGACTAAAAGAGCTATAACCGATCGATTTCGGGTAACTAAAAATGGGAAAGTGTTGCGCAGGCCGATGGGCTTGGGCCACTCTCGTGCGAATAAGAACGGGGAAAGCATACGCGGCAAAAGGAAGAGCAGGGCTCTTTTGCCTATGGATTCCAAGAAGATCGCCAAGAAATACTTATAATAAACACTTAATATGGCAAGGGTAAAAAGAGGCACAATCGCAGCCAAAAAGCGCCGCAAGGTTCTAAAATACACCAAAGGGTTCCGTTGGGGCCGCAAGTCTAAAGAGCGTGCTGCAAAAGAGGCTCTCCTTCACGCTTGGTCGCATGCCTTTAGGGGCCGTAAGGAGGAAAAGAGGGTCAATCGTACTGGTTGGCAGGCTAAGATCAACGCGGCTGGTCGCATGGAGGGATTGCCTTATCGTGAGTTAATCCACATTCTAAAGACTAACGACGTCAAACTTGATCGCAAGATACTAGCCGATATAGCTGAGAACGAACCCGCCGTCTTTAAGAAGATTGTGGCGTCGCTGAAGAAGTAACGCCCACTCTGGGGTGTGAGATAAAATTGTAAGCGCGTTTTATGACCGATTCGTTTTCGCGGTAGGTATTTAGCAGCCGCAAAGCATCTTTATACTTGAACCATCCGAAGCCCTCGTGCTCTTCGGATATTTTTATATTTCTCTCTTTAGTCTCGGCAAGGTAGAAAATGACCGTCTTAGAAACTCTCGTTTTATCTTTATTGAAAAGGTAACGCTCATGGGCTTTAAACCCCCTCTTAAATTTAAGGTCGCTTTCCTTTAATCCGGTTTCCTCGCATGTCTCGCGTACGGCAGCCCTAAAACTCGTCTCTATCACTGGAGGGGCATTGTCGCTTCCGGATTTTAGCAGTTCGAGGTGTCCTTTCGGGAAATTCCAATAACGCCCGCCGTGATATAGCAGTAAAAACTTGGGACCCTCGTTGGTGCGACGATACACTACTATGCCGGCAGACACCTCATGACTTACCGCTTGTTGGGTTGGTTGCATTGATTATGACTTTAACATTTTTATCATCTTCTCTAGCGGCCAGGCATTCACAACATCGCTGCGCTTAGCCCATCCTCGACGGGCTTGGGCTACGCCGTAGCCTACGAATTGTAGATGAGCTACAGCGTGAGCGTCAGAATCAATGGCAAACTTAACCCCGGCTTCAGCCGCTTTTCTTATATATTCGTCCTTAAGGTCAAGTCGATCAGGTATGCCGTCTATCTCTAAGACGGTATTTGTCTCCTTAGCCACTTTGATGACCCTGTCTATATCTATATTGATAGGTTCGCGCTTATTAATCAACCTACCGGTTGGGTGGAAAACTATATCGACGTTCGGATTACGCATCGCCCTTTCTAATCTCGCTGTCTGTTCTTTAATAGGCATATCGAAGAATGAGTGGATCGACACCCCTACGATGTCCAATTTAGCCAACGCTTCGTCGGATATATCCAATGTGCCGTCTTTCAATATGTCACACTCAGTACCTTTCAATATAGTGATGCGGCCCTTTAATTTCTTATTTATTCTATCTATCTCCAATCCTTGTTTGGCCAATCCCTTCTCATCCAGGCCGTGAGCCATGGCGAGCCTCTTGGTATGGTCTGTTATTGCTATGTATTTATGTCCGAGCTTCTCCGCAGCTAGGGCCATTTCCTCTATTGAGTTTGCGCCATCGGTCCAGTTAGATTGGACCTGAAGATCGCCGACCACATCCCGATAGCCTATCAATTTGGGAAGTTTGTGCTTCCTGGCTAGCTCCAATTCTCCCGTATCCTCGCGCATTTCCGGCGGCACATATTCCAAGCCTAGTTTGTTATATATATCCTCCTCTGTCCGGCTCGCTATATTGATCCATTCGTCCTTGCCCCTGCCCTTGCGGAATAGTCCGTACTCATTAAGTTTCCAGCCCCTGCTTTGGGCCATTTCACGCATGGCAACGTTATGCGCCTTGGAACCGGTGAAATAGGCCAATGCGGCGCCATACGACTCTGCTGGGACGACCCTAAGATCCACGTCCATCCCATTACTCAGGCGAACTGAAGACTTTGTGTTCCCTTGCGCAACTATCTCTACGACGTCGGGCTGGGAAACGAATCTATCCATGACGACCTTGGGATTTGCTGATATCACAAGAAAGTCTAGGTCCCCTACGGTTTCTTTTTGGCGCCTGAAAGATCCGGCGACATCCACCTTAGACACGCCAGGCACGTTGCTCATGCTCTTTTGTATGGATAGGACCAGATCAGCCGCCTCACCCAAAGGGAAGCGTCCCGAGTGCCGGCGATAGGCCTCGATGCCCTTTATAATTTTCTCCTCTGACTTCGCTCCGAAACCGGAGAGCTTGCTAATCTGTTTATTTTTTAACGCCTTCTCCAATCCCTTCAAATCCCTTACTCCAAGCTCCCTATATAACAATTGAATTGTTTTTGGCCCCAATCCTTCTATGTTTGAAAGCTCGGAAATATTGACCGGGTGCTTCTTTTTTAGGTCCTCATAATATTTCAATCTGCCCGTCTTCAGGAGCTCCTCTATCTTCTCGGCGATGGAAACCCCGACCCCGGGCACGTCCTCGAGCGCTTTGAGACCCCCGCGCTTATATAGCTCAGATAGGTCCTCTTCTAGATTCGATATAGCCTCGGCCGCACGGTCGTATGCCCTAGGCTTGAAAGCCACCCCCTCCATCTCCAAAAAACTTGCTATGGCTGATAGAGTTTTGGCGACTTCGGAGTTCCTCATTGAACCTATTGCTTATCAAACCTTATTTTATCGCCATCAACCGTAGCCGAAATCACAGTTCCTCGGTCGAATGACATCGATAATATCATCTCGGAAAGCGGTCCCCGCAATTTTTCAGATATAACCTCCCTCAATGGCCTTGCACCAAACACTGGGTCATACCCCCATTCGGCTAATTTGGATAATGTCTCCTGCGGAACGTTTAGCTCAATGTCTTTTTCGCTCTTCAACGTATCCCTTAACTCGTTTATCTGGAATCGGGCTATATTTACTATGTCCTCTTCACTCAAACTGCGAAAGACTATCACATTCATACGGTTAAGCAACTCTGGATGGAAAACGTCGGTCAGTTTATCCTTGAACTCTCCGGTTATATCCTCCATTGTCCGTCCTTGAGCCAGCTCACTCTTAATAAAATCCGAGTGGGCATTGGAAGTCGCGATGATTATCGTATTTTGGAAACTCACCGTACGGCCGAGATTGTCGGTCAGCCGGCCGTCGTCGAAGACCTGCAGGAAAAGATTAAGTATGTCCGGGCTGGCCTTTTCGAACTCATCCAGCAGCACGAGGCTATATGGATGTTCTATCACTGCGTCGGTGAGAAGTCCGTTCACCGCACCGTCCGGCGAGCCGATCAGTCTCATAGCGCTTCCCTTGTCCTGGTATTCAGACATGTCGAAACGCACCATTGCATTCTCAGACCCAAACTGGACCCTAGCCAATATTTTGGACAGTTCCGTTTTACCTACGCCGGTCGGTCCGACGAATAGGAATGAGCTTATAGGCCCGCCCTTCCGCATGATGCCGCTGCGGTATTCGCGGAGAGCCCGCGACACCGATCTTACAGCTATCTCCTGGTCCACGAAGTGCTCATGAATTATGTCCTCGAGGTGCAGTAGCTGCTCCCTCTCCGCCTTGCCGGCTTGATGGATAGGGACTCTTGCCCGCTTTTCGGCTACCTTGGCGACGTCTTCGCTGACGATAGATTTCTGCCCGTTTCGACTGGCCTCTGTAAGAGCCTCCTTAAGAAGGTCGTCGGCAGAAGCCGGCAATAGTTTCGTCCTGAAGTATCTCTTGGCTAACTGGACCGCGCTCTTTATCGCCGCGTAAGTTATGGTGACATGATATATTTTCTCGAGGATGATGCTGTCGTAGACCATTATCCGCTCAGCTTGGTCCTCACTCACCTCCTCTACTGGTATCTCCTGGAATGCGCTGGAAAATACGCTATCGGTCTCGATGAGTTGTTTGTATTCCTTAGGATATGTCGTACCGATCGTCGGAAAATCATTGGAGATGACCAACGGCAGTAAAGTATTGGCTGCGGAAAGCTCCCTGGAGGCTGATGTGCGAGACAGGTCGTGGATGCCCGGTATGTAAAGGATTATATTCCCCGCCGCCTCTATCTCGCTGAATACTGTTTTTATGCGGCGCTGCAGTTCCCCTTGGTCAGCTCCCGACACCAATGCATTTATATCGATGGCAACCAGCCTTTTGTCGAACAGCGGCGCCGGAACTTCGTCCCTGTCGATCATGTATGCCAGATGGGAGATCAGGGTTTCCTTGCCGACGCCCGGATCGCCTATCAGTAGGGCGTTTGGTTTATTCGGCCGCGAGATGGTATTGATCAGTCTTTCATATTCTTTCTCATGGCCGATCAGGAAACCTATTTTGTCCGCCCTCGCCATGTCGGTAAGGTCGGAGCTTATCTTATCCAAAGCCGGCGTGGGTCTTGCTGTCCAAGCGCGGTTCATAAAGCGATGCTTCACCCGATAGGAGTGCCCGGCAAATCCACCCAAGCTCGACGGCATACGCGTAGTATGTGGTAATGATTTAAAACGGCCGAAAATTAAAGCTTTTTCCAGGTCATCCGGCGCTACTTGGAATAGATCGAAGAGCTTTGCTATGTCTGGGTCGCCTACGGAAGACATGCCGGCAAATAGGTCGGCTGGATTTATTTCGTCCGTCTGTCCGGCCAGAGCCTGGCTCATGGCAGCCACAGCAAGATCCTCTCCGAGCTTTGCCAATTGAACTCGGGTATATTTTACCGATGTGCTTTTGCTTAGATGTTCCATGAGCTTGGAATTGAACTCGTCCGGCGAGATGTCGAGACGACGTAAGGCCTCTTTGACCTCATTCCTCGATACTAGATCTTTGCTCAAATGCAGATAGGGATGCCCTCCGAAAATCTGGGCGCGACTGAACGCCGCGAGCATCAGACCCATGGCCTGCGGACTCATGTATTCCGCTGCATTGACGTCCCCTGTTTTGGGCGACTTAAATAAAGACCTTTCAGATTGATTGCGATGGATAAAGCGGTCGGCCAGATAAAGCAGCAACAATGCGCCGGTTGATTTCATCCACGCCTCTCCGGACAGCAGGAAAACAATCGCCCCCACAGTCAGAACCACCATCCAAACATAGATGATTATATTCAGGATAGTTCTGGTCGACGGCGACATGGCCAACCTCGGATCTTTAAATTGGATATTAAGTGATGGCATGGTTTGTAAATGCGCCATAAATCAATATAAGTGGTATGGCTGCCCACAATAGATATACCGCTACGAAAATCACCGCTATGACAAAATAAATCACGAAAGCCACGACAACCCGGATGGCGCGGAATATAAATCCTAGAATATGTCCGGCGAAAGACCTATCTTGATACAGCGGCTCGAACATATGATGCAAAGTAACCCTTAGGGCCAAGGATCGATCCAGATATCCGAATACGCCCAATGCTCTATGCGTCAGCACTAAAAAACCGCCTACGTACCAATCGCGCAAGAATTGGGCCAATCGATTTAAAAAACGCGTGGCGAGATAAAGCACGCTTGTCATAGCTAGATTATAGCACTTGCCGCGCTACATAATCTCCTCAGCTATTTGTTGTACAATACCTCATATAGCGTCCCGCAAGTAAACCCATCGGCCAAAATCATAAATGGACAAGGAAACTTTATTAAATGACCTAAGAGAGGAGATATCCTCGGATAAATCGCTTCCGCTTAGCGAATCCAACTTGGTGTTCGGAGAAGGTGACCCGGATACCGAGGTAATATTTATAGGGGAGGCGCCGGGCTTTTATGAAGACCGCGAAGGGAGGCCTTTCGTCGGCCGAGCAGGCAAATTGCTGGACGAGCTTCTTAAGGAAATAGAATGGAAACGCGACAGCGTTTATATAACGAATATCGTAAAGCGCCGCCCGCCCGAAAATCGCGATCCATTGCCCGAGGAAGTGGCTGCATATTATCCATATCTCAGAAAGCAGATCGATATAATAAACCCGAAACTCATACTTCCGTTGGGAAGATTTTCAATGAATGTATTCCTTCCGGACGCCAAGATATCCCGCGATCAAGGCAAAGTGTTCAGGAAGGGTAATTGGATAATAGTTCCGCTGTACCATCCCGCTGCAGCTCTTAGATCGACCGCCGTCTTAAACGATCTTCGCAACGCTTTCAGCAAACTGCCGGTGATCAAGAATAAGCTGCCCGACCTCTTAAGAAATAGAGTCGAACCCTCTGTTGTCGAGCACCCCTCTCATCAGGATAAATTGATTTAAGATAGGTCTCCCAGAAACTGCATATGGTGGCGCCTGAACTCTTCAAGCTGCTCAAAATTGTGATCCTTTAGGATAAGGCGGGCCAACTCTTCCCCGCCGACCAAGTGCGGCATGATGACATAATCAGCCCCAAGGGAATAAAGCCGGCGGCCGCCGCTCTCGTCATCGGCGGTTAGAATCACCCTCGCTTTGGGATTTTCCTTCCTTACCGCTTGCAATATAGCTTCGTTGTCGCGCAAATCCGGCACGGTCGAGATGATGACTCTGGCTTTCTTCAGGTCAGCTATTTCCTGGATATCTTGATCCGTTATGTCGCCGTAAATGACCGCCCTGCCCTGATCGCGCAGCTCTTTGACTATCACTGGGTCAAAATCTATCGTCAATACCCTTCCGCCGGACGCCTCCAATGCCTTCAAAATAGTCCTACCCATTCTATGAGCTCCGATCAGGATGACGTGGTTTATGAACTTCTCCTGCGGGACCTCTTCTTCCGGCCGAGTTATTTTACGTTCGGTAAGTTTCAAGACTGGTCTGAGCAATTTATAAAGGTTGTCCGCATAAATTATCATGTAAGAGGAACAGAATATGGTTATCACCCCCACCATTATCACGAGCGACTCTTCGGCAGTAGTTATGTGTCCCAATTCTGCGCCCAACGTCACCAAAATCAGGCTGAACTCTGAGATCTGAGACATAGTTATCCCGGCCAAGAACGATGTCCTGGAACGATATCCCAGCGCGATCATTATCGCGTAGACGACGATAGGGTTGACCACCAATACAAACAAAATAAGGAGGATGAGTGGCTTCAGGGCTATGGCGCTTGCGCTAAGCACCAGATTGGTGCCCAATCCAAAGAAGAACATCATTACGAAGAAATCTCGCAACGGCGACAGACGACTGCTGATCTGAAAATGCTCCGATGAGTTCGCGAGCGTAAGCCCAGCAAGAAGTCCACCCACTTCCACCGACAAGCCGATTAGGGGCGACGCCGCAAGTAGGGCTATTCCCAAAGCCCAAGCGATGCTGAACAGATATAGCAGTTCTTGGGAGTGGCCTATGAGATCCAATAATTTCGGAAGATATCTGGACAGAAGTATCAGGATCGCGGCTAGTACTATGCCCTTTACCAGGCTTAAACCCAAAGACAACAGGGCTATGCCCTTGTCTGGGACCCCGGAAGATAGAATAAGCAGGGCTACCATGGCTATGAGATCCTGTATTATGAGAACCCCGACGACTATTCTGCCATAAAGACTTTTAAGGTCCTTCTTCTCGGATAGGAGCTTGACCACGATGATTGTCGACGAAAACGTCAGCGCGGCCGCTATGTAGATCGAGGGCAAAACCGCAAATCCCAGGGAGTGGCTCAAAAGAAAGCCTATGCCGAAAGTTATCAAAACCTGCCCCAATCCTATTAGGATAACGTGCGCCCCTATCCGTTTTAACTCTCTCAGGTCTAGATCTAGTCCGACTATAAATAGCAGCAGGGCTATCCCTAGTGATGACAGGCTTCCGATCACATTTGTATCTATGTGTATCGAGCGGGATACGCTGCCTACTATTAGGCCGGCAGCTATGAAACCTATCAATGCAGGTTGCTTTAACAAATGGGCGAATATACCCAGGGCTGCGGCGAATATTATCGATAGCGCTATTTCCGTAAAAAGAGTCATTAGATTCCTATCAATAATATCACGGCGCAGGACGATTTACCCTTAAAAAGTGGGTTGATTCGGAGAATTGCGTTTTATTTTTACTACTCGTAACGTAGGGATTCTATCGGGCTCTTTCGCGCGGCTTGCCGTGCGGGATAAATCCCGAAGACTAGTCCTGTGATTGTTGATACCGCGACGCCTAATAAGACCGCCGATAGCGGAAATTCAAATGTCCAGCCAGTTGAAAGCACGTGGGAAAGTATTAGATAGGCTAATCCCGCGAATATCGCCCCCACTGTTATGCCGATCACTCCCCCTAGGAAAGTGATCACTACGGCCTCAACCATGAATTGCTGCATGATATCTTTATTGGTCGCCCCAACAGCCTTCCTTAAGCCTATCTCCTTGGTTCTTTCAGTCACAGATACAAGCATTATGTTCATTATCCCTATGCCGCCGACAATGAGGGATATCGAGGCTATCGCCGCCAGGAAAAGGGTCATTATCGAGGTCACATTGCCCAACAACGATAATAGGTCCTGCTCCGTCTCGATCGTAAAGTCGTCTTTGGTGGGATCTGTGATTTTATGATCTTGCTCCAACACCGACTCGATCCGGCTCTGAACGAAGGTTGGATTGTAGGCTGAGTTAGCCTGGACTATGACCTCGCTCAGATAGTTAATCCCCAACAGCTGTTCCTGAGCCACGGTTATAGGTATTACCACCACGTCATCCTCCTCGGCGCCGAACGATCCAGTGCCCTGATTGCTTAGCACGCCGACGACACGGAATTCTACGTTACCCAGAGGCATGTATTGGTTTATAGGGTCCACGTTTCCGAAAATAGTCGTCGCTATACCCGAGCCAATCACTGCGACGTGGTTAAGGGCATCGACGTCGTTTTGGTTAAATTGCCGACCCTCCTTGGTTGGAAAATTAACCACGCTGAAAAAGTTCGCGGTCACGCCGACATATGCGGCATTAAGACTATTGTCGCCGTACACCGCCGGTGCTTGTCCCTTCACCGCCGATACGATCTGAGAGACGGACGGTTCCCGGCCCAAAGCATCGACATCTGCCTGCACAAGCGTCTTAGTGACGATTCCTGCCACGGAGGATGGGGTCGAGTTCTTGCCGCTGATTGTCCCTCCTGGCAGGATAATTACAAGATTGGAACCAACGCCCTGGACCTGGCTTATAATCAAATCCTGCGCCGATTGACCGATTGACATGAGAATGATTACTGAAGCAATACCTATAACTATCCCCAGCATTGTTAACGCAGACCGCATTTTTCCGTGATGAATGCTATCGAAAGCTGAATTAAAGGAATCTTTTATACGCATGGCTTATTTGAAGAATTGTTCCTTAGACCGACGGCGAGTCTTAATGGGTTTGTCGCTCTCTATTAATCCGTCTTTAAGGGTTATTATCCTGTCGGCGAACTCTGCGGTGTACGTCTCATGAGTAACGAGTATTATTGTGTGTCCCTGAGAGTTAAGGTCGTCCAATATCTGCATGATCTGCGCGCCCGAAACGGAATCTAGATTCCCCGTCGGCTCGTCCGCAAAAATCACATTGGGTTTATTGACTAAGGCCCGCGCTATGGCGACCCTTTGTTTCTGCCCTCCAGAAAGCCTACCGGCTTCGACATATAACTTCTCCTCAAGCCCCACGGATTTTACAGCGTCTTCAACCAGCTTCTTTCTTCTGGCTGGATCTATTTCTGCCGCATAGATTAACGGCATCTCGACATTCTCGTAGACCAATAGGCGGGACATTAAATTGAATGATTGGAACACGAAGCCCATGTCTTTATTTCTGACTCGAGCCAGCTCTTTGTCGGACATGTCGTCGATGCTTTTGCCTAGAAATGTATACACCCCTCCCGTCGGCCGGTCTAAGAAACTTAGGATTTGCAATAAAGTCGACTTACCCGAACCAGAGGGCCCGACAATAGATACAAAATCCCCCTTCTCAATATCAAATGAAACGCCTCTGAGCGCGGGGGTCACTGTCTCTTCGTCCAGATAATCTTTCTTTAGGCCCTTTACGGAGATCATTGTTTGAGGCCGATGTTAAGAACTTGTTCGCCTTCGGTTACGCCCGAGGTTATCTCTATGTTGCCGTTCTGATCTTGTATACCAAGGGTCACTGGCACCTGTGCTACGCTGTTGTTTTTGAGCACTTCTACGAAACTGCCTGTGCTATTTTGGATGACCGCATATTGAGGGAGTATCAGCACGTTATTGTCAGTCTGGGTAATAATATTCAGATTCACAGTGAGGCCACTTTTTATGCGAGGGTCTGATTTATCAAAAGACACCTTGACCAAGTAATTTACAACTCCTCCGACGATGGTTTGCGCCGGGTCAATATAGAAGACTTTTCCGGTGAATTGTTCGCCAGAGAAAGCATCGAGGGTCATATCGACTGAATCTCCGACGTTGACCTTGCCGATATCAACCTCCGGGACATCTGAATCCACCTCGAGATTATTATCTGAGATAATGGAGAAGAGCACACTTCCTGGTGAAGCTATCTCACCTACTTTTGCATTCTGCACCGTTATTACTCCAGAGATGGGGGCGACCAATGAGGCTTCGGAGATGCTGACCTGTATATTTTGCACACTAGCCTCAGCCTGTTCGACTTGGGCCTCTTGGGCTTGAATGGCCTGCTGCGTCGAACCAGCCAATTTTAAGTTTAGTGACGCTACCTGCTGCTGTAAGACGGTTTTATTGGAGGCTATTTCTTGGGTTAGAGCATTAACGCTGGTTATTGCTGTATTTACCTCAGTTGTGGCGGCTGCGGCATCGGCCTGGTATGCGGCGGTATTCGACGATAGACCACGAGAGTCGTTTGCGGCGGTCATCACCTCTATTAAGAAAGATTGGATCACGCTCAAATGAGAGCTGGTGTCGGATAAAGCTGCTTCCAACGTGCTTGTAGAGGAATTACCGCTCATAGACTGAAGCTCGGTTTGCCATTTATTCAACTCAACGTTGGATTGGATTAGGCCGGAGTCTACGGTGTTTGAAATATTCTGATCGCTAACCTGGAAAGTCAGCGTAGGGTTGGAACCCTGGTTTAAGTTAGTTGAGCTAAATAAAGGAGCAAGTTGATTGTGTACCGCATCATTCGCTTCAGAATAAGCTTGGGTAATAATGTTCAGCACACTTGCATAATCATTTGTAAGATTCTGTTGAGCTGTCGTAACCGCAGCCTGCGATACCTGAACATCCTGTTCCGTTGCCCCAGCCTGTAGCGAGGCTAGGTTGGCTTTTTGTGTGTCTACATTGGCTTGAGCTTGGGCTAGTTGAGCTTGGAGACCACTGGTATTGAGCGTGACGACGACCGCTCCAGCATTCACATTTGCTCCTTGAGGATAATTAACTGCGTTAATTGTTCCCCCATTCTGAAAAGCCATATCAACACTTTTTATAGGGGTGGTATTCCCGGTTACGGTCACTTCTTGGGTGATAGATCCTTTATTTACGGTTATAAATTGGTATGTGCTATTAGCGCTTCTAGAATTTATAAAATAGACTACGCCCACCAGGACTATTAAGATGACAATGCTGTATATGATTGGTCTTTTTTTGAACAGGGTCACTGCTTTTTTCATTATCGTCTTTTTGTTTTATTTATATTCTCCATTTGAGTTGAATCGCATTCTTTTATTATAGATATGAAGCGCCTTGATAGGCTACTGAATACGCGTCTGTCTTTATCGGATACGTCTTTAAATATTTTCTCGAAAATTTCGTTCATCAGAAGAGATGCTCGCTCTATCTCTGATCGGCCTCTTTTGGTAAGTTTTAGGCTGTATTTTCTGCGGTTATCCGGATCTTGGGACTTGGATATAAACCTCTTGTTGTTCAATATCTCGATCTGCCTACTAACTGAGGCCTCAGTTACCCCCCAAAACTGGGCTATAGCATGTTGCGATAAGTTGGGATTGTGCTGAACCGCCATCAGAACCCTAAACTGGGCCGTAGTTATACTAAGCTTGGGTTTTAGTGTCCTATCGGCGACCTTTTTAAATACGAGGACCAGGCCGATAATCGGCTGTAGTGTCTCGCGGATCGAGTATCTTTTAGCCATGTTAAGATGAGCTTAACATGTTAAGGTTGGCTGGACAATAAGCTTAGGTTGATAAACCCTGCTGATAAGACGGGTTTGTTCTGTGTGCTCCCATGAGGAATCGAACCTCAATCTTCTCCTTCGGAGGGAGATGTCCTATCCATTGAACGACGGGAGCGAATCGCGACTAATCTTAGATTAATTTAGCGACTTCATAAAGCGCTCCGCCAACTAGAAGTGCGATTACTAAATAGCTCCACATCGGCGCCCTATTTGTTAACTTACGCCACATTAGAGTGACCATTGTGTGTTCCAAAGCTAGGAATATCCCGCCCATGACGCCCACTAGGACGATAAAATCTCTTAAACCTAAAGAGAATAGTATGAGCGGGGCCAGCACTACGACGAGCAGGGATATGTCGCGTGAAGTTTTAAAATCATATAAGAATATCCCTTCGATCTCCCGCGACACGGATATGTATGAGGCCCATATCGAGAAAACACCCATAAAACCCAGCAGCACAAGGAAGGGTTGGGGTAGGTATGCCAAACCAGAGACCGCGTCTGGGCTAATTGTTTTGGAAAGAGACATCACACCAAATACAAACAGCGCATAGACTATCGCCGGGATCACGGTGCCGACCACAATAGCCTTCTTGACCGTCTTAGCTTCTATGCCCCTATCTGTCGAATATTCCATCAACGAAGATATAGCGGATCTCCCTGCCATTGAAAATATCACAGCCCCGTAGGGTAGGAATAACAAACCCAAATTCCAATTTACCAACGGTATAGAACTTATCGGCTGTATCGGGTGCAATATACCTATGATAAATATGAAGATCGCTATCGCGATAATCGCACCCACGGCTATAGACTCAAGCAGCGCTATTCTCCCAACCTTGAAAAGCAGCGGCACGCTGGCCAAGGCCCAGAATATCAGACTCGCCGCAAGCGGCGAGAGTGATGGAAAGACCAGATTGATGAAGCTCGAAGATAGAACTATAAAAATAGTCAGCGAAAGCAATATGCCTATGGCTGTAGTGAAAATGGCCACAGACCACCCCTTTCTGCCTAGATATATTTTTGCGTAACCCAAGAAACGGTGTTTGTCTGGGGTCGCTCTTACCACTTCGCTATATAGGTAATGGGTCGTCGCGAGTAGTGCGGTAAACAAGATTAAATAAAATATCCCCACGGCGAAACCTGCTTTGGAAAAAAGATATGGCAGAGAAAACATTCCCGCCCCGAATATGGTTGCGGAAAGTATCGCTGCCACAGAAAACAGCTCGCTATACTTCTTCAAATACCTTATCACCTTCCCGTACCCGATCTTTAACTTTGATTCCGACTTCTTTTCCCTTCTTAGATTTGGTGATTGGCTTATGGTTGTACTGCATCTCAGATATCTTTTGAGCAAAGTCTGTCGTTGCCCCCCTAAACCTGACCACTTTATTCAAATTTACTTCCTTAGAAAACTTAACTATCGCAACGCTGATCTCACTGAAGAAATGGGTTACTGATCCGATAGGTTTCTTAGCTTTCACTGCCTTTGGTTTGGCTTTCTTAGCCTTAACCTTGGGCTTAGACTTTAGTTTGGTCCTAACAACTACGCGGGCTCTTTTAGTTTTGGCCTTGGATTTGTTTTTAACAACTTTTTTCTTTTTAGCTTTTGCCATCTTTGATTTTTATATTTAAAGAGGTTTTTTATTAGATTCGGCCCTTGTTCTATCAATGGCTATGAGCGCCACAAGCTTACTGATTAGCTCCTTTGGATCTTTTGAATAAACTATCTTGCCCTCCATTTCCTCGGCCCGATGGGATTTATCTATTATTGTCTTGAAGACCACATCAGTATCCCAATCCCCCTGCAATATACCTATCGGCTTTCTGTCCTCGAAAGCAATAGTGAATTCATTTATGGTCCCGATCCTTCCGCAGCCGACAACAACCGCGTCGGCCGACCTAGTAAGCAGTAGATTGCGCCCCGAATACCCCTCGCCGGTATATGTTATAAAGTCTTGGTAATCTACTGGAAGTTTATATACGTTAATATGTTCCCATTCGGAATATGCCGGCGATATGCCCAAGACCGTCCCCCCTTCGCTCTTTGCGCCCTTAGAGGCCCAGTAAGGGAATCCTGTTGTGGCACCATTAACTAAGACGACGCCGTGCCGGGCAATTTCTTTGCCTAATTCCTCTGCTTGTTCGAAGGCGTTTTGTCCACAATGACTGGTCTCGGCAGCTCCGGAAACGCAGATCTTATACTTAGTCGAGTATCCGTCTTTATCGCTCATGTTGCGTATCGATTATAACACAACCTCATCTCCTAAGTGCGGAACGAAGGTCTCTAAAGCCAGGTCGTTTGTAACTTTTGCCGCAAGGTTCTGAGATGTACTCTCTTCGCCGTGAACTAGGAAAACTTTTTTTAAAGTCCCGCGGGCTGGGGTAAGCCATTGCAATAACCGAGGCTGATCGGCATGGGCCGAATAGCCGCTTATCGACACAACGCGCGCAAGCACCTGGATTGTCTTACCCATTATCTGGACTTCTTTAGCCCCATCCTGGATCTGACTGCCTAAAGTTCCATGGACCTGGTAACCGACTATTAGGATGGTGCTCTTGGGGTCTGGGAGATAATAAGATTCGTGATAGGTTATCCTTCCGCCATTCGACATGCCGGAACCGGCGATTATCATCTTCGGCACCGGGGCGTCTTCTATTGATTTTGACTCTTCTTTGGTTAGGGTGAGGTGCGTCCCGGGGAAATTAAGCAGCTCGCGCCTTCCCTGCCACATGAACTTCTTGGCGTCGGCGTTCATAAAGTTTTCGTATCGTTCATAGATTCTCGTAAGCCGGATAGCTAGTGGGCTATCTATAAATATGGGTATGCGCGGAACCTTTCTGTCTTCGACCAAAGAGTTTATCTCGTACAACAGTTCTTGCAGACGCTCCATTGCAAAGACTGGTATCATTAACACCCCTCCCATTTTCACGGATTTTTGAATTACGTCTTCCAGAATGTCGCGACGCTTGCTGAAATCTTCGTGCGCCCTATCCCCATAACACGACTCCATTATGGCGTAGTCGGCATTGTCCGGTATAAGCTCTCCCTCCGGTATGAGCGGCGGGTCGCTGTTGCCAAGATCGCCGGAGACAACTAATTTCTTGCCTTCGGCCACTATTATCACGCTGGCCGATCCCATTATATGGCCTGCATTTATCAGGCTGACTTGGAAAGCTCCTTCAGTTACGGTCTCTTTATAATTGATTACCCGCCATAATCTCATAACCGACTCCACATCCGCGGCGTTATAGATCGGCGCCTGGCCCTGATGCTCCGCTTCCCTGGCCAATATATCTTCAGAATCCAACAACAACTCCCTCGCAAAATCTCGTGTCGGAGCGGTCGAATATATGGGACCGGCATATCCGGCCTTGACTAATTTCGGCAATAAACCGATGTGGTCTATATGGGTATGGGTTATGAAAACGGCCTTTATCGTCTTGACGTCATACGGCAACTTTTCGAAATTGCGCTGATCGACATATCTTTCACCCTGAAAAAGTCCGCAGTCGACCAAAATATTGTCCGACCCCGACTCGATAAGATAACTCGAGCCAGTGACCATCCCCGCTGCTCCTATAAATTTAACTTTCATTGTTTTTTTTCATTTCGGCTAAAACCTCTTCGCTCACCTTTCGATCGGACCACGGAACCCTCTTTCCCTTGGCGACCCTGATGTATGTCTCGCTTCCCTTGCCAGTCATGATAACAACATCGCCCTTCTTGGCGCCAGCTATGGCCGTCCTTATAGCCTCTCGCCGGTCGAGAATCTTCAGGCTTTTATCTTTTTTAGCGGGTGATATTCCCTGTTCAATTTCGTTGATTATCTCCATCGGGTCTTCGTCGAACGGGTCTTCGTTGGTCAGGATTATCCGCGAGCAATATTCGGAGGCTATCTTCCCAAATTCGGGGCGTTTCCATTTGTCCCGCCCTCCGCCGGCAGAGCCCAACACGCATATTAAATTGTGCGGCTTGAGCTCCTTCTTCAATGTGCCATATATGGTGCGCAGCGATTCCGGGGTGTGGGCATAGTCGACGACCACCGCAAAGGGCTCCTGTTTGACGAATTCCACCCTGCCGGGCACGCCCGGGAACGTCTTGAACGTGCGGCGTCGGACCAATTCGGTGACGCCCACTGTCTTAAGTATCGCTTCGGCTATGGCCACATTCTCGCGGTTGAAGTCTCCAATCAGAGCGGGTGATAGTTCGTAGCCCTCAACGTCTTTCTTAAAGGAGGTGATTGCTTGATTGTCGGCGACTTCGGCGAAGAATTTCGAGTTTTCATTCTCGCCGTTCACAAAAAACCATTTCGGATGCTTCTTTGAGAACTTATCTACATTCCTGAAAAAATCCAATTTGGCTTCGCGATACTTTTCAAAGCTTCCGTGTGATTCAATGTGCTCCGGATGCAGATTGGTGAAAGCAGCAACGTCGAAATCTATGAAACGGTCGCGGTGCTGTCTCACCCCCTCGGATGTGACTTCTATGAGTGCGAATTGGCAATCGGCCTTGACCGCGCGGCGCATTAGGTCCTGCAAAAAGAAACGCCCCGGCATGGTATTGCCGGATTGGTTGATCTTCGAATAAGCTCCGATCTTTGTGCGCACGGACGAAGACAGCGCCACCTTATTCCCAGCCGCCTCCAGTCCCGCCGCCAAAATTTCCAAAACAGTAGACTTGCCCTTAGTCCCGGTTACCCCGATCACGAAAAGTTCCCGCGACGGGTGTCGATATATGACCGCGCCGATATAGGCCAGAAGGAAGTGATATGTTCCTTTCGCTTTTTTGACCAAATCCATCTTAACTCTTCATTTTCTTAAGAGCGTCGCGCAACCTCTCGCCGATATCCTTAAGGTCTGGGTCTATTTTGCCCAAGGCCTGCCGCGCCTGGTTCTGTGAATATCCCAGGCTGCGCAGCGCATCATACACGTCGTCGTCGGCCTCCATCGCGGCCATGACCTTGCCGCTGCCGCCCTTGCTGATAAGCTTCATCTTATCTTTCAGTTCGAGAATAATACGCTCAGCCGTCTTATGGCCGATGCCCGGAGCCCTGTCCAATAGCTCTACTTTTCCTTCGGCTATGGCCGAGACTATGTCGTCAACCTGCACGGCTGAAAGCAAGGCTAGGGCCAAGCGCGGACCTACGCCAGATACGGAAGTCAGAGCCTGGAAACAATCCAATTCGGCAGAATCTATGAATCCGAACAGCTCCAACGCGTCTTCGCGCACATGGAGATATGTGGAAAGGCTAGCGGGCTGACCGACGGCCGGCAATTTATCCCTGGTCCTCAATGATATGGATATCTTCAGGCCTATCCCGCCCACCTCGATCACCGCGAAATTAAGCTCTTTTACCTTTAATGTCCCGGAAACGCTGTAAATCATTATTCTAAGGTATATATTATCCCGAATCCCGCTTTGACGCACTACTTATTTTGCTTTATCTTTTTAAGGCAATGCTTACAAAAGAATTCATAGCCGAATCCAAGAAGAAGCTCGTTGATGAGAAGGCCCGTTTAGAGAAGGATCTTATCGACCTCACCAAAGAAGATTTTGGGCACGATACAGATCATGGCGAGGAAAAGGCTTCGGAAATAGAGCAGATCGACGACAACGACAGTATGGCCGTTGAGTATTCGACCAGGCTGATCGACATCGACTCCGCCTTGGAGAAGATAGAAGACGGCAACTATGGCGAATGCGAAAAATGCCACAAGGACATAACCGAGGATGTTTTGAGGGTGGACCCGGAATCGCGTTTATGCAAAGACTGCAAGTCGCTGTTTAGTTAGAACATAGTGGCAAATAAAAATATCCCTGCGGGGATATTTTGTTGCGCGCCCTGATTATTCTGCCAGCGGATTTTTCGCCCCGACCACTTCGAAATATACGTCGCACCCGACCAGGCCATTCGTCGTGCCCGTGTTACCGGCTTTGGCTATCTCCTCGCCTTGCGAGACGTAATCCCCGACGGCGACCTCATTGCTGGCTGTATGAGCATATATCGTCTGCACCCCATATAAAGGATGGCTAAGTTTGATATACCCTCCTAGACCACCGTTTGATTGGCTCGGGTCTCCCTCATCCGTCACCAACCCTTCGGCGGACGCATCTATCGGAGCTCCGCAATACGCCGATATGTTGGCTCCATTGTTGCTGTCTAAGATGCCAGTGCTCATTCCGCCCTTTATCGGCGACTGGAGATAATTACCTAGGTCGGGGAGGTTGTTGCCGCTGGACGAATTTTTCTGAGGCTTACCATTCTCGATTACGATCACGTCGCCGGCCTGGATAGACTCGCTGCCGTTCATAAGTGGGACTATGTCGGACGAACTTACGTCGTATGCCGCAGATATCGAACTTACCGTGTCCCCGCTCTGTACCTCGTACAGGACCCCGGAGACCGGCAGGATTATCAGCCCCTGCCCAACTATTAGTGGCGTACCCTTATTTATGTGGTTTGCCCAAAGTATCGTATTGCTTGATATGCCGAACTTGGCGGCCAAGCTCTTTACTGTATCTCCTTTGTTAACCTTATAGAGAATGAGCCCGTCCTGTGTAAGGGATAGGCCGTTGACCGGGGTAACCGAGGCTAATATCGCCCCGTCGTCTAAGACATATCCCGAAGGACTTGTTGAAACCGGCTGTGCGCTGTCGGTTGGTCCCGCTGCGCCAACAACAGCCCCTCCTTCCATAGCCAAATAAGGACCGCTTGGAGAAGCGGCCGACGCAGGGAAAGGAGCCGGAAGAGCCGGCTGGACAAAGACTATGGCGACTATTAGGAGCCCTGTGACAGAAACGACCGGGAGTACCGGCACGCTCTTTAGCCACCTGGCTAATTTGTGTACTATGCTATTAATAACACTGAAATGATAGACCCAAAAGACAAAGGAAGGCAATCTAGCCCGAAAAACACCAGCCTAAGCCCAGTTCAGCGGGAAGCCGTGGAACACGGCGAAGGGCCCCTATTGATTGGCGCTGGGGCGGGCAGCGGGAAGACTAGGACGCTCACCCAAAGAGTGATTCATCTTATTCGGCAAGGCATTCCCCCAGAGAGAATCATAGCCATAACCTTCACCAATAAGGCGGCCGACGAAATAAAGCGCCGGATCTATGCCGAATTGCCCAAAGACAAAGTGGGCCAGCTCCCTTTTCTGGGGACATTCCATTCTTTCGGGGCGAGAATCCTCCGCGAAGAGGCTAGGATGCTTGGCCGGACAGCGCGGTTCACAATATTCGACAACAACGACTCCCTCCGCATCATAAAGAAGGTGCTGACCCGACTAAATATGAACGCCCTACGCCACACCGCGAGCAAGACCGAGCACATGATATCAAGGACAAAGAGCGAATTAATTAATTTGGACGAGCTAAACGAAGAAGATCGGGCAATATTTACGGCTTACGAGGCGGAATTGAAAGCCAATAACGCCTTTGATTTCGACGATTTGATAGAAAAACCGGTCCGTTTGTTCCAGACCAATCCCAAAATACTGGAAAGGCACCGCGAACGTTACTCATATATATTGGTCGACGAGTTCCAGGACGTTAACCGTACTGAATATATATTAGTGAAGTTTTTGGCCGCAAATCATCGGAATCTTAACGTCGTCGGGGACGACCAGCAGTCGATATACCGGTTCAGGGGGGCGGATTTCAGGAATTTCTTGGACTTTGAGAAGGATTGGCCGGAGACTAAGGTCGTGAATTTGGGTGAGAACTATCGATCTAGCGGCGCCATAGTGCGGGCGTCCTACGGGGTGATCAAGAACAATAAGTTCCAGCGGCCCAAAAAACTTTGGACCTCCAACGAAGAGGGTGCCCTGATCCGGATTATCGCGACAGACGACGCCGAGGATGAAGCCGAGCGCGTGGTGGCGGAGATATCCTCATCCCATCCAGCCTCCAGAGAGATAGCGGTTCTATACCGAACCAATGCGCAGTCCCGCGCGCTTGAGGGCGCCCTGTCATTGGCCGGCATACCGTATGAAATTTTCGGCGGATTGAAATTCTACGACCGCAAGGAGGTCAAAGACATAGTTTCCGCCGTGCGTTATGCCATGAACCCGAAGGATTTCGTCAGTCTGGAAAGATTGCAGAAGACCTTCCGCAAATCCGTGGCTAAAGAGCTGGAAGACAAGCTGCCCCGCATGGGGGATGAATTGGAGCTTTTGGAATTGATCGGCTACTTCATGAAGATCACCGATTATCCGACATATCTCAATAATAAATTCGACAACGTCGAGGATAGATTGGAAAACGTGAAGGAGTTGCTGAACTTCGCTGGGACATTCAGCGACGCATCGGAATTTTTGGAACGGGTGACCCTGCTCCAGGACGCCGACCGGCCGGCAAAGAACATTTCCGGCAGGGGGGTAAAGCTTATGACCATGCATATGGCCAAGGGGTTAGAATTCGACAAGGTGTTTATCGTCGGCGCGACAGAGGGAATAATCCCTCACCAAAGATCCCTGTCCACGCCGGAAGAGATCGAGGAGGAGCGGCGCCTGATGTACGTGGCCATGACCAGGGCCAGGCAAGAGTTGGTTATAAGCTTCTACGGCATGGCCTCGCGCTTCCTGTACGAGATCCCGCCGGAGCTCGTGGAGTTCGACGGCCCGGAGCAGTGGACAGGCAACGGCGACGTGTATATTTAAACAGATGCGGCAAAAACTGGGGCAACATTTTCTAACGGACCAAAGCGTTCTCAAGGACATCGCCTCGGCTTTGGAGATAACGAAGAATGATATAGTGATTGAAATCGGTCCGGGCCACGGCGAACTCACCCAATATTTGATAGCGGTCAATCCCAAAAATCTTATAGTTATAGAGCGAGACGATGCTCTCGCTGAAGAATTGGAGGATGCTTGGTCGGAATTGCAAATCAAGGTAGTGAGAGGCGACGCGCTGGAACTGCTGCCCGGGATAGTTTCGAGTCTCAGTGGGAAGCCTTATAAATTAACCGGAAATATCCCTTATTACATAACCGGCCACTTGATGAGGATGCTTGAGGAGCTTGAGCATAAGCCTGAACGGATAGTTTTGACCATACAGAAAGAGGTGGCTGAAAGGATTTGTTCCGCCCCACCTAAAATGAACCTATTGGCCGCAAGCGTGCAACTATGGGGAGAGCCGCATATAACCAGCTCTATAAGTAGAGGGTCTTTTCAACCACAACCCGAGGTAGATTCCGCGATACTTCTGATAGATCCTAAACCCTTAGCAAAGGATTTTAACAGGATTAGTTACTACGATTTTATAAAGAAATTATTCAAGCAGCCCCGAAAAACTATATTAAATAACCTTCGAGACGGCTTTGGTGTGACCAAAATAGAAATAGAGGATCGGCTTAAATCCGCCAAAGTATCCCCCACACTGCGTCCTGGTAATTTAGACATCGATACGATTATGGAATTAAACCGTGTTTTTAGGTTTTAAGCGTGATATTATGTAGTTAATGTCAAGATTGAGGTTTGCTGTAATTAGCGGGTTAGCAGTGCTCGTTATTAGTGGCGGTCTTATGTCTCCTGTGTTTGCGGCGACTAGTTCAAGTGGAACGGGCCTTGGTAGTTTTGGTACTCAAAGCGCGGGAACCCCGCAATTAAATAGCAAACTGCAGGCGCCATCAACAGTTACACCGACGATAACCGTTAATGGTCAACAAACCCAGGCCCTAGGTCTTCAACCCAGCCTAACTGCCGGAATAGGCAGCAACGCCGGCACCACTGGGGTGGCTACGCCAGCCATAAATAGTTCCGGCGCATGTTCTTTTAGTATTCTTAGTATTTTTAATCCACTAGCCCTCGTCGCATGCATTCTTCAAGGTATGATCGGCGGGATAATTTCCATCCTAATCTCTTTATCGGTTATGTTGGTTACTTTCGCTGTCAACGTGAACTACATTATAGGCACGAGTGGCGGCATAGCCGGATCGGGCTGGGCATACTCCCTTGGGCTTACTGATTACTTGTTTGTAATTGGGCTTGTGGCTATAGCTTTTGGTACGATGCTGCGCAGGAGCTTCGGTAAAGAAATTTTACCTAAATTCATTATCGTTGCCCTACTCATAAGCTTCTCTTTCTTTATAGCTATGCTTTTCGTCAACGCCTCAAACGCAGTAACCAATGCTTTTATAAGCACGGTCCCGTCTGATGCGTGGAACTCACTAGGCACCGCCTTTAACACCAGCGTCTCCGGTAATCCGATCTCAGCATACTTCTTGACGATAGCTAATAGCTTCGCTGCCTTGTTCTTCACAATTATCTTCGGCCTCGTTGCTGTGGTCACGTTGGTGGCTACGGCGGCAATGTTCCTATATAGATACGTCGCTTTAACAATTCTACTTATATTGCTGCCGTTCGCTTGTTTCTTGTCCATCTTCCCGATAAAGGCGGCTGGTGCGGGGGGCTTATGGGAAAAATGGGTCACTGAATTTACTCGTTGGATCATATTTGGCCCGGTCATAGGTTTCTTTATAGTCTTGGCTTTTGGCGTTATGAACGCGGCTCCGCTGAATATTTCCGGCGTAACCGGCCTGTTCGCCAGTGTTGGGAATATGATCGCAACCATTGGGTTGCTCTTAGGTGGCTTATATGCCGCCAATAGCCTCGGCATAGCCGGAGCTAGTTATGCTTATGGTTTCGCGAAGGACAAAATTGCGGTCGGCATACCCAAGGCCATTGGTGGCGCGGCTGGGAAGTGGGTAAGTGATAGGGTTGTAACCTCTCAAGGAACTAATATTGCTAATACTATGTCGAAAATACCCTTCCTTAGAGCTACTGGAGAGCAGATAGCCGCGCGACAAGCCGCAATCAGAAAAGAGGCTGAGACTCATATGGCTAGCCTGGGTAACCTAAGCGACGAAGCATTAACAGCCAGGGTTAAGGCCTCCAATCCGGCTATCGACGGCCCAGCGCTTACCACGGCCCTCTTAAATAAAGCGGCTCAAAGGGGCTTGTTTGAAGAGGGCAAGGAACAATTCGATCAAAAGAAAATGCGCAGCATGATGGATACGGCATATAGTGTTGGTAAGGTCGACGATTTTCTCAATGCCCGTCCAGATATGGCCTCAGAATTTTATGAGAATATTCCCGACGTAGTTAAGAAAATCCCCGACGCATCCAAGATAAACGTAGCGGCCTTTACCAAACACCCAGAACAGGGTAGGTCCGTTGCAGCGGCCTTAGGAGAAGCGGGAATTAAGAAAATCAGTGAAAACGGAAAGCCGGCGCTTATATCCGCGCTGAAAAACACTCTATCTGAGGCAGTAAACGACAAAGCCTCGTACCAAAAGGTTACGGATTACGCATCTACGGAGGCTAAAAAAGAAACTGATGAAATAGCTTCGGGTGTGTTTGGAGAATTTAAGATGCAAAATCCCGACACGACAGTAAAAGCGCCTGAGGATATGACCGCATTCCAGATAGTTGAGACCTTGAGTGCACGGGCTAAAAAGATAGATAAGGCGATTGATGACGCAAAGTTGGCAAGAAACCCATCGCTGGTAGATGTAAATAAGACACTGAAGGACTCCACTCAAGACGACATAAGGAAAGTAACTGGACGATTAAACGAAGAAGAGCTCAATATATTGGATGCCCGCAACTATATCAAAGACAAGGTTGTATTCGCCAGGGGTAAGACTCGACGCAGTAATAATAAGTAATAGAAATTCATGGACAACCAACAAAACGATGAAATATGGCGTTGGTTGGAATCTGACGACGTAACTGAGATCATCAGAACGATCAACGACGATCTTGAGATTTATGGCAACGATAGAGATATAATCCCGAGCTTAATCGGCGAGATAGCGGATAATAGCCTAAAAATAGATGATCTGCGCCAGGAACTGCAAATAAATTTCGGTAAAATAGACGCGACTAAGCTTGATAACGCCGCGGCCACCATAAAAAATAAGGTTTTCTCGCATATAAATGAGTTGTCGAATAAACCCCACACAGAGACCAAGCGTGCAGAACCCGCCACAATCCCAACACCAGTAAATTCTATTAATAATCCACCCGCTCCAGTATCGGAGGCGCCGAATCCCTCACCAACGGAGTCGCCCGCACCGTTTATACTTCATCGCAACGAGCAAGAGGATCTAGCCCCACGGGCTCAAGAGGTTATTAGCTATGGATCGCCCATTCGGCCAATTTTCTACAATGCGCCGAACCCCTCACCAACGGAAGAAGCGGATTCCACGCCAAACAGACCCGTAAAAGCCCGCCTGGAACTTGGTGTGCAAGAAGAAGCCAAAACAAATAAGACACAATCTTCAAAGACACGACCTCAAGAAGAGCGTCGTGTGAATTACTCAGAATTCACAACTAAATTAGACGACCCATTCTCTGCGCACATCAAAACCAAGGACAAGGGGACGTCAGACGAGACAAAAACAAAAAAAGAGGAGGTTGGCTTGAAAGATCTACCTGTTTGATCAGACGCCCAGGCGCATAAAATTGCGCCGTTAGAAATAACTTCCCGAAAGCGGTAAACTTTAGTAAATGCAATTCCAAGTCCCGCAATTCATCGAGACCGAGGATAAAATATTTGGTCCACTGACTTTAAAGCAATTCCTGTACATAACTACTGCTACGCTCGTTGTTTTATTCTCCTATTTCATACTCGTCGTGTGGCTGTGGGTCATAGTCGGCGTAATAATAGAGGGGACGACCCTGATATTTAACCTCGTAGAGGTAAATGGCCGACCCATGAGAATACTAGCTGTTTCAGCATTTTCTTATGTGTGGAATCCGCGTGTCTATGCGTATAGATCCGGCTTAGAAGTAGTAGCACCTATCCCTACTCCAGAAGCCCCTATCGCCACACCTAAAATAAGCAAACCCAAACCGATAGGAAGCCTTCGTAACCTTCTAGACAAACTAACAACAACTAAAGAGGCTATACCTAACCGAGAAAGCCCCTTGCCTGAAATGTTAAAAGCGGCTTCTCGCGAATCAGTAAAAGAGAGGTATGAGTTGATAAGAAAAATAACCGGCGACGAGGAAGTGGCCCGTCGGGTGGATTACCGATAATTCAAATAAAATGGCCTTGGAACAAAGAACTAGAACTCAAGATTTCATCGATGTAAAAGATATACGCGACGGCGTTGTCTTGCTTAAAAATGGAAGCCTGCGACAGATAGTTATGGTAGATGGCTTGAACTTCGACCTTAAGTCAGAAGAGGAGCAGAATGCGATTATATACGCTTATCAAAATATGATTAATTCCTTAGACTTCTCCATACAAACATTCATACACTCCAGAAAATTGAACATTGACGACTATCTAAACACGCTCAAAGAACGCATGGAGGTTGAACCAAGTAATCTTTTGAAGAAACAGATTGCTAATTACACTGGATTTATAAACAACTTTGTCGAGTCGAATGCGGTAATGACTAAGAGTTTCTTTGTTGTTGTGCCATTTGATCCGATAATAGTCCCCGTAGCCGGAGGAATACTACCCAAATCAAAGAAGGGTAAGGAGGGTTCTGAACCTAAAGAGCCGCTTAAGGAGGTGGCCATTGAGCCAAGCCATCGGGAACAATTAGCTCAAAGGGTTGAACAGATAACCAGCGCCCTAAGACAGGTCGGGTTGCGAGCTGTCGCATTGGAGGACCACGAGTTAGTCGAGTTTTTATATAACTTCTACAATCCACAAACTATTGAGAAAGGTCAGGGGTTGGATCTACACGGGGATAGTGTGGTTGAGGATTTACTCGCCCCGAAAAAATTGGAAATCAACCAAAGCCATTTGAAAATCGGCGATAAATTAGCCAAGTCTTTCTATATATTAACCTATCCGCGTTACCTATCTAGCGGGTGGTTCTCGCCGCTTATAAACCTGCCGGAGCTGATTGATATATCTATATTTACCCATCCTGTGGATACCACCATCGCCATGCGCAATCTCCGCAAGAAGACCACCGAGATACAATCAAGCATGAACGAACTTGATCGTAAGGGAATTGTACGAGATCCAGTCCTTGAGACGGCCCTCAATGACGTGGAAACTTTGCGCGACAGCCTTCAACAAGGACAGGAAAAATTATTCGAGATCGGCGTCTATTTGACGGTTTACGCCGACACTGAGAAAGACCTGAACCGGATAAGCGCTGAGGTAAATAATATGATGGGCAGCAAATTAGTTGATGTAAAATCGGCCATGTTCGAACAAGTAAAACTATTTTCTTCTGTGGCACCCTTAGGACAAGATGTGATTGGGATACATACCCCAATGAACTCGGGGCCGGCTTCGTCCTTCTTCCCATTTGTGTCCTTAGACCTAACTTCGGATACGGGAATTGTGTACGGAATAAACAGACACAACAACACACTTATAATCTTCGATCGATTCTCTTTGGAGAACGCGAATATGGTTGTGTTCGCTAAAGCCGGAGCTGGAAAATCCTACGCGACAAAGCTCGAAATAATTCGATCATTAATGATGGGCACGGATATCATAGTTGTAGACCCGGAGAACGAATACCTAACCTTAGCCGCCTCAGTAGGGGGTAGTGTACTTAAAATATCCTTGGATTCAGAGAGTAATATAAATCCTTTCGACATACCAATCATCCCCGAGGACGAGGAGCCTGGGGAGGTTCTTAAGTCGCACATAGTTAACCTAGCTGGACTCATCAAGCTTATGTTGGGGTCAGTCACGCCAGCTGAGGAATCTCTGATTGATAGGGCAATCAGCGAAACATATGCCTCACGGGATATAACCCCAGACAAAGACTTCAGTAAGGCGACGCCCCCACTACTCGAGGACCTTGAAGCTGTGTTGAATGGAATTGAGGGCGGCAAAGACATGGCCGACCGACTATACCGTTTCACTAAGGGGAGCTACGCCGGATTTACCAATAAACCCACAAATATAAATGTCGCCAATCGTCTCATAGTCTTCTCAATACGAGACCTGGAGGATGAGTTGCGCCCGATAGCAATGTATATAATCCTCAATTATATATGGAATCTCGTCCGTGCCGAGCTTAAAAAACGCATTTTAGTCATAGACGAGGCTTGGTGGATGATGAAATATCCAGACAGTGCGTCATTCTTGTTTAGTCTTGCCAAACGCGGACGTAAATATTATTTGGGTATATCAACTATCACTCAGGATGTGGATGATTTCTTAAATTCTACCTATGGCAAGCCGATCATAACCAATTCATCTCTGCAATTACTACTTAAGGAGGCTCCGGCCAGTATAGATAACACAGCTAAGGTCTTTAATCTGACCAATGTGGAGAAAAACTATTTAGTGGAGGCAGATATCGGTCAGGGGTTGTTTGTAGCCGGATTAAAGCGCGCAGCTATACAGATAGTCCCATCTTCCTTTGAGAATGAGCTTATAACAACTAATCCCGAGGAGGTATTGGAGGAGAAGAAGGAATCTAAGGATAAACAATAAGTCTGATGGCAGATAGTAAGAATAAAGTTGTTAAAAAACCAACTGGCGACGGACCAGCTAAACAAGAAAGTAGGGCGCCTCAAAGTGGCCAACCTGCGCCTGGTGGTCAAAAGAAATTCACAGCCCCCGAGATAGTCATATTAGTAATAATCGCTGTCCTAAATGACCTATTTACCGTCGCATCCGATTTCTCACTAGCAATACCTATATTGGGAGAGATTGCCGTGTTTATGGCTGAAATAACCGACTTTATTATATTCGCGATAGTACTAATATGGTTCGCTTTTAAAGTCGGACTGTTCGGAGTAGCTGGGCTTACCCAAATGATAGGCGGGGTAACAGAGTTTATAGGCATACCCGGCCGGACCATATCGACTGTTGTTGGTATAATTGCGGTCAACAATCCGGCATTAAAGCGCGTAGCTACCATCGCTACCAACCCTGAGGGGGCAATAGCATCTGGAGCTACTGGGATTAAGGCCGCATCTAAGGTTTAGTTTTTATAATAATTTGGGTTATAATCTAATAAATGAGTTGGGACGCCGTTACGACCGCATTAAATCTGGGATCCGCGAATAATATCCTGAACTGGGCTATTGGCATAGGCAGCGTTGTCGCTGTTGGAGTTATTGTTTATGGAGGAATACTTTATACGGCCTCAGCTGGAAAGCCTTCAATGCAGGAAGACGCCAAAGAATGGATAAAGTCCGCGATATACGGACTATTACTTCTCTTCGCTTCTTATTTGATATTGAATACGATAAATCCGGCGTTAGTCGGTCACTAATTTAACTATAACGTAGCGGTCTTTGCCTTCACCCACACTCTCTGTTTTAACATCGGGCCGTGTTGCCAGCTCCGTATGAACCAATCTGCGTTCATACGCATTCATGGTTGGCAGAGAAACCATCTCCTTGGATGCGACCGCTTTTCTCGCTGCCGCTTTAGCCAACTCTATAATCAAGTTCTCGCGCTCACGGCGGTAATTGTTTACGTCTATAAGAATAGGCTCCACGGACATTTGCTTAGTGAATAGCCTGCCTACCCGATTTAAGTTGATTACTAAATTTGGTACACGCTCCTGAGTTAGATAGGGGTCGTGAATTATTATAGAGACTATTTTATGTTCGAGATCTTGACCAAGTTCAAAATCCTCGAAGCCCATCAGGCTAACTAATTCTTTTAATCGGTTTATCAGTTCTTCCGTCATGTTTCAGTCGATAGTTTACTATTAGTTGCTGGAATATGGAAAATGCGGCGAAAGTGCACCAGTAGACACCTAACGCAGATGGACGACCCAGAAGGATTATTAATGTTATTATCGGACCTATCCAAGCCATATTCCTGACCATCTTTTCCGATTGGCCAGGAGTGACTCCCTTCTCGTGTTCCGGCAACGCCAGCCTTGCCATATAGTACTGCAACAGCGCCGCTATGATGATTATTACAATATTTGCTTTAGATAAGTCAATCCCGAACGAAATCACGTTCAGCGCTATCGGATGCGGCACAAATGAATACAACAGGTTTATCGACGTCTTATAACTGAATATATCGCTCAACGATCCATATAAAGCCAGTAAAAGTGGTATCTGTATTATCAACGCGAGGAATGGAGTGAATGGGTTCACCTCGTGATCTTTATATAACTGCATCAGTGCCTTGGTCTGCTCCTCTCTATTATCCTTGTGTCGCTGTTGGATCTGCTTTATCTCATTCTGAAGTTTTGGAGCAAGCTTCTGGAATCTGGCGGTCTGGTGGAAGAGCGGCCAAAGCAATAGACGTATGACTACAGTAAGTAGGATTATCGCTATACCCATGTCGCGCAGAGCGGCAAACTGATAGATGATAATCAGCGCGTTGAAGATCGGGCGGTAAAGTAATTGATTAAAAAAGTTGGCCATAAGTTTTCAGTTCTTTATTTAGATCATCCAGCTTGCTATCCAAGACCTTACTGCCGACGAGGACAACGAAATCTCTGCCGTTATTCGTCTTTTTCATAAAACCCGGGCTGCTTTGGAAAAAGGTCACGACCATCCTGCGCAAACTATTGCGTTGCGACGCTCCGCCGACAGATTTTCCAATTATAACCCCGCCACGGTTATACGAGAGATTGTTGGTGGCGAGTTTCATGGCAAAATTTTTAGTCCTCGCTGCCGTCTTTGAGTTGCGAGGAAATGATTGAAGGGGGACGCGTAGATTTTTGGGAAGCATAATCCCTTGTGGATTAAACGGTGAGCTTCTTGCGTCCTTTTGCTCGGCGGCGTTTGATAACACTGCGTCCGCCGGTCGTCCGGCTACGCTTTATAAACCCGTGCGACCGAGCCCTTTTTCTCTTGCGCGGCTGATAAGTCACAGACATGGCATGTATTATAAACTGCTCCAATCAATAAATCCATAACCACCACACCAATATGAGATATCAACACTTTATGCACAGGTTATAATCTTTCGGACTGGTTTGACGGGGTGGGTTTATTAAGTAAGATTAGGTCTAAAGGTACACGACGTACTTAATTACTATGGGGGGTAAAGAAGAACTTTGGCAGGCGGTACTATCGGAAATCGAACTACAGATTTCTAAGCCCAATTTCGTAACTTGGCTTAAAAACAGCCGCCTTGTGGAGACCCAGGACGGTTCCGTGCTGGTCGCGCTCCCCAACCACTTCGCCAAAGAGTGGGTAGAAAGCAAATATCACAAACTCATCCTGGGAACGGTCCGTAACCATGACGGGTCCGTACGTAAAATAGACTATATAGTCGAGGGGGCCCTTATTAAGAGCAGCCCGAAGTCGCACTTCCAGAAGACCGAGACCGACGACAAGCAGTTGTCATTCCAGGAAATGAAGGTTGATCCTCAGACCAACCTCAATCCGCGCTACACGCTCGGCTCGTTCGTGGTCGGGTCGTCAAACGAACTCGCCTATTCGGCGTCCACCGCCGTGGTGAATAGCGTCGGCACCAAATACAACCCGTTGTTCATATACGGCGGGGTTGGACTCGGCAAAACACATCTCATCCAGGCAATCGGCAACGAGATAATGGCGGTGCATGGCGGAAAGATAAAAGTTAAGTATGTCACTTCGGAGAAATTCACCAACGACGTCGTCTGGGCGCTGCGCAACAACCGGGCCGAGGATATTAAGAAGGCTTATCGCCCGGTAGACGTGTTGATCATAGACGACATACAGTTCATCGGCGGCAAAGAGAAGACTGAGGAGGAGTTCTTCCACACATTCAACGCGTTGCACGAGCAGAACAAGCAGATAATCATCTCCTCAGATAGGCCGCCCCAAGCCATACCTACCTTGGAAGAAAGGTTGCGCTCACGTTTTGGCGGTGGGATGGTTGCCGATATAAGCGCCCCGGATTACGAAACACGTGTCGCCATCATAAAAACCAAGCTTCAGGAGCGCGGTGCGGCCGTCGAGGACGAACTCGTGGATCTAATAGCCAAGCGGTTCCAGAGGAATATAAGGGAGATAGAGGGGATATTGAATAAGGTTATATTCTATCAACTTAACTATCAAAGACCACTTAACTTGGCCGGCGTCGAGAAGATAATCAACGAAACCATCGAACACTCCAAACCAAACGTCACTCCGGCGCAGATAATCAAGGCGGTCGCTTTGTTTTTCGAGATATCCCCAAACAATCTAGTCGGCAAAGGCAGGAGTAAGGAATTTATAGAGCCTAGACAGATAACAATTTACCTAATGAGGGAGATGTTGAATATGTCCTATCCATATATCGCAAGTAAGATCGGCAACCGCGACCACACTACGGCAATATATTCATACAAGAAGATTGCCGAGTCGCTAAATAAGGACCCATTATTAAGCAATAAACTCAGTATGATAAAAGAAGCTGTTAGTAAGGTGGTATAAATTGTCTATAATTTAAGTAAATTAATCCCGATCAAAAAGTTATAAACAAATACTGACCAATAATTGATAAGTTATTAAGACCCGATAAACACAAATTAATTAATGACAGCCGATATAACTTGCACTTAATTCACAATTCACAGGACTCTACTACAACTACTAATTAATATATATAAATAACTATAGTAATAATGAAATTAATAATTCTTAAAAATAATTTAAAAAACGGATTAGATGCAGTTGGTCGGTCTATTGGGAATAATCTAAACCTACCCATACTCGGTAATGTTTTAATAAGGACTGAAAACAACCAAATAAGATTTTCCACCACAAATCTGGAGTTGGCGATAACTAAAACCATATACGGGAAAATAATCGAGGAGGGAACTATTACAGTCCCATATAACGTCTTATCGAATATAATTTCCAACCTGACAAGTGAAAGGGTTAATATCGACACCAAACAACAAAACCTTCAGATAAAAACCGACAGTTATGAGGCTAATTTACAAAGTATGCCGGTTACTGAATTCCCCATAATACCAAAACTAAAAGAAACAAAAGAACAACTAAAATTAAACGCCACGGTTTTCAAAGAAGCCCTAAATCAAGTCATAGTGGCCGCCGGGATTTCCGACCTAAGGCCGGAAATAAGCGGGGTTCTATTGATTGGCGAGCAGTCTATTTTGAAATTAGTGGCTACCGACAGTTTCCGTTTGGCAGAGGCTAAAATAAACAAGAGCCAATTTACCAACACCTTCGTCGAGCAGGGGTTCAAGGTGATAATCCCATTAAAAACGACGCAGGAGCTGCTTAGGGTGATAAAGGACGACGAAGACTTAATTATCAAAATAGAAGGTGGACAGATCTTATTCCAAACCAATGAAACTGAGATAGTCTCCAGGTTGATTGATGGCAAGTTCCCCGACTATGAGGCGATTATACCCAAGGATATCGACACTGAGGTTTTGGTTGGGCGAGAGGAATTGATGGGAGCTATCAAACTCACCGGATCATTCACATCCAAAGTCAGCGAAGTCAGGATAAGGATAAAAGACAAGAAGATCTTGGAGATTTATTCCAACGACAGTTCGTTGGGCGAAAATAATTATATTATTCCCGCCAAAGTCACCGGAGAGAATATGGAATTAGCCTTTAATTGGCGATATCTATTAGACGGCGTAAAAACCCTTTCAGGAAAGCAGGTTAACCTCGGATTGAATGGCGGCAACAAAGCAGCTTTGATAAAATCCCCCGAAGACACCTCTTGTTTCTACATCCTTATGCCTATAAGGCAATAAGGATGTTGTTATTTCTGGAATAGAATAAATTGTTCGGTGGTCTGAGCTCCGCTGGAGTCGGTGACTCTTATCACTAACATATTCTGAAGGTTTATCCCTTGGGGCGTCAGCGTCGAGTTGTATGTATAATTTGTCCCAAGATCCCCAACCTTACTATCTATGAGGTTGCTATTTAGATAAACCTCCACCTTGCTTATATGGAGGGTGCTTGTTATGACTGAGTTTATGTTTATTTGATTGCTTATGAAATCACCATTACTTGGTGAGGTGGTTTGTATTTGAATTGTGCTGTTGGGAGTTGAGGTGCTGTTGTTGTTGCTACTCGCTGAATAAGTTACTGGCGTAGACGATGAGACCACTGTGAAATTACTTGGATTAAAGGTGTTGTTTTCCAACCAAGAACCGACCGCCGTCTCCCAATTTACGTATTCGGGGTCGTTGACCCTACCTAGATAATATAAGATCGAGTGTTGTTGACCGGCTATTAGCTGCCCTTTGAGGATCGGATTCGTCTCGTATATTGGGGCGGGTTTATTGAACGTCAACAGAGGATAGTTCTGCAGGGCGGCTGTCATAAATTCATGCCACATTGGTACAGCTGCCAATATGCTGCTGCCTTGGCTTGTTAGGGGTGTGTTGTCATTATTCCCAGCCCAAACTAATCCGACGAAGTTGGGGGTATATCCAACAGCCCACGCATCGACATAATTGTTTGTTGTTCCTGTTTTGAGGGCGACTTGGTGTCCTTGGACTTCGGTTAAGGATAAGCTTTGTCCAAATAGTGGGGCGCGTAAGGATGGATCGGCTAGTATATTGTTTATTAATCTAGGATATTGCGGGTCCACTACTTGGGATGATTGATCTGCATATTGATATAAGACATTTCCATTACTATCAGTCACTTTCAATATAGGCGCCAGCGTGTGTTTCACGCCCTCTGTGGCCAGAACCCCATAGGCTTGGGCTAACTCTATGGGTTTGACGTCTGCGCCCCCCAGAACAAGAGATAGGCCAACCTGTGCTGGGTCGGTTATAGTCGATATCCCAAAGCTTTCCAGGTTTGGGATCACATTATTCAATCCGGCTAGATACAAGACTTGTACCGCGGGCACGTTAACGGATTGGGCTAGGGCTTGTGCTAGAGTCATTGGACCCGTGAACGTCCCTTCGAAGTTCACTGGGTGGTAACAAGCTTTGTTTATATTGTTGAAGTTGACCACCGCCGGGCAAGAAGGATTGTTCGTAGTGAACTCAGTGGGCACATTCCACACTATTGTGTCTGGGGTTAGGCCTTGTTGGAACGCTGTAAGGTATACAAAGGGTTTGATTGACGACCCAGGCTGTCTCAACCCCTGGGTGATGACATTAAACTGGCCGTCATTTGAATTATCGAAATAATCAGCCGATCCGACCATAGCAAGAATCTGCCCGGTTGTTGGGTCTAAAGCCACTAGGGCTGCGTTGCGTGCGCCATAAAGCGCAGTGTTCCTAGCGACTCCATCCGACACAGCCTTCTCGGCGTCAGTTTGAATATTCATATCCAAAGAGGTTATTACAGTTAATCCCCCTTGGGATAGTAAGCTGTCGCCGTATTCTTGAGCCAGGTAATCCTCGACGTATGTGACGAAGTGGGGTGCGTGTATCCCTTGAGCTGATTCTGGAAGAACCACTGGGTAATTAGCCTCAGCGTAGGTCAGCTGCGCTTCGGTTATATCCCCGCTGCTGTACATAGCCTGCAGTACAGATTTCCATCTGGTCTTCAGGTCAGACACATGAGCTCCCCAAGGGGAATAGTATGTCGGTGCCTGGGGTATCGCAGCTAGTAGTGATGCTTGTTCGAGGGTTAGGCTGCTTGCTGGTACGCCGAAATACAGTTCTGAGGCGGCCTCTATGCCATACGCTCCTTGTCCGTAGGGGATCTGGTTTAAATATAGGGTTAGGATTTGGTCTTTAGAATAATTACGCTCGATCTGCCAAGCGAGTATCAACTCCTGTATTTTTCTATTCAGGGTTTTTTGTGAAGTTAGGAGAACGTTCTTAACTAATTGTTGGGTAATAGTCGAGCCGCCTTGGTTGAAATGTAGGGTGGTCACGTCGGCAAATAACGCCCTCAGTATTCCGCGCCAATCAAATACAGGACTGGTATAAAAGTTATTATCCTCTATAGCGACAGTCGCCTGCTTTATGACGTCCGGAATCTGTTCAGATGGTATAGATGTCCTATTCTCGTCGCCGTGTATCTCGTATAAGAGAATCGTCCCGGTGCGATCGTATATCTTGGTGGATTGAGCCACCTGAATGTCGCTTATATTGCTTATCTTAGGCAGAGTCACATATAAGTAGCCAACATAAATAATCCCTCCTACAACCAGGACGGACAGAGTTATGACTATCCATTGCCAAGCCTTTAATTTAGACACTTTAATCTTCGTTATTAATTATAAGCTTACCTAAAACTAAAATCACCCCGCTATATATTGATGTGCGGGGTGATTAACTTGAGTTGATGTCTATTTAGTAGTCGTTGGAGTCGTCGTCATCGTCCTCTTCATCCTCTTCATCCGCTAGGTCATCCAAATCTTCCAGATCCTCCTCATCCTCCTCGCCTAGTCCCTTTTCCTTCTTATTTTTATCAAGGTCTCCCTCCTCTTCCTCTTCTTCAAAGACCATGACCGGACCATAGATGGAGCTTTCCTCTCCTACAACTCCCAATCGTGTAGATATATTTGGCATCAATTACTTTAAATTTTCCGACCTTTATTATCGATTAAATTAGTACAAACCTTAAAATAACGCGAGTAGTATATAAAACTTAGGATTCTTGTCAACCTCTCTGGTCGAGCGCTTTAACGGTAAATGATCCACAGAGCGCAAGGGCTAGGGCATCTGTAGCATCGTCCAGGATTTTAACACCATTAGGCAACTTTATAGTTACGCCCACAGCGCGCTCGATGCTTTTTTTATCACTCCTACCCCACCCAGAAACCAACGACTTAACTTGGTTCGGAGTAAACTCGATTATTTTAATTTTCTTCTGGGTTAGGGTCAGTAAGATCACCCCTCTTGCCTCGGCCACAGATAAGGCAGTCTTCTTGTTTGTGGAGAAATACAGCCGTTCGACGACCGCGTACTCCGGCTTGTAGCGGATGATGAGCTTGCTCAATTCATCGGATATGAATTTAAGTCTCAACCCACTATCCGACGTTCTGGGTTCAAATGCGCCGCAGTCGACATATTGGAGGGATGGCTTAGTCTCAATTACTCCATATCCTAAGCGGGCTGTTCCTGGGTCAATGCCCAATATCTTCATGAAGCGTTGGTTGTAACATTAATGACATCCTCGTCATCGTCGAGGGCGTCCACCAACTCGTCCAATTTATTCCCAGTCTCCTCGTCGATTGCCACCGGAAACTTTGCGGTCCATTCACCCTCCTTGCTATGCTCAAAAGCCCACATGACACTCCCCGGCTCAGCCACCTTGCTGTTCGCGTCGGTGAGTATTTTGCGTATCTCCGCCATGGTGCGATTGCGGCTGTCGGTGACCGCGGCTATTATCATAGCCACCCCGCCTGGACCATAAGCCTCGATCAGTAAATCCTCTAGGTCTGCGTTCTTGCTACCCTCGATTGCCCGCGTGATGTTGTCCATCGGCACATTAGCCTCCTTGGCCGTCTCAACGGCTGTGCGCAGTCTAGGGTTAAAGTCTGGGTTGGGCTCCGTTCGCGCAGCGGCCTTCACCGCCTTTAATAGTTTTGAGAAGAGTGCGCCGCGCTTCTTGTCAGTAACGCCTTTCTTGGCTTTTATTTGAGACCACTTTGAATGTCCTGACATCGTATTTGCTTTGCTTTTTGATATGCTTCCGCCCTATTATAGACGAGATGACAGCTCCAGTGGAAGCGGGCCACCGCGACGAATTCAAGATCGAACGTTGGGAGCCTATGCCCCTCAACGAGGTCGGCCGTCGCCTTGAAACGGCGATAAAAAATAACGCGCCGACGACCGACGTCGCCAGTATTATTTTCTCTTCAGCATCGGCGCTGAAGGCTTCCGACATACACTTCGAAGCAGAACAAGAACAGGCGCTGCTGCGCTTCAGGTTGGATGGCTTGCTGTATGATATATCGCGTTTCGACAAGAAAATTTACGAATCCCTATTGAACCGCATAAAATTAGTCTCCGGATTGAAGCTGAATGTTATCAGTACCCCGCAGGACGGTCGCTTCACAGTGAAGCGGGACAACGCCGACATCGAGGTGAGGGTGTCAACGATCCCCTCGGAATACGGCGAAACAGCGGTGCTTCGTTTGTTGGATCCGAGCGCAGTAGCTTTGAAGTTGGTTGATTTAGGGTTGAGGTCGGATGACCTGGACCTAGCGAACACCGAGCTCAAGAAGCCCAATGGGATGGTCCTGGTGACCGGGCCGACCGGCAGCGGCAAGACGACGACGCTATATGCATTCTTGAAAGAGGTCCACACCTCGGAACTTAAGTCGATCACCATCGAAGACCCTATTGAATATCACCTTGCCGGCATAGAGCAGACGCAAGTCGACACCGAAAGAGGTTATACATTCGCCGCCGGCCTCCGCTCTATTCTCCGCCAAGACCCGGACATAATCCTGGTCGGAGAGATACGCGACTTGGAGACGGCGGAGACCGCCATACACGCGGCTTTGACGGGCCACGTGGTCTTCTCGACGCTGCACACCAACGATGCCGTCGGCGCGATACCGAGACTGGTGGATATGGGGACGAAATTGTCGACAATAGCCCCGGCCCTGAACCTCGTAGTCGCCCAAAGGCTAGTCCGCAAACTATGCGATGCGTGCAAGATGGAGATCTCTCCCGATGCGGCGCTTAAGGCGAACATAGACAAATTCATATCCGGTCTGCCAGCCAGAGTCTCAAGGGATAATATAAAAATTAAACTGTACAGCCCGAAGGGCTGCGATAAATGCAATAACGGATATACCGGAAGAATCGGGGTTTTCGAGCTGCTCCAGGTCAACGATGAACTGGAAGGAGTAATTGCTCGCGACTCCACCGAAGAGGCTATACGCAAATTCGCAAAGAGTAAGGGAATGGTTGGGCTTCAAGCCGACGGTATACTGAAAACACTCGCTGGTATTACCACCCTGGATGAGGTAGAACGTATAACAGGACCTATTGAGTGGACCTACTGAGGCCTTTTACAAGCAACAAAAAAAGACGTAGGTCTGCGGGCACTTTGCTTGGGGAAGCGTTCTTTCCGAATTAACAGAAAGAATTTAGAATTTGTCTTGGGGGTAGACCCAGCCGGAGCCAAGTCGCCCTAAACCTCGATAAATTCGCTGCCCGCAGGCCTACGTCTTCTTAATGATTGATTATTTATAACACAAGGAAGATTATTTGTCAATATGCCGCACAAAGAGAGGGTAAAACCTGTTGATAACCCAGAAGAGGATCAGAACATCGATTCTCTCCTTAGACCGACCACTTGGGCCGAATATATCGGCCAGGAGCACGTAAAAAAGAACCTAAAAGTCATTATTGAAGCGGCCCGCAAGCGCGGCGAGCCGGTAGATCACCTGCTATTCTACGGGCAGGCTGGGCTGGGAAAGACCACCCTGGCCAGGCTTGTGGCCCGCGAGATGTCCTCCCCTCTTAAGACGACGTCCGGTCCAGCCATCGAGAAGACGGGGGACTTGGCTGCGGTGCTTTCCAATCTAGAGGCCAATGATATCTTATTCATCGACGAGGCCCATCGGTTGAATCGTATGATCGAGGAGGTACTTTATCCGGCGATGGAATCGCGCAAGCTGCACATAGTCATAGGTAAGGGCGCGGGCGCAAGGACTGTCTCAATAGATCTTCCGCCGTTTACATTGATTGCGGCGACAACCCGAGTGAATCTTCTTTCAGAACCATTGCGTTCAAGGTTCGGCGCGATACTCCGCCTAGATTATTACGACAACAAGGACATTGAATTGATATTGGAACGTTCCGCGCGGATATTGGATGTCCCCATAACCAAGGAAGCCATTGAGGTGATAGCTAAAGCGTCCCGTTTCACTCCTCGCGTGGCAAACCGACTTTTGAAGCGGGCTAGGGACTACATCCAGGTTAAGAAAAAGGATTCAATCGACGAAGAGGCGGCCAGATTGACGATGGAGATGTTGGATATAGACAAGCTTGGGTTGGAGGCGCACGATCGACAACTGCTGATGATTATCATCGACAAGTTCGGCGGAGGCCCGGTCGGAATAGGGACCCTTGCTGCGGCTCTCAATGAAGACAGGGGCGCAATCGAAGACGTGTATGAGCCATACCTTTTGAAGTTGGGTCTTATACGCAGAACCCCCGCCGGGAGGGTCGCGGAATTATTGGCCTACGAACACCTTGGACGCAAACCCAAAGGAGGCGAGCTTTTATAGTTATTTGACCGAGGGCGCATATATGAAACCGACCATTATTAAAACAGATAACGTTAGGCGAACGTCTATGGTAGCTAAGGCATTTGCCGATGAGATTTTAAAGACCAAACCATCAAAGAAGGCCGTGGTTATTGGGCTTTCTGGGGATCTTGGCGCTGGCAAGACCACTTTTGTTAAGGCGTTTGTGCGCGGGCTCGGAATGAGAAAGAAAATAATAAGCCCCACGTTCGTGCTCATGCGCAACTTCCCGATCAAAGGACCGTATCGCAGGATATATCACATTGATGCCTACCGCATCAGCGACGCCGGGATGAAACAATTGGGGATGAAAAAAGTTATGGACGACCCGGAGAATATAGTCGTCATTGAATGGGCGGATAGGGTGAAAAAATCTTTACCTCACGATACGATATACATAAACATCAAACACGGCGACAAGCACAATGAACGACACTTTACTTTTAATAGACGCTAACTCGTTGATACACCGTGCCTTTCATGCCCTGCCGCCGCTTACATCCCCTGACGGGAAGCCCGCGGGGGCCTTGTATGGGGTGTCGAGTATTCTACTGAAGATTTTCAAAGAGGGTCCGACCGGACAGGGCCCAGCTGGATACATAGCCGCTGCCTTCGATCGGCAGGAACCAACATTCCGCGAAAAGGAATATAAGGAATATAAGATCACACGCGCCCCGACCGCGACCGAGCTGGTCTCACAGCTGATTGAGTGCAGGGAATTATTCAAAACATTCGGCATAAAGACCTTCGAGTTCCCCGGCTTCGAGGCCGACGACATAGTCTTTGCTCTTGCTCAGAAATTTTCCGCAAAGGGATTGAAGGTATTTATCCTTTCTGGAGACAGGGATCTTCTGCAGGCAGTCGATGACAATAAAATCCAAGTGATCATGCCGCAACGGGGAATATCGGACATATTGATCTACGATGAAATATCTGTGATGGGTAAATTCGGAGTATCGCCGAAACAGTTCGCAGATTATAAGGGATTGGTGGGTGACACTTCCGACAATATACCAGGCGTTCCGGGGATAGGACCCAAGACAGCGACTAATTTGATAGGCGAATATAAATCACTCGAAGGGCTCTATGAAGAGGTTGATGGGGTGGGTTTAGTTAACGTCAAAATGCAGGAGAAGCTTAAAACATATAGGGAACAAGCCTTTCTTTCGAAGCGTCTGGCTACGTTGAATAAAGATGTGCCGTTGAACGTATCGCTCGACGACCTTAGATTCAAGCTGCCTTCATATGAGAGCTTGTCAGTATATTTCGATAAATTCGGATTCAAGACCCTGCTCGAACGTTTTCAGCGATATTCTTCGGATCAGCATCCCGAGGAGTAATGCTATATAGTCGAAACTGATTTATAATTTCTTTTATGGACACAAAGCCATCTGGAAATAAACGACCATATATCCTGTTCCCAGAAATGCGTTCGCTTTGGCTGTTCGCGGCCATAGCAGTCGCAATTATTGTAGTCGCCTTTATATATATGCCCATCCTATGGGCCTCTATAAGTTTGGTGGCGTTAGTCGCCCTCGGCGTCGTCGTGTTTTGGGGCGACCTTTCTTTGGTCAAATCCGATCTGGAATTTAAATATTCATCCAGGCGCATTGATGGTATCATGTCCAACTTAACCGACGGGATAATAGCCTACGATAATGATTTTAAAATAACGGTATTTAATCCTGCGGCCGCTAACATATTTAGTCTTAAGGCGGAATCTGTGATCGGAAAGATTATCAGCCCAGAGAAGGCGCAGGACGTATATTTTAGGCTGCTTACCCAGGTTATATTTCCCTCGCTGGCCCCTGTCGTGCAGGCCCGTTCTGAATCCGGCGTTTACCCGCAGGTTCTGGATTTGTCATTCACCGATCCAAACGTCGAGCTTAGGGTGTCTACTGACCGCGTGACTGATGAAAATGGCGCAGTCGTCGGCTTCATAAAGATAGTCCACGACAAGACTCGTGAGATAGAGATCGCCCAATCAAAGTCGGAATTTATAACCGTTGCGGCTCATCAGCTCAGAACTCCGCTGACCGGAGTGCATTGGACGTTTGAGGCGCTTAACAGCTCCACCAATAACATCGCGCCCGCAGACAAAGAATTGATAGTTAACGGGCTTACCTTGTCCAATAAACTGCTCAAAATAGTGAATGACCTTCTTGATGTTTCCAAGATCGAAGAGGGGCGCTTTGGGTATAGCTTTGCGAATGTGAACCTAGTCGACTTTATGTCCGAAATCCTGGGCAATGCCAATATTATGGCCAAGCAATACGGAATAAATCTTTATTTTGACAGAGGCGCTGATCCGTCGGTATTGGTCTACATAGACGCCTCAAAATTGAGCATCGCTTTTTCTAATATAATAGACAATGCCATCAAATATAACGTAAAAAATGGCTCTGTTACTGTAAGAATTGGGCCTGTGCCGAACCAACCGTACGTTCAGGTCAGTATAGAAGATACGGGAGTCGGCATACCGCAGGAGGCCATGAGTAAATTATTCACCAAGTTCTTCCGCGCAGAAAACGTCGTTAAGTTCCAAACCGAAGGCACCGGCCTGGGTTTATACATAACAAAGAATATAATCAAACGCCACGGCGGGACAATCTCTGCGGAATCGGCCATAGGTAGGGGCAGCAAGTTCTTTATAAATCTTCCCACTGACCCGAAACTCGTTCCGCCAACTGAGACCGGAGTGACTGAAGAGATATGATAATATTTTTGTCCGGCCCCGACTCGTATCGGCGCACAATAAAAGAAAAAGAGATAGTAGAAGCCTATCGCAAGAAACACGGCTCGATTTCTGATGATAGGTTTGATTTCAGCCAGGATTCTGAGATCGAGGATCTGGAGGGATTTCTGATGAATAGCTCTATGTTTGATGCGAATAAATTAGCGATAGTCGAATCCCCCTCTAAGGCTCCAGCGGCCAAGTTGGCGAAGATATTCAAATCCCACTTAAAAGACGACCCCAAAACCACAATCCTCATCATATCTGATAATGAACCAACAGTTGCATTCAAATTCCTAAAAGAAAAGCCGGCCATATATCAAGATTTCCCCTTATTAGCTGGCAAGGCTTTGGACGCTTTCATTCAGATCGAAGCTGTCCGAAGGGGGTTAAAACTTAATTTAGATACGGTCCAAAAGCTCGCTCAGGCGTTTGAGGGAGACTCTTGGAGTGTCGTAACTGAATTAGATAAGCTGGAATTTATGGGCAAGCAACCCCTGGATCTAGAAAAGCCAGCTCCGGAATATTTTGAGCTGGTCAATACTTTAAAATATAGTCACGACATAAGATCTAAGATCGTCGCGTTGGAATCTATTCTTAGCGATAGAAAGGATGACGCCGCCAGAGTTTTCAATAGTATCGGTTATTGTTCGCGCGACCGGAGGGAGGCTGAATTGTTCGCAGACTACGACGTTTCGGTTAAATCCGGGAGACTGGATTACGAAGAGGTCTTATTGGATATAGCTCTGCGTTCATAACGCAATAAACCAACATAGAAAAAAGAGGCTTTTATTTGCCTCCTTTTTTTACCTTCTTAGCTAATCTAGATTTAAGCCTACTGGCTTTATTCGGCTTTATAATCTTAGCCTTAGAGGCCTTATCCAGGGCCTTATAAACGATATTAAGATCTGCTGCCGTTCCCTTCACTACGGAACGTTCATAGTTCCTAATAATGGTTTTTAGGTTGTCTTTACGCGCATTGTTCTTGACCCTGCGGCGGACGTTTTTCCTGGCTTCCTTTTTCGCTGTTTTTGTTCTAGGCATCGGAGGCTATTATTGCATTTATGTTTATTATTATCAAGTTCTAGATTTTATAATCTGATTCCTAAACCAATATTAGGTTTAAATAACATTTATGGCTTAAATATGAAATCGGCAATCAATTGCCGATTGCCGATTTAGGTTTTATCTGCTTTACGGATAAACCAATAAAACCGAATCAAATTAAGTTTATTGCCAATTATAAAGTTTCACGCCAAACAATGCACATGTAAACATTGTTTATCAGCGAACAAATAAATCTAAATAGTTCTTCACAATTAAAAATTGTAATCAATCAGATCCATTATGTTTGTTCTACGCCAAACATAATATTTACTGAATATCAGAATGCTTAATATTTATCGAATTATGTGACTTATCCTAGTTGTTGGTGTTTTACGGATATTGGGTTTAGTTGTTTCACGCCAAACGAACCAAATATAATTTATACAAAAACGTCGTATTTATGCGGTTACCTGGCTACTCTATTTTTAAGATGTTTTACAATTGTTTCACAGTATTTGTTTTACAAATGTTTCACACGGTTAAATGTGCCCCTAAAGCCTTTTGGGCAAAATAGTTATCAACTTAGACCATTATCGGTTACCTTTTAAATGTTAAAATTTATATTGATCTAATTAAGCATCAAAGCAAGAAAAATGATAAAGACGGTCATAAAAAGAGACGGGAGCAGGGTCCCTTTTGATGAGGGAAAAATAAGGAGGGCTGTATTTGCTGCAGCGGTAGACGCGGGCCTTTCCAGGGACAATGCGCAGCTTGCTGCCGGCAGGGTATTAAACGCAGTGCTCCAATACACCAGCAATCAAGATGAGATATTTACATATGCTTTAAGAAATTTAGTTTTGGATGAATTGGATGAATTTGCGCCAATGGTCTCAAAGGCGTGGAGAGAGTTTAATCAAAAGGAGAAGAATGTTTCAGATGACGTGCTGTAGGAAACGAATAAATGAAACTATCTAGCCGAGCGTTCAAAGACGGGCAATCAATACCAATCAGACATACTTGCGACGGGAAGGACTCGAGTCCCCCGCTGGAGATAGAAAACGTGCCGTCAGCGGCAAAAAGCCTAGTTCTTGTAATGGATGATCCAGACTCGCCTTCCGGCACATTTCTACACTGGATGTTATGGAATATCGATCCTGGAACCATAGGGATACCCGAAGGGATGAGTCCGCCACGAGCCGCACAAGGAATTAATGATTTTGGGAGTGCGGGTTACGGAGGCCCTTGTCCCAACCACGGCGAACATAAATATAGGTTCAAATTATATGCCTTGGATGCGACTCTGAATCTTAAGCCGTCTATTAAAAAGGAGGACTTGGAAATAGCGATGGAAGGACATATCTGCGGCCAGGCCGAGCTGGCTGGGTTCTATAAAAGAAAAGGGCAATAACTAGAAAACTCATAAATGACCCATAGAATTTTCATCGCCTTACCAATTTCAGACCGCCTGCAAAAAGAAATCATACAATGGGAAAGCAGCCTACCTGATTTATCTGTGAGATATCTTAAGGGCAGAAACCTACACGTGACCCTTGTTCCCCCATGGTACACAGAGAATCTGAGCGAACTAGGGGCCTTGCTTAAGGACCAAGCCTCCAAGTATGGGAGATTTAATATAAGCTTCGACACCGTGTCTTTTGGTCCAAACACCTATCAACCGCGTCTAATTTGGGCCACGGGAAAAGCCTCTGCGGACATATTTGATTTGCGAAGAAAACTCGCCGAAGCATTCGGCCAAAGCGAGGGAATTAAGCCATTCCGAACGCATCTTACATTGGCCAGGTTTAAACCCGAGGCCTTCTCTGTATTCCCGGTGAGTAGATTAGATGAAAAGATAGATTGGAAAGAGGAAGTGGATTCAATTGTGATAATGGAGTCCCATCAATCCGAAGAGGGGACGGATTATGAAATTATTGCCAAGGCGCCATTCAAATAAATTTAATACCAAACAATAAATTCCGAGTCAGCTGTATTGACAAATTGAACTTTTTATGTCTTTTTTAGTAAATCCTCAATCAACTCAACGGAATAAATGATCAATCGCGTGACTAATAGCTTGAATAAGCCCCGTCTAATTGTTATAACCTCAACGGTTCCTTGATTTAGGAGGGAATGTGAGATTAAGACCAGATCTCTATTACTCCTGCGAAAGAGGCAAGGCGGACATCGCCAAGATAAGGCGATTCTGCGCCAGAGTGGACTGCCCACATCTGCGGGTCAGGCCGAGGAAAAACTATCACCAAGAAAAAAGGAGAAGCGGCAATGGTGAAGAAGAAGACGACTTTCCACGTGTGTCCTGGCTGCGGCAAGGTCAAATACAAGGGCAGATTCCAGCCTGCGACCTACCAGCTTTCAACGTTCTTAAAAAGAGTCCTCGATAAGGACATCAGGTTTATCGAGCTCATCCCCGAGAACTGCGGGAACTGCAAGATCTAGCACACCCACTTTAGTGGTTAAGAGAGGAGGAAACTCCTCTCTTTTTTACGAAAATATTTATTTTGTGGGCGCTGAGGGATTTGAACCCCCGGCTTCTTCCGTGTAAAGGAAGCACTCTGGCCACTGAGTTAAGCGCCCGTTATCCTTATAAATCCGAGAAATTTGACTGTAAAAGAAGCGGAGTTTATGGATAGTCGGCCCGGCAGGGATCGAACCTGCGACCCAGCGATTATAAGTCGCTTGCTCTACCACTGAGCTACGGGCCGAGACTAACCGATTCTACAACTATACCGTGACCGGCTTCAAATTATATTCCTTTATAAGCGCGTAAAAATCGTCCTGTTCAAGGGTTTCTTTTTCAATCAAAGTCTTTGCCACTTTGTCTAAAGCGGGACGGTATGTAGTCAATATTTTTTCTGCGGCGTGATAGGCGCGATCTATGAAATGCTTTACTTCGCTGTCGATCTGTTCGGCGACCTCCTCAGAATAGTTCTTTTCCGTAGATATCTCCCTGCCTAAGAATATAAGTTCCTGAGTCTTACCAAACGTCATCGGGCCTAATTTATCGCTCATCCCGTATCGTGTGACTAATGCTCGGGCGGTCTCAGAAGCGACACTAAGGTCGTTTGATGCCCCGGTCGTCACGTCATTGAACACGATTTTCTCCGCGGCGTGACCTCCCAATGATACCGCTATATCGGCTAGGAATTGAGATTTAGTCTTAAGATGCTGGTCCTCAAGTGGAAGTTTGAGCGTGTATCCTCCGGCTCGCCCACGGCTTACCACGGAAACCTTATGTACCGGATCGGAATCCTTTAGTCCGGCTGCTATTAAAGCGTGGCCTGCTTCATGATACGCGGTGATCTCTTTTTCCTTGTCCGATATTAGGCGGCTCTTCCTTGCTGGTCCAAGCATCACCTTCTCGATTGACTCATAAAAATAATCCTGGATTATCTTGTCTTTATTATTTTTCACTGTAAGTATCGCGGCCTCGTTCACGAGGTTGGCGAGGTCCGCTCCGGAGAAGCCCGGGGTTCGGGTAGCAACTTTACGGAGATCTATATCTTCACTGAGAGGCTTATTTTTTACGTGGATTTGTAAAATAGCTTCACGTTCGTTTATATCCGGCAAATCCAAGAACACTCGGCGATCGAAGCGTCCAGGCCTCAATAATGCCGGATCCAAGACGTCCGGACGGTTTGTGGCCGCTAGTACAATTACCCTGGAATCCCTGTCAAAACCATCCATCTCGACCAATATTTGGTTGAGGGTCTGTTCGCGCTCGTCGTGTCCTCCGCCTAATCCGGCGCCCCTTTCCCTTCCTACAGCATCGATTTCATCGATGAATAATATAGAAGGAGCTGCGGCTTTGGCTGTAGCAAAAGCATCCCTTGTCCTTGAGGCTCCGACCCCCACGAACATTTCAACAAACTCTGATGCGGAGATGTGGAAGAACGGCACATTTGCCTCGCCGGCTACCGCACGGGCCAATAACGTTTTCCCCGTGCCCGGCTGCCCCATCAACAGTACCCCTCTCGGCACGGTCGCGCCGATATCGAAATACTTTTTAGGGTTCTTCATAAAATCGACGACTTCCTGAAGCTCTTGTTTGGCTTCCACCAATCCCGCAACGTCGGCGAACGTCACCTTGTCCTTGAAGCCGGCAAACGGTTTTAGATTTGCGCGCCCGAAAGTGAACGCCTGATTTACGCCTCCCTTAGCCTGTCTGGTTATGTACCAAAACACGCCGATTATTATCAGCCCGGTTACGAGCGTCGGCGCTATTATTCCTGCCCAGAAATTGAACGAGGATTGGTCTACCACCTGCACGGCCACTTTGGAGAGCTGGTCAGAGGTTATGCCATAGTTCTTAAGGGTATCAGTCAGGCTTGCTTCAGTCTCCTTCTCGGATGAAACATGCTGACCGCCCTTCAATGTGACGTCCAATGCGTCGCCATTCACTGAGATGTTTGTGACTTGGCCTGATTGTATCTCGGAAGCCACCTGGCTTATGTTCTGGCTCTGCTCGCTTTGGCTGCTCTGATATATCGATGAAACTATTAGCGTCAATAAAAATACGAAAACAAGTCCCAATAAGATATTCTTATATAATTTACTCATTATTAATTTTTATCCGACCCGAGATTAGATTAGGCAACTTCAGCTGCCTTGGCAGCTAGCTTGAGAACGATTCTTTTCTCTAGGGGCCTAACAGATTCTATAACAAATTTATAGGTTTTTCCTTCTTCCAATTGGCGTTTCAGCTCCTCTATCGAGCCGAATTCGGATACGTGGATCAATCCGACTATAGATGGGTCCAATTCGATAAATGCGCCGAATGCGTTGAAGCGATGCACCTTGCCGTCCACGGTCTCACCGGCCTTATATTGGTCGGCCACCTTCTCCCACGGGTCGCTTTTAAGGGCTTTTAAGGACAATGAAACTCGTCCGTCCTTGATGTCTACTATCTTAGCCTGGACTAGGTCCCCAACTTTGACGACCTCTTTCGGATTGTCTATCAGGCGATGGTCGAGCTCCGATATGTGTATCAGGCCCTCTATCGCTGGTTCGTCGGCGAATCGCAGGAAGGCTCCGAAACTTGCCACTCCGGATATTATTCCAGATATGACGTCGCCTACCTTATATTTGGTCAACAATTCCTTGGCGTTATGATTCTCAACTTCGCGTTCCGAGAGAATAAGCTTGTTGTTCCTTGGGTTTATGTTGATTATTTTCACGGTGATCTCCTGGTCGACGAACTTCTTCAGTCCCTCGATCATCTTGCCGCGGTCGCCCTCAGTCTCTTTCGGATAGTGGTCGTTGGATAGCTGGGACGCCGGAATGAATGCGGCAACGCCCGCGATTTCGGTGATTAAGCCTCCGGCATTAACCTCCGATATCTTAACCTTTATAGGCTCATCCTTATCCTTAAGGTCGCGTATCTCCTGCCAGGCTCGCTGCTTGCCGGCTTCCGACAAAGAAAGTTCGACATAGCCCTTCTCATTCTCCGGATCGACGACCCTTGCTGTGGCCGTGTCCCCCGGCGCCAATCTCTTGAGCACATCCTTGGCGTTCAGTAATTCGGCGCCGTAGATCATTCCCGTGCCTACGCGCGGAACCTCGAAGTAGGCCACTCGGCCCATTTTTTCCAATAATTTAACCTCGATAAGATCGCCAGCCTTCAGGACGGGCATCAAATTCGGGTTATCTTTTAGATGTTGAGTTATCGCAGACTCCTGTTTTTGTGTAACCATAAGATTAATTTCCACGGGATTATAGGGAAAAGCCGATTGAAAAGCAACGTCCGAACAGGTAAAATTAGGCTATGGTAATAAGAGTCGCTCCCTCCGGGAGCGTAAATTGTGAAGTATCCGGCTTCAGGATAGTTGTTGACCCGGCTCCGAGGGAGAGGGGTGAACTGGTCCTAAAGACCCAGATCGAGCTTGCGTCTATGGGCGACGAGGTGCCAGGAACGATAGTCAATGCCGGGGAATACGAGCATTCCGGCATAAAGGTCATAGGGTTTGATATGGAAGGCGAGTCCGATAAGAAGGTTCTCAAGACTACATATATAGTGGAGGCCGACGGCATTCGTATGTGCTTTATGGCGCCGATAACCAAAGAACCCACAGACGCTTTTCTTGAAAAGCTCGGAGAAATAGATATTTTATTTATCGCGTCGGGCAAGGGATTGATCGAAACGAAGAAGGCGGCCGCCCTTATTAAAGAGATAGAGCCGCATATCGTAGTGCCTAGGAACGACGAGACCGCTCAAGGATTGGTAAGCGAAATCGGCAAGCCCGAGGAGATGGACCGCCTGGCTATAAAACGAAAAGACTTAGATAACGAAGAAGCAACTAAATTCGTATGGATAAAGGAAAAGTAGAACAACCAAAAGCGCCAGACGCGGATAAGGTTGAAAAGGTTGAGATAACCGACGAACTCCGCAGGTCTTATCTGGACTATGCGATGTCCGTCATTGTCGGACGAGCTCTGCCCGATGTCCGCGACGGCCTGAAGCCGGTCCATCGCCGCATTCTTTGGGCGATGTGGGAATCCGGCATAACGCACAGCGCGAAGTATCGCAAATCGGCGTACATCGTCGGTGAAGTGTTGGGGCGCTATCATCCCCACGGCGACGTCGCCGTCTATGATTCCATGGCGAGGATGGCTCAGGACTTTTCTTTGCGCTATCCCTTGATTGATGGGCAGGGAAACTGGGGCAGCGTCGACGGAGATTCCGCCGCAGCCATGCGTTACACGGAGTGCCGCCTTTCGGCAATCGCCGAAGAGCTGCTCGCCGATATAGATAAGAATACGGTTGATATGATTCCCAACTATGACGCCACGCGCAACGAGCCGCTGGTGCTGCCTTCGGCTCTGCCGACGTTGCTGATGAATGGAACGGACGGGATAGCAGTGGGCATGGCCACAAAAATACCGCCGCACAACCTGACCGAATTAATTGAGGCTACGACTCATCTTATCGACCACCCAAAGGCCACATCGGAAGACCTTATGGAATTTGTTCAGGGACCGGATTTTCCGACCGGCGGAATAATCTATAACAGGAAGGAGATTGTTGATGCCTATGTGTCTGGCCGCGGCAAGATAACCTGCAGGGCTTTGGCTGAGGTGGATGAGAAGAAAATAACGATCACTGAAATACCATACCAAGTTAATAAATCTGAGCTGCTCACTAAAATAGCCGAACTGGTCGGAGAGAAGAAGATAGAAGGCATCCGCGACCTTAGGGATGAATCGGATAAAGATGGACTGTGCATCTCAATTGACTTGAAGAATGACGCTGTGCCTCAGAAGGTTTTAAACCAGCTTTGGAGCTATACCGATCTACAGAAAGACTACCACCTTAATATGTTGGCTTTGGCTGATGGCATAAAGCCGAGAGTCATGTCGCTGAAGGATATATTGGCCGCTTTCATCGAGCACCGCAGGGAAGTTATTCGTCGCAGGGCCGAGTTTGATCTGGCCAAAGCTAGGGAGAGGGCTCATATATTGGAGGGATTGGCCAAGGCGTTGGATATCATCGATAAGGTCATCGCGACCATAAAGAAATCCAAAGATAAGGATGACGCGCACAAGAATTTGGTGACCCAATTCAAGTTCAGCGACCTACAGGCTACAGCTATATTGGAAATGCGCTTACAGACCCTCGCTGCCCTTGAGCGTTCAAAGATAGAAGAAGAATTAAAGGAGAAGCAAAAAATTATCGCCGAGCTGACCCTCTTATTAAAGAGTGTCGAAAAGATGTTGAAGGTTGTTAAGGATGAGTTGAATGCCCTTAAGGGTAAATTCGGCGACGAACGTAGGACAAAAGTCGTGGCCGGTGGGTTGAGAGAGTTCAATGTTGAGGATTTGGTCCCGCAGGAGGAGACGATAATCATGATGTCCCGCGACGGATATATTAAGCGACTCCAGCCTAACGCAGTAAGGAGCCAGCACCGCGGCGGCAAAGGATTGATTGGCGGCGAAGTGAATGAAAGCGATGTTCTAGCACATGTGCTTAGGGCGAAAACGCACGATTCCATCCTGTTTTTCACCGATCGTGGGCGTGTATTCCAGACTAGGGTCTACGAAATACCGGTGGCGTCGCGCACCTCTAAGGGCAAGGACATCCATAATTTCTTGGAGATACAGCCGCAGGAAAAGGTTAACGCCATAATCTGTTACGACAATAAAAAGACCGGAGTCTATCTTGTGATGGCGACGCATAGCGGCATGATCAAGAAGACCGATCTTAAAGATTTCGGGAACGTCCGACGCAACGGCATCATAGCCATAAATCTCAGGAAGGGAGATTCCTTGAATTGGGTCAAACTCTCTTCGGGAAAAGACGACCTGGTCATTACGACAATCAAAGGCAAGGCCATTCGTTTCAAGGAATCTCAGGTCAGACCAATGGGCAGAACCGCGGGAGGCGTCCGGGCGATAAAATTAGGCAGCGGAGAGAGGGTCAGTTCGTTGAGCATAATAACTCCAGAACAGATATCTTCTGCCAGGATATTGGTCGTCATGGCCAATGGCTATGCAAAGTTCACGCCGGTCAAGGAATATAAGGTTCAGGGTCGTGGTGGTCAGGGAATACTTACAGCCAAGGTCAATCCTAAGACTGGCCAAGTCGTGTCGGCTCATATTGTTACCGACGAAGTGGAGCTTTTCGCCGCCTCTTCGCGCGGGCAGATAATACGCACTAAGTTGTCGACAATCAGGGAGACCGGCCGCGCCGCGCAGGGTGTAAGGATTATGAAGGTCGCTGATGGAGACTCCATAGCCGGCACTACCTGTATTTAAGGCATAGGCCTACAATATATAGATAGATTATCGATGCAATTCACTAAGCCTCAAAAAATAATCCTAGGTATAGTGGGTTTTGTAATCCTATTCTTTCTGCTCGTCCTTGTGGGCATAATTCCCGGACTGCGCAAAAACGGCACCTCGGCCACGCTTAAGATCTGGGGGGTCGGCGACAGCAGTGATGTCTGGGCAGCGAGTATCCAAAGCTATTCTGCGTCCCATCCAGGGGTGGCGGTGACTTATACGCAGATTGACCAGTCCAACTATGAATCTACGTTGGTCAACGCCTTGGCGGCTGGCAACGGACCGGATATTTTCATGTTCAACAACGCATGGCTTCCAAAGAATGGGGACAAGATAGCCCCAGCGCCGGTATCACTAATGAGCACGAGCACCTTCGCCGGTATTTTCCCCCAAGTAGCCAGCCAGGATTTCATAAGCAACGGCTACATCTATGCCATGCCGCTATCAATAGACACATTGGCCCTTATTTATAATAAAGGCATCTTCAATCAAAGCGGGGTGGCGGTCCCGCCGAAAACCTGGGCTCAGTTCGAGAGCGTAATAAGAGAAACGCGGATGGAAACGTCTGGCGCAATCTCCCGTCCGGCGGTGGCTCTAGGAGGGACTTTGACCAGTATGGCAAACGCGACCGATATACTTAATTTATTGCTACTCCAAGAAGGCACTGAGATGATAAGCCCCGAAAGCAATCAGGCGACATTTTCCAGCACTGCCGGGCAGACGGCGTTGGCCTTCTATACGCAATTCGCCACTCCGGGCAGTGCTTATTACACATGGAAGGATTCGTTGGGCTCAGCATTGAACTCGTTTGCCAACGGCAAGACGGCTATGTTCGTGGGATATGCATCCCAAATCCCGCAGATAAAAGCGGAAAATCCCTATATAAATTTCGGAGTATCGACTATGCCCCAGTTCAATCTGAGCAATCAAATCAACTATCCGAATTATTGGGGATTGGCCGTATCTAAACAGAGCCAATACCAGGCCCAGGCATGGGATTTCATAAATTTTGTTACCACCGATCCGACTACCGCGAATAATTACGCAACCGCCAGTGGCCGTCCGCCGGCATTGCGGTCTCTGATAGCTCAATATGAAAGCGACCCGATTCTGGGTCCATACGCCTCGCAGGCACTTACTGCTGAAGACTGGGTCGAACCAGATGCCGACTCTGTTTCTACGATATTCAACAATATGATAGAATCAGTGCTGAATAAAACCTCTTCGGTCAGCCAGGCTCTTCAGACCGCTGAGTTCTCAGTTAACAACATAGGATCTTCTCAATATTAATAAAATGAAAAATAATTGGGCATCCAACGGCAGTAAATTCGCTCTAGCGGCCACGGGATTGGTGCCCAGCGACACCGGCAGTCTCTGTGGCCTTTTGCAGTTGTTCAAAAATCTGCTCAGTTTTGCCCTTGAAATCGCCGTGCCTATAGCTGTTGTGGCAATCGTGTACGGCGGATTCAGGATAATAACCGCCGGCGGTTCGCCTAAGGGCGAGGAGGCGGGAAAAGCGGCCGTAAAATCAGCCCTTATTGGAGTTGTGATCGTTTTCGGTGCGTGGATAATTATCAACACATTACTTAATGTAGTAGGATTAAGTCTAAGCGGAGCAAACTCTGTCCTGCCGTGGACCGGGATCGTCTGCTCATAAAAATGATTACAGAATTTTTGGTAAATAAAGTATACGCACAAGTAACCGGCCCATTGTCTTCCGGCGACGGCGGTTCGATTACTCTCAATAATCCCCTAGGCGCTTCAAATGGAACGATAGTCGGTCTCATAAATACCGTAATAAGTTATTTCACGCTTTATATCGCCCCGGCAGTAGTCGTCATAATGGTCTTGTATGGGGCGTTCCAAATGCTGACTGCCGGCGGAAAACCTGAAGAGTTCGCCAAAGGACGCAAGACGATTTTGTACGCGATCATCGGTTATGCCATCGTGCTTGTCGCGGCGGGCCTGGTTGCTGTAGTTGAAACTGTCATAGGAGGAAACAACGCAACGTTGTTCTAATCCGCGATCAATCTCCAGGCCTTATTTAAATAGACACTATGCCCCAGTTATGTTATATTAGGGGCAATAAGATTACGTTTAATCTTAAGATCAGGTCTCATCTAAAAGGTCGGAATCACATTTATAATTATGACCAAAAAACTGAAAGCTTTTATCATGTCGATAGCGCTGAGCACGGCAGCTATACCGGCCGCGTTCGCTCAAAACAATCCTTATGGCAATGTAGTGCCTTCAGGTAGCGTAAACTTGGGTGGGCCTGCGGATGTTCTCAATCTTATGTATGTCTTCTTGGGTTGGGCTTTCGCTTTCTTCTTCGTGCTTGCGGTATTCTTCTTCCTCTGGGCTGCGTTCATCTATCTAAGAGCGGGCGGAGACCAGGAAAAACTTACCGAAGCTAAGCACAGGTTGCTTTACGGTATAATCGCGATTGTCGTGGCTTTATTGGCGGGCAGCATACCGACAATAGTTAAGAACATACTGTAATTGTATAGATAATGTTTTTACTAAAATCCCCCTAACGGGGGATTTTTGGTTTATTGGCACATCGTCATTCAGAGTAAACAAAACACCCCTTAGTTTTTAAAAGGGGTGTCCGTAGTTTTAACGTATCAGCGTTACCGTAACTTCCGTGTTGTCGCCATACGCCATGACTCGCAGGCCGTTCTCTATCAGGTTGGTGTGGGCCTTAGTGTTCACTGGGTCTATGCATGAGTTGGACCCATCTGAATACAAGACGCAGATATGGTTTCCAGGGGATGAGATGCTGTAGCTTCTAAATCCCGAGTTGACCGGCATGTGTATCAAGGGCGAACACTCTCCTTTGTTTAAGGACAGAGATATCGCCGTAAGATCCGGCCCCATGACTACTCCGTTAGGATAATCGGCGCTTTGAGGGAAGCTTCCACAAGTTGGAGGGAACATCCCTGCGACTAAATAGTATGCGCACACAACAACAAGGATTAATACGATGATCCAAATCATCGTTTTAAGGAATCTCGGTCGACCCTTCGGCTTCACAGCTTTCTCTTCTATTTTGATCGGAGCCTGTATGTCGATGACTTTCCTGACGACTAATTTCTTAGGCGCCTTAGAATAGGCATAGAATCCAGCTGCCATAAACAAAACAGACACACCGACAATCATGTAGATCGCAAATGCCAGAGATAACCCCGCCAGCCATAATACTATCACTCCCAAAATGACATATATCAGGATAAAGATAGTTGGTAGCAACCACGTCCACTGAGAAAATCTTTCCTTCATAGATAAATGGACAACACCGGAATAAAGAGCGTTTGTAGGCTCTTTTCGGTATCGCTAAATTATTTTTATTTTAAAGAACAATCGACATTGTTCTTGTCTATATTACAACATAAAATACATCATTTGTCAACCAGACAAGCAATGCAACAAGCGTCGCGCCTATGTGCTGGTTTGGCAAACACTACCAGGCTTAGTATTATCAATGACATAGAGCAATGAATAGACTTAGTAGGGTAAAAATAGAGTGGTCGCATAATTTTGCCTATGCTATTGGGCTTATAGCGACGGATGGTAGTCTTTCAAAAGATGGTAGGCATATTAACTTGACATCAAAAGACGAAGAGATGATAAAGACCTTTAAACAATGTCTTAATATAGAAAATAATATAGGGCATAAAGCTAGGAAGAAAGGCGAGGAAAAGAAATATTTTCAAATACAATTTGGAGACAAAAACTTTTATGAGTTCCTCAATTCAATCGGTCTATCATCAGCTAAGTCAAAAACAATCGGATCACTAAAAATACCGAGTAAGTACTTTGCCGATTTTTAAAGAGGGTGTATAGATGGTGACGGCAGTATAGGGGCTTACAATCATCCAGAAAGTCGACATTTACAATTACGCATCCGTCTTTATTCTGCAAGTCACCCATTTCTAGAGTGGGTAAAGAAGAGGATATCAATAAACTTTAAGATAAAAGGTGGATGGATTGGAAAGGGGTCTAGGGTAGAGGCCCTGATGTATGCGAAAAGCGATTCCATAAAACTTCTAAGATTGATTTATTATACAAACGTTGAGTATTACCTTAAGCGGAAATACAATGAAGCAGAGCAATTTGAGGGCGAGTGGCGGAATTGGCATACGCGCAGCGCTTAGGACGCTGTCCCGAAAGGGTTGTGGGTTCGAGTCCCACCTCGCCCACAAAATAAAAAATCTTTAACACGCGTGATCGTCGCTGCCGCGCTTTGGGATTTTTTTGAAGCTTGGGGCAAAGGCTAAATATGTTACTCCGTCGCTGCCCTTGCGTTCTTTAGTCTCCCACTTGGCCGATTTAGCCCAGCTATTAACCACTTCATTCTTTTTGTCCTGCGGCAGGGAGTATAGCGACCGTAATTCATCTTTGGTCGGCTGCCGACCGTGGGCGGCTGTATATAGGTCCCTGAAACCATACGCACATTCTATATCCATAGTCTTATTATAGTTGTTTATTCTTTGCGCCTGCGCCCGTGAAAGGCGTGGTGGATTTCCCGCAGCTCTTTGTTTGTGACGTGGGTATACACTTGGGTGGTGGAAATATTTGCGTGGCCCAGAAGCTCCTGGACGGAACGCAGATCAGCCCCATTCATCAATAGATCGGTCGCGAATTGATGGCGTAGTTGATGCGGGGTTATATGTTTTGGGATACCGGCCACGCGTGCATATAAGGAGACTAGACGCTGTACAGCTCTTGGTGTGATTCTCCCCACTATCTTCGGCTGCAAGCCCTTCGATAGACTGGGAAACAGTTCGGGTTCTACATCCACCCTTTTACTTAAATAATCCTTTAATACTTTTTTAGCTCTGTCGGAAATAAATACAACCCGCAGCTTTTCCCCTTTTCCACGGACAGTGAATTCCCCTCGGTCAATTGGTATGGATCGGTCCAACGCGCACAATTCCGATATCCTGAGCCCCGTCGAGAATAGTAGTTCTAATATCGCCCGATCGCGGACGGCTCTCAGTCCCGTGCCTTTTGGCGCATCAAGCAGCCTCTCAAGGTCGTTGTATTCCATAACCTGGATCTGGCGGGTCGGTATCTTGGGTAGCTCTATCATCTCGGGGGACACGACATCGATCCCGCGTTTGATCATGTATTTAAGGAAGTTGCGCAGGACGATTACGTAGTAAGCTTGAGTGCCCTTTTTCATCTCAGTTCCGGCCTCGGAGATCTTTATGCGAAAATCGCGGATAGTTTTCTCGTTGAGGTCGTCGGTCGTTTTGGCGCCGGACACCTCGATGAACTTCTTGAGGCAGTGTTCATAGCTCCGACGGGTTAGTGCGGAGCGGTTTTTCTCTATGGATAGATAATCCAGATATTCGTGGAGTAGGTCTTCCAGGTTGGCCATTAAGCATATTATACGACAGTAAAGCTTTGACGGCCAGCTTAAAAGCTGGTATAGTGGCTCAGAATGTTAACTACTCGCAAGAAGCAAAACATAATAACCGAGCACCGTTCTCACGATACCGACACTGGTTCTACCGCCGTACAGGTGGCTCTTTTGAGCCGGCAGATAGACGAATTGGCACTGCATTTGAAGAAACATCCCGGAGACAACCACTCCCGTCGCGGTCTCTTGGGTATGGTTAGTAAACGCCGCCGATTGCTGAAATATCTCGAGGAAAGCAATCCAAGGACATACGCCGCGGTTACTAAGAAGTTGGGTTTGAAAAAATAAATGGCGCCGACTCCGCAGAAGGACCAACGTATAGGAATCTTCATCGATATACAGAACCTCTATCACTCGGCCAAAAATTTGTATGGCGGCCGGGTCAACTACACCGAGCTTATGCGCCAGTTGGTTGGCGATAGGCGGCTTGTTCGCGCGATCGCTTATGTTGTTAAGAGCGACCCCTCTACCGGAGAGGAAAGTTTCTTCGATGCTTTGGAAAAAGCCGGCATTGAATTGAGGTCCAAAGATATCCAAGTGTGGGCCGACGGCAGCAAGAAGGCTGATTGGGACGTAGGAATGGCCGTAGACGCCATCCGCGTAGCCGATATGGTTGATGTAGTGGTGTTGGCGACTGGAGACGGAGACTTCGTACCCCTGGTCGAATATTTAAAATGGGGATTGGGACGGAATGTCGAGGTGGCGGGTTTCGGCCGCACGACCTCATCGATGCTCCGCGGAGTTGCCGAAGTTTTCCATGATATAGAGAAAATGCCCAGGGTCGTTTTCAAGTCTATGAAGCGCACTCGTCGGGATTTGTAGAAAAGATAAAACGTATTCTAGAAGTAGTCGTCGGAATGCATAAAACAAACAATTAAATAAAAACAAAATGGATCTAAACAGAAAGACCTTTTCAATTGACGTCGCCGGAAGACCAATGACGATAGAAGTATCGCGGCTTGCCGAGCAGGCCAGTGGTGCGGTGATGGCGACATATGGCGAAACCACAGTCCTAACGACCGTGGTTATGGGAAAGGAAGATAGGGCAATCGATTACTTGCCGCTAAGCGTCGATTACGAAGAGCGCTTCTACGCAGCGGGGAAGATTCTCGGAAGCCGCTTTGTCCGCAGGGAAGGGCGTCCTTCGGACGACGCGATACTCTCCGGACGCCTGGTGGACAGGGCTATAAGGCCTTTGTTCGACCAGCGTATTCGCCGTGACATACAGGTTGTGATCACAGTCGTTTCATACGACGAGCAGAATGATCCAGACTTGATCGCTCTCACCGCCGTTTCCACGGCCCTGGGTATATCAGACATACCATTCAACGGTCCGGTTTCCGGCCTGCGCGTATCCAAAATAAATAATGAGTTTAAGATTAACCCGTTTATCGGCGAACTGGCTGATAATCCAGTTAAGTTCGAGACGTTCGTCGCTGGGGTCGGCAATAAGGTCGTGAATATGATCGAGTTGTCCGGGGACGACGCGTCTGAGGATGACGTCATGAAGGCCTTTGATATGGCAACCGATGAAATCGAAAAATTGAACGACTTCCAGAAAAAGATAATCAAGGAAATCGGAAAAGAGAAGACAACCGTTAAATTATGGGAACCGGACGGTCAGTTGAAGGTTGATATATTGGAATTTTTGAAGGACAAGCTTGAAGGAGCGGTATATGAGCACGATAAGACCAAGCGTGATAATAACGTCCGCGACCTTATGGCTGATATGCGCAAGTATCTCGAGGATAAAAGCTATGCCGGCAAGGATCTTGAGGCAGCTATATATTTGATGGACGAGGAGATTAATAATTTGGTGCATCACAAGATACTGACTGCCGACCAGCGCCAGGATGGACGGCGTTTGGACCAGCTTCGCGATCTGTATGCCGAAGTTGGAACCCTGCATCGCACTCATGGATCGGCTGTATTCATGCGCGGCAACACCCAGTCGCTCGCTTCCGTAACAATCGCCCCTCCGGGAGCGGAACAATTAGTTGAGTCCATGGAGGGTTCGAGCAAGCGCAGGTTCATGCTTCACTACAATTTTCCTCCTTACTCCGTCGGTGAGACCGGCAGGGTGGGATCTCCGGGACGCCGCGATATCGGCCACGGCAGACTTGCCGAGAAGGCTATCCGTCCGCTTATTCCGGCGAAGGAAAACTTCCCCTACACCATTCGTATAGTGTCCGAAATCATGTCCTCTAATGGCTCATCGTCTATGGCTACGGTTTGTGCCTCAAGCCTCGCTCTTATGGATGCGGGCGTACCAATTACCAAGCCAGCTGCGGGAATAGCTATGGGTCTAATGAGCGACGACGGTGGTAATTATAAAGTCCTGACCGACATTCAGGGGCCAGAAGATCACCATGGTGACATGGATTTCAAGGTTGCTGGTACGCGCGATGGGGTGAATGCCCTCCAGATGGACGTTAAGGTTCATGGGGTCAGTTTGAAAATACTCAGTGACACTTTAGCTCAAGCCAAGAAAGCTCGTTTTGAGATACTCGATGTGATTGAAAAAGTTCTAAGTAAACCCAGGCCCGAGTTGTCTAGACTTGCCCCGAGGGTTCTTATGGTGGAGATAGACCCTTCCAGGATAGGCGAATTGGTCGGCCCGGGCGGCAAGGTCATAAACGGTCTTATCGCCAGCACGGGAGTCACCTCTATAGATATAGAACAAGACGGCAAAGTGTTTGTAGCTTCGGCTTTGCCCGATGCGGCTGAAAAAGCCATAGCTGAGATAAAGTCCATGATGCGCGACTTTAAAGTCGGGGAAATAGTTGAAGGCCCGATAATCCGCATCCTGGAGTTTGGAGCGATAGTCGATCTTGGTGGAGGTAAAGACGGCATGGTGCATGTATCGGAGATCAAGAACGGCTTCGTTAAGAATGTTACCGACGTATTGAAACTCGGCGACCACGTCAGAGCCAAAATAATCAAAGCGGAAAACGGAAAGATCGGCCTGTCCATAAAACAGCTTCAGGATCAGGGTTAATCGATCCATCGCCGCAATCCAGGATTATCCACTAATCCACAACACAGCCCGCAATTGCGGGCTGTGTTAAGTGCTATACTTTTAACATGGAAGAAAATAATAACCCGGTGAACGTGCCGCCTCCAGGCAACTTCCCGGTTCCGCCGAATGGGGGACAGCAAAATATTCCAACGCCGCCGGTTTCGATGCCGACGCCGCCACCGCCTGCACCCAATCCGATCCCCGTTCCTCCTCCGATACCCACGCCGCCACCAATGCCCACTCCGTCTCCAATAAGGCCGATGGGCCCAGGCGTTATTCCGCCATCAGTTCCTGGGAGTGTGCCGCCACCGCCACCGCCAGAGATAGGCATACGCACTATGGATAGCGATATGAAGTCGATGCAGTCTTCCGGCGGGACCGGAGTGACCCCGCAGACCTTCAAGCCTGAAGATATGTTCGCAATGCCCAGCAACTCCGTGCCTAATATCTCACCCAAGCCCTCTGCTTCTAGTCCGATAGGCGTTCCAACCGTAAAAGTTATAGGTCCACAGAAATCTAACCGCAGAGTAATAATACTTGTGTGTATTGTTATAGTGCTGATATTGATCTGGGCCGCCGTCCAATTCCTTGTTGTCCCAGCTTTGCATTCATCCCCGGCTACTCCAGTCGCGCCGGCCGCCGTCACCACAAACGTACCAGTTGCCACTTCGACCGCGCCTGCGGTGCCGACTTCCACGCCGGTCTCATTCGTCCATCAGAGTTTCTTTAAGACCGCGGCCCCCGTATCGGCTGCGATATCGCTGGCTAGTCCATTAACCTTGGCTGGATTGCAGGGGGGCGTTGCCTCATCCACTATGTCGCCTAAATCGTCCGGCACCCTTGAGGAGTTGATCTTCACAAGTGGTTCAGTTGCGCTACCATCCACTGCCAGCGGCACGGTCGCGGCTATGAGCAGCAGCACTCCGGAGACCGCGCAGGATGTGCTGGGCGCTTTGCTACCATCGGCTTCCCAAGATTTCCTAAATAGCACCTTTGCCCAGGACGTGACTGGATTCGCCTATTACAACGCCAACGGCGTATGGCCCGGATACATCTTCAAACTAAACACCGGAGTTGATCTCGCAAGCGCAACCTCGACTTTGAATCCTATAATAGAGGCCAATCCTAATGCTTTCTTCCAAGCATCGCCAGGGGCGTTGTCCGGATCATTCAGCGACGGATCTCTTCCAGATGGGATGTCGGTGCGGTACGGCGCCTTCAGCAAGAAGGGGGCTGCCTTGGAATACGGCTGGTTCAAGGGATACCTTGTGGTGAGCACGTCGTATCAAGGCATAATTTCCGCAGACCAGCGCCTTTAGGATCTTCGGCGCTTGATATCTAAGAGCTGCTCGAATATAATAAATTTATCATGAAAGGTCCGTTAAATACGGGCCTTTCATCGTAAGAACGTAAAAATAATATAAACAAAAACATGAATCTAAAATCCATCGTCCAGACCGCCGAGCAGATTGCCAAAGACAAGGGCATCGAAGTGAGCAAGGTCTATGAGGCCATAGAGGGCGCACTTGCCGCTGCATATAAAAAAGAGGAAGGAGATAAAGGAGCTATCATCCGCGCAAAGCTCGACCCAGCTACGGGCGAAGCCAGCTTTACGCGTATCAAGGAAGTCGTGGACGATACGATGGTGCGTATAGTCGAAGAGGGCGAAGAAGAAAATGAGCCCGCCGTCGCCGAAGAGGGCGATGAGGCTCGCCTGCCACGCTATAATCCCGAGAGGCATCTTATGGTTGATGAGGCTAAAAAAATAAAGAAGGACGCGAAAGCGGGCGACGAATTGGAATTCCCTCTTCCCCCATCATCTGATTTCGGCAGGATTGCTACCCAGGCCGCCAAGCAACGCATTATCCAGATGCTTAGGCAGGCTGAGCGGGAGTCTGTAATCAGCGAATATAAGGGAAAGGAGGGGCAGATAATAAGCGGCATAGTCCAGAGGTTTGATCGGGGCAACGTGTCGGTTGATCTCGGCCGCACGCAAGCTTTGATGCTTAGAAACGAAGCGATAGCTGGCGAGCATTATCAGATAGGAGAAAGGTTGCGCTTCTATGTCCTCGCCGTTTCTGACGATCCAAAGAGTCGCACTTCCGGAGTGCTCCTATCTAGGAGTCATCCGAAATTCGTGGCGAAACTTTTCGAATCCGAAGTTCCGGAGATAGCCGATGATGCGGTGGAGATAAAGGCCATTGCTCGCGAGGCGGGCTCGAGGACCAAGATCGCCGTTGCCTCAAACACTCCGGGCATTGATGCCGTTGGCTCCTGTGTGGGTCAGCGTGGCACCAGGGTTATGACGGTCACCAACGAGCTCGGCTCTGAAAAGATTGATATAGTACAATGGTCGCCCAAAGCCGAGGAATTCATCTCTAACTCGCTTGCTCCGGCGGACGTTAAAGGAGTTGAGCTTCTAAATGATCGCGAAGCCAGGGTTATGGTTCAGGACGATCAACTCAGTCTGGCTATTGGGAAAGGCGGGCAGAATGTGCGTTTGGCGGCAAAATTGACCGGATGGAAGATAGACGTTCGTCCGATCTCCAAACCAAACGAGGTGCAGGAAGGGGGTGTCGCCGCGGCAATCGAATTGGATAACGAGGAGACTTCAACCGTAGAATCGACCGCTAAGGGCAACGTTGAAGAGGAGGCTAAACCGATTTATCATAAACAGGACGACGACGAATAAATAAAAATAAACCAATAAATAAATGTTATACACACTTATTTTCGTTCCGGTTGCGCTGGCAATAATCTACAGCGTATACCTCACCCTGTGGCTCAAAAAGCAGCCCAAGGGAAGCGCGGATATGGTAGAAATATCCAAAGCTATACAGGAAGGCTCAATGGCCTACTTGAATCGGCAATATAAGACAGTCGCTGTGGTCGCCGTCATTCTCGCTGTGGCAATTTGGCTGGCCTTGGGATGGCCTATCGCATTGGCCTTTTTGGTCGGCGGCATAACCTCCGCCCTCACGGGTTACATAGGTATGAATGTAGCGGTTAGGGCCAATGCCAAGACTGCGGAAGCCGCGAAAAAGGGACTATTTCCAGCCCTGTCGCTGGCGTTTCGCGCAGGATCTGTCACCGGGCTTTTAGTCACTTCGCTCGGACTTTTAGTCGTATCTGCGACTTATTTCGTGTCCGGTGGTAATGTACAAACGCTTATTGGTCTTGGGTTCGGCGCCAGTTTGATATCGATTTTCGCTCGTTTAGGCGGGGGTATATACACCAAAGCCGCTGACGTAGGAACCGACCTGGTCGGCAAGGTGGAGGCAAACATTCCGGAGGATGATCCTCGCAACCCGGGCGTCATCGCCGACAACGTCGGCGACAATGTCGGCGATTGCGCCGGAATGGCTGCAGATCTTTTCGAGACTTATGCCGTTACACTCACAGCAGCCATCCTTTTGGGTTCGCTCACCGTGGCCTTATCCAATGCAATCTGGTTCCCGCTGCTCTTGGGCGGCGTTTCGATAGTCGCCTCGATATTGGGAACATTCTTCGTGCGTCTAAGTAAGAATAATTCCATCATGGGAGCCCTCTATAAGGGCCTCGTTGCCTCGCTTATTTTCGCCGCTGTAGGGTTCTACTTCGTTTCCACTTACGTATTCGGTGGCGCCTATCTAAATATTTTCCTATCATCACTTATTGGTCTTGCGGTCACAGCCCTCATGGTTGTCATAACCGATTACTATACCGCTAAGAAATTCCGCCCAGTGCAGTCCATCGCAGACGCATCTAAGTCGGGGCATGGCACGAATATCATCATCGGTCTTTCTGTGGGCATGGAGTCCACTCTCCTTCCGGCATTCGTGATCGCATGCGGAGTATTGGGAAGCTTCGCCCTATCCGGGGTGTATGGTGTGGCGATCGCGTCCGTAGCCATGCTCTCCGTTGCCGGAATCATAGTTTCCATCGATTCCTTCGGCCCGATCACCGATAACGCTGGTGGCATCGCCGAGATGACGAAGCAGCCTGAAGAAATTCGCAAGATTACCGATTCTCTTGATGCGGTGGGGAATACAACCAAGGCCATAACCAAGGGATATGCTATCGCCTCCGCCGGCCTTGCGGCCCTAGTGCTTTTCTCAAGTTACGCCAGTGAAGCTAAGGGCATAGTATTCGACCTGAGCAATCCTTATGTGCTAATCGGCCTTTTGCTCGGTGCGGCGATGGTTTACTTCTTCGCATCCCTTACTCTTCGTTCGGTTGGCCGTGCGGCTGGAGCTGTGGTTGATGAGATCCGTCGCCAGTTCCGCGAGATTAAAGGACTTATGGAAGGTACCGCCAAACCGGAATATGGACGTGCGGTTGATATCGTGACCAAGGCAGCGCTCAAAGAGATGGTCATCCCCGCGCTCATTCCTATAGTTGGCGTGCTGGTTGTCGGGTTTTTGTTCGGCGCACAGGCGTTGGGCGGTTTGTTGATCGGCGTGATCGTGGGCGGACTGTTCATGGCCTTGTCTATGACCGCCGGCGGCGCGGCTTGGGACAATGCCAAGAAGTACATTGAAGACGGCCACTTCGGTGGCAAGGGGTCTGATGCGCATAAGGCGGCTGTCACCGGTGACACGGTCGGCGATCCCTATAAGGACACGACTGGCCCAGCCATCAATCCGCTGATCAAGGTGGTAAACATCATTGCACTACTTATTGTTAGGTTTTTACACTAACAACTAAAATCCATACTATACTTACATAGAACATGACAAACTCAAATAAACCGTTGCGTGGCGAAGATGAGCAGTCGCAATACCTAATCCCCACAGTAATAGAAAAGTCGCCCTACGGCGAAAGGGCCTACGACATATATTCGCGCCTGCTTATAGACAGGATAATTTTCCTGAGCGGACCGATTAACGACCAGGTGGCCAACGCTGTGATAGCTCAGTTGCTGCTGTTGCAGAACCAGGATCCTAAGAAGGATATTGATTTGTACATAAATTCTCCCGGAGGGATGGTCACGGCTGGCCTAGCAATATACGACACAATGCAGAACATAAAGCCAGATGTCCGGACGATCTGTGTCGGAACAGCGGCTTCAATGGCAGCTTTCATATTGGCTTCGGGAAAGAAGGGCAAGCGCCAAGCTTTGCCCAACTCGGAGATACTCCTGCATCAGGTCATGGGCGGCGTTGAGGGCCAAGCTAGCGACATAGAAATTGAGGCTCGCCAGATAATTAAATTAAAGGCGAAGATGAACGATATTTTGGCCAAACACACCGGGAAGCCGTTGGCTCAAATAATCAAAGACACCGATCGCAATTTCTGGCTATCAGCTGATGAAGCCAAGGAATACGGTGTTATAGATGAAGTCATCAAAAAATCTAAATAAAACCAAGCTCTCCGAGATATTGCTCGAGCGGGGGTATGTGTATCAGCATACGGGAGAGACTCTTGAGGGGGTCGTTGATAAGGTCCCGAGGACTTTCTATTGGGGAGTCGATCCAAGCGGGGACTCGATGCAGGTCGGGCAGCTTATGGGCATCCTTGTGCTGCGCCGTTTCGTGGACGCGGGTCACAAACTGATAATGCTCGTCGGAGGCGGAACTGGGATGATCGGCGATCCGAGCGGAAAAAGTGCCGAGCGCACCTTTCTTTCCGATGAGTTGGTCGCCAGCAACGCCAAGGCTCTGAGGACCCAACTGTCGCGGTTCCTCGGAGGGGTGGATTTTGAGATGGTCAATAACGCTAAATGGCTATACAAGGTCAATCTGATGGAATTCTTGCGTGACATAGGTAAGAACTTCACGATTAACGAAATGATAAAGCGCGACAACATTCGCCCGCGCCTCGAGACTCCCGATGCGAGTATCTCCTATACAGAGTTTACCTACTCGCTCCTGCAGGCGTATGACTTCCTGCATCTGCACAACGACAAAAAATGCGATTTACAGATCGGCGGATCGGACCAATGGGGAAATATAGTTTCCGGCGTGGACCTAATACGACGCAAGACAGGTGACGTCGCGCATGCGTTCACATGGCCGCTTTTGATAGACAAGAAGACAGGAAAAAAATTCGGAAAGAGCGAAGCGGGTACGGTGTGGCTGGACGAGAAGAAGACGTCCGCCTCGGACTTCTATCAATTTTGGTTCAATGCGGACGACTCTGCGGTTGGAGAGCTTCTGTTTAAGATGACGCTTCTCCCAAAATCAGAGATAGAGGCCACGCTAGCGGAGCATATGAAGGATGTTAGCAAGCGGCACGCACAAAGAGTGCTTGCCCGCACAGTGACCGAGTTTGTGCATGGTGCAGATGGCCTTCGGATTGCTGAAAACAATAAAAACACATTGTTTGTTAAGGCCGCTGATGAAATTAACGAGGACGACGTGGCGATGCTTGAGCGAAGCGGTTTGTCCTATAAGATTAGCGTCGGAACGTCGCTGGTAGACGCACTCATGACCTCTAAACTTGCTTCTTCAAAGCGCGAGGCTAGGCAGTTCCTTGCAGACGGCGCAATCGTCTTGAACGGCGAGAAGGTGATGGATCGAGTATTGTCCGCCGCCGATTTTAAGAACGGCAATGCGATCTTGAAGCGTGGCAAACGCAACGTCGTCGTTCTCATATTAAAGTAAAAAAGAGCCCCTATTGGGGCTCTTTTTAGTCTGTCTTGCAGTATTTTATTCTGTGCGATGTATTAAGGTTATGGGCCCAGAATAAAGATAAACAAAAAATATAAAACAAAATAAACCACTTTAGAGACGCCGATGAGGCGTCTCTTCTACCTTAAATTATCCGGGTTCTTCTAGTCTATCTAATAAAGCGCGCATAGATACCCTCAGACACATATCTATCCGAATCGGTTTCTCTAATGCGCAATTCCCCAAACTCGCCGGTGGTTTCGCCGAAATAACTGTCGGTGAGTTGTTTAAGCGATAGGGGCGTATATCCTGCCGCATATCCATTTAATAAGAAGAAAGACCCGGGCTTGTTTGAAAATATAGCCTTAAGATCATTCAATAGCTCCGGCAGGTCGTCCTCGATTTTCCATACTTCGCCCTTTGGCCCGCGACCGAACGCCGGCGGGTCCAATAATATCCCATCATACAACGAACCTCGGCGGACCTCGCGTTTTACGAATTTGATTGCGTCGTCGAGGATATACCTGATTCCGTCTTGAGGGGAGCCTGACATAACGGCGTTCTCTTTGGCCCAAGAATTGCTCTGCTTCGACGCATCTAGGTGTGTGACTTTGGCTCCGGCCTTGGCGGCTACGATGCTCGCTATGCCGGTGTATCCGAATAGATTGAGCACATTAGGTTTTGTATCGGGATTTATACGCTCGTGCAACCACTCCCAATTTGGAGCTTGTTCTGGAAATACGCCGGTGTGCTTAAATGAAGTCAGTCTCAAGGCGAAGCGGACACCCTTCCAATTTATATCCCATTTATCGGGAAGATCTTTGTTCTTGTGCCACGAACCCTTGCCTTCGGACCAACTGAACTCCGCTGTGACTTTGTTCCACATCTCCGGATGTTTCGGCTTCCATATCGCCTGGGTATCTGGTCGGGCTACGATTACGGATCCATATCTCTCTAGTTTACGGTTATTGCCTGAGTCCAATAACTCGTAATCTTTCCAAGAATCGGCTGTAAGATTGACGTTTTCCATTAAGATAAATTAGCCCTTTTTCTCTTTAAGTGCGTTAGCATGACCTACGCTCCATTGATACAGAACAACTGCGGTCGAAGCGGCGGCGTTCAATGACTCGCATCTTGGGTTCATTGGTATGCGCAGAGATACGTCGCATAATTCCAACGTCTTCTCTCTTATGCCGCTGCCTTCATTTCCCACCACAAACAGAGCCGGAGAATCAAAGATCTCTTTTGATAGGCTTCGCGATCCCTCCATGGCTAGGCCGTATATTTTAAACCCCATCTCTTTAAGATGGCTTATGGTGTAATTAACATTGCCTATTGCGATTAGGGGTATCCGGAAAGCCATGCCCGCCGATGTTTTTACGACTGCGCCGGTTATCGGTGCCTGATTGTGCGAAGGTATTAATACTCCGGATATTCCAAAGGCCGCAGCGGAACGTATTATCGCGCCTACATTATGCGGGTCGGTCAGTTCGTCTAGGATAACAAGTGCGGTATCTTTGTCTGGTTTAAGTTCGGACGCAAAACTGGCGAAGTCGACGAGCATATTGTACGAGTCGACTACCGCGATCACCCCTTGATGGGATATGTCTTGCCCCACCATACGTGAAGCCTCCTTGGTTTTAATGACCGCTACTGGGATTTGCAGCCTTTTTAAGGAATCCCTGAGATCCTTATCCTCGATTTCGGGGGACAGGAAAACTTTCCTGATCACGTCGGGCTTATTCCTTATCGCTTCATTGAGGGCGTGCTTGCCGTATATATATGTTTTTTCGTGTTCTCGTCTCATATCTCGGATAATTCTATATCACAACGATACCCTTTATCCTAGGCTCAAGACAACTATTTAGGCACAAAGCCGAGTTGTTTATATAAATAAGCCTTCCACCATTTTCATGCCCTTAAATCTGGTATAATTAACTTGCATAATGTTGAGCAAACCAAATAAGAGGCTTTTGTATTTGAATGTATTCTTGTTCGCTGGTTTTGCTTTGTTATTGAGCGCTTCAGCTTTTGGTGGTCCCAATGGATCACCCCCTTCAAGCGCTGGTGTAGGTATATTGCCGGTATCCTACGGCGGAACCGGTGCTACAACCACAGCTTCGGCCCGAGCTGCTTTAGGTGTAGCAGCCTCAGGAGCGAACTCAGATATAACTTCTTTATCCGCTCTAACAACTCCATTGCCTGCAAGCGAAGGCGGCACCGGAATATCTGCGATAGGAAGTTCGGGAAACGTTCTTACATCAAACGGCACGACCTGGACCATCTCTGGATTGTCCAGTAGCGGCCACGTCGTGACTTCGGGCGGAGCCCCTACAGCCTCGGGCTATAACGGTACGGCTAATTTCGGTTATGCCGGCGCTGTACAGTCTTGGACGGTCCCCAGTGGCGTTAGTTCGATAACAATCACGGCCTATGGGGGCCAAGGAGGAGGTGGTGGTGCCGGCGGTGAAGCCGTGGCGACGCTCCCCGTCACTGTCGGTTCAACGTACTATATCAGCGTCGGTCAGGCTGGAGTCGGCCCAATCAGCGGCGGAGGTTCATCGTCTGGGGGAGGTGGTGGTGGAATGACGTGGTTTAGTAACCAAAATAGTTTTTCTCAAGGGGCGGTCATGTTAGTTGCGGGTGGCGGCGGAGGCTCCGCTGGTAACTGGTCCACAAACAGTGGTCCTTCTGAGCCAGGAGGCGCGGGGGGTTATGGCGGCGGAGGCACCGGAGGAGGTAGTAATGGTTCGCAAGACGGAGGCGGCGGAGGTGGGGGCGGTTATTGGGGAGGAAACGCTTGCACAGCAGGTACGCAAACCTCTGGTTACGCTGCTGGACAGGGTGTGACCGGTGGTTATGACTCGGGGGGAATTCAACCCGCCGGCGGAGGAGGCGGAGGAGGCGGAGGAGGTTCATCAGGCAGCGCTGGAACTCAGCAATATTGGGGCGGTTCTTATGGGGCGTGTGGAGGAGGCGGCGGTTCGGGTTATATATCGTCGAGCGCAGGCTTCACAAGTAGTAGCATGTACAACAACGTAAATGGAGGAAACGGGAGCTTGGTTATAACTTACAGCCAATCGAGTCCATGGACCATAGCCGGCACCGATACGGATGGAATCGTTACTGTTAGTCCGGGCTCGATAACCGCGGTAGCCCTTAATTTTGCACAGCCATTTACCAACCCCCCTTCTTGTTCAGCGGTATCCTACAATGGTAGTTCGGTCTACGTATCTTCTGTGACCACGAACGTGGTGACATTTGGTTTTTCTTCTTCTATCGGCGGGTCGCAATTCAACTATATATGTCTCGGGCATTAGTTTTAAATAACATGTTGAACAGAATAAGCAAAAAATTTATATACGCAATTCCCATACTGATGGTTGTATTTGGCCTAACTATGATCGCATCAGCGTTCAGCGGGCCGGGCACTGTTCCCCCACCCACTGGTACCGCAACTTCGTCCGCCGTGTTATCAGTATCTCAAGGCGGAACCGGCGCATCAACAATTGCCGGAGCCGCGTCTGCTATAGGCGGAGCCTTTTCCGGGCCAAACTCTAATATATCTTATTTAAGTGGGCTCACTACGGTCCTTCCGAGAATTGAAGGGGGTACTGGCGTAGCTTCCGTCGGCCCTTCGGGCAATATACTTACCTCTAACGGCAGCGGTGTTTGGCTTAGCCAAACACCGTCTTTCGGGTCCAATGGGAGTATCACTACAAGTGGAAGCACTCCTACCGGCTCTCAAATAGTAAGTTCCACCTACACGTCGTCATACAGTTCTAATGGCAGCTTTACAGTTCCTGCGGGCGTGGGATCGATAACCATAACGGCCTACGGTGCGGCTGGTGGAACCGCTTATAATGGCGGTGCCGGATACGGCGGGGAGGCGTGGGGAACGCTTGCAGTTACGTCTGGTTCAACTTATTACATCGGATTCAACGGAATGACTTGGATTTCTCTGAACTCTGTCTTCGACGGCAGCGCAATTTTGGTTGCGGGCGGCGGCGGATCCGCTGGTCCTTGGTCTTGCGGCGGCGGCGGAGGGGGAAGTAGCGGCGGCGGTGGTTGCCAGAGCCATTTCGGCTACCCTGGCGGCGGCGGTGGAACTCAAAGCGGCGGCGGATCCGGCGGAGGTAGCCCATGTCAGGGCTATGCCAACAGCGGTGGATTCGGTGCCGGTGGAGCGGGTCGTTGTGGTTATGGTAGTTGCGGCGGTAACGGTGGAAATGGTTGGTATGGAGGCGGAGGAGGAGGAATAGACTGTTCTGAATATTGGAGCGGCGGAGGAGGGGGTTCGAGTTACCTTTCTCCGTGGCTTAGCGGAGCTGGCACGTCTGGCGGCGTGAACTCCGGCGGCGGAGCATTGCAAATAAGCTATGTCCTACCAAATGGCGGCGGATCAAATCCACAATATGGTTCAGCGACCATAGTCGGCAACGATAATGACGGCACGATAACCATGCCAAACATGACGGTTCCAAGTTTCACAATAACGTTTTCCCAAGCCTTCTCCAGAGCTCCGTCATGCGTAGCATCGGCCTCTAACGGCGCAACTGTTTCTATAGGTTCAGAGAGCACAACAGCGGTGACATTCACGTTTTCGTCCTCGGTCGGCAACGCCGCAGTCAATTATATGTGCCTGGATTAAAATGAAAAATCTCATCAATAATGAGTAGGTTGAATAAGAGTTTAATATATATTAATACGGTATTCGTAATCGGTATCGCTTGCACTTTAGCCGCGGTCGCATTCAGCGGCCCACCAGCCGGGGTCCCTCCGGCAAATAACGCAACCTATGTTTTGCCGATATCTTTGGGTGGGACGGGGGCGACAACAGTCGCTGGCGTAAGGGGTAACTTGGGATTGGCTGCGTCCGGAGCCAATTCGGATATAATATCGCTTACTGGGCTGACCGCTCCATTATCCGTATCTGAAGGAGGCACGGGCCTGTCCTCGGTCGGCGCTTCGGGAAATGTCCTAACTTCCAATGGTACGTCGTGGGTAAGTTCGCCGCCACCAGCATTGGGCTCTAGTGGAAATATAGTTACTTCTGGTGGAACGCCTACCGCCCTTCAGGGCACTGCCCCGGGAAATTATGCATATTCATATACCGGTAGCCTGCAGTCATTTACTGTTCCGGCGGGGGTGAATTCATTGACTATAACCGCCAATGGTTCTCAAGGGGGTAATAGTGGAGGATATGGCGCACAGGTGGTTGGAACCCTTTCAGTGAGTCCTGGCAGTACGTATTATTTCAACATCGGCGGTACAAATGGATATAGTGGCGGCGGATCTGGCGGCGGCGGAGGATATAGCGGCAGTGGCGGCGCCGGGGGAGGTATGACATGGTTTTCTCCGGATAGCTCATACGACAGTAATGTTCTATTGGTCGCGGCTGGCGGCGGCGGAACCGCTGGGGCTAGCACTCCAGGTGGCTATACTGGCGGCGGCGGCAGCGCCGGAGGGACTTCTGGTTCGGGCGGCGGAGGGCCTGGGCCATATAATATTGACGGTTATGGCGGCGGTGGAGCCACTATGTCTAGCGGCGGTGGTGGAGGAGCTGCTGACAGTGACGGTCTAGGCGCCGGTGGCGGAACTGCTGGTAGTTTGTCCGCCGGTGGCGCAGGTGGTGGCGGTGGATTCAATAACTCGGGCGGCGGCGGAGGAGGCGGAGGAGGATATTATGGCGGCGGCGGAGGAGGAGGCGGCGGATCACAGGGTGGTGGCATAGATGGCGGCGGCGGTGGAGGCGGAGGAGGAGTCTCATATATATCGAGCAATAGCTCCCTTTCTAGCACAAGTGATACAGCCGGAGTTAACTCCGGTAATGGGAGCCTAACAATAGTTGTCAGCCAAACTTTGCCAATTACCGTCGTAGGTAATGACAGCGACGGAGTCGTGACCCTTCCTAATTTAAGCAGCGTCACTTATGCGACCTTAAGTTTCGCAACCCCGTTCTCAAGGGTGCCTTCATGTGTCGGTTCAACCTTTAATGGAATAAGCGTATTCGAATCCTCCGTTAGTATGAGTTCGGTAACATTCGGTTTTTCGGGCAATATGGCCAATGCGTCATTCAACTACGTTTGTGTGGATTAGAACGATTTGGCACAGCTTATTTATTCACTTACACAATTAAAGCAAAAACCCCATTTTCTGGGGTTTTGCGTTTTGAATTATTTATTTTCTCGAGCTTCTTTAAGGATTTTAGCCCACCAAGTCAGCTGGTTAAGTAGATTATCTGCACCGACTTTTTGTGCGTCCATGGCTCCTGGTTTTATGACCCCATCTGCATCGACAAGATTCCAAGAGAATGGGATGTGTATGCCGTTTCTTATCGGTACCATCTGAAGCTCGATAACGACCTGTCTTAACTGTTGCACTGCCCTGGTTCCAGCGGATACACCGCCCCAACTTATAAAAGCGACGGGTTTATTGTTCCATTCCGAATAGACATAGTCTAGTGCGTTCTTCAGAACTGCTGGATAGCCGTGGTTGTATTCCGGCGTGGCTATTATATACGCATCGGCTTCGCCTATTTTCTGGGCCCACTTCGCAGCGAGCTCGTTGGAATATTTGCCTTTCGACATGGCTGGAGACACGGGTTCGTCGAAGAACGGCAATGGGTAGTCGCGAAGATCCAACAGCTCCACTTCCAACCCCTCCTTCTCTTTGGCTATCTCGTACATCCAATTTGCGAATTTGTCGCCGAATCTGCCCTGTCGGGTGCTCCCTAATATTATTTGTACTTTTATCTTGTTATCCATTATTTCCTCTTTTTATTTTTACACTTATCCATGTCGTTGATCATACTTCTCAATAGATTTAAGGCGTGTTCGGTGTTAACTGTGTAGAAAACCTCTTGACCGCTACGCTCGTCCATGACGATCTTATAGGACTTAAGCGTTTTTAGGTGCTGTGACACCGCCGGCTGGGAGAGCTTAACTATTTTGACCAATTCGCCTACGGTTTTACGTCCTTTCAAAAGAGACTCAATAATTCTATAACGGGCTTTGTTGCTCAGCGCCTTGCCGAAATTGTTTATTTCCAAGCATAAATCTGACATGCGTAGATATATTAGTATTTACTTATATGTTAGTCAATGTGCATATCTGTGGAAATCAGGGAATAAAAAACGGCAAGGTTTGACCCTGTGCCGTCCGAGCTGACAAGTGGAGAAGCCGAAACTGCTCCATAGTTTGCTCTATCCGGGCTAAGTAGCGCGTGCCCATAGAAGTAAATGGCGGGCGACAATCATCTGCCTTAGACTGGATTAGTGATGTTTTTAAGGATCTGAGAAAAGATTCTATATGAGAGAGGGCGTATTCCCGTCTCTGCTACCAGACCATCACCTGATCGATAGTGACTAAAGTAAACCATAAAACTCCATATTTGTCAATAGGGTTTGTGCCGGATAATGAAAAAGTCCCTAGTTTAGAGGGTTATTCGACGCATATGGGCCAAGAATGGCGACTATCTATCAGTGATAAGCGCCAATAGAACGATTGATATAATAACCAAGGAGAAGCCTATCCATTGATGGCGTCCGAGCCTTTCTTTATTAAATGCTAGTCCAAGGGTCCCCGCGAATGCTATATAACCCTCACTGATTCCGGTTGCGATGGCTATGGGGATGAATAGCATTGCGTAGGAGAACGCCACCCAAGCAAGGTTGTCGAAGAAACTTACGCCCAGGATTAACAGCTTCTCTCCTTTGAGGCTGTCGCTAATATCCTTCATCTGTGAGGTGGATGTTAGATACACAAGGGCAACGATTGCGATAAAAACACTGGTGAACCAATTTATCATGAATGGACTCGTTTCCCTAGCCCCCACCCCGAATAAAAAATTGACTACTCCGATTCCGACTGTTGCGAAAAGCGCTTGCCACACCCCCCTCTCCGCACGGATCTTCTTAAGTGAGTTGAATGATGTTGTAGAAATGAGAAAGATACCGACCATAAGGATGGCTATGAGAATAATCTGCAACACACTTAGTTGTTCATGGATTACATATGCTGCCAGAACAGCCGCTATGGGAATTTCCAAGGCGTACATGGGTTCTATAACGGAGATCTTACCAATCCTCAACGCCTCAAAATCAAGCAGGCCCGCGAATAAAATAACAACGCTGGCTATCAGCAACAGTGCCCCGTGGGCGCTCAATGAGGAGGCGATATCTTTATATACGAAGGGGAATAAGACAATTGATCCGAATGCTGTGATGTAAAAAAGGGCGACCCAATCCCCAAATCTCCGAGTACTTTTCTGGATCAAAAAATCTCCCAATCCCCATGAGAATAATGCGACTAATGCAAGAAGGATGCCCATTGTATAGATTCTCGCTGCGGGGGTACCAGGATTCGAACCTGGGTCAGACGTTTTGGAGACGTCCGTCCTACCACTGAACGATACCCCCGTATTTAGTTAAAAAGGCCTTGCCCGTCATTAGCAACAAACGACTTATATCATTGCTATAGTAATAAATTGTTGCGCATCCGGGATAATTCTTGCGTACTCTATGGCCGGTATTACTTTTCAAATAAGGCCTAATAAATTGCTTCTTTGGAATATTAGTCTCTTGTGACCAGAATTCAAGCTGTTTATTGATGTTGTGGTATTTGTGTAAATGTAGACCAACCCGGAATTTCCTCTCATCTAAATCGAAGCTATTTCTAAATAATTTAAGGAAAGTCTTTATGACTAGGGGATCAGAATTAGTGAAACGAACCCCGCCATATTGATCTTTTGCGCCCTCACACCAATATAATAATGAGCATATGAATTTAGACGATATTTTATCTATGCTTAGCTGATTTAATTGAGACTTAGCTTCTATAAGATATCTATTATTAGTGACGCTAACCCTTAATCTCTTACTCTCCGCCCCTAATAATTGTCCCCTCTTAATTTTCGACAATAATCTATCTTCAGCTTTTTTATTGAGTTTTATATTTCTAGACCAATCAGAAATAGTCGTCTTGGGAACCTTTAATTTAAGATTAATCTCACTTAAAGAGTACCCTCTTCTTTTTAGGTTGAGCGCTTCGTCTCTTATTTTAATCGGGTATGCCATATTAGGTTATGTAACCATAATAACATATACGAATTAATAAAGGTTCCAGAGCCGAAAATAGAGATGGTTAAGCGCCAGGCACCTCTGGCGCCGTCCGCGGCGCCCTGGCCAATAAGACGCTCGACGCGAATAATAGGAGCGTTATTAACGCTGATCCGAGGCAATACATGCACAGCGAATGTATCACCGATACTTGAAGATAGGCCAGGAAGCCAGAAGTTATCAAGCCGATAGTGGTGATGCATAAAATAGCCCACAGAACACCCCTCCGAGCTTTGTCTGAGGTGATGATGTATATAGTCAGGAATAATATTGATAGATAATACAGAACGCCGAAGAGGGCCGTGGGAATTGGTCCCAGGGTGGCGTATTTACTTGTAAGCACAACCTCGCACCCGTTCAACATGCAGGGAAGGGGCAAGCTCAGATAATGTTCCGCGGTCAGATACGAGGCATCCGCGAATCCCAAGAAGCTCAGGATCGCTATAACGACTGACCAGATGTTAAGACCCTGTGGCCGAGAGGGCCTGGTCGATGTCTGATTTGAATTGGTCATAGCTGGTTGGGTTGGAGATCTGTTTCAGGTTGATGAAGAACGTCGGCGTATATTGAAGTGGTACGGCGTTTCCGCTGCTGATATCACTTTGAATTTTATTTAGTACCTTCGCCGAGTTCATGTCCGTATTTAACTGTGCGACATTAATTCCAAGGGATGACGCATAGTTGTCGAAGAACTGACTTACAACAGTAGATGTTGGGGCCGCTGACCATACGCTTTGATTCTCATATAGCGCATCATGCATCTGCCAGTACTTTCCCTGCAGGCCAGCCGCTTCTGCGGCCTGAGAGGCCAGTGGGGCATCTGCGTGCTGTGGGAGAGGATAGTTCCTGAAGGCGAAGGCTATTTTGCCGCTGTACGCAGCAACCAGCTGTTTAACCATAGGATAATAAGCGCCACAAGCGGGACATTGGAAATCACCGTACTCAATAAGCGATACCTTCGCATTTAGATTGCCTTCGGTGTTGTCTGATGAAGTTATCGCCGGAACCAATGTAGAAGATATGGGAGTCGTCTGTGTAGTGGGTGGCTGCATTATGCCGAGCACAATCAAACCAGCTGTCGCTAGAACGACTATCACAACAACTATCCAGATTATCAGCTTTGTATTTTGGTTTGGCATATTGTCTAGAGCCATTGAAACTCGGCGGTTAGACCACTAATTGGTCAGAGATTATTTTACCTGAAATTTTCGATATTCGATACTTTTATTATGGGATGGGGTTTGTAATGCGGGCGTGGTTGAAATCCTTATTTGGCCAATGTGTCAGCCCATTCAGATTTAACGTAGTCCTCTACCGCCCGATTCCACGGCCCCATGAGGTTGGTTTTTGACGATAGCGTCTCGTTGATAGGCCGGTTCGCATCCAGGTTAAAGAATGAAGATGGCACCGAATTGACCTTAACGTTCGGGCGTACCAGATCAACGATCTTCTTAGCGACGTCGAATCTGGAAGCTGTGCCTGTGTTTGCAATATGGTACGTCCCTCGCGAATCGTGTTTTATCAATTCTTTGATGCCTGCCACCAAGTCTTTTGCATATGTCGGCGAGCCAATTTGATCATTTACCGCATTGATCTCCTTAATCTCAGGCTTCATGAGTTGGGCGATGATTTTTGCGACGAATTTTTTGTCCCGTTTAGGACCCCCTCCCATCATCCAGCAAGTGCGCACTATAAGATGGTCTTCTAATATGCCTCTGATAGCTGATTCTCCCAGGAATTTCGAATAGCCGTAGTAATTTTGAGGGTTTGGGACGTCATCTTCCCCATATGGGCCCTTCTTCTCCCCATCAAACACTCCTGCGGTCGAGATATATACCAATTTGGCTCCACCCCGCCGGGCCGCAATTGCGAGATGATAAGCGCCAATCCCGTTTATAAGATATGCATCCTTCGGATTCCGTTCGCACCAATCGACGTCTGTTGCTGCCGCAAGGTGTAGGATGGCTTCGGGCTCATATTTCTTAACAGCCGACAAGACCTCCTCTAGATTGGTTACATCGAGAGACCGATGGTCAGTCTTGATTCCAAAGTCGACATAGGAACCAACCATACCGTCCGCGCCTGTAATTAGAATTTTGTCGAAAGATATATTTCTCATGGTTGTCCTATGAACTCCGCTTTGAGGCCCATATAGTTGTTTTTAATAGCGAATCAAATGTTCCCGCATCCGACCAGAAGCCGTTTACTGTCCGATATGTCAATGCATTCGCTGATATGTACTTGTTGTGCAGGTCTGTGACTTCAAGTTCGCCTCTCGCTGATGGGGTAAGCTCCTTTATCTTCGCGAATACGTCAGGATCGTACAGATACAGTCCCACGATTGCCAGATTCGATTTGGGTTTCTTTGGCTTCTCTTCTGTGCCGATGATTTTGCCGGACTTAACCTCCGCCACGCCGAAGCGTTCCGGATCGGATACCTCTTTGACGAAGACCATGGAACCTTTCTCGCGCTCAAACGCTTTGAAGTCCTCTGAAAAATTATCCTCAAATATATTATCCCCAAGAATTACAGCCGCTTTTTCTCCGTCCACGAAATCCTCCGCAAGGCTGAGGGCTGCCGCGATTCCCTCGGCCCCGTTCTGCAGGGCGTAGGATAGCTTAACGCCGTATTCCTTGCCGGAGCCCAGGAAATTCATGAAGTGGCCGGCGTGCTCTTTGCCGCATACGATCATAATCTCGTCGACGCCTGCGGTCTTCAGGGTGTCGAGTGGATAGAGGATCATCGGCTTGTTGTAGACAGGCAATAGATGTTTGTTGGTGATAAGCGTCAGCGGACGCAGGCGCGTACCGAACCCCCCGGCTAAGATGACTCCTTTCATGACTTATTTTTATTATGAATATGGTGAGCTTCCCAAAGGTCGATATGGGGATTGAAAACTCCTGTTTTTTGCCTAACTTTCTCCACCCACTCCTTGTTGTCTAGGTACCAGTCTATGGTTTCACGGAAAGCCCTCTCGAAATCGTAACGGGGTTTCCATCCAAGTTCCCGCTTTATTTTTGAAGCATCTATGGCGTATCGGCGGTCGTGTCCTGGCCTATCGGGAATGAACTCCAGCTTTTTCCTGCTCTGTTTGAAATATGCCAAGATCATCCCCGCAATCTGCAGATTGTTAAGTTCGTTGTCCGCGCCCACGTTATAGACTTCTCCCGGTTTGCCCTTGAACAGGGATAGTCGAAGAGCTTCGCAGTGGTCGAGGACGTACACCCAATCCCGCACGTTCTTGCCGTCGCCGTAAATAGGAAGCGTCTTTCCCTCCAACATGCGCAGGACAAAGAACGGAATGAGCTTCTCCGGGTATTGGTATGGCCCGTAGTTGTTCGAACAATGGGTCACCACGACCGGAATGCCGAACGTATGGAAATACGCGCGGCACAGCACGTCGCCGCCAGCCTTAGTCGCGGCGTAAGGAACATTGGGGGCAAAGGGCGTGCTCTCCTTGAATTTATCGCGCGAACCCAGCTGCAAGCTTCCATATACCTCGTCCGTCGAGACCTGGACGTATTTTTTGATGCGGGGATGTGATTTGACCGCTTCCAAGATGTTGAATACGCCGGTTATGTTCGTGTCGATGAATTCCTTTGCGCCGACATGTATGCTCCGATCGACGTGCGTTTCCGCCGCGAAGTTGATGACGAAGTCCGGATCGAATTTTTTGAACGCGTTCGCTACCGCTTTCGGATCTCCGATATCTCCTTTTACGAAATGATATCTGGGCTTATTCCGGATATCTTTCAAATTATCCAGATTTCCGGAGTACGTCAGCTTATCGAAATTCAGGATAGAAACATCGCTGTCTTTTTTGAAAAGATGATGGATAAAATTTGATCCGATGAACCCGGCACCGCCAGCGACAAAAATTCTCTTTTCCGCCATGTGTGATAAAATAATACAGCGATTCTCGCAGGACGGCAAAATAATATAGTCAGAAAAAGGCTCTAGAACAGGGATTTTATGGGTTCTGCGCATATTTCTGCTCTGTAACACCCGATAAGGCCTGCGTCTCAAACTAAACAAAGTAACTTCAATGGCTGAAAAGGAAAGCACAATAAATCATCGCTTAGTAAGCGTAATCGTACCGGCATTCAATTCATCCTTCTTAGGGGCGACGATAGAGAGCGTCGTCCGACAGACGTATCCGGATTGGGAGTTGATAGTCGTCGATGACGGCTCAACCGACAACACGAAAAGTATCGTGGAGGAGTTTATGCGAAAGGACAAACGGGTCCGCTATATTTACGAGGATAATGGGGGCCAAGGGAAAGCCAGAAACACCGGCATCAAGAATGCGCGGGGAGAGCTGGTGGCGTTCCTGGATCACGACGATGTATGGCTCCCGGAAAAGCTCAGCACGCAGGTGAAGGTTATGGAAGACGAGAATTGTGTATTGGCCACGTGTGAAAGCGCGGTCTTCAATAGCAAGAGCGGGATATGTGATAGGATCGACAGTTTCACTCTGGTAAGCGAACTCATTGCGCGTAAGTTCGTATTCGATGAGATAGGTTTTTTTGACGAGGATAGGAAGATGATAGGGTTCGATGACGCAGCCATCGCCCTTTCATCGCGAAAATACTTTGAAGACCACAAAGAAAAAAAACAGATTAACATTCCCAAAATCCTCGTACTTTACCGTTTGCACGGGAATCAAACTTCGCAAAAACCGGCGTTCATAGAGAGTATGATTTATTTTCACAGGAAATATGAGGAACAAATTTTAGAGCAGTCGTCAGCGCCGGAAAAAAGATATAGCGGTCTAGCGAGTCTGTTGATCCAAAATGGTAGGGCGGCAGAGGCTAGAGAGTATCTCGGGATGGATATGCGCACCAAATTTACCGTTCGGGACGGGATATTCTTCATATTGAGCTTTCTTGGGCGCAGGATGAGCTCTTTCATCATATCAGTCATGAAGTCTGCTAGGACGGTTCTGTGGAAGATTAGATTTATCGGAAGATTCGGCAGGCCAGTCGTAAAAGTCGGTTATTTTTACCAGTATGAAATATAATCCAAAGTGGTAAGTGGGCTACCTTATGTGTAGGTGATTATGGAAAACAGCAGCGCAAAAAATATTATCCGGGCCTTTGTCTCCTTCTTTAAGATAGTCGTCTTCGACAGAGTATTCTCCTTCTTTGTAGTGACTTTTCTGCTTAAGAAAAAGAAGGCAGACAATGTTCTTATCGTCTGTGGCGGCGGGGTGGGGGATATGGTTGTCGCTACAGCCGTTCTTAAACAGTATAAGGAATATTACAAAGGCAGGAAGATATACCTGCTTTGCAACAATCAGAACCACCCTAACGAAATTCTGGACCACTCCCTATTTGAGCGCTCTATAGAAATTATCTTCGGCGATTTCAAGAGACATCCCCTATATGCCATTAATATTGCGCGACAATTAAATGATATCGGTTTCAAGACCGCGATCTTCAACGTCACAACCGGGCTTGCCAGGCTGTCGCCTCTTTTCTATCTTACCGGCGCAGAGGAAATATATGGATATGAAGGTGAAGCGTACTACCGCGACATCACCCTAAGCCAGGATCTAAATATCTGGGTCGAGAATAAGATGATCTTCCCACTTATCAAAGGGAGGTTCACGAATATGATAAGCAGTATACCGGAGGAAAGAGAGAATAATGTGCTTGTTTCTACATTGAAGCATCAGAAGAAACTGCTTGAGGGCATAACTCATCGCACCTTCGGCAACCTAAGCACCAATATCCCCTCTGCGGATCCGAATAATATTTCGCCGGAGGTGAAGGAGGCTGCCAAACATCCCTTTTTCCTCGTCGCTCCGGGGGCTGGAGCGGCTTATAGACGGTGGCCGGTAGAACGCTTTGCGGATGTTTGCAAAGACGTCACAGACAATAATCCAAACTTCGTCCCGGTGATCGTAGGCCTGGAAAAAGAGAAGGATATAAGCGATAGCTTGGCGGCTAAACTTCCAGGTTCCATAAACCTATCTGGCAAGACGACGATAAACGATCTTAAATACTTAATAAAGGAAAGCCTTTTCCTATTTTGTAACGATACTGGATTCGTGCATATGGCGATAGCTTTACAAAAGCCCAGCGTGGCTGTCGTGGGCGGTAATGTTGGCTACATCACCCATTACGGATATAAAAAAATCAATCGCTGGGTCTGCGACAGGAACGCTGTGTGTCTATTTGATAATTGGCGGTGTTTGAGGTCGAGTGTGGGCGCGGTGGCCCCCTGCATCGATTCAATCTCGGCTTCAGAGGTGTCTGAGGAGGTGAAGTCACTCTTAAATTACTTGAAAAAATCCGATAGCCACGACATTATGGAATTTTCGTTTTGGGGGATATAATCTGAGTGAATTAAATATATGGCTGGCCCACATACAGAGAAACCGGAAATAAATAGAACTGTCCTTATAACCGGCGCTACTTCGGGCCTAGGAACGTATCTGGCGCATGCGTTTGCACGTGCGGGCTATGTCGTCGTGCTTCATGGCAGGGATGAGGCAAAATTAAGGGCGATAAAAAATCAGGTCTTGGATAAAAATAGGATTAGTTGCGCTACGGTTGTCGGGGATCTGCTCGACGCAAAGGGGCTCAGCGCCGTATTGTCGGCGATGCGCACACAAGACATAGATATACTTGTTAATAATGCCGGTATCGATCCCGAGCTGACCTCTGGTGGCGTTAAGGGCGATATAAAGGACATAAACGCCATCTTTTCAACGAATGCCACGTCCGCTATAGCTTTGTGCTACGGCGCTTTTGAACATTTCCTTACTAAAGGAGGTGGCGATATCGTAAATATGAACTCCGTAGCTGGGATGAGGGGAAGTGACCATGAACCTCTCTACGCCGCTTCGAAGTTCGGCCTGCGCGGATTCTCTGAATCGGTCAAAGAAGCTTGGCTGAAGCAGGGGATAAGGATGACGGATATATATTCCGGCGCGATAGCTACCGGTATGGCCTCTCACAGGCCGGACGTTAAGGATCTCATCGACCCGCAGGAATTAGCCGAGTTTATCGTCGGGCTATGTGCGCCAGACAGTTTTTTTGTTAGAGAGATTAGCGTGCAGAAGACTAAGAAGAAACCTGAATCGGGTAAATAATACAAATTATACCAATGAAAGCAGCCGTATTAGAGGAGATAAACGCGCCACTTACCGTTGCTAATGTCGAACCAGGCGAACTGTTGTTCGGCCAAGTGTTGGTTAGGGTTCTGGTAAGCGGAATATGCGGTGCTCAACTACAGGAAATAGCCGGCCAGAAGAACAATGCAAAGTTTGTTCCGCACCTTTTAGGACACGAAGGATGTGGCATAGTTGATAGTATTGGTCCGGGCGTCACTAAGGTAAAAAAAGGAGATAAGGTTGTAATGCATTGGCGTAAAGGTGACGGCATAGAAGCTGATTTTCCGAGCTATACCTTTAAAGGTAAGACAATGCGAAGCGGCAAAGTTACCACCTTCAGCGAATATTCCATAGTGTCAGAGAATAGAATAACTCCCGTGCCGCAGGATGTGTCTAATGATTTCTGCGCACTTCTGGGTTGCGGCCTTTCCACGGCATTGAGCGCCGTTGCCAATGAAGCCCAAATAAAGCCCGGAGAAAGCGTTATGATCGTAGGCCTAGGGGGTCTGGGTACGTGTTTCATGAAGGCCGCGCATTTCTCTTGCGCCAGTCCGATAGTCGGCGTGGACGTATTCGACAATAAAAAAGAAATGGTCAAGGCGCTGCACGGCAACCTGTTTATAAATAGTGCTAAGGATAATATTTTAGAGACCATCCAGCGCGAGTTGGGTATAAAGGATTTTGATGTTGTCATTGATACATCGGGAAACGCGCGGGGCATAGCGGACAGCATCCCGCTTGTGGGTAACGACGGCCGATTTGTTATGGTGGGCCATATAAAGCCCGGAGAAAGCGTGGAGCTTAAGATGGCGGATCATCTTTTCGGTGGGGCAGAGGGGAAGACTATTAAAGCGACCCAAGGCGGAAGGTTTTCGCCGAGCAAAGACATTCCGCGCTATGTTAAGTTGTATCAGGCGGGGCTGTTGGATATAGACAACCTCATAACCCATCGCACCAAGTTGGATGACATAAACGGCGCCATCGATATGATGCGGGCCGGCAAGGCAAATCGAATCGTCATTGACCTATGAAACACCTGAAGGAGAATATTATAAGAACAGCTACTGAAGCTAACGAGGGCCATATACCAGCAGCTCTTTCTATATTGGATATACTGTGGGTTCTATATGATCGCATTCTTGGTATTACACCTGAGAATTTCTCTAATCCAGATCGGAATAGATTTATTCTAAGTAAAGGACACGCTGCAATAGGTTTGTATATTGTTCTTGCGGAAAAGGGATTTTTTAAATTAGAAGAACTGAAGAATTTTGGTAAATTTGATAGCCGTTTCGGCGGACACCCCGATCGAACAATGGTGCCGGGAGTCGAGGCTTCTACTGGCTCCTTAGGCCATGGGTTCCCAATGGCCGTCGGTTTGGCTCTAGGGGCAAAGATAAAAAGGGCCCCGAGTAAGGTATACGCGATCGTCGGTGATGGCGAGTGTAATGAAGGGACGATCTGGGAGTCTGCTATGCTTGCGGCGCATAATAAACTCGACAATCTATATTGCGTCGTTGATCAGAATCATTCCGGCGACCCGGCACTCAACCCCGGCGATATGAGACAGAAGTTTGAATCATTTGGCTGGCAGGCGGTAAGAATAAACGGCCACGACCAGGAAGAAATATACAAAGCGCTAACGCAAAAGAGCGTTGGTAAGCCGATAGCGATCATCGCTGAAACAATCAAGGGTAAGGGGGTTAAGATAATGGAGAACAGCGCCGAATGGACTCATAAATATCCAACCAAGGAGCAGTTGGAAGTGATGATAAAAGAATTGGAATAATATGCGCAAACAAATCTTCCAAACGATATACGACGTGCTCAAAGCCGACAATAAAGCGGTTCTGCTCTTTGGAGACGTGGGGACTTATGGTTTTCGCAACTCTCAGGCGGAATTTCCCGATCGCGTATACGATGTCGGGATAATGGAGCAGTCCATGGTTAGCGCGTCTGCTGGTCTGGCAATGCAGGGTTTTACCCCCATAGTGCATACCATAGCTACGTTCCTAGTAGAAAGATCCCTTGAGCAAATTAAAGACGACTTCGGTTATCAGCGTTTGGGTGGCAATTTTGTAAGCACTGGCGCCTCATATGACATGGCGTCGTGGGGAGCTACGCACCAATGTCCCGGCGATGTGGGTATATTGAAGAACGTTCCAAGCATAGAAATCGTGGTCCCGGGAAGCGCCGCCGAATTCGACAGTTTATTCAAGCAGTCATACAATGACGGCCGCCCGACCTATTTCCGTTTAAGCGGTAAAAGCAACGCCGACAACCAAGAGGTGGCATTTGGCAAAGCGTCTGTTATAAAGACCGGAAAACGGGCTACGGTAATCGCAGTGGGCCCAATGCTCGAGAGGGTACGGCAAGCGTGCGGGGAGCTTGATGTCACGATTTTGTATTACACAACCTTGGAGCCGTTCGACCACAAAGCTTTGAGAGATAACATCCAAGGGGGTAAGATAATAATCTGCGAACCCTACTACAGCGGCGCTATCGCGGTTGATGTTTCGATTGCCACCGCTTCGCATCCCGTAGAAGTGACGTATATCGGAGTCCCGCGCGAATTTCCCCATCACTACGGCACCATGGATGACTTGGACGCATTCTTCCACCTGACAGCCGAAGATATCGAGGCCAAGATAAAGAAAGTTTTAGCTAAATGAAAAGGATATTGATAATTGGAGAAAGTTGTTTGGATGTCTTTGTATACTGCGACGCATTGAGATTGGCGCCGGACTTACCTATACCGGTCCTGCAGGTTCTGAAGAGGACGCATAATCCTGGCATGGCTAAGAACGTGGAGCGCAACGTAAAAGCCCTATATAAGGCATGCGATCTCATAACTAATAAGAACTGGAAGGGCACGACCAAGACGCGCTACATGCACGATAAGACCAACCATGCTTTTTTGCGGGTAGACGTTAACCAGCCCATGCAGCGCATCGATGTCCGGAAGCTGCCCCTAAAGAAGTATGACCTTATTGCCATCTCCGATTACGACAAAGGATTCCTGGATAGGGATGATATGCGGTACATATGCGAACATCACCCCAACGTCTTTATTGACACCAAAAAGCCCGTCGGCAGTTTTCTTGACCGATGCGCTTATATCAAAATAAACGAGAAAGAATACGGTAGGTCCCTTCCTGTTTCGAAGAGCCTTAAACGGAAGATTATTATCACTAAGGGTGATCAAGGGGCTGAGTTCAAGGGCAAGCATTATCCTACAGAGAAGATCGAGGTTAAAGATTCCTCCGGCGCAGGCGACAGTTTCTTCGCGGCGCTTATTGTACGTTATATAAAGACAGGAAACATTGAGGATGCCATCAAATTTGCGAATATGTGTGCGACGCAGGCTGTTAAGCATAGGGGGGTCTCCGTCATTAAGGAGCCGAAGGTAAAACCAAATGAAGACCGAAATAGAAAGCACTAGAGAAGCTCTATTAAGAAGTCTGGATGGCAATTATAAAAAGGCAGAAACATTCAGAAAGGCGGACGGCGTTAATGATTTCTTAAAACCCGGGCTGAAGAGTAGGTTGTTGAAAGTGCTTTTATTCCCAGGGGCCTTCGTTCCTTTTTCTATTTTCTACGCTTGGATGCATCTGGAGCTGTTTCTTCACATTAATGTCCGGTGCAAGATGTTGGATTCAAGGGAGATCTCTTACCTGAAGAAGGAGCAGCTGCGCTTTTGCTATTTTAAATGCATACCTGGCACAACGGAGTATAAACTCACAAAATATCTGATCAAGAACCTAAATAAGGAAGATGTTTTCTACGACATAGGCGCCAATTTTGGGTTCTATACTTATCTGGCCTTAGAATTTTGCAAAGAAGTCCACAGTTTTGACCCTCAACTCAAAACCTTCAGTTTAACAGAGAACTTAAACGGAGATCCTAGGGCGTTTCTTAACGACATAGCCCTCTCAGACAATAACGGCCGGGCCGTCCTATATCTTGCTGGGGAAGAGAGCACTCTTTCGAAGGAAGTCGAGGCCTCTTTGGGTAATAAGGAAGTCGGCGCGGTCGAGGTTGAGACATTAACCCTGAAAAAATACCTAGAGAATCACGTACCCCCCACCTTTATTAAGCTGGACGCCGAAGGAGCAGAGAGGGAGATAATTCTCGGGGGATCGGAATTTATCAAAAAGAATTTACCGACGATTGCGATGGAGGTCTGGAGCGGACAGGCTGGGCATATCTCGAAAAAGGCAGCCGATCTGCTGATTGAATTTGGGTACGAGCCATTTTATATAAACCTCTTAGGTGAGATCGAGAGGGTCGACGGAGACCTATCTGAAAGAGCCGCAGAAGATGGATTAGATGGCGACAATTTTATTTTCAAGAGGCGAAAATCTAATTTATAGCCATCAATATTGCGTTTTGCCAATATCTTCTCGTCACTATAGAATGTAATAATACAAACACAAATAGATAAGAACAAATGGAACAAACAGTGGTAGAAAACGGTGTCGTAAGATTTTTTGAAGACAAGAAGGAATTGATCGCCAGGACCTATAGTTGGTGGCCGCCGTTGCGTTGGCGTGTGTATTACTTCCGCGCGATGATGAGGAGGGCTTTCACTTTCGGTGAGTTTTGCCAATTGATGGTGTTAACGTCGCGCTTCGAAGCCAAGAGAAAACTTACCAATCGATTCTATAAGTTCTTCGACGAAGAGATAAGGAGGGAAAGTTCCGCATTCTATCCCGATGGGAAGGCCAATATCTATGGGCATAAATTCCGCACAGCGGGCGACATCCCAGACTTCATAGATCTTATCGACCAGGTTATGATCCATGACCAATATCACGCCAAGGATTTCGTAAAAGAAGATTCAGTCATCATTGATGCCGGTGCGAATATAGGAGCGTTCTCTGTCTTTGCCGCCCAAATGGCGACGAAGGGCCGTATCTATTCCTTTGAGCCGGCGAGAAAGACCATGGAGATTTTAAGGGAAAATACGGCTAGTTATCCTCAGATTACCTGCGTCCCCATGGGACTGGGTGAGGTGCCTGCCGAAAAGAATATCTTGGTGGATGAGGGGCGGTTGGGGGATAGTGTGATTGAAGATAGCCCCTTCCTAAATACAGAACAAAATATCGTTGTCGGCATGAAAGATACCGGGATACCCGAAAAGATAAAAATTACGACACTAGACGCCTTCGTAAAGGAGAATAACATCCCTAAAGTCGATGTCATAAAAATCGATACGGAAGGATATGAGGCGAATATATTAAAGGGAGCCAGGGAAACGATCAAAAGGTGGAAGCCGATAATCGCTATGTCGGCTTATCACAACGTTAATGATAAAAAAGACCTTCCTGAGCTAGTTAAATCGATCAGCCCGGATTATGTCTGTGAATTGCACAAAGAGAGAGAAGAGGACTTTGTCTGTCGTCCGAAAGGCAGATAGAAACAACCATCTGTTGCCCCATTGCTATGCGTGCCAATAATCAGGAATCGTCTTTGTCGTCTTTCTTGAAATACGCCAGGAATATCGCTTTTATTTCCTTAATCTCAGTTATAGACCTCCCCTTCCTTATCAAGAAGGGGGTTAGCAAAGGAGATAAGACGCTCTTGATTATAAAAACCGACGGTATCGGCGATTACGTCCTCTTCAGGAACTTTTTAGGGGCCGTACGTACCTCTGATAGATTCAAGGATTTTAAAATAACCCTATTGGGAGACGATAAGTTTAAGGATATGGCCGAATATTTTGACGGTGATTATGTTGATGAATTCGTCTGGTTCGACAGGAGTAGATTTTGCAATAAGCTCGCCTATCATTATAAAAACCTAATTAATTTCAGAAGGAAAAGGGTTTCTGTCGTCTTACAGGCGAATATGTCCAGGAACTTTATGACGGACCGTATCGCAAAGTTTATTAATGCGGGGGAGAAAATCGCACATGTTGGAGAGCCGTGTTACGACACCAGGAGGGTTTTCAGGAAACACTCTAACCGCTGGTACACTAATCTTGTAGCGACCACCGAAGGTGCATTCGAATTCAATAGAAATAAAGAGTTTTTCGAGAAGATACTAGGCAGAACAATCCCCATATCCAGACCCTCCTTTGATGACGCTAGGTTGAGGCAGATAGGCTTCGACTTTAAGAAATACGCCATAGACGGTGACTTTATAGTGGTCACCCCTGGTTCGGGAGAGCTTTGGAAAAACTGGTCTCCTGATAATTTTTCAGAAGTTTGCAGCTTCATACTCTCTATGCATAAGGGTATGAAGGTGGCTATATGCGGCTCTACCGGAGACTCTGAGGCCGCAGGGCGCATATCTTTAAAACTCCCCGCAGGATCGACGACCGACCTGTGCGGGAAAACATCAGTATGCGAACTTGCTGCGATCCTTAGCCGCGCAAAGCTGCTTGTAAGCTGCGATACGGGAGCAGTCCACCTCGCTGCCGCTCTAGGCACTCCTACGGTTTGTGTGTCCAGTATCGGCGACCGTCATTTCGGAAGATTTATCCCATATCCCAAGGAGGTATTCGACAGACAGATATGCATTTTCCATCCGATCATAGAGTCTATAGTATCTAACTTACCCCAAGATAATAAGCTGTTTTATACCGGACCAATACTCAACGTTAATGAAATTTCATGGAAGACGGTTGTCGAGCGAATAGAAAAATTCCAAAAGGCCAATTATCACAGCTACGCCTAGGGTAAGTAATTCTTTTTGGATACGCGAAGTGATAAGATACGAACGCAATGGCAGACGGGAGCAATACTCGGGAAACAAACAAAGCAGCGTCTCAGTTGCTTTATCTCCTTAGTGTCAGAGAAAAAAAGAGTCGTTTCTATCTATGGAACAAATATATCGGACCAGGCCGTAAAAATCTTTTTAAAAGGATCGTTTTCTTAAGGGAGAAGTATTTGTGGTATGTCTTCCATAAAATAACGAAGTATCGTTTTTTCAAGACCAAATCCAAAACGTTCTGGGGCAAGGATATAGCCATAACCAAAGACAGTAGCCTGCGTTACGGTTTTATTTTCGATCCGACAGAGTTCAGGCTGACTAGATTTTTGATCAAACATTTGAAAGAAGACGATGTTTTCTATGACATTGGTGCAAATATAGGCTTCTATTCTATGTTGGCGGGAGAACTGTTGCTAAGGGAGATACACTGTTTTGAGCCTATGCCCGATGTCTTTAAAATGCTGACCTCAAATTTGGGAGGGTTGAAGAATGTTTATAAAAATGAGATTGCCTTATCCGACCGAGAAGATAACATGACTTTATTTGAGATCGGCGATAAGGCTGGTTTCGGCACCACCGTGAACGCGGTCGCAGATACCTATCGGAACGAGGCTATAAGTGAAATACGCATCAAATCCACAACCCTTCGGACGTATCTTCGCGATCATCGAAAACCGACCGTTATAAAACTTGATGTGGAGGGCGCAGAAAGCAAGGTGATAGACGGCGGCGCGGAGTTTTTAAGGGACAATTCTCCGCTCATAGTTATGGAGGCGTGGGGTGGAGAGAAGGGTAAGCTGTTTTCTAGCAAGGCCATAGAAAAACTGTATGGATTGGGCTATGAGTCCTTTATTATAAACTATGAAGGAGAGATTGAAAGCGCCCAATATATAGACACTTCATCCATACGAGACCTTGAGAACTTCGTCTTCTGTAAGAAAGATGCAATACACCTATACAAATAAGTATGTAAAATCGGCCGCTTGGACTATGGATGCCGTAGGCAGGCTTTTCTTTAGGAAGAGGAAATTCAATCCTAAAAGAGACGACCTAAAAAGGATTTTAGTGATCAAACTCGATCAAATCGGGGATTGTTTCTTGAGCGTTCCCCTTTTCGAATACCTCAGAGAATTATTCCCACAGGCGGATATTGATGTTGTGTGCCAAGAGAGCTCGGCGCCGATTTTTGAGAATAACCCATTCATAAACGACATTCTGATATTTAATTACCCGCGTATGTATAGAGGGAAGGTGCCTGCGAAAAGGAGAGATTTCTCGTCTCTTATACGGACAGTACGAAGGAAAAAGTATGATTTGTCGATTGATCTGCGTGGAGAGCCATTCGCTGCACTGTTGGGTTTTCTAAGCGGCGCGTCCGATCGTATCGGGTTTGAAAAGGAAGAGGTTGGAGGATTTTTCTATACCCAGCCGCTTAGTTATGATCGCAATGCCCATGAGACCGAGCGATATAAAAAGATAATCTCGCTACTCAATAGAAGCGTTGCCGTATGGAGGCCGCGTATCTATCTAACGGACAAAGAAATAATAAATGGCGAAAAACTGGTCGCCTTATTATCGGGTCGGGAATACGTTGCCGTGTCTCCGGGCGCCGGCGTGCCGTATAAAATGTGGCCCGAGGAAAAATTTACTGAGATAATCCGCGCAACGCTAAAGGATTATGGCTTCGACGTGGTCTTGCTGGGCGGAAAAGGGGAAAGGCGTATCAGCGATGACATAACCGAGAACGTTAAGGATGGGCGGCTAAAAAGCGAGATAGGGGAGCTATCACTCCGAGAGTCCTATTTCATGATTTCGCGAGCAAAGGCCTTTCTAGGCAACGACTCGGTCCTCGCGCACTTCGCTGGGGCGTTGGATATACCAACCGTCGACCTAATGAACTCCGTTATCGACGAAAATCGGTGGCACCCGCTCGGTGGCAATGTTACTGTCATTCTGGGCAGGAAAAGCGACCACAGATGCAGATACGAGCACTGCCCATATCCCTGCCCCAATATGCAGGCGATAGGGATTGGTGAGGTATACGGCAAGTGGGATTCAATTCTCCGGAGGATTAAACCCGCAGCTCTTTGAGTGTCACTGTCGCGGTTCCTAGTTTTGTGACGGAGATTGATGCGGCTCTGTTTGCGAATTTTGCCGCATCAACAAACGACGCTCCCGATGCGACGGCAAGCGTAAATGCGGCTGTCGCGACGTCTCCTGCCCCCGTGACATCGATGGCGTGTACCTTAGGCGACCTGATGCGGTTGATTGTCAGGTCGTTTTTGTCGCACAGGATCATACCCTCCCTCCCCAATGTTGCGAGGACGGAAGTGTTCAATTCTTTTGCCAGCCTAGCAGCGGTGATTCTGATATCCTCATGGCGCCTGAGAGGGACGCCAGCCATCACGGACATCTCTTTGAGGTTCGGCGTTATCATGCAGAGATCGTGCATAAGATTCCTATGGATGGGCTTTGTATCGACGACGATCTTCTCTCCGGAAAATCTGTCCCGTAGCGCCCTCATTGTTTTCTGTGAGACCATGCCTTTCGCATAGTCAGAAATAATTACCATATCTACTTTTGAAGGCAGCTTCCGGAGAACCGTTGAGAACGATATCAGCTCTTGTTTGGAAAACGGACCACTGTACTCGTCATCCATCCTTGTGACCTGACGTTCGCCGTCGAAAACACGCATCTTGGTAATTGTCGGGCGCGTGTGGCTGGTAAATAAGGAATCTTTTATCCCCGCCTTTTTAAGTAGTTGTTTGCATAATTTCCCATTCTCATCATCGCCTATGTATCCCACGAGAATTGCGGTACCGCCGAGAGAAACGATATTATTTGCGACATTGGCTGCGCCGCCCAGGACGCATTTCCTGTCCTTTATCAATATGACTGGCGTTTTCGGCGCCTCTGGAGACATGTGGGTGATGTTCCCGAAAATATACTCGTCGAGCATGACATCTCCAACGACGAGTATGACCTTGTTTTTAAATTGAGCCGTAAAGTGTTTCATATGAAGTAATTTTTTCCGCTGCCTCAATGAGATTGGATGCTGAAATGTCGATGTCTGGGGATGTAACTTTGCCCGTAGGATCGATCAGGACTGTTGTCGTCCTGGCGGCGCGTCCGGCCTCCATATCTTTCATGTGGTCTCCGATAAAGAACGATTTTGACGTATCAACTCCAAATTCCTCCGCAGCTTTCAATATTAGAAACGGTTTAGGTTTGCGGCATGGGCAATCCGCCTCCGGGGCGTGAGGACAATAGTATATCTTTTCCAGACGCACCCCTTGTTTCCGCAGCAACTCGATTATCTTGTCATTAACAGCGATGGTGTCGGATTCCGGGAAATACCCCCGGCCTATGCCGGACTGGTTCGTTATAACGAAAAGTAGAAAGCCCGCCTGTTGAAGCTTGAGAAGGCCCTCTGGGGCATTCGGAACGAATATAATGGCGTTCGGATCATGGAAATAGCCATCATCCTTTATGATTGTGTTGTCTCGGTCTAGAAAAACAGCTTTTTGTGTGGATCTCTCATCCATTGCCCGCCGCTTCCGCTTCGAGCTCCTGGTCGATCAATTCACATAGGGTATGCATAGCAAGCTCATGCATTTCCTGTATATGCGCTGTGACGGAAGAATTAATGATGAAGGGTATATCCACCATCTTTGCCATGCGGCCGCCGTCCTTGCCCCCGAAACCGATTACGGTTATGCCCTTTTTCTTGGCCGCTTCGATTGCCTGAATGATGTTCTCTGAGTTTCCGCTAGTGCTGATAGTCACAAGGATGTCTCCTTTGCGTCCCACAGCTTCCACTTGCCGGGAGAATATCTTGTCGAATCCCAGGTCGTTTCCACATGCGGTTATGGTAGAGGTGTCGGTCACCAACGACTCTGCGCGAAGTGCCCGGCGGTCCTTCTTGAAACGGACCCTCCATTCTGCCGCCCAATGTACGCAATCAGCGGCGGAGCCGCCATTGCCACAGAGAAGCAGCGTGCCACCGCGCTTGATCAGGTCGAATAGGACATCGCGCAATTTGATGATGTCTGGAATTTTATGTTCAAAATCCGCAAGTGCGTCCTTGTGCCCTTTTATGAGCCCTTCGATGGTTGTCTTAACTTCTTGCATGACTTTAAGAAAGGTATCATCATAATACCATGACAGTGAAAAGTAACAAACCAAGGACCCTTGCAGCCACTAAGATCCTCGTAAAAAACGCAAGAAAGAAGGGTAAAAAAATTGTGACTACGAACGGCTGCTTCGACATTCTCCACGTCGGCCACGTTCGTTCGCTTACGGCGGCCAAACAGTTGGGCGACGTCCTGGTGGTCGGAATCAATTCAGATGCATCCGTCCGGGCGCTCAAGGGCAAAAGTCGGCCGATAGTTCCGGAGCGCGAGCGTGCGGAAATGCTTGCGGCGCTTGAGCCCGTCGATGCCGTGTTTGTCTTCAGAGAGAAGGACCCCAAGAAATGGCTTGCCGAGCTTAAGCCAGACATCCACGTTAAAGGAAGAGAGCATAAAATCAACGAGTATATCGAAAAAGACACTGTCGAGCGGGGAGGGGGGAAATTGGCGCTGATATCTTTGCGTAAGGGCAAATCGACGACGAATATAATAAAAAAGATCCAGGAGGGAAAGTAAATCGTATGATTTTCAAGAAGCACTTCAGGCTCCTGCGCAAATTTTTGGGGAATCTCGCCCGTCCCCGCTTCGGATGGAGGAAGAAGCTCACTAAGCTGATAAAATTCTGCTATCTGCTTGTGGAGTGGCCGTTCGAGCTCTTAGGCGACCTTCTATTCTTCTGGAAAAGATTAGGGAAGGCCGGCATCAGCAATCCGAGGCGTATATTGATCATAAAGATTGACCAATTCGGCGACGTGCTCTTCTCCACATTCCTGTTGCCGATAATCAAGAAAAAATATCCGGACGTGGAGATTGATTACCTCATTAATCCTAAGACCAAGTCCCTTCTCGAAAAGAACCCCTACATCTCGAATATATATTTTTGGGAGGATATCTTTCTTCTGTCGCTTGCCGGACGGGAGAAGAGTAGGACCGGAGGGTTGGGTGAGATAAGGAAGAAGAATCGTGAGACTATGAAGATCCTGCGGTCGCGGCACTACGACGCTGTGATAAATACACGCGCCAATCTACCGAGTTCAAACATACCTTGGAGGAGAATCGGCGGCGCGCTAATCGCCTTCGACACCTCTGAACAGAGTTTCCTTGCAGATTACTGGGCAGAATACGATCTAGACGATGAAGAATGGAAGGACTATCTTAATCTCCTCCGGCCACTTGGAATAGACGTAGACTCAGCCGTATTTCACGAGGAATTCTATAACTTCGGCAATAACCCGATGGTAGGAAAGGGTAAATACGTCGTTCTTTCCCCCATATCCTTCGATAAGGAACGGCAATGGGGCAGCGACAATTGGAGAAGGCTCATTGAGTTCATCATAAAGCAAGGATACTTGGTCGCGATAACAGGCATGAAAGATCAGGAAACTTACATACAGGACATCATGCCCAAGGATAGGGAGAATGTCTTCGTGTTCACGACCCTCACGCTTCCGTATTTCGGTGCGCTTATGAAAGGAGCGAAATTCTTTGTAGGCATAGAATCCTTCCCGGCGCATCTCGCACTTGCCTGTGGTACAAAAGCCTTCGTCTTTGTTTTTAGCAGCACCTATTACATAAAAGGGTTCTCGGAGAACCGGTTTATGATTGAAGCCCGCAACATGCTGCCAGTCCTAGAGCAGATGGAATTCTTCAATATTAGATCTGCCACTTCTACTGTCGATATTGAGAAGGTTATAGGAAAACTCGTCTCGCAGAGATAGGTTCTACGCCTCGGCCGAGCCTAGCGCTACAACCTCTTTCACCTCTCTAAGCAGGGGTTCCTTCAACAATAGTAGGGCCAAAATATAGACGGCTCCGGATATTAAGACATTCGCAATCACGTTTATCCCCGCCGCGTATAGAAGCGCAGTCGTGGCGGCCATAATTATGCCCGCGCCGCATATTCTCTTGATATAAGGAAGGAAACTGAAATTGCTCAATTTTTTTGCTACATACCACAGATATGAATTGCTTAATATCAGCGCTATAAGTGTGGCCATTGCCGAGCCAGCCATTCCCCATCGGGGGATGAGTAGAAGGTCGAATAATATATTGGCTACGCCAGCTATGGCGGTACAGGTAATGAGGCTCTTCTGGTGATCGCGAACAAAGACGGAGTTGGAGATAACGCCTCCGGCGTAATCGATAGATATGCCCAGCATAAGGATCGATAACGCCATTCCGCCTACGACGTATGCGTTACCAAATACCAGCCCCATTATCTGAGCCCCTAAAATCGCGCCGCCTAAGGAGATCGGGAGAGAGACAAGGAAGACCAGTGAAAATATCTTTTCAAAGGCCAAACGGAACTTCCCAGGATCGCCTTTCGTAAGACGCGATAATATTGGGAGGGTGCTTAACTGAATAATCGTAGGAATTATGTAAAGCAGTTGGATGATGCGTATTCCCGCGGAATATATCCCGACATCCGATGCGCTTTTCATCCAGCTGATGATAAGGATGTCGCTGCTGGTTAGAAGTACGCCTAATGCGCTTATTATGGCGAAGGGCCATGCGGATTTCAGAATGATGCCCATGCGTTTCAGCGACACGCCAGAGAATACCTTCTTGAATCTATTGCGCAGGAACAATACAGCTACGAAAGCGCCTACAGCTGTGCCTAAGGCGTATGCCCCGGTGAAGGAAAACGGCGTGGCCGCAATCCTCAGGAATATGAATCCGAAGAAGACGACGGCAATATTCGAGGCGAGGAACGCCGCAGCGTCCCACTGCATCTTCTCTTCGGCGCGGAAGAGTGACGACAAGAATTCTCGCATGCCGTCAAAGACAGTCATCAGTGCAACGAACGGGAGAAGGACTCTCGCGCCCGGAAGCGTAGAGAAATAAGGCGCGACTGTGACGATAAATATTATGACCGCGGCCATGAGAATGACCTTCATAAGCAGAGTCGTAGAAAAAAGTCTCTGTCGTTCGTCCGGCGACGTTTTTGCCCCGTCCCTGATAAGGATCGAATTTATTCCGAGGTCTATAAATATGGCGAATAGTCCGGCCAGGGTCACGGCATAGGAGAATACGCCGTAACCTGCGGCACCGAGTACGCGTGCCCCATAGATTACGATGATGGCCTTAATAAGACGTCCGCCGAAGTTAGAGATGGAAAGCCAGACAGTGTTTTTTGCAACCGTCTGTTTTGAGGTCTTATTCTCGAAGAGAAATGATTTTATCCTTTTCCACATAGAAAATTGGGATGCGATATGATTAGGATATCCCAAAAGCCACCTCGCGTAAATCGGAAGTTGATATAATTATTCCATGGCATACAAAGCGATATTTTTCCATTTGGAACACGCAGGCAAGGGAGGGGAGACATATCTTGCGACCAATGAAAAGCTTAAGGAGGCGGGTATAGAAGCCACTTTTGTGGACGACGTCCTCGATGTAGATCATATTCCGAGTGATACCAGCGCGGATATTATCGGTGTATTCGTCGAGTCTAAGGTCAACGAGGCGGTGATCGCTTCATTCCCAAATTTGAAACTTATTGCAACGCTAACCACAGGCTTCGACCATATCGATTTAAAGGCAGCCGCAGCGCGCGGGATAGAAGTCTGTTCAGTGCCCGCATATGGAGAAAATACCGTTGCCGAATTCGCATTCGCGCTGATCCTAGGGCTGTCGAGGAAGCTATGTGAATCGCGCGAGCGCATTCGCGATGAGCGTCTATTTACCAATGACGG
>CAZLHU010000002.1:0-78353 GCA_964559765.1 uncultured Candidatus Saccharibacteria bacterium
AATCAAATTCCGGAGTGTGGATCCCGACTATGACAAGTCCGTAATCTTTATATTTTTGATACCACGCGTTCAGATAAGGTAGGGTCCTGATGCAATTTATGCAACTGTACGTCCAGAAATCCAGCAGGATGACTTTCTTGCCCACCAGGTCAGACAGCTTGAATGGCGCGGTATTTATGAATCCGGTTGGATCAACTAATTCGACCGCAGGCTGGTATCCCTCGCTCTGATCCGTGGCTTCGATCTGCTGCAGTAAGGCGACTGAGGCCGTACTTGAGGCGGTGGAAGAGGCACTCCCCAGACTGCTGGGCGCCGCAGCGATGCTCTTTATCTGCGACTGGCTTATGCCCGGCGGTTTGGTGTACTCGATGTACGCTATGGACGCGACCACAAGAACGACGACTACGCCGAGGATGATATTTTTAGTTTTTGGGTTCATCTTTTTTGTTTTTTATTGACGTTGAGGCCAAGTAGGATAGGAACCCTGGGATGATCGGCAGGATGCACGGGCTCAGAAACGATCCGAGGCCGGCCACGAAGGCTATGGCCATATTGATGATGGTGAGCGAGCTTATTCCGCCTCCCGCATTGGTGCCGATATTCATCGATGTCAGGAAATCGGACAGGAATTGTATATTGGCTATTTGGCTAAGCTCTCCGGTGAAAACGAGTACGCCTATTATTATGAGCAGCACCCCGAAGGCGTATTGGATGTATTTCAGCCATACACCGGCCCGGGCTATTAGGTCCCTGACCTGATTCACGAATAACCCGACAAGAATGAAGGGTATTCCTATTCCGAGCGTGTATGCGAACAAGAGAAGAAAGGCACTTCCCGCTTGCGTCGTAGCCAATAGCAATATCGCGCCTAGAGCCGCGCTTACGCACGGTGTCCAACCGAGCGCGAAGGCTGCTCCGAATACGAAGGAAGTAATGAGATAGGAGCCGAATTTATTGCTCACATTGAACTTATGCTCCGCTTTGAGAAAATCCGGAGAAATGAGATCCAGCAGGAATAGGCCGAACAGTATTATTATCGTCCCGCCAATCCATCCCAGCCAAGTCTCCGCTGAATGCGATACGTGAATCAGTATCGTCTGGAGTAGAACTCCAACTATCGAGAATACGAAGGAAAATCCTAGTACAAAAAACACGCTGCTCCAAAATATGGACCAATCCCTCTTTTGTGATAGTTCTTTTTCCATGTCTTATAAATTATACCAACTATATCCCGCCTATGTTATTCAATTGCGTCTGTTCTGTCTGAACGTAGCCTTGGACCCATGCAATTCCTGCGAATGTTGACCAGACGATGAACCCAAACGAAGCGACCAGCAAAATTATGGCTATAAGCCCCATTTGATGGGCTTTAGGGTCTTTGGACTTGAAATATTTTATCCCCTGCCAGCGGGTGTAAATCAGGTAGCAGGTCACGGGCATGATGATTAGGCTGAAGAAATAGAGCCATATCTGCGACCCGATCGATGTCGACAGCGGTGCGTCCTCAAGCTTCTTCCCGCAATTTGGGCAGAAATAATATGTTGGCAAAACCGGTTGATGGCACTGAGGACAGATCATGTTGGCGGTTGCCGGCAAAATGGGCGCTGTGGTTTCAGGTGATGTATTCGAGGCTGGAGGAGTATCCATAAATAAGATTAAAAACGATTTCTACGACCTCTATAATTATAACTTGAATTGCCTCTGTTTTGGCGTGGATTGAAACGATTGTTTCTGAACGGACGCCTTTCGGTCGCGACCTCTTCTTTGGAATGGAACGCGTGTCGCGGCGGCAGCTCCGGTAGTTTTGATATCGGCAAAGTTAACCGCGTAAGTCGTTCTATCGAACGCACATCGAATTTCTGATTGGGTCTGGCGAACGATATCGCTTCGCCGTGTGCGCCCGCCCTGCCGGTACGGCCGATACGATGCACGTAGTCTTCGGCATTCTCCGGAAGGTCATAATTTATGACGAGCTCGATATTGTTTACGTCTATTCCGCGGGCGGCTATGTCGGTCGCCACCATTACGCGATACTTACCCTTCTTGAAACCCTCCATAGCCTCGCGGCGCTGGCTCAACGAACGGTTAGAATGTATTTCAACTGCGCTGTGACCGAAGTTCCTGGCCATCATTGCTATTTTCTTAGCAGCGAATTTTGTGCGCGAAAAGACAAGTACCGAACCTTTGTATTCCTGCAATATTTTTTCCAATAACCTAGGCTTATCCTCCTGGGATATGAAGAATACTCTCTGGGTCACATCCTTTGCGGCAGTCCCTGACCTGGCCATCTCAACCGTGATCGGAAGCTTGAGGTAGGTACGAGCTATACCGACTATCGACTCAGGCATGGTCGCGGAAAACAGCATGGTCTGCCGCTCGCGTGGCAATGTGACCAGAATCTGTCTTAATTGCGGCGCAAATCCCATGTCCAACATACGGTCAGCTTCATCCAAGACAAGAACCCTGACTTTCTTAAAATCGACGTTCTTATGCTTCATATGATCGATTATCCTGCCTGGAGTTCCGATGATGATGTTCGGCATCCTCGAAAGAGCCCGAGTCTGCTTGTATATCGGCTCTCCTCCTATGAGCAGGGCCGTCTTTATCCCCAAAGAATGACCAACCTTCACCAGGGTCTCGTCGATCTGTTGGGCCAATTCCCTTGTCGGGGCGATTATCAGACCCAGTCCGTTATCCTTAAGAACGCTCTGGATAACCGGCACGCCGAAAGCCAGGGTCTTTCCGGTCCCCGTTTGGGCTATGCCCATAAGATCCTTACCCTCTATGGCTATGGGGATGGCCTGCACCTGAATTGGCGTCGGTACGGTAAAATTAAGTTTTGCCAGAACGTTCAATATGCCTGGGGCTATGCCTAGACCGTAGAAGTCCTTCTTTTCATTGTTCATATGTGCCTATTATAGCGCATTTCACTGCATTTACCCACCCGTAGATTATTGTGCTTTTTCATTTAAGTGCTAACCTTAATACATGATGAAATTTATAAAAGCTAACGTGACGTCGATATTCGTGGTCGGACTAATAACATTGGTATTCCTTACGGTATATGTAGCCGTACAGCAGGATATCAGGCAGACAGCCAACGATCCGCAGATACAGGGGGCTGAAGACGTGTCTATGGACCTTTTGGCCGGCGCCCAGCCGCAACAGATCGTCTCCGGCAACAACCCGATGGATATGGCCAAAAACCTGGATCCGTTCATTACTATATTCGACGGCTCATATAAGCAGATTGTCTCCTCGGCTCAGCTCAATGGCGCCGTACCCACGCCGCCAGCCGGAACGTTCGCCTATGCAAAACAGCACGGCGAAGATAGATTCACCTGGCAGATAGGAAATATTAGAGAGGCCGCGGTTATGACCTATTCCCAAGGAACCACGCCATACTTTGTTCTTGTAGCAAGATCACTGAAGGAAGTTGAGATAAGGGAGAACAACGAGCTTATGATCGTAGGCCTTGCTTGGCTGGTCGCCATAATCGGCTTTATAGGCCTTAAGGTTTCCAAGCACTATATCTCTAAGAAGACCGCTTAACTCCCAGCTTCTTGTCTTTTATCTGATTGAGTATCTGTTTGACCTTCTCTATGCTATCCCAGTCATAGATCGATATCGGGGTCACTTTAAGTCCTTTCTTTTTAAGGATGCCAATCCGTTTCTTCAATTCGTCCGGCTTAACAAGATCGGATTTGCTTAGGAACACATACTGAGGCTTTCTGGTCAGCTTAGGATTGTATTTCATAAGTTCGCTCCGGATGATCCTATAATCCCTATCAGGATGTTCGGATTCGGCCGATATGAAGTGGAATAGTATTTTGGTCCGCTCCACGTGGCGCAGAAATTTTATGCCCAAACCCTTGCCAGTCGACGCCCCCTCTATCAATCCCGGTATGTCGGCCAATATAAGCTCATAATATGTGCCTAGGTTCGGCTCGAGGGTGGTGAACTGATAATTGGCAACTTTACTGCCCGCCTTGGTGAGTTCGTTCAGCAAACTAGACTTTCCTATGTTCGGCAAACCTATGAAACCTATGTCGGCGATGAGCTTCATTTCCAGACGTACTTTGAATCCCTCACCGGGAAGGCCGAACTGGAATCTCCGAGGGCTCGTGTCCCTGGCCGAGCGGAAAAGGAAATTCCCCTTGCCGCCATGCCCTCCTTTGGCGACAAGCACCTTTTCGCCGACGTTGATTATCTCGGTATCTTTTCCATTGTCTAAGTTATGGATAACCGTTCCCACAGGTATTTTCAGCACTATATCCTGGCCGGTATGGCCGTCCCTGAACTGTATGCCGCCATCCTCGCCATTGCTTGCCTTGAACACCTTGCTCATTCTGAATTGCCTGAGCGCACTCAGGTCGGCGACGCCCTCAAAATAGACGCTGCCGCCGTTGCCGCCGCTTGCGCCAGAAGGGCCGAGGCTCCCCAGATTCTTGTTGAATGAGACCATGCCCTTGCCGCCGTTGCCGGCGCCGATCTGTATTGTTACATCATCAATAAGCATGTTTGAGCAAATGTTAGGTAATAGACTCTTATATTATAAGACTGGATAAAGATTAAAGTATGCCTTTCTTAGAACGGCTCTCATCGCCTTCCTTAAGCCAGAACTTTCGGATACGGATTGACTTCGGAGTTATTTCAACCAATTCGTCGTCGCCGATGAACTCTATCGACTCTTCCAGGGTCAGGTTCCTCGGGACGTTCAGGAATTCCATTCCTCCGTCGGATTTTGCGCGCATGTTCGAGAGCTGTTTCTCCTTGCAGACATTGACCCGCAAGTCGTTCGATTTGGCATTCTGCCCGACGACCATGCCCTCATAGACCTCAACGCCCGGACCAATGAACAACTCTCCTCTGCCTTCGGCGTTCATGAGGCCGTAGGTCCTGGTAATGCCGGTCTCGGTCGATACCAAGGAGCCGTGCGGATTCGATTCAAACTCTCCTTTGTACTCATCGTATTTTTCAAAAATCGAGTTCATGATCCCCTGCCCCTTTGTGCTGGTCAGGAATTGGTTGCGGAACCCTATCAAGCCCCTAGTGGGTATAAGGAACTCCAGATAGGCCGTTCCCCTCTCCACCCGCATATCGGTCATGGTTCCCTTACGGTTCCCGATTTGCTCTATCACGGTGCCCGTATACGCCTCCGGCACTTCTATCGACAATCGCTCTATAGGCTCGGTCTTCTTGCCGTTTTCCTCGTGCAATATGACCTGCGGGCGCGAGACCTGGAACTCATAGCCCTCTCTGCGCATTTTCTCTATCAGGATAGACAGGTGCAATTCGCCGCGGCCCGAGACAATCCACGTGTCGGTGGAATCGGTTTTCTCTACCCGCAAAGCCACGTCGGTCTCCAGTTCATGCATAAGACGGTCGCGCAGATTGTTGGACGTCGAATAAGTTCCCTCCTTGCCCCCAAAAGGAGAATTATTGATCAGGAAATTCATCTTCACAGTCGGCTCTTCGATCGCGATCGTGGGCAGCGGCTGCGGATCATTGAAGTCGGTTATCGTCTCGCCGATCGAAATCTCGGGTATTCCGGCTATCGCCACTATGTCTCCGGGTATGCCAGCCTCGGTCTCAACCCTGGCCAGTCCGTCGTAGACCATTACCGAGCTGAGAGTGGCTTTTTTGAGCGTTCCAGAGCGATCTATATATCCGACCTCCATACCCTTCTTAAGGCTGCCCGAATAGAGCCTTCCGATGGCTACCTTTCCCTTGTAGCTGTCCTGAACAAGATTGACCGTCAGCATCTGCAACGGCTTTGACGCATCAACCTTAGGTTCGGGAATATATTTCAGAATCGAATCAAACAACGGAATCACATCCTTCATGTCGGCGAGATTGTGGTCGTATCCAGCTTTGCCGGCGGCGCCTGAGGCATAGATTATCGGAAAATCCGCCTGGTCTTCTGATGCGCCGAGATCCACGAACAAGTCGAAGGTGCGGTCGAGAGCCCAAACCGGCCTTGCCTCCGGCTTATCTATCTTATTTATAACTACTATGATCTTATGTCCGGCCTGTATGGCCTTTCTCAATACGAATTTTGTCTGAGGCATAGGGCCCTCCTTGGCGTCGACCAAGAGCAAGGCGCCGTCCACCATGCGCATGATACGCTCGACTTCACCTCCGAAATCGGCATGCCCGGGAGTGTCCACTATGTTTATCTTCGTGTCTTTGTACACGATGGCCGCATTCTTGGAGAAAATGGTGATGCCACGCTCCCTCTCCAGGTCATTGGAATCCATGATAAGCTCGCTGATCTCGCTGCTTTTCTGGTGGAAACCGACGGATTGCTTCAACAATGCATCCACCAATGTGGTTTTGCCGTGGTCGACGTGGGCTATTATGGCGATATTGCGTATTTTCATCTCAAGCTATTAAAAGGCCCATCTCGGGCCCCGGGGCATAGTACCAGAAATCAGACGATACGTAAACACTATAAATTCGGGGGTTGAGGGCCAAAAATCTTTCTTTTTCTGATAAGATATTAATGCTTAACATCGGCAAATGACAATCAAAGAGCTGATCAACCATATATACGACAGGACCAGGATGAACCGGGGCCTTAGGATACTTCTTATGGTGAACACCCTGCTGACGTTCGCCACCGGGCTGTTTGCGCCGTTCTATGCGATATTCGTCATGAAGATAGGCGGCGACGTCGTCTTCGCCGGTCTATCCTGGGGCTTATTCTCGGTTACCACCGGATTGCTGGTCCTGATATTCTCCGATTGGGGCCTGAAGGTCCAGCAACCCGAACGACTGGTGGCGCTGGGGTACATCATCAGGAGCGCCGTGTTCCTAAGTTATGCGTTCATGGGCAACATACCCCAGCTGATTCTCACCCAAGTCCTTTGGGGCATAGGCGCTGCCGTCGGCGCGCCGGCATATGATTCCTTATACAGCAAACACACAGACCAGGAAGGGTCGCTATGGCAGTGGGGACAGTACGAAGGCATAACCTCCATTGCGGTCGGCATTTCTGCAATAATCGGCGGGTTAGTCATCGCGTGGCTGGGCTACACGATGCTGTTCGTAATCATGGCGATAATCTACCTAATATCCGGCATGTATATTTGGTCGTTACCCAAGGATGTTTTATGAGGTATCATACTAATCATGTCCCAGTACTATAACGCCAAGAAAGTAAGAGGGCTCTTCGATCCGCAGGCGTCCGAACCGTTTAGGTTGAGCCGCAGCAAAATCGACGCCTTCATAAAATGCCCGCGCTGTTTCTATCTCGACCTCCGCCTTGGCATAGCCCAGCCGCCAGGATATCCGTTCTCGCTCAACTCCGCCGTCGACACATTGCTCAAAAAAGAATTCGACATATACCGGGCCAAAGGAGACCCACATCCATTGATGAAAAGCTATGGATTGGATGCCGTGCCTTATCAACATGAATATCTCGACCTATGGCGGGAAGCCAGACGTGGTGGCATCGAATACATCGATCCAAAAACCAATTTCAGGGTTACCGGAGGAATCGACGACGTCTGGATTAAACCGAATGGAGAGCTTATAATCGTCGACTATAAAGCTACGGCCAAAAGCAGCGAGGTGAATCTCGACGCCGAGTGGCAAGACGGCTATAAGCGGCAAGTTGAGATATATCAGTGGCTATTCCGCATGAACAAATTCAAGGTGTCCCTTACGGCCTACTTCGTCTACGTCAACGGCAAGATGGATGCGAAGGCCTTCGACGCGAAATTGGAATTCGACGTTAAGCTCATACCATACGATGGCGATGACTCCTGGATACCTGGCACGCTGGTCAAAGCTAGAAAGACATTGGACAGCGACTCGCTGCCCGCGCCTTCGCCCGAATGCGACTATTGCGCATATGTAAGCGCTCGATCGAAGGAAGAAAGCGGAATCGAATAAAAATAAAACAGCCCCGACGTAAGTCGAGGTTGTTTTATTAGCCAATTAGTAAGCCGGATTCTGTCTGTTCCGACGTTATATCGGAAGAGGCGGCAATTTATCTGGTCCATCGATTGCTCTCAGGATCTAGCGGCACTTCCCGCCGGGTTTTATCCCGGCAAGACTCGGCTTTGCACTCTATAAGGATTTAGCCGTTTCACCTCCGTCTTTTTGTCCCTATAACGGAGTTAGACCTTCAACGTTGGGATTGGGTCTTCCCGATCCTTTCGAATCGGAACGTTTCTGTTCGCACCTCTCGCATTGCTGTGGCGGGCTGTTAGCCCGTATATTTTTATCTCGTCTTGCGACGAGAGAGTGTCCGGACTTTCCTCTCCACTTTTATCTCTAATATAAGGAGCAATCTTAACTGGGATGTGAGATATAAGCAGAGCTGCTGCCTAAATTGGCGATTAGGATAATAACATAAAAACATTAAAAGTAAAGTTTAAAAAGAGAAAGGAGCAGACCGTAGCCTGCTCCGTTTGCCCCGTAGGGCGATGTTCTAACGTTGTCCCTGAGGATAGCTAGAACCCTGACCATTCTGGCGGCGCGTGTTCAATGCGTAGACAAAGACCACGACTGTGAACGTCACCATCAAGGCGAAGACTATCAAGATCCCGAGGCCGACACCAGTGGTGACGGTACGATAGATCTGAGGAGTGATCGCGGAGATTATGGACGGCATAGCGAAGAACATTATTGCTGTTGCAATGAAAATTCCTGCGACGAGCCATGCAGAATGACTGGACATGAATTTCTTCATGATTTTCAGCCGACCCTTATGCATTGAGGAAGGCTGTATGTAAAAGAACTTCGACCTTTATACCGTCTAAACTAAAGGTGCTGGATTTAGATTAACATATTAATGGCTATATGTCAAGCTTAGAAGGGGCGCGACAGCGAAAAGCCGCTAATTTTAGCGGCCCCGAATCCCCTCTCTGAGCAGGGTTATGTTTACTGATAGCCTATTCTAAGGGCTCCAATTCACCACGATGTTGTTGATTATGGGGCTTGTCGCCCCCGCGGATTTGCTTAGGAACAGCTTATACCTGTAATAACGGTCGTTGTTGTAGTTCACTCCGACCAACGGCACCGGCGTATTCGGACCGGCGGCGGTGTAGTACGTATTCGACGTGCCGTCCGGACCGATGAAGCTCCAGGACGAACTCCCTACGTCGACCTGAACGTAATAATTGGAAGAGCCGCAGCTCGTGGTATTTGAGCAATTGAATGATATCCAACCTAATATGTCGTTCCACGCCCAACCGCTGAACTGGCCCGTAGAAGCGTTGACCGTGACCTCATATGTGGGGCTGGATGGACAGACCCAATTGGTCCCATTCCAAGTTGAAGCGCCACCGGAAGAATTGCCGCAGAAGCTTATCCAGCCATAAGTATCGTTCCAGGCGAATCCCGCCAGATTGTTAGAATTGTCGGATACGGTAAAGTTGCCGTCGGCTGCGCAGTTATTGGTGCCGCCGGGAGGAAGGGTCGCGCAATCAAGGGCTATATAATCACCCGTTGATTGGACCGTAGCCCAGTGATTCAGGCTCGTTGTGGCGACGGCGGCAGTCGAGAAATTAAGCCAGCCCAGAGTGTCGTTCCAGGCCCAATAATTCACGGGATCGATGCTGCCGGCTATGGTGCCGGTCGCACTAGAGCAACTGGGATAGTTGAGCGAACCATTGGCGCAATTCGCAGCTGCAAACTGGAACTGGACGCTGGAGCTGCCTATGCCCTGCGTCCCCTGCCACATTATGGAATTGAATTGGACGCCGTTCGGGTATCCGGTATCAAAGACGCCGGAAACAAGGGAACCATTTTCAGCCAACAGCGAGAGCGTACTGAACGTGCTGTAAGCGGAATAGCCGGTGCCGCTAGAGTTGGTTGCGTAACCTTCGTAATATATGGTCGAACTGGCGGTTAGCCCAGTCACCTGCATAGTATAGACGCCAGTCGAAGTGTCTCCATTGTCGATGCTGCAAGTGCTGGTCACGGTAGCCAACGACGTGCCCCAACACGTACCTACGGCTGTTATGCTGCCTCCGCCATTGGATGTTACATTCGCGCCCAATATCGCAGTTACGGACGTTATTGAAGTGGCTGTGGGAGAGGTTACGGTAGGCGCGCCGGGAGCAGACGTGGTGAATGTCCCATCGGATGAATAACCCGTAGCGGACGCGTTAGTAGCATAACCGGCGTAGTAGATCAGAGTGTTCGACGGCAGGCTGTTGAAAGGCATCGTAAAAACTCCGGTCGAGGTTCCTCCTTGGGGAGAACAATTTGACCTAGGGGCTGGCGACGTTCCCCAGCAGATGCCGATAGCGGTTAAAGATGAGCCGCCGTTAGATGTGACATTGGCGCCCAGTACTGCGCTGTTATATGTAATTGAACTGGAGGTTGGAGAAGTGACCGTTGGACTGCTTGGCTGAGTCTGCTCGCTACCCGCGGTGCTAAACGAAGGTTCGTTCTGTTGATATTTCCTGATAGCTACCCAATCAAAAATCGCATACTGAGTGGTCCACCATCCATAGTTTCCGATATCCAGATAGAACCGCTGCGATGTCGGCGTAGTGTATGACGAAGTGCCGCTTATGGTCTCGGTTGCCCCATCCGATTGCCTGACCCTCGTATATTTCATATACCCCGTATTTGCAACGACGCCCCAGCTCACTCGCTTCCAAGTGTTCCACCAGTTTCCGATTGAACCTACGGCAGCTGAATTCATGCTGCTGCCGCTATAAGCGTAGCCCAGCCAGTTCTGTCCGCTATCGGTATATTGGACGCCGTCGCCGCTGTAGGCATCCGTATCATCCATATTAGCGTACAGCCATGAACCCCCCTCAGAACGGATGGTTGAAGTGGACACATTCGACGCTATATAACACCAGGCATAGTTCTGGCCACTGCTACTGCCATTGCTGTCGTACATGAGCGACTCGACCGCATATCCGCTGGCTGGCAGGAAAGTATTCGCGGCAATGACGTGGCTGTAGTCCGTGTTCACGTTGGTGATCGTAAGCTGGTTGCCGGACACAGCGACTCCGCCGTCATTCCCCGTAGCGACGCCGCCGTTAGTGTACGTCTGGAAAAACCATGTACCGGTGTTTATCGATGTACCGGGGAAATTATCGAAGATGAGGAAAGTATTCGTGCCGTTGGAGGCATTGGTCGCAGATGAATTCCCGTAATACAGATATATAGACTGGTTAGAGCCCAGATCTGCGGAAACGTTCACCCAAACAGTCGCCACGCGATTGGGCGAAGATCCGGTCACCGTTTCCACCCAGAAAGGCAATACCGTCTGGCCATCTGACGCAGTAAACTGGAAGTCTCCTCCGACATTGATGGCTGTCGGGAACGATGCAGAATGCCCGCCGATGTTGAAGCTGGCACCGCTAGATCCGGAACTCTCGCCCACCAATAACTTTATCTGATAGTTCGGTCCCGCTCCGGTCTGTCCGGTGATGTTAATCATTTTCCTGTAGTTCCATCCGCTACTTAGCCAAGACGCCCCTCCGCCGCTGCTGGTCACTGTGAATCCGCTGGCCAAAGTTCCAGTCTGCATGCTCGGGTTAGTAACCACCACATTCCATGCTCCAGCTACAGCTCCGGTGATCGGACAAGAACCGGACGACAGCGTAGTGGAGTTAGTGAAGGTGAAGCCCGTGCAATTTATATTGGATTGTCCGCTCATGGTAAGCGCGACCGTAGCGCCGGACACGAAGTTAGTTCCGCTGATTGAAGATATGGATATAGACCCTGTATTAGCACCGGTCGTAGGTGAAATCGCGGTAACCGTGGGCGTAGAAGTAGAATAGGCTATCGTCAAACTACCATTAGTTTGGCCAGCAGAACCTGCACCTTGAATATTGAAAGTGTTGGTAAGAGATGAGGATAGGTAGCTTGAACCTCCTCCTCCTGCCCCAACGCCATTGTTGTTCGAACCGCCGCCTGCGCCTCCTCCGCCATAATATCCTCCACCACCTCCTCCGCCTCCGTAGTAGGTACCATTACCTCCATTACCTCCGACAGCTACGCCGCCAGCAGTGCCGTTATTCGAGCTATCTCCCGTACCGGCTGTTCCGCCGGCCGATTGCGTTCCGCCGCCTCCGCCGGTGACAAGACCGAAACTCATGCCAGCCTGTCCGGATGTGCCGCCTCCCGCAGCGCCAGGCCAAACAGTGTCGTAAGACCAACCGCCAGGATCTCCACCCCCTCCTCCAGCGACGAGTATCGCAGTTCCCTGTGAAAAAGTATTAGCCGTGCCGAACCAGGTCATTCCTCCTCCTCCTCCGCCGCCGTAATCGTTGCCGCAACATGTTTGATAGCCTCCCGTACCGCCGCCTCCATATCCGGCCGTGCCTCCGCCGCCTGATCCGGTATTAGCCTGGCCTCCGGCGCCGCCGACAGAGTAATAGTAAGTTGTTCCAGGGGTCACGGAAAGAGTCCCCGCAGCCAGTCCGCCCGTCCCGCCGGTAAGGCCGCCGAAGTAAACGTTGCCGCCGCCGCCTGCGCCATTGGCGATAAGATTTATAGATGTAACTCCGGTCGGGACAACCCAGCTTTGGACCGATCCAGTGTAAGAAAGATTAGCCACAGCGATTCCTGATGAATTGTAATAAATTGTGACGCTGCCGTTACCAGTATTAACGCCTTGGGCCAAAGTAACACTGGTCGCCGATCCGCTTGCGTATGAAGATCCTCCTCCCCCAGTCCCGCCGCCGGCATAGCTTGTAGTACTTGATCCGCCTCCTCCGCCTCCGTAGTATCCTCCGCCTCCTCCGCCTCCGGCGTTATTATATGCGCCTTCGCCAGCCCCTCCAGCTCCGCCCTGACCAGCAGAGCCAGTAGCTCCATTAGTCGCGCCTCCGCTTCCGCCAGCGCTTAATGTCGCTCCTCCTCCGGCATTTCCATATCCAGAACTCGTTCCCGATACTCCCTGTATTCCACCGGCTGGCGTAGTTCCGCCTCCGCCGCCCCATTGATGGTTGGTCTGACTGTTCCAAGCTCCGCCTCCTCCGCCTCCGGCTACCACGATAGACGTGCCCTGGGAGAAGGTGCTCGCTGTGCCGAACCAGGTCATTCCGCCTCCGCCGCCCGATGTGTAATAAGAGCCGTCAGATCCTCCGGCACCGCCGCCTCCGTATCCGGCCGTGCCGGCCGTGCCAACCGGTACGCCCGTACCGCCTTGGCCGCCGACATTCATGTAGTAGGTCGTTCCAGGTGTCACTGCCAAAGTGGCCGTGACCAATCCTCCGTATCCGCTGTCCGTAGTATATTGCCCCGAGGCAGCTGAACCTTCGCCTCCTTGGGCGCCTGCCACGACTATTGTTATAGAAGTGACTCCCGTCGGTACGACCCAACTAGTTGGGCTCCCCGTGTAGCCGAAAGTTATCGAAGCGGCTTTGGCTTGGTTGGTCGAATTAAATGCGATAAGGCCTACGGCCAGAACCAACACGGATATAACTATGAGGGAACCAAAACGACTCTTCTTGCTTATTTTTAGCTTAGGCAATTTAGACATTATGGCTCCCATAATCTGTTGCAATAATTATACTACTTATGAAAGCCTAAATCCGCCGGATTATTATCCCCAGAAACCCGCTTCACCGATCCTCCATTTTTTTCGAACTCATAGCGCGATTCAGAAACGTCTTTGGACAGCTCAACGGTCTTCTTAGGCAGGTCGTTGCGCTTTATTCTCCATTTGGACCAGTAGTCTATAACCAAACGGCTGTCGCCGAAGATGCTTTTAACCTTCTCCTTTTTAGCTATTTTAAGCGCGTAGCTCAAAGCAAGCAGCTCCCCGTAATTATTGGTTGCTGACTTATCCTTGATCAGATGTTTTCCGAAAGAATTTACTGTCTTTTTCGGCAGCGCTTTGTGCAACAAATTGACCCCGTTGGCGTCGGTTACGCTTATCTCCACGCCATTGCCCCTGCCGGTCCCGGCGTCAAAATATATGCCGGGAGCCAATTGCTTGTTCGCCTTCAACTCATAGTTAGCTCCTTTAGCCAACCATCCCCTAGCCTCTTCTTCGTCTTTAAAGCCCTTAAAGCGCGCACCCACGACGCCCTTTACCTTGCTTTCGCATATCCTCCATTCATCGGTCACGCCCTTCTGCCCCCCAGGGATAAAATATGCGTAGAATTTGTTCTTTGTGGCCATATTCCTACCACGGCAATTTCTTGTTCATAGCCAATTCAAAGCCTGCCGACGAATGATGACCTCCGCCGCCGTGCTTAAAAGCCAGCTTGGAAACGTCCACCTTATCGGAAGACCTCAATGATACGTGTATCAGTTTATCCCTTACGCGCCATATGATTGCGACGGGATATCCGCGTTTGACTATGGCCGCGCCGATTTCCGAATCAAGCACGGAAGAATTAACCACGAAGGCTTTGTGCCCCTCAAACTTAGTTTCATAACCCTCGGCGATAGTCTCGTCTATCGTCTTCTCGTCGTACTTCAGCAAGAGCCTGCCCTGACGCATATATTCCTTGCGACTCTTGGCATCCTCGAAATCATTGGCCAATCCGTTCCAGATCTTGAAATCAAAATGTATGTTGCGCAGGAAAGAAATCAGCTCTTTTGTTTCGGGCATTCTAAACCTCCAGAGATCTATGTCCTGGATATAAGAAAGCAATCGCGGCACCTTAACCCCGGGATGGAAGTATAGCCAGGCTAGGACCGCCCCGGAGTGGTCGTTATCGAACAGACTCTCCGGTTGACGCTCGACTATGTCCCTTACGCTTATATGGTGATCTATCAGAACGAGCTGCTTTGCTTTTTTGGCTATGACCTTGGTCTCAGCCTCCGGATAAGTGAAATCTATTGAATAGACGGTCTTGTTGTTAAGGCCGTCGGGTATTGGTAAGCCGTGCTCTACTGCAATATATTTGGCCTTATTGCCAAATTTTTTATACGCCGCCCAAGCGCTCCCGAAACCGTCCAAGCAATCCTTGTGGTATAGCACCACTATTTTAGGAGAGGGCATGATCAATATTTTATGTTAAGTGCGTCCAATCCAGGCATCTTCTCACCAGCTAATAACGCCAGCATGGCTCCTCCTCCCGTGGATAGGAAGCCTATTTTATCCTTAAGTTTCAGATGGTTTATAACCATTCCAGTTTCCTCGCCGCCGACGACCGAAAACGCATGCGAGGCCGCAACAGCCCTGGCGATCTCATAAGATCCCTTGGCAAAATCCCTATTTTCGAAATAGCCCATCGGGCCTCCCCAAACAATAGTGCCAGACTTCTTTATGATAGACGAAAACTCCTTAATTGTCTTGGGGCCTATGTCCAGTATCTTTTCCTTGTCCCAAAGGGAATCCGTGGGTAAGACGACCTTCTTGTTCCTGATCAGCTTTTTCACCTCGGGCAGCATCTCTGGTTCGCATATGGAATTTTTCACATCCTTGCCTTCGGCCACGAAGAAAGTGTTGGCTGGGCCTCCGCCTATCAGAACGTGATCTATTTTCCTTATCATGTGGCGTATGACTCCTATCTTATCCTTCATTTTCCCTCCGCCTATGATTAACGTGACTGGTTTTTTGGGACGCACTATCACCTTCTCCAAGTGAGCCACTTCACTTAGAAGCGTCGGACCTGCAGAGCTCGGCATCAACTTGGTTATGGCAACCGTCGAAGCCGCTTCGCGATGGGCAGTGGCAAAATCATCGTTAACATACCTGTCTCCCAAAGAAGCCAGATCGGAGGCGGTAATCGGATCGTCTTTAGTTTCGCCGGGCAAAAAACGCAGGTTATCCAAAAGGAAAACTGAGTTTCTGGAAGCGGATATTTCTCTCTTCATCCTTGCGAAGTCAAAATGCGAGAAGAAGACCACGGTCTTGCCAAGTTCTTTTTGGAGGAATGGCTGGAATCTGGCAAGGCTAAGCTTCCGCTCATATTTCTTCGGCCGGTCAAAATGGCTCAAAATCACAACCTTATGGCCCTTCTTAAGCAGGGAATTCACCGTGCTCACCGCCGCCTGGAAACGCGTCGAGTTCACGGGATTTTTGTCTTCAATATCAAGGTTGACCCTGAGCAGATAAATCATATGTACCTATTATAGCAACCAAAACCCCTTCCGAAGAAGGGGCTTTGGCCAAATAGTATTTAGGGACATGCCTCGATCGATATCGTCGCCGAGGACTGTTCTCCACTCACTCTGCAAAGAATATACCATAAAATTGGATAATAATCAAGACCCCCGTCCGATCAAAGCTACTTACTTGTCGTCGTGCTGGTTGGCGGGAGAGTTGAAGCTAAGCACGCGTTGACGGCGGCCATTGCCGTGTTCGACGGCACATAGTTGGGGTTGCCGTAGGCGCTGTCGAATTCGCTGCCCAATGCCGATTTCAAACAGCTTTGATTCTGCTGGGATTCTCCGTCGTAGACGGATTTGAAAGTCACGTTGATCACGGCCGCGCTTCCCGGAATAGGCACCAGAACTATCTGATTGGAGACAAGATTGCCATCGCAGGCATAGCCATACGTACCGGTGCCATATTCGAACTTAGCCGTAAGCTGGCTGCTGCCCTTTGCTGGCACGTTCAGGGATACGCCGCCGATATATATGGTATGGTCGACGCTGTCGCTGTTCTTGAAGGATATCAATCCCCCGTCAGGCAAAAGGACGTCCTGGGGCGAGATGGAGTTGCAATTGCTTATCGATACTATCGTCGCGGTGGCTGATGAATTGTTCTGTAAGTTAACCTTCCCAAAGAAGAACAAGGCCGCCACTATGATCACGACGACCACGATTGCGATCCACATGCCCAATTTTCTGCTTTTTGTAATCTGATTATTATCCATTATTTTTATTTTGTTATGTTTTTCCGACTTTTAATTGGTAATCGACCGAATATTAATCGATGGTCAACGGACAAGATTGTTGGTTCGGCTGGAAACTGGGTGTGAGAGAATAGCAGGTTATCTGGAACAGATAGTATCCCTTGGTCGTTACGTTACTAAAGACTCTGTTGCCGACCTTGGTTTCCGATGGAGCAAGGACGCCAGCCAGCCAATTAGGCAAAGAGGTGGCCAGGTCATTGCCTCCGGCGGTGCAATACAACGAATTTTGATCCTGCCAGTCCAGCCTGAAATTAGCCGGAGCCTTAAGCACATCGGTGCCGTCGCATTTCAGTGCGCCAGCTACATCGATCTCGGTCGTGGCTGTAGCCGAAATGCCGTTCTGAGTGACCGCCACTCTCGCCGTATAGTCGCCAGCCGTTGGGTAATTGCAGGCATCGACGAAATTATGGACAAGGGTTGAGCTCATCGGGGTCCCCGCAGTATTGAAATTTATATTATAGCTGCTGTCTGTCTGATTATTATCCTGACAACTAAGAGCTACGTTCACAGGTCCCCACGATCCCGGAGCCGGGAATATTCCCGTCGACGTAGTATCGACTGTAACCGAATTCAATGGAGACGAGCCACCTGAAGGCGACGTACTCATCTGAATCGCGGGTCCGGAAGAAGGCATCACGACGACAACAGCGCCACCAGCATCGCTACTGCCATTATTGGTGGCGGTTATAACCGGCCTGAATATCCCTTGATTCGGGTAGTTACAGGAGCCGACTGAAAATGCATCTTGCACAGAATAGCCGGTTCCGCCGGTTTCAACATACTGATCATTGTAATTTACGTTACTCACCTCTGCGTTGCCGCCCGAATAGCCGCTTGTATTAATTATGTCACTGCCATCGCCGTAACAATCCAACTTGAAAGAGAACGCCCCGCCGACAGGATTGTCGTAGCATCCGTTATAGCTGCATTGCCACTGAGAGACGCCCACTGTAAATCTAACGTTATTGAGCGGAGAACGGCTTACCAATGTACTCACATTGTTCGGCCACGCGCTAACTGCATAATTTATGGCCTGTATCTGTATGGCTCCGACCGAATAATCGGCCTCGGCGCTCTCCCCCGCAAAGTTCCAACTTGCGAACCAACCCATACTGGTATAGCCAGAACCCGAGGTGCCGTTCCTAACCACGTGGATAGTAGGAGAGTATGTCCCAGGCGACGTGTATGTGCAGCTGACCGAATTATTCCAGTCGAGGTAGGTCAACCATCCCCATACGTTGGCATAGATCGTGCTTCCGTATGTGGTTACTACGGTACCGTTGCCGCAGTCGAATGTTATGGTGTCGGTGCCGGCGATATTCCCCATGATAGGTATGTATTGGAACTGAAAAGTCGTAGGAGCGTAAAACTGCGCAAGATAGTAAGCTGCATTCCAGGGCCAAGGAGTTATCCTTCCCTGATACGAGTCATTGCCAAAACCGTAACTCATATATATAGAAGGGGCTGATTGCGCCGAAACGATCGGCGCCAAAGACATGGATGCGACGATTGTCGCTGCGATTATAAATATAGCTCCTAATTTAGATGGTCTGCCCATTGTAATTTATTAAGGCCTGACTTCTTTGATGAACGGGTTGGTCGACGAACCGCTCGACGGCTGATTGGAAGGAGAAGCGGATTGATTTGAAGTGCTTGTATTGGTCGATATCTTGCTTATCTTAAACAGGTCGAAACACGGATGGCCGCTCGCGGTTATCGCACAGCCGGTGGCGCCGTTATTATTATTGCCGGGGACAACAACATTCACCACGTCAGCAACCGCATTGGCTATGATGTTCCCGTTCGTGCTTACAGCCGAGACTGTGTATGTATACGTTCCGGCGACGGACTTGCTAAGAATAAAGTGCCCGCCGTAACTATTGGGACCTTCTCCGTTAACGCCGGGAGTGCATGCGTCATAGCTTGTCACTGCATCAGTGTTTCCATTCAACTCTTTAACCGTACAGGAGCTGACATCCGTAGCGAACCAGCATATCGTATACGGCACATTGGCATCCTCACTCACGGAAGCGCCGCCATTACCCGCACAGGTACTGTCCCAAGAAGACCCTGTAGTTTGGGCGTTTGTACGATCAAAACTGATGTAGTTAACGAATATAACGGCTGAAATGGCGATTAATACCAATCCCCCTATTAATTTATATCTATTGATTGGGTTAGACATTTTATTTTAATCCAGGATCTTTACTCCGACCGACGGCGATAAGCTGGAATTGTTATTATTGCCGGTATTTGAAGATCCGCCAGAACACTGAATTATTTGGGGCGAACCCGTCAATAACGCGGGATTGGCGCCTGAAGCATTCAGGCCATACACATAGAGATTGTGGCTCTTTCCGTCCGAAATACCGGAAAGATTGGCGCTAAAACCATGATTACCGCTGATGCCGTAGGTTGAATCGATATTATTCGGGCTGGCTGAAGCCGCTGGGAAATTGCCTAAATAAACGCCAGACCCCTGGGAAGTGCCGTCGCGATAGACCGACACCCCCGTACTCTGAGAGGGATTGCTCGGATCGTAAGTCCAACCCGAGACTGAACAGGAAGAATTGCTGGTATTGGTTCCCAGAACTTGGCCTACTGGAGGAGGCGCCGCTTTAGTGACGACTATAACGGTCTGATCCTGGGACGCCAAATTCCCCTGCTCGACGACCACCTTAGCCGTATATACCCCTGGAGAATTGTATGTACAGGATTGATATTCGGCATCTGCGGTCTGGCCATCAAGTTTGCCATCATATGGACTAGTTATGTTTGTGCCTGCGTCGGGCCTATTGCAATAAAATGTGTAATTGGTCGTGTCCTGGGGTTGATTGCTATTTAATACCGCGGTCAGATTTGCGGTCGCTGAAGTGCCATTGGATGGTATAGTTAGACTATTATTGTCCGCTGTCAGTGACACCGATAAAGTTGGCGGCGGAGGCGGGGCAGATACGAGATTGACGGACACTTCGCTGAACTTATCCACGGTCTCCTTTAGAGAACCGCCCCAGATAGACGTCCATATGTCGGCAAGCATCTGCCCTAAATTCGCGGTTATTAGATCGTTGAATATACTTCGCGTAGATGAAAGTTCGCAAACTACGCCGAAGTAGTAATGTCCGACAGATTTATTTATGTTGAAAGTCTCGCTTCCGGTGCCGGGGACAATACCTTCATTCCAAGACCCATAAGTGGAACAGACCGTATTTGACGGATCTTCGCTTATGATATTCCAGTCCAGTTTGAAGGACGGCGTTGTGGATTTATAGCTCAAACTCTGCTGGCAATTGGATGAGAATGACAAGAAATCATCGCTATTGCCGTCAGCACAAAGACTGACGCCCATACCTACGCTCAAATTAGTGGGGGCCAGGACCAGAAGTGCCGCGGTGGCTGCGCCGCCAGCAGCGCCAACACCCTCTTCAGCTATCGCATCCGTGCCAGCCTCTTCGCCAGCAGATTCGACTGCGCTTGCAGAACCCTGCTCAAATAAAACGCCGCTGCCGTCCGTTGCAACGCTGCCTATAGACTGGCCGGCATCAGACCCGGTGGTTATTATTATGTTTCCGGCCGAATCTACGCTAAGACCCTGACCCTGTAAAATAGGCGGCGTATACATTGGCGACCCAGCCGTGACCGTTACGGAAGCCAACGCCGGGACAGCCCCTATCGAATAGAACACATAAACCAATATGGTCAGGTAACTTATTAAGGTTAATCCGCGCTTCGTTGTCATTTTGATACCACTTTTAGCTGCTTCATATAGTAAGTGCCATTATATAGACAATTCAGCGTATAAAAGTATGTTCCGCTGGCTAAATTGCCTATGTACATATTGCCATTGTAACTCACGTCTCTAATAGGATTGCCATATTTATCAAACCCCCCCAATGAACATTGGGATCCGGAAAGGCTTTTATCGACAGACCACTCTATGCTTAGAGGCTGATTGACACCTACGTACGCAGTACTGGTTGTGCTGCCAGACACACTTAAGCTCAGAAGACTGGAATCCCGATGGATACCGGTGTAAACCAATTGATAAACCGCCACACACACAAACACTAGGATGATAAAGCCGATTATGCCGACAACCCAAATTAACAATGACTTACTTAACTTCATTGAGGTTATTTATATTATACATCATCTATATGTCCAAGCCAGACATTGAACCTTTCCGATGGGCGTCATGAGTCAAAAAAACAGCAAGTATTAACTTGCTGTTTTTTGGGACCCGATTACCAGGCCGTAAAGCAGAGTGTGTCTGCCGCCCACGTACCACCGGTACATCTCGTAGCTGGCCAGACCGACGATAAGGCCGATCAGAACCGTATAGCCGAGTGTCTGCACTGTTACAGATCCGGCTATTGCGAGAACCACCGACACGCTGAGCAAAATCGACCAGATCGGAAAGACCAGATAGTCTTTCTTGACCTTGAACAACTTGCACACCAATGCCGGTACCCCCAGGACGATCGCGAGGATCGCTCCGTAGGTGATTACGTTCACTAGCACTGACTCCAGCGCCACTGACACGGTAATACCGGTAATCGCTGCCACTACAGGCACGCCGATAGCGAGCACGACGCACACCGCCAGAACAAACAGAAGAAAGTTCTTCATTGTTATAAGCTTGTCTGTTTCGCGTCCCAATTAGATAGAGACTTCACAGACAGCTTGGTTATTTTTTGTGCAGTGTTTCGACTTTGCATTAATAGATTAAAAACCAAGACGCCTGTTGGCATCTCACATCTCGTCTATTAAAGAACACTTGATATATCTATACAATATTTGACTGCAAATGTCAAGACTTAGTTTTGAATACGACGAACTTATAGCCTATGTAATTCCAGGCCAAAGCAATGATGCTGGCCATTATGGCGCCAACGTTGGCCCAGCGAGCCGGCGATATCGAACCGATCGGAGGAATAAAATTGACGATCAGCGAGGCTATCCCGATATTTATGGCGAATCCGATGAGACTGACTATAAAAAACTGCCCCACTTCCACTACATTGATGGATTTTTTGGAATCGAACGTCCAGTATTTATTCCAAAAATAACTGTTGATGTTAGCGACTATGAATGATGTCGATTTGAACAGGACATACCATAGCCCGGAAGCGAAGCCTGACAGCAATATAAGCGCATTCAAAACACCGAGGTCTATCAGAGTATTCAGTGCCCCTATCGCAACGTATTTGGCCATCTGCAGGAATACCGGGATCGCCTTACTTATTAGATAGGACAGCCATAGGGCGACTATCGAGAAAAGGACGAGTCCGATAACTATGGCCACGGATTCAGCCGGAGACAGAGTCAAAAAAGACAACTTTATGTTCGCCAATATCGGCAGCAACAACAGCCCAATCGCAAGTCCGATTATGGATATCAGGAGATAATCCCTCTTTGTAAGGACTGACATTCGATGTCTATGAGTCGTCTATTGAATCGCGTAAGTTATGCTGACCGTGTCGGTCAACTGTTGAGTGCCCGATTCAATTGTAGGAGCGACAGCGGAACCCATCGTAGCGGCTGGGGCCGACATTTCGTTATATACGGGGAATGGCTCGACGCCGTTAGTGGATTCGGTAAAATTGACGATTTCTCCAAGCTGCACTCCGTTGTCTGCGGCCATTTGTTCCGCCTTGAGCTGCGCCTTGGTGAATGCCTCGTTTCTTGCGGTGGCAAGGTGGCTATCTGGGTCCTCTATGCTGAAACTGACCTGGCCTATTTGATTCACTCCGAGATTCGCCAATCCGGCCAACAGCGTCGGTATCTTGGTGAAGTCCCTTATCTTAACCGTTTCGGTCTCTGTTATCGTATAGCTGACTATGGAAGTTTTTCCGGTCTTAGGAAGATAGTTGTAATTCGGCGACAAATTATAGTCGGTGGTGGCGATATCATTTGAATCGACGCCCTGCTGCTTAACGAAACTTATCGCGGCATTCATCTGAGTGGCGTTGTCGGCTTCTATCTTGACCGGGTCGGCACCGATGGTCACCTCAGAGAAAGATACAGTCGCCAGATCGGGGGCAACGGTCGTCTGCGCATTGGCACTGACAGTGACGGTGCGGACCGGCATAAGTGAGTTGCCCCACTTTATGACGCTTGGCACTATACCGACTATGCCGATTATTATTGTTAATATTAGAACCGCTTTTGTATTTTTATATGAGTTTTCTGACATGGCTTAATTATACAACAATTGCTATCGACTTACCTTGATTATCTTATTGAACTCTGCGGACTTGAGGCTCGCTCCCCCTATCAGCGCCCCAGATATGTCTGGATTCGAAAGAAACCTATCGGCGTTGCCGGCGTTCACCGAACCTCCGTACAACACTTTTACCGGGCCCAATCGGCTCCTGATGACCCTAGCCACTCTTGAGGTGTGCTCTGGGGAATCGCTGAATCCGGTCCCTATTGCCCATATCGGCTCATAGGCTACGATGATTTTCTCGAAATTACGCAGCCCGAACAGATCCAGCCTCAATTGCGTATTTATGAACTTAATGGCCTCTTCCTGGTTCGTCTTGAATTCAGATCCCTCGCCGACACACAGGACGGGCGTCAGGCCTCCATCCAAGACGGAGACTAGTTTGCGGTTTATGATCGCATCCGTTTCATTCAGATTTTTGCGCCGTTCGGAATGGCCGAGTATCACATACTTGACCCCCAGTTTCTTCAATTGGCTCACCGATACCTCGCCGGTGTACGGACCATCGGACCAAAATGCGTCTTGGGCGCCCAATTTGGCCTTATGTATAACATTTCTCACGTCAGCCAAAAACGGAAAAGGCGGGGCGATGACCACGCCCGCGTGGTCTATCCCCTTTGCCAGCTTTACGGCGTCGGAGGAAGTCTTCGGGTTCGCTTTCCAATTGGCGATAAGTAATTTTGTCATCGACTATAATTTTAGCACTGATAATCTGCGATGGGTATCGCACCCCGTCACTTGTTCGTTATCTTTCCCCTCTTTCTCTTGCCAAACCTGCGGTTTACTTCCAGCAATATCCCCAGGACGATGAACGCCATAACCAAATAATCGAATTGCCTGAAGTACGGTTCGATGGCTATCCAGTTGTAGCCCGCGACATAACCGATATAGGCAAGTACGGCGGACCAGATAAAGGAGCCTATAAAAGTGAGTAAAATGAAATGCTTAAGATTTATCCTGGACATGCCGGCCGGGAACGAAATAAATGTCCTTACGACGGGAAAGAACCGGCCCAAAAACACCATGGCCAGCCCGCGATTTTCCAACCAGCCGTGAACCCGCGTGACCTCTTCCGAGCTGACTAAGCGGGCTTTTTCAAGAAGAACGACAGCTTGCCGCTGGTATCTGTAGCCCAACCAATAATTTATAAGCGAGCCGAAGAGATTGCCGAGAGAGGCGACCAATATAACCAGCACGACATCGAATCTGCCCGTATAGGCCAGAAACCCTGCGAACAGCAGTATTATCTCCGAGGGAACGGGTACGTCCGCGCTCTCCAGGGTCATGAGGATGAAAACGCCCCAATACCCCAGACCGGATATCACAAACAATATGAATGTAGATACTCCCAAAGCCAGTGAATAGACCATCCTGGGTCGTAACTATTTTCGCAGGAATTCCGCGGCCGTATCAGGATCAACAACGTTTATTTCTATTCCCGTGTCCAATTCAAAGCCGCCTTCTATCTGGATCTTCGGCTTTATTTCGATATGCCAGTGATAGTGGGTGTTCTTGTCCTTCCCCACCGTCGGAGCCGTGTTAAGGAAAAAGTTGTAATCCGGGTATTTTAATTTCTTTTCTATTTTCTTCAGAGATCTGTGCAACGCCTCAGTTACAGAACCCAAGACCTCTGGACTGGTGTCTTCGAAGAAGGAAATGTGCTTTTTGGGGAAGACTTTTATTTCAAAAGGATTGTGGGAGACAAATGGAGCGAAGGCTATGGCCTCGTCGTTCTCATAGATAACGCGCTTCTTCTGGCTCTTCTCCCATTTGATCGCCGTACAATATACGCATCGATTGTTGTCACGATAATATTTTGCCGAGCCCGTGAGGGAGTGTTGTATGATGGGTGGTATTATCGGCATGGTTATTATCTGATAGTGGGGGTGGTATATCGATGCCCCGGCGTTCAACCCCCAATTGTGGAATATCGATATGTAAGCGACATAGGAATCTTCCATCAGCATCTTGTAGCGGCGTCTGAACGTTTCCATGACTAATCGGGCCTCTTCCAACGGGAGCTTAGGAAAGTTCTTGTTGTGATCCCTGGTAACTATGAGATCGTGATGCCCTACGCCGGGAATCACGAAGAATGGGCCCTGCTTTGCCACGACGGACATGATTCCTTCATGGGTCACGGCCGGGAATTTATTGGGCACCACTTGTATCCATGGGCTCTCTTTAGGCGGACTGACTATTATCGGGAATCCCCCACCTGCTTTTTCCGGATTTTCAAAAAGACAGCCTTTTTTAGAAGGGCGCTTGGGTTTGTCCTTATTTATAAATTGCTGGGGCCTGTTCTTTCTCCCAGGGGCGACCAGAATCCAATCCCCAGATACGATATCCTGCCTTAATTCCGACTGGGCCATATGATCTAACTTTTAGCGTTTGCTATCCTGTTTTGATAGTACCACGACAGTACGTCCTTAGCTATCGGAACCGCGTTAAGAATACTTTCATAACCGTTCTCAATAAGAACCATGACTTCAATCTGCGGATTGGTGGCTGGGGCGTAACCGATGAAGATGGCGTTGACCCTGGTATTGCCGTTGGTCTGTGCACTACCCGTCTTGGCGGCAACCGAAAACGGAAGCGTGTGCAGATCATATGACGTGCCATAGGGCTTAGACACTCCGTCATCCATACCTTGTTGGACCTGTGCGAACTCCGGCGCAAAAGAGGATAGGTCGAATAGTTCCGTCGAGGCCGTATCCAGCAGCATATGCGGCTTATAAGCTATGCCGCTATTCGCGACGGATTCGATGTAGTCCACAAGCTGGATCGGGGTCAGCTGCAGATCGCCTTGTCCGATGGCGACGTTATAAGTATCGCCCAACAACCAAGGCTTGCCCGTAGTCTTTTGGAATTCTGTCGGATTGGGCAGGAATCCGCTCGCTTCTCCGGGCATGTCTATGCCCGTCGGCTTTCCGAGTCCGAATGTCTGCCACCACTGGTTAAGACTGGTGGGGCCGATGCCCGTGATTCCGTAGTCGCTCGGATCGTTCAGCAGGGGCGTCGTCCGATTGGGCGACCCTCCTACGGTAACATAAAAATACACGTCGCTGGAACGGGCCAGCGCGGAATAGAGGTCCACGAAACCTTGAGGTTGCCAGTCCATAAACTTTGTCGGATTGGACGAGTCATACGGGTTGGGCACGTACATATAACCCACCGACATAACCTGCCTTGTCGGACTTATGTTCCCTGCCTGCAGCACGGCGACCGCATCGAGCGGCTTGATAGTCGAACCCGGGCTGTACTGCCCGCCGACGGCGCGATTGAACAAAGGTTGATTGGGATCGTTCAGCGACGCAGCGACGTTGTTTGGATCGTACGTTGGGAAACTTACCATCGCTAGGACTTGGCCATTCCGCGGGTCTATGGCAACCCCCACGCCATTTGTACGATTGAGCCCCTGAAGACCACTCAACATGCGATTATAGAAATATTCCTGGAAAGGCCCGTCGATGGTGGTCGTCACATTCTGCCCGGGCTGCGGCGAAATTATGGTCTGCGGCCCTTCTATCTTGCCGGTAGCATCTCTTGGAGTAACGGTTTCGCCGTCCACGCCGCGCAGGTCGCTGTCGTAATAGCTTTCCAAACCCGCCAATCCCTGAATCTGGTCGTTGCTGCTGGTCTGGCCAACATATCCGACCACGGTCGAAAAAGCCTGCGGGTCGTTGGGATACAAACGCTCATAGTCGTTTTCCACCTTGATTGCGGACAAGTTAAGGCTTTGCAGCGAAATGAGCTGCTCGCGACTGACATTGCGCAGCAATAATATCTGGCTCCCCTTCTCCAAGTCAGTGCTGGAAATTTCAGAAGTGAGCTGACTGCCGCTTATGCCCAATATATTCTCCGCTGCATTGAACACCTGGTCCTGTTCGCCGTTCTTTATCATATCGGCCACATCAAGATAGGCACTGAACACGGGTTGATTCTCCGCTAACGGCGTACCGAAACGGTCGGTTATTAAGCCCCGCGGAGCTACTATCGGGGTCGTCTCATTGGCGTTCTGTTTAGCAAGGGAGCTGTAGTGGGAATAGTCCAAGGTGCCCATTACGACGAGGCGGACGGAAACGGCGACGGCAAACAACGACACCACCAAGAATAACAACCAAAATACTCGCGATCGCAACGGCTGTTCTTTCTGAGTCAATCCCGGGAAGGTGCTGTCGGCTACGGTCTCGTCTAGGTCTATGTTTTTATTTATATACTTTTTTGCCATAAGACGAACTTAAAATAGTATATATCGGCACAACTAATACAAGATTATAGGCTATTTCGGTCAGAACCACGCTCAACTGTACGTGGCCGTAAACATTCATCAGCACCGTGGTTACAAGCGTCACCGCGCCCAAGACCAGGTATTGTTGGAAATTGACGTAATCGAAAACTACCGCGCTCACCACCATCAGTCCCAGGAAGATCAGGCTATATATGTCGGGGTTGGGTCCGAACTGGAGCATAAATTCGCCGATCAATATGAACGCCAAACGGTCGACCCAGTCGCGGTCGCTTATCACCATAGCAAGCACAAGCACCATGACAAGGTCCGGTTTCACGCCCATAAAAACGAACCAGGTCGCGGATTGCAACAATCCGGCGAATATTATTAGCAAAAGATTAATCGTGAACCGTAACATTTCGTAAGTCGGATATGTCGACTTCCGTCTGCAAGGCGGCCTGGCGGAAGACGCTGTTAGGCGTATCGCTGATATTCTCTACAACCCCCACTTCCATGCCGTATGGAAATCCGCTTGCCGCCGCTATGACCATATCTCCGACATTGATCTGCCCGTTCTGAGGTATCAAAGTTACCGTCGGAGACACGCCCCCTTGAAGCAATCCGTCTATCTGCGAGCTCCCTATCCTCACCGCCATCTGCCAAGAAGGGTCGAAGACGGTCGACACTATACTTGAATCCCCGAGCACGGTGATCACTTTCCCTATGAGCACGTTGCTGCCCCACGTCACAACATCCCCCTCTTTGACGCCCTCGTTCGATCCGGCGGCAATCAATATCTCTTGTTTACTGTTCAAAGGATAATCCGAATATACTTCGACCGTATTCGTGGGACTGGTAAGACTCTGATCAAACAACTGCACACGCAATGAGGCGTTCTCTTGCTGCAGCGCCGTCACCTCGCTGTTCAAGTTGGAATTGGATGAAGTGACCACTCCGCCTATCTTGCCTATGGCGGCCGTTCCCAGAGACTTTCCTCCGACAACAAACTGATAGTGCCCCACAAATAGAACCACGGCTATGACTATAACGATTAAGGCGAAAACCCGCCTCATATCATATATTTATGATCTTCGGTTTCGGCTGGTTAGACAGGATAGCTTCGTACTTAGGCAGGTCCTCAACTATGACGCCGAGCCCCCTTACGACGCAGGTCAACGGATCGTCGACCAATCTGGTCTTTACGGTCGTCTCTCTTTCTATGTATTGATCCAAACCAATAAGCAAGCTGCCTCCTCCGGACAGATATATGCCGCGCTTAAGGATATCTCCCACAAGCTCGGGCGGGGCTTCTTCGATTATCTCGCGTACGGTCTCAACTATCGATTTGAGCGATTTCTGCATGGCGGCACGGATATGAGTGCTTTTCACGACAATCTCCTTCGGCAGCCCCGTGGACATGTCCCGGCCACGTATGGACATCTCCAACTTTTCATCCTGCGGTATGGCCGCCCCAATAGTCATCTTCAGCTCTTCAGCTGTCGGCTCGCCTATCAAAAGCTTGAACTCGTCCTTTATGAAACGGACTATGTCTTCGTTCAGCCTCTGACCAGCGACCTTGAGACTTCTTGAGATCACCGTTCCTCCGACGGAAATGATCGATATTTCACTGGTGCCGCCGCCGATATCGACGATCATATTGGCCGTCGCCTCCTCAATGGGCAGCCTTCCGCCTATAGCCGAAGCTATAGGCTCTTCAACCAAAAGCACCTTCGATATACCAGCGGAAACAGCCGCGTCCTCAACTGACTTGCGCTCAACCTCGGTCAAGTTGGTGGGAACGCATATCGCGGCGAAATTGTATCGGGAGAAAAATCCTTCGCCACCGATCTTGTCCAGGAAATACTTTATGATTGCCTCGGTCATCTCAAAGTCGGATATGACGCCGCCGATGAGCGGCTTAATCAGGCTGATGTGCGCTGGAGACCGATCCAACATCTTCTTCGCCTCGCTGCCGATGACCAAAATCTGCCCGGTACGGTTGTTCAAAGCAACCAAAGTTGGTTCGTTGACGACGATGCCCTGTCCCTGGAGATACACCAAGAAATTGGCCGTGCCCAAATCTATGCCTACGTTTTTATAAAAGTTTCGAAACAGTGCCATAGCTCACTAATTTTACGTTTTTGCTATTTCTCTTTTTGACCTCCACCTTGCTGCCGGTCTTTTCGCTGACAACCAACCGGTAAGGTATGCCGATGAGATCGGCGTCGGCGAACTTTTCGCCGGCCGAAACCTCTCTGTCGTCGTAGAGTACATCATCCCCCTTGGCCTGTAAACGCTTGTATAGATCGCGGCCCATGCCCTTCTTAAGCTCTATCAGGTGGAAACGGAACGGAGCCACGCTCTCTGGCCAGATTACCCCGCGGTCGTCATGGAAAAGCTCGACGATAGTCCCCATCAGACGGGTTATTCCGGTTCCGTAGCAACCCATTATCACATCGTTCATATTGCCACGCTCGTCACGATACGCCAGGCCGAAAGGAGTGGAATACTTAGTCTTCAACTTGAATATATTGCCTACCTCAATAGCTTTCTCCTCCCTCAGCTTAGCGTTTCCACACTGAGGACAGGTGCTCTGTTCGGCGATTATTTCTTTATTGATCCCGATCTTGCACTTGTCGCATATATAGATAGTGTCCTCGCCCGCCGCAGCGACCGTTTGAAACTCATGTGAGAACTTAGAGAACGATCCGCCGGAAGCGAGGGTTATGTACGTGCTGTCGCCTATACCAAGCCGCTTGTATATCCTTACGTAGGCTTTCTTGGCCAGTTCGTAATATTTATCCAAATCCTTCTCATTCATATGGAACGAATACAGGTCCTTCATCAAGAACTCCCTGCCGCGAAGAAGCCCGGACTTGGATCTTGCCTCGTCGCGAAACTTGTTCTGGAACTGGAATACGTGTCTGGGCAGATCTTTATAAGAAAGGATGAACTTCTTGAGCAACGGCGAAACCACCTCTTCATGGGTCGGCCCCAATGCATAATCTATCTTCGAATAGTGGCTCGTGAATTTGAATAGATTGTCCAAGCTTTCCCAGCGTCCCGTCTTCTCCCAATTGGCTTTAGGCTGCAATGCGGGCATAGCCACTTCATTGGCACCCAACTTAACCATCTCCTCCCGGACAATGCGCTCGATATTGTTTCGCACTATGAGCCCAAGAGGCAGCATGGTATACGCGCCAGCCATGAGCTTGTCGACGAAACCTGCCCTGATGAGAAGCTGCGCGTTTACCGCATCTTCATCCTTGGGCGCATCGCGCAAAGTTTTGGTGAATAGTTCGCTCTGTTTCATCTATAGAAGTTTGCTTATATCCCTTATGGTAATAAGGACCATTAAAAATAGCAAAAGAGTTATGCCGACGCCGTTGATCCACGCCTCTACCTTTGGATTGATCTTCCGACGGATTACTTTTTCTATGCCAATCATAAGTATCCTGCCTCCATCCAATGCCGGAAAAGGCACAATATTGATCACAGCCAGATTGATCGATATCAGGCCCAGCAAATAGAGCAGATACGGTATTCCTTGCTGAGTGGCTTGGCCAATGACCGAGAAGATGCCGACCGGACCCGTCACTCCGGACAGGACGGCCCAATGGGCCGTGAATAGGCCCACTATTAGGCTCCAAAAAGTAACGGCTATCAAAATCGTCACCTCCCAGACGACCTTGGCTCCGTCTACCAAAGCACTGAAAACATTCTCCCTGGCCACGCCTCCGTCACCTATCACGACCCCTATATGACCTTGGCCAGCGGGAGGATTGCTGCGGGGCGACGCGGTCACATCGACGGTCTTTCCCGCACGGACCACCTCGAAAGATACCGGGTGCCCCAGATTGTTATCTATGAAAGAATTGAACCCGTCGGGCGTGGTGAAATTTAGAATCTGGTCGCCGGGCATAAGGCCTGCCGCCGCTGCGGGGCTGTTCGGCTGTACAGCGGTTATCACTACTGTGGATGGTATGCCCACCATGAACACGATCGAGAATACCACCCAAGCTATGAGTAGATTCATCACTATTCCAGCCACGACTATCAGTGCCCTTTTCCAAGCGGGCAGATCCTGAAAGCTGCGTAATGTAGTGCCCGGTTCTGTCTCGGGCTTTGGCGCGTTCGGATCGCTCTCGCCGTATATGCTCACGAAGCCCCCGAACGGCAGGGCGTTCAGACTGTATTCCGTGCCCTTGAAACGCTTGGATACGATCTTGGGCGGAAAGCCAAAGCCGAACTCCGTGACTGTGGCCCCCATAAGCTTGGCCACTATGAAATGGCCGAACTCATGGCCGATAACCAAAACGAGAATGAATATTATCGTCGCTATTATGGTGAGCAGCATTCTAACCCGAGATCTCGTTCAGCTTGTCCTTCAGCATCGTATCGAGAGCTCCGTTAAAGTTATCAACCAATTTCTGCATGCTCTCCTTGGAGCGGAACTTAACATCCTTGTCGGTCTCGGTGTTGAGGCTCTTATTTGCGGTGTCGCGTTCGACCCGCATTTTTATCCTCGCCTCTTCGATCGATGACCTTATCAGTTTTTCCAGTTCCCTGCGCCGCTCCTCTGTAAGCTCCGGTATGCGAACCCGTATGACGTTGCCTTGGGGCGAAACGCTCAATCCCATGTTCTCGGACTCTATGGCCTTGGCCACCGTCGGAATGCTGTTCTTGTCCCAGACGGATATGACCAAATCTCTCGGCGGTTCGATGGAAATCGAGCCGAGCTGCTTAACGAGCATCGACTGGTCCATGTAAATCACTTTTATGTTCTCGATCAGTTTTGGCGTCGGTCGATTGGTCCTATAAGAAGACAACTCCTCCTTAAGGGCATTCGTTATCTCGGTGAATCTTCTTTCCAAGTCTTTTAGATAGTCCATAGTGCTGCTTCTAATTGAATTCTTTTGTTTGTATTAAATAGTCCGTTTAACGTGGTTCGCTTGAGGAGCTCCTTGATCGCGGTGAGATTGCGTTCCGGACTGCGGGCCAACTCGGCGATCATCTCCCTGACTATGCCGTTGAGCCTCTCCGGCTCATCCAGTGCGTCGGTAAGCAGTTTACGTGCCACCGCCCTATCTCTCAACCCCCTCAGCGCCTCCTTTCTCAAATCGGTCTCGCCGCCAAGGGCCAGCTGCAGCGCCCGGCCCATCCTGCCGAATGAATTCTTGGCCACATCCGCCGCGGCTTTCTCTTCGATACTCCAGACGGACTTCAGGTATCCAGATATTTTCTCCTCCGAAAGCCTCGGGAAATAGATCTTATGGAAACGGGACCGCAGCGTCGGCAGGAGATTCTCGGGGCTGTCGACTATGAGTATGAGCAGCCCGTGGGCCGGCGGCTCCTCCGAGACTTTGAGCAGCGCATTCTGGGCCTGGTCGGTCAAGCTGTCGGCCCCGTCGACGATGACAGTTCGATAAGCCGATGCCGACGGCTGCTCCGACAGGAAATACTTCATGTCCCGGATGGTGTCTATCCCTATGCTTTCCTTGTCCTTGGCAGCAGCGATGACTATGGTCTCGCTGCGCGGTATCTTGGACTCTTCCAGATTTCCGAACTCTAGATAGTTGGCCAAACGGTCCGCAAACGTAAACTTACCCACGCTGGACTCTCCGAAGAAGATATAGCTTTGGAACAGCCTCCGCTCGTCGGCCATCTTAACGAACAGATCCATAAGATCGTCGTAGCCGACAAAGCTGCCCGTATGGCCAGGCTCTTTGGCTACCTCACGCTTTTTACCTCTTGTTGAGGAGCGTTCGCTTGTAGACATCTAAATGGTCGATGATTATCCCGGAACCTTTGGCTACGCAGAGAATTGAGTCTTCGGCGATATAAGTTGGCACGTTGAATATTCTTTCGAAGAAGCCGTCGATGTGGCGCAGATTGGCCGTTCCTCCCGATAGTATGATTCCCTTTTCCATGACGTCCGCAACCAATTCCGGCGGGGTTTCGTTGAACACGTTCTGCACCGAAGCTGCGATGTCGGTAAGATAGGGATTCAAAGCCTCGGCTATCTCGTTGGAATTTATGGTCAGATCTTTTGGCAATCCGGTGGCCAAATCGCGCCCGCGGAACTTCACCTCCAGTTTGCTCTTTAGAGGCATAGCCGAACCGGCGGATATCTTTATGGCCTCGGCGCTCTGTTCGCCTATGGCCACGCCGTACTTCTTCTTGATGTAGCTCATGATCGCCTCATCGAACTTATTCCCGGCTACTCGTATGCTGGACCAGCAGACTATGCCGCCCAGAGAGATGACGGCCACCTCCGATGTGCCGCCGCCGATGTTTATGATCATATTTCCGGAAGAAGAGTTGATGGCTATCCCCGCTCCCAGTGCCGCTAAAAGCGGCTCACGCACGACATAGGCGTTCTTCGCTCCGGCCTCCTGGGCCGCATTGATTACCGCCCTCCGTTCCGTGGCCGTAATCCCCGCGGGGACTGAAATGACCACGTCCGGCTTGATAAGATTCCACTGGCCAGTCGCCTTGCCTATGAAATATTTGAGCATCGCCCTGGTGATGTAATAGTCGGCGACGACGCCGTCCTTCAAGGGACGATAGGCGGCTATGTCGCCCGGGGTCCTGCCGATCATGTCCTTAGCTTCGCGTCCGACGGCCATGACATGGTTGTCTGGAAGGTTCAGGGCGACGATTGTCGGCTCATTAACCACGAACCCCTTTCCGGGTACGAAAACCACCGTGTTGGTTGTTCCGAGGTCTATGCCGATTCTGTTTACAAACATTAATTTATTTTCTTTCTATATCCGCTCCCAAGAGCTTCAAACGTTCCTCTATCCGCTCGTATCCTCTGTCTATTTGCTCTATGCCCCCGAGTGAGCTCTCCCCCTTTGCAACAAGCGCCGCTATGACCAATGTCGCCCCTGCGCGTAAATCCAGGCTTTGAACCGAGGCTCCATGAAGTTCGGTCGGGCCAGAAATCCGTGCACGATGCGGGTCCAATATCTCTGCCCGTGCACCCATTTTAACTAGCTCGTTAATGTATTTTAGTCTGCCTTCGTAAAGAGTGTCAAAAATAGAGCTCACCCCCTTGCATTGGGTGGCTAGAACTCCGAACTGCGCCTGTAGATCCGTCGGGAAACCGGGATACGGCAATGTCTGCACTCGAGCTGCCTGCAGGCGACTTTTGCCGCCCAATACGAGAACGCTGCTATGGCTCTCTATCTCCAGCACGACCCCGAATTCCTTGAATTTCTGGATCGGCGACACAAGGAACGGAAGAGGAACTCCCTTAACTCTTATTTTATTCTTAGTGGCCGCCGCTAGAGCTATGAACGTTCCGGCTTCGAGATAATCGTTCATTACGCGATAGCGCACCTCCCATCCCTGCTTCTCGATCTTCCACATCACGCTTATGTCGTGCGTCCCAAGTCCCTTGAAGTCGGCGCCCAACATGTTCAAAAAGTTGCCCAAGTCTTGGATATGCGGCTCGGCGGCGCAAAGCTCGATTTTCAAAGGAGCCGAAAGCGCCGCCAGCATCATCATGTTCTCGGTGGCGGTTACGCTGAATTCCTTCAATATCACGCGCTTGCCCCAGCGCTCCTTCGGCCTCTTTATCTCATATATATCTTCTTTGGAATCGTAAGACACGGTGCCGCCCAAGGATTGGATCGCTTCGAGATGCGCGTCGACCGGACGCACGCCGATCTGACATCCGCCCGGGGTGGCGATAACTACTTTGCCGTACCTTGCGAGCAATGGTCCGATGATAAGTATGGACGACCTGATCTTGCGCACCAGACTCTGATCGATCTTACTTGGATCTAAATCCTTGTTTATGATCCTTATTTTCCTCTCGCCCAACCAGACGATATTCGACCCCATACTCTCAAGGATCTGCAGCAGCGTGAAAACATCGTTTATTAATGGCACGTTCTCGATGACGCAAGGACGGCTGGTCAGAAGGGTCGAGGCTATTATCGGGGTTGCAGCATTCTTGGAACCGCGGACTTCTATCTCTCCTCTCAATTTACGCCCGCCGTTTACAACAAATTTCATCTTGCCTATTATAGGTGAGAATGTCCCGCGACACTAGGCGTATTTTATTCTATATATTCCTGATTCTCTTCCTCGTGCTTGGCACTTCGATAGTTTTGTATTCCCAGGGGTGGCGATTCGACTTCGATACCGGATCATTCCAGATAATCGGGGGTATATATCTGAACAGTACGCCCTCAAACGCCGCAATAAGCCTAAACGGGAAGCCAGTCCAGAACCAATCCAGCCTGTTGCAGGCTGGCACACTGATATCCGACCTCACCCCGGGCAAATACAAGATTACGGTGAGTGAAAAAGGCTATTTGCCCTGGACCAAGACCGCCACAGTGATTTCCGGCGGCGCTGCGGTATTCGACAAGATAACTCTGCTACCGAGCAGCGGATCCAAAAAACTGGATACTGGGGTGAGCTCATTCTCGCTGGCCGACGGGCAACTGGTTACCGTGGAAAACGGCGGCGTCTCTTTCCAGGACCACTCCATTCCGGGCGCCGAGCTTGTAGCCACTTCATACGGCGCCGACGTCATCACCAGCAATAAATCCGGAACGACGTATTATCTGGTCGACCTATCTAACTTAGGCTCAAGTCTGAATCTGACCGCCTTGCTGGCCAATCTTAGAAGCTCGCGCTTGAAACTGACGAACAGGGTCACGATCGACAAGATAACCTTCAACCCCTTCGACGACTCCAAAGTGATCATTAATGCCTCCGACGGTCTTTATATTATGGACACCTCCAATCTATCGATAAGCAAGGTTGCGCCGAAGACAGTGGCAGACTTCACCACAAGTTACGACAGACTTTTATGGGTAAACAACAGCGGGATATCGAGCTACAACCTGGTGCTAAATTCATCCACGACCATCGACAGCTTTGCGACCAGAACGGCTATTCTACCCGACAAAATCAACATATCTTCCTCTGGGTCATTAATATCTGTGCTCGATAAGTCCGGCAGGTTGTATCTGTTCGGTTCCGCAACACAGATCCCAATCGTCGTCGCCGACCAGGTCCAGGCATCAAGCTTCTCGCCGGACTCCTTATATCTCGCATTCGGAAAATCTGACGGATCCGTATACGTATACGACATAGACGACGACACATATTTCAATCTAGGCATCGGTAACGGCGCGACGATAAACGACATAGAATGGTACAAAGACAGCGCGCATTTATTTGAGCTACAAAACAACGATTTGAATTTCATAGAGGTCGCCACGGGCACGCCGGTGAACAGCGATCTTATTTCCAACAATGTCAGCCAATTTAATTACAGCAGCAACGAAGATGCGGTATATTATCTCGCCAACGGAGAAATTTTCAGTTTCGCGATAACCCGGTAACTAAGCGCTAAGTATCTCCCCTCCCGTCCTTGTGATCAGGACCGTGTGTTCGAAATGGGCCGATAGACTTCCATCCGCGGTCACAAAACTGTCATCTTTCAATTGATGTATGGCTTGAGTGCCTACGCTCACCATTGGCTCTATGGCTATGACCATACCGGTTTTCAGAGGTATGCCGGTATTGGGCTTACCATAGTTATAGATAATGGGGTCCTCATGAAGTTCGTTTCCTACACCGTGTCCGGTCAATCCTTCAACCACTTTGAATCCAGCCATGCCAACTATGCGCTCTATCGCAAACCCAATATCTCCAACCTTATTGCCGTCCTTGGCTGCGCGAATACCTTCCCGAAGTGCCTGTTTGGTTATTTTTACAAGGCGCAGCCCTTCACTGCTCACCTTTCCGACGGGGACGGTGATGGCCGAATCGCTTATCCCCCCATTCCAATCCACTCCAAAATCAAGCTTAAGTAGATCGCCGGATTTTAATATATATCCCGAAGGGCGACCATGGACGATGGTGTCGTTAACGGAGGCGCAAAGAGCAAAAGGAAACCTATGACTCTCGCCATAAGAACGGTAGTTCAGGAAAGCAGGCTTGGCGCCAGCATCCTCGGTCAGCTCCTTAGCCATCCGCTCCAACTCAAGCAGACTTACACCGACAACAGCCGCCACCGATAATTTCCTTAAAATCGCAGCCGTTATTTTGGACGACTGGCGGATGCGCGAGATCTCCAACTCAGTTTTTATGTATGAGCTCATTGTATAAATGCTATAAGAATAGACCAGAAGAGTCTATATGTGCTTCGAAAGCTTATTGAACACGACTTCAGGAGTGGACGTACCTTTGATATTTACGATCTTGTACCCGCGTTTCTTGAGATAGTCGAATATAGGCTTGGTCCTGTCTACGTACTGCTCGAAGCGCCTAACTAAGCTCTCCTTATTATCAAATACACGCTTGATCAGCTTTCCCCTGCATATGGGGCAATGCTTGTGTTTGACATCCGGGTCGATCACGACCGCCCCACAGACTGAACATATCCTGCGTGAGATGTTGCGGTTAACAGCGACATCCTTCGGCACGTCCAGCGAAAAGAATTTTATGTTCTTACGCCCATAAAGCTTCTCCAATAAAGGTATGAGATGCTCGGCTTCAAACAGAGTCCTGGGCGATCCGCTGAACACAATGTCCTCTCTGGCTTTGGACATCCGAGTCACTTCATCTTTAACAATCTTAAAAACCCAAGAGGGGGTGTTCAGGTATCCGCCATCAAAGAGCTTGCGCTCTCGGCGGATTATCGGGTTCTTTTGCCTATCAGGATCATGAACAACGTGCTCGAGATATCTACCCGTATCAAAATGTATGAAGCCTTTATTGTGCTCAAGCAAAGTAGCCTGCATTCCCTTGCCGGAGCCCGGGGAACCATATATAGCAACAGCTTTCATCAACTATATATTACCTTATACCTTCGTATTCGCGAACGGTGAGCTGTGAATCAATCTGATCCGCAGAGTCCAGTGCGACGGCCACAACTATAAGGAGTGCGGCTCCACCGATCGTCAAAGATTGGGTGTTAGTGAAAGCCTGGGTTATAAGAGGAAGCACGGCAATTATTCCCAAGAAGAGTCCGCCGAACAAAGTTATTCTGGAAGAAACCTTCTTGATGTACTGCGCCGTCGGTTCTCCCGGCCTCAGTCCAGGTACGAATCCACCGCTCTTCTGGAGATTTTTGGCTATTTCGTTCGGATCGAATGTAATGGCCGTATAGAAAAAGGTGAAGATGAACACAAGCAGGAAATAGGATATGCCGTATAACCAGTGGTTGTTCAGGAATCCGTTTACCGCCCCGTTTATCACGGTGGCCGCATGGATGGAAAGACCAGCGATTATCTGTCCCAGGAATTGGGGTATGAGCAAAACAGATATTGCGAAAATTATCGGTATCATGCCCGATTGGTTCACTTTCAACGGAAGATAGGTCGATACGCCCCCGTACACTTTATTGCCGCGGATGCGTTTGGCATAAGATATGGCAATCTTGCGGACGCCCTCATTCATAAGGACGACCCCTGCAATGACGACCAATCCCAGCACCGCCATCGCTATGTAGGTAGGTAAAGAGCCCGGCGTGTATGTAAGAACTGTGTTCCTGAAATCGGTAGGTAGTTTCGCCACGATGCCCGCGAATATAAGCAGGGATATTCCGTTTCCTATCTTCTGTTCAGTGATCAACTCACCGAACCAGACCATGACAAGAGAACCCGCTGTGGCCACAATGACGCTTACGATCGTCTGTCCAAGACCAAGATTGGTAAGCACCCCTTCCGAGGTCAATAAACGCAAAAATCCATAGGACTGCAGTAAGGCCAGAGGGACCGTCAGATAACGCGAGTATCGGTTGAACTTCGCCCTTCCAACTGTTCCTTCCTCGTAATACATGGACTTCAGCGCGGGGAAAATCATCGTTAAAAGCTGCATTATGATCGTCGAAGTGATGTACGGCCCCAAGCCCAACATCGCGATCGACAAAGTGGATAGCGCCCCTCCTGAGAAAACACTGAGGAATCCCAACAACTGATTGCCGGCTAAAAGATTCCTTAAAGCGGCCTGTTGCACCCCAGGAATAGGAATTGCAGCCAAAACGCGGGAACAAACCAGAAGGCCCGCTACTATCAGCACCTTATTGCGCAGATCCTTTATTTTGAATATGTTAAGAATTCTTCCCATTTGCGGATGATTTCTTTGCCTTACCTACGGCACGATGTCCCTTGCGTCGCTTGGCTAAAGCTTTTGCAGTGTTAACATTCGTAGCTATATTGCCGACTCCGCGCAATTTAGGTAAACGCTGTATGAAATCCCTCTCCGCTGGACGAATCCTGTGGCCAGCACGGGCGTGCTGTCCCTTGGTCCCCTTTCCAGAAAAAGTTCCACGTTTTCCACCACGGCCAACGCGCTTCTTAGACATACCGGAGTGATTTGGCTTGAGTTGATGTAGCTGCATTATACTTTATCTACTTCCTTATTCTCTGCGACCGCATCCGCGACTTTAACGGACTTAAGTTCGCCGGATGAACGCAACATCTCCAATGCCTTGATCGTAGCCATAGCGGTGGTCAGTTTATTGGTTGTAGTACCCAAACACTTGGCAGTAGCATCACGGATGCCGGCCAACGTGAGCACAACACGAACAGCCCCACCAGCCATCAGACCATGCCCGGAACGAGCCGGCTTCAAAATGACCTTAGCGGCACTAAACTTAGCCTCGACTTCATGCGGGATAGTTCCCTCTCTCAAAGAGACCTTAACGATATTCTTCTTAGCGTGGTTCCGAGCTTTCTGGATGGACTGCTGAAGGTCTATGCCCTTGCCCATACCGACACCGATCCTTCCTCTCATGTCGCCTATAACCACAGTGGAACGGAAGCGAAAACGCTTGCCGCCAGCCATAACCCTGGTCACACGGCGTGTTTCCAGCGTCCTGTCTTTGAACTCATCTTTAGCTACAAATCTGGATTCTCTCATTATACTTTTATGCCTTCTTTACGCATGGCTTCAGCCACGGCCTTAACTCTACCATGATAGCGATACATTCCGCGATCGAAGACGGCCGCCTTTATTCCAGCCTTCTTGGCCTTCTGAGCCAATATTTCACTGACAGCCTGGGCTTGATCGGTCTTCTTAATACCTTTCGTGGACTTCAACTCTTTGGTCGAAGCGGAAAACAGGGTCACTCCCTTGGTGTCATCAATCAGCTGCAGATAGATATTCCGGTTGCTTCGAAACACCGAAAGCCGAGGAGCCTCCTTAGTGCCACGAGTTTTGGCCCTTGCCCTAATAGCCCTTCTCTCCCGTATTACGTTTTGTTTTTTGGCTTTCATAGCTTTATGTTCTATTTCTTGGCCCCACCGGCAGTGCTCGTAGCCTTCTTGCCAGCCTTGCGACGTACGACTTCGTCGGAATAATGAATGCCCTTGCCCTTATATGGCTCCGGCTTCTTCAGTTTGCGGATGTGCGCGGCTATATCGCCCACCAAGGTTATGTCTGACCCTGAAATCTTAATAACGTTCTTCTCAGTGGTGATCTTTATGCCAGCCGGTATCGGGAATCGAACCTGATGGGAAAAACCAAGATTCAGCACCAAGTCTGATCCCTGGACCTCGGCACGGAAGCCGATACCCTCGATCACCAATTCCTTTTTGAAATCAGTAGTGGCGCCGGTCACGGCATTCTGAATAAGCGCGCGCATAGTTCCCCAGTTACTGCGAATCTGCTTTGATTCGTTGTCGGGCACTACGGTTATGGTGCTGCCATCAATCGTAAGCTTAATACCCTTAAGGACTTTTACATCCATCTTTCCATTCGGACCCTCCACTTTAATGAAGTCGCCGCTGTTATGGACCTTCACCCCCTCGGGTATTGTTATTGGTTTTTTACCTATCTTAGACATTGTTATATTTTTACCAAATTTCGAAAAGCATTTCTCCGCCGACCTTCTCGCGCCTGGCGTCATGATTGCTCTTTATACCTGAAGGTGTCGATAGAATGAAGCGGCCATTGCCACGACGGGACGGCTTGATTTCGCGATAGCCAGAATATACCCGACGGGACGGCTTGCTCAGCAACTTTATGCCCCTTATGGCTGACTGACCTTCTTCATTGTATTTAAGGTCTATGTCGATTATACGCTTGACGCCCCGTCCCTTACGGACGGCCGAAGCTATGTAACCATATTTGACCAATGCATCTAACACGGCCATATCAGCGGTAGAATATGGGACTTTGACCCTGCTCATCTTTCTGGTCAAACCGTTATTAATTCTGGAAAGCACGTTGTATATCATATTACCAAGAGGATTTTTTAACGCCTGGAATGCGACCTAGCTGAGCCAGCTCCCTGAAACAAATACGGCAAAGACCGAAGTCGCGCATATATCCGCGCTTGCGGCCGCAACGCCAACAACGCCGCACGATTCGGGTCGAGTACTTGGGTTTCTTTTGCGATCTTGCTATGACTGAGGTCTTGGCCATTTTATTTTGCTTTTAGAGGCATACCTAGGCTGCGGAAGAAGGCTATCCCCTCTTCTTTAGTCTTGGTGTTCGCCACCAATGTGACTTCTAAGCCGAAATTAACCTTCGAGGTTTCAGCGTTGATTTCTGGGAAAACAGTATGCTCGCGAAAGCCCACTGTCAAATTGCCACGCTTATCAAAATGCTTAAGATCGATGCCTCGGAAGTCACGCACACGGGCCAAACTGATATTTATCATCCTCGACAAGAAGTCTTGCATCCTTTTCCCACGGAGAGTGGTCGTAAGACCAACTATTTCTCCTTCACGCAGCTTAAAAGTGGCGATGGATTTCTTAGCTGAACGAGGAGCCGCCTTCTGGCCGGTTATAAGGCCGAGTTCCTCAATTATGCCCGGGAGAACTTTCTCTTCGAACTGCTGATTCTGGCGAAGGCGACCTACGCCTACGGAAACTACGATTTTCTCTAAATGGTTGCGCTGCATTGCTTACAATATCTTTCTTTTGGACCTTTGGCCGGACGACGATTGCCAACTCTGGTAGCTTTCCCGCAAGCCGGACAAATAACAGCCAGACTGGAAACGTTCAACGGCGTAGGAAGCTTCACCAACTGCCCCTTCTCATTTGCTGTCTTGGCGCGGACGGCTTTCTGGTGGAGATTAAGACCCTCCACAGTAACAAGACCTTCTAACGGGGCAACTTTAATGACCTTGCCCGATTTGCCTCGGTCCTTACCCTTCATAATCTTAACTTGATCTCCTTTCTTTATGTTCATCGTTGTAATTTAGACGATTTCTTGAGCCAGCGAAATGACTTTATCATAACCGAGCTCTTTAAGCTCGCGGGGCAATGGGCCGAAAACACGGGTAGCTATAGGCTCGCCCTTGTCGAGTATGATCACTGCATTCTCATCGAAACGGACGTAACTCCCATCCTTACGGCGGATCGGGGCCTTTGTCCTTATGACCAGCGCATGCACTATATCCTTCTTCTTAATAGTCTTGCGCGGCTCCGCTACCTGCACTGAAGCGATTATCATCTCGCCCAAATGAGCGTAACGCTTGCGCGTGCTGCCCAAAACACGGAAGCACCTTACCACCTTGGCGCCAGAATTATCAGCTACTTTTAATACGGAACGTTCTTGGATCATTTTTACTCTTCAACTTTTTTTGCTGACGAACCATCCACCTTGCTTATTATCCGAAAACGCTTGTCGCGTGAAATAGGCCTGGTCTCTTCAATGACTACACGATCGCCTATTTTATAGAGATTGCCTTCGTCGTGCGCCTTAAATTTAGAGCTGAGCGTATAGTGCTTCAGATATTTAGGATGGAACTTTGAACGGGTCACTTCGACAACCCGGGTTTTAGACATCTTGTCAGAAACCACGACCCCCTCTAAACGGCGATGTTTTTTGATATTATTTTCTGTCATTTTTCGCTTTTTCGTTGATGAACGTCATTAGCCTGGCCACCTTCTTGCGAGCCTCGGAAATGGCCCTTATATCCTTTACTTTGCCTGCGGCCAAATCGAACTTTAATCCCCGCAACTCTTCCTTGGCGGCGATTATAACCCTCTCCATTTCCTGTGGAGCCATCTCTTTCAATTTTTCTATATCATTCTTCTTCATTTGGGTTAATTGTTTTCCGAGCTCACGACCCTCGTCAGTACCGGCATCTTATGTCCGGCCAAAGTGAGGGCTTCGCGTGCTGTTTCTTTCGGTATGCCATCGACTTCGAACAATATCCTTCCCGGCCTGACTGGGAATACGTAATGGTCCACGGCTCCTTTTCCGCCGCCCATGGTTCCTCCCGCTGATCGCTGGGTTACCGGCTTGTCCGGGAAGATCCTTATCCATAGACGCCCCTGGCGTTTCATGAAGTTCGTGATTGTCCTTCGGCCAGCTTCAATCTGTTTAGAGGTAATCCAAGACGATTCCAAAGCCTGCAAACCATATGATCCGTAAGCCACAGTCAAACCACGCGTTTCAACTTCACGCTTCTTGGAGCGGCCCTTGTGCCATTTGCGATGTTTTACTTTCTTTGGAATAAACATTTTGAATTATTTCTTGTCGAATATTTCTCCCTTATATATCCATACCTTTATGCCGATAGCGCCGTACGTGCAAAAAGCCGTGGCGGTCCCGTAATCAACATTTGCCCTTAGCGTAGATAGCGGAAGCTTGCCCTTGCCAAGCCATTCCGTCCTGGCGATTTCGCTTCCGTTCAAACGTCCGGCAATCTGCACCTTTGCCCCCTGCACCTCGCGATGCTGGAAGAAAGATTCCAAGGATTTCTTCATCACTCTCCTGAACGGGGTCCTCTTCTCTATATCCCAGGCCATGTTCTGTGCGGCCACTTTAGCTGAAAGCTCGGTGCGCTTCAATTCCTCGACATTGAGACTGAGGCCAACCTTGCTCTTAATAACCTTCTCTATCGCCTTGCTCAAATCTTCGATGCCCTTTCCTCCGCGGCCGATTATAAGGCCCGGACGGCTGGCTTTTATCAAAATCTTATAGCGGTCGCTGAGCCGTTCAATCTCGATCTTGGCGACGCCGGCCAGACCGATCCTCTTCATGATCACATCCCGGACTTTTTCATCCTCCTCCAACCAAGCGGCCATATTCTTGCGCGAAAGCCACTTGATATCCCAATCCTTGGTTATCCCTAAACGATATGAATCTGGTCTTATTTTGTGTCCCATTTTATATTGCTTTTCTTTGGAATGTTCTCCTGAAGAATCCGGGCTTATTGGTGTTCTCCCTTGTACCCTCCGGCTTGGTCTCGGGCGCCTTCGCCTTCGCCTTACGCTCCGGCTTGGCTTCCTTCTTAGGCTTCTTGTCTGCCTTGGCCAGATCAAAACGGTTCGGCTTGGTCGAAGTAGACTCAGCGAGAACTAACGTGATGTGGCTCATCTTCTTCATGATCGGCGTAGCTCTGCCCTGAGCCCTGGGCAAACTCCTCTTCATCATCGGGCCCTGATCGACGAATATCGTCTTGACGACGAGCTTATCGACGTTCATTCCAGAATTCTTCGCGTTAGATATTGCCGAACGGAGCAATTTTACGACCGGATCGGCTGAACGGGATGTGACGACCAAAAGCTGGGCCAAGGCCTCATTGACCGGCATGCGCTTAATAAGGTTGGCAACCAATCGCACTTTTCGCGGTGCGATGTGAAGATTCCTTAATTTAGCTGTAGTTTCGGTCTTTGTCATTTTTATTTCTTAGCTGCTGGTCCCGCTGTCTTGGCTGCCGCAGCTGACGTCTTTTGAGCCTCGGCTGCCTTGGTCTCCAGTTCCTTCTGGATCTTGCCTCCGTGCCTTACAAACTTGCGGGTCTGCGAGAATTCACCCAAACGATGCCCGACCATCTCTTCAGAGACGATAACCGAGATGAAATCCTTGCCGTTGTGAACTCCGAAATTGAATCCCACCATTTCTGGCGATATCTCGGAATCCCTGCTCCAAGTCTTGATCATATTCTTAAGGTCCGGCTTCAAGCCTGAAATCTTTTTCAGTAAGCTCGGGTCTACGTATGGTCCTTTTTTGCTGCTTCTGCTCATTTTTTATTTCTTACGTTTCTTGTTTACGCGACGGGACACAATAAGCCTGGCTGAATATTTCTTCTTCTTACGGGTCTTGTGACCACCGGTGACCTTGCCCCACCTAGTCTTGGGACGTTTGGTACCACGGGGCTGCTTGCCCTCTCCTCCTCCATACGGATGGTCAACCGGATTCATGACCGAACCACGAACCGTAGGACGAATGCCCTTCATGCGGTTGCGGCCCGCCTTACCAATAGATACCAGAATATGGTCCGGATTGGAAACCTGCCCGATTGAAGCGAAATTGGTCCACATGACCCTGCGAACTTCTCCCGAAGGCATCTTTAAATCAGTGTACCCCGAACCCTGGGCCATGATCTGGGCCTGGCTTCCGGCGCTGCGGATTATCTGTCCGCCGCGACCTGGGTTTATCTCTATATTATGGACATTGTATCCGACCGGGATATTTTTCAAAGGCAAACGGTTGCCGACCTTAAGCTCAGCCTTTTCGGCTATGAGCATCGGGTCACCGACTTTGAGGCCCTCCGGGGCGAGATGGTAACGACGATCTCCGTCCTTATAAAGGACGCTGACTATGAATGCACTGCGATACGGATCGTATTCCAAGGTCTCAACCCTGCCAGGCACGTTTATTTTGGCTTGGCGGAAATCTATGTCGCGATACAGCCTCTTTACGCCACCGCCTTGATGACGGACGGTGATGCGCCCGCGGTTATTCCTGCCGGCTGGAGACTTCAAACGACGACGAGATCGCTTCATCGGTTTGACGTCCGAAAGCGAGCTGTAATCGATTACGCTCATGGAACGGCGGGATGGTGTGTATGGCTTATAGTGCTTAATCATTTCTCAATTTATTCGCCTGATATTCGCTTTATTGCGGTATAATGTCAATTTTTTCACCTTCCTTTAACTGCACGATTGCCTTCTTTTGGCTTGATTCGGAAGGCATGCTCAATATATTGATCCTGATGGCATGCACATTGTAGATCCTCTTCAACTCTTCCTTGATCTGTTTTGAATTTGCGCCCTTGGTGACCACGAAGACATACTTCCTGTCGTTAACCATACCGGCAGCTTTTTCGGTAACCCAAGGCTTTATTATGATATGTGAATTACTTTGCAACATTGTAGTGCTTTTCTATTAGCTCAACCGATCCTTTTTCTATAATAATCTGCCTGTACTTAAGTAGGTCGTAAATATTCAAAGCCTTAGGGTCTAAAACTTTGACTCCCTTAAGATTGCGGCTTATCTGGTGTATCTTTCCGCCCTTAGCCGGAAGAATAAGAGTGTTCATCCTGCCGTCTTTAAGTATGACTTTTAGAACCGCAGCCAGAGCTTTGGTCTTTGGATCTATGCCATCAAGCGAATCAATGAATTTTATTTCATTGTCCCTTAGGCGTCGCGACAATACGGCGAACGTGGCTATCTGCCTCATCTTCTTATTGAGCTTCACCGTCCAATCGCGCTCGGCTGTCGGACCGTGGGTCACGCCACCGCCCTTCCAAATAGGAGAACGGATAGAACCGTGACGAGCCTTACCGGTGCCTTTCTGCCTCCAAGGCTTTATTCCTCCGCCGCGAACCTCGCTTCTTCCTTTGACGTGCGCCGAAGACAAACGGGCATTGTTCTGTTGGGCCAACATCGCCTGATGGACCAAGTCAGAGTTCCAATGCACTCCGAAGATACGATCCGGAAGCTCTACCGAACCCACCTTCTTATTGCTCTTGTCGAATACTTCAGCTGTCATTTTTATGCTTTTGCTTTAACGAATTTTGTTGCCGGAACGATTTCAACAACAGTGCCCTTTCTCCCGGGAACCGCTCCTTTTATCGAGATGACGTTCTTCTCGGCGTCTATATCGATGATCGTCAGGTTCTTCAAAGTAACCCTGTCTCCGCCCATGCGTCCAGCCATTCTGGTTCCTTTTATGACTCTTTGCGGCGCAGTTGCTCCGATAGAGCCTGGAGCGCGCCAGCGGTTCTTCTGACCGTGGGTCTTGGGTCCTCCTGCGAAACCATGGCGTTTAACTACTCCCTGGAATCCGCGGCCCTTCGTTACGCCGCTTACCCACACTAAATCTCCAGCCTTGAACTCATGGTCCTCGCTTTTGGCGGTAACCTGAATAAGGGTGATGGCCGTAGCCTGATCATCCTTCCAAACCTGGGTCATATTAAGTTTTTTGCCTTTTAAAGCCGTCATGTTTTTTGATTAATTTCTCAAAAATAAAACAACCGAGGAGCTCGGTTGCTTTATCGCCCTTGGGGGCTTAATTGCACTTACCGCTATCTCCTCACATCAAACGCGTTCTAGTAATTCTAGACGGAGGTTTGTGTGACGGGTTATTTTGCCTGCATCAATGCAGAACGGGTGTATATTACACCATCTTTATCTCTACGTCCACCCCAGCCGGAAGGTTCAAATCACGCAGTGATTCGATGATCTTTGGGGCTGGCTTCTGGATGTCGATAAGGCGCTTATGAATGCGCATTTCGAACTGCTCGCGAGACTTCTTATGGACGAAAGTGGAACGATTGACGGTGTACTTCTTAAATTCGGTTGGCAACGGCAAAGGACCTATGACTACGGCTCCCAATCGCTGCATTGCATCGATTATCTGGTGGCAAGAATTATCAACCAGGCGGTGGTCGTATGACCTTATTCTCAAGCGGAGTTTCTCGCCCTGGGTTGTCTCTTTGTTTTCCTTTGTAGCCATTTTGTCCTTTTAGTAATGTGCGGTCTTAGATATCAGTGACCCGTCATATATTTTAGACGGGTCCTCCTGATGGATTATTTGATTATCTTGGTGACGACGCCGGCTCCGACTGTCTTGCCACCTTCGCGTACGGCGAAACGCTGTTTCTCTTCCAATGCGACTGGCGCTACCAACTTCACGGTGAACTTGGCTGTATCGCCAGGCATAATCATCTCTGTTCCCTGGGCCAAAGTGATTTCTCCGGTAACGTCCGTAGTCCTGATGTAGAACTGGGGCTTATATCCAGCGAAGATTGGAGTGTGACGTCCACCTTCCTCCTTGCTCAAGATATAGACTTCGACGTCGAATTCGGTATGAGGAGTAACCGTGCCCGGCTTGGCGATAACCTGTCCGCGCTCAACGTCCTCTTTCTTCAATCCACGAAGCAATGCGCCGACGTTATCTCCAGCGATAGCCTCATCCAAAGTCTTTTGGAACATTTCCAGGCCGGTTATGACGGTCTTCTGGGTCGGCTTGAGACCGACGATTTCAACTTCCTCGTTGACCTTGATCTTGCCACGCTCAACACGTCCGGTGACTACCGTACCGCGGCCTTCGATCGAGAAGATGTCCTCGATAGGCATAAGGAACGGCTTGTCGATTTCTCTCTTTGGTTCAGGAATGTAGGTGTCCAAAGCATTTACCAAGTCGAGGATCGGCTTAACTGCCGGATCATCGAGGGTCTTGGCTTCCAACGCCTTCAAAGCCGAGCCACGAATGACTGGGGCATTGTCGCCGTCGAACTGATACTTCTTCAAAAGCTCACGAACCTCAGACTCAACCAAATCAATGAGCTCTGGGTCATCAACCATATCACACTTGTTCAAGAAGACGATGATGTTCGGCACACCGACTTGGTGAGCCAACAGGATGTGCTCGCGGGTCTGCGGCATCGGGCCGTCAGTAGCGGCGACAACCAGGATAGCGCCGTCCATCTGGGCAGCACCGGTAATCATGTTCTTGATGTAATCAGCGTGACCAGGGGCATCGATGTGCGCATAGTGACGCTTCTCGGACTCATATTCCGAGTGGTGCAAAGCGATAGTAATACCACGCGCCTTCTCTTCAGGAGCGTTGTCGATCTGATCGACTTTCTCTTCCTTCTTTGCGAGACCCTTCATAAACAACACGTGAGTGATCGCGGCAGTGAGGGTAGTCTTGCCGTGGTCAACGTGGCCGATGGTGCCGACGTTAACGTGCGGCTTCGACCGTGAGAATTTTTCTTTTTCTGCCATTAGTTTTTTCTTATTTTTATTAGAGTTTACGACGCTTTTGATTGTATAAGGAGTGGTGGAGAGTGTCAACCCTGAACTTATCCACTAAACCCTGATTATTACAGATTATTTACGACCTGCGACGATTGTCGCCTCAACATTCTTTGGTACGGGGTCATACCTGCAGAACTCCATAGTGAACGATCCCCTGCCTTGAGTCATCGACCGTAACTTTGTGGCATAACCAAACATTTCAGATAGCGGAATTTTGGCATCAATGACCTTGGCTATGCCTCGGTCGCCCATCGCCTCAATCTTTCCTCGCTTCGAAGAGACGTCTCCGGTTATGTCCCCTAGGAATTCCGCGGGAACGATGACTTGGACGCTCATAATCGGTTCAAGGATTATAGGCTTGGCCTGCTTGGCCGCCTCCTGCAAAGCCATCGAAGCTGCGATCTTGAAGGCCGCTTCAGAAGAATCTACGTCGTGGTACGAGCCATCGAATACAGTTACCTCTAAATCAGTAAGGGTGAAACCGGCGACGATGCCCCGATCCAAAGCCTCGCGCACACCTTTCTCTATGGCCGGCACGAATTCCTGAGGAATCGCGCCTCCTTTCAAAGCGTTCAAAAATACGAATCCAGATCCGCGCACGGCGGACTTAACTCTCAACCATACGTCGCCGTACTGCCCACGGCCTCCGGTCTGACGGATATACTTACCCTGAGCCTCAGCCTCGCCACTGATAGTTTCGCGATAGGCGACCTGTGGTCGGCCGACATCAGCTCCCACGTTGAACTCGCGCCTCATGCGCTCCACCAACACTTCGAGGTGAAGCTCTCCCATACCGGCGATGATCGTCTCTCCGGTCTCCGGATCGCCGCTAACGCGGAAGGTCGGATCCTCCTCAGCCAAACGATGCAGGGCAACGCCCATTTTCTCCTGGTCGGCTTTGGTCTTCGGACTGACACGCATATTAATTACCGGCTCCGGGAAGGTTATCTTCTCCAGAACGGCAATGTGCTCGGGATCGCAAAGGGTGTCCCCTGTCGTCGTGTCCTTCATGCCGACTATCGCGCCGATATCACCGGCATGCATCTCGTCGACTTCATCCCGCTGGTTAGCGTGCATACGAAGGATACGGCCGACGCGCTCCTGGTTTCCTTTTGTAGCGTTATATATGTAACTGCCACGTTTTAATACTCCACGGTAGATGCGGAAGTAAGTAAGGCTGCCGACATACGGGTCTGCAGCTATCTTGAAAGCCAAACCTAAGAATGGCTCGTCATCGCTGGAAGAGACTTCGAATTCCGTCTCTGTGGCCGGATCAATTCCTTTTATTCCCTTCCTGTCCTCAGGCGAAGGCAAATAATCGACGACGGCGTCCAACATGAATTGGACTCCTTTGTTCTTCAGGGCCGATCCGCACAACACTGGCACCAAGGTCACCCTAAGCGTCGCTTCGCGCAAAACCTTCCTCAACTCGTCTATGCTTATTTCCTTTCCTTCAAGATATTTAGAGGTCAACGCATCGTCCTGCTCGGCGATCTTTTCGATAAGCTCATGGTGTCTTTTTTCCGCTTCCGCTTTCATGTTCTCGGGAATCGGGATCTCGGTTATATTCTCGCCGTGCTCGCCTTCGAATGAGAAAGCTTTCATTCTCATTAAATCTATGACGCCGCTGAAATCTGATTCCGTCCCTATAGGCAGTTGGATTCTGACCGCATTCTTGGTCAGCCGGTCGATAACCGATTGGAAGCTCCTTTCAAAGTTCGCTCCCATGCGATCGAGCTTGTTTATGAAGCATATCCTAGGCACCTGATACTCATCGGCATAGTGCCAATTGGTTTCGGATTGAGGCTCAACTCCAGCCACGCCGTCGAAAACGACGACTGCTCCGTCGAGCACCCTCAAGGACCGCTTAACCTCTACGGTGAAGTCGATGTGCCCAGGGGTGTCGATGATGTTTATTTTGGCCTCGTGCGCCTTATCCCCTCCCATGTATGTGGGATTCCAATAACAGGTTGTGGCAGCGGCAGTGATCGTTATTCCGCGCTCACGCTCCTGCTCCATCCAGTCCATAACAGTATCGCCTTCATGCACCTCGCCGATCTTATGGGAAATACCGGTGTAAAAAAGGACGCGCTCGCTTACGGTCGTCTTACCGGCATCAATGTGGGCGATGATTCCTATATCTCTTACTTTTTCAATTGGGTAGGGACGGGCCATTTTCTGTGCGGGTTAAAAGGAGGCAAGAATAGTGTCTTGTTAGTTGTTTAAATAGTTTATCTTGCGAAGTGTGCGAATGCGCGGTTGGCTTCAGCGGTACGATGGACGTCCAACTTCTTCTTTATAGCGGCTCCCTCGTTGTTGTTCGCGGCCATCAATTCTTCAGCCAAGCGCTTGGCCATCGTCTTTCCTTTCTTGCTGCGGGCACTGGCTACGATCCAGCGTACGGCCAACGTAAACCGACGCTCGGGCCTGACTTCCCTTGGAATCTGATAGTTGGCGCCTCCTACGCGCTTTGAAGCAACCTCAACTGACGGAGAAACGTTCGCGATGGCCTTTTCAAAAACGGCCAGCGGATCGGTATTCATATCCTTCTTGATTATGTCCAAAGCATCGCGGACCACCTTCTCGGCGGTCGCTTTCTTGCCGTCACGCATCACGCTGTTCACAAAGCGGGACAAAGCAATGCTACCGTAAACGGCCTCTGGTTTGAAATTGCGCTTATGGTTACGTTTCTTACGCATCTTTAGCCTTTCTTAACTTCGTGCTTGGCACCATATTTGGATCGCTGCTGCTTCCTTCCGGTAACGCCTGACGCATCGAGCTTACCACGAATAATATGGTACCTCACTCCAGGGAGATCCTTCACCCTTCCGCCGCGTATGACGACAACGGAGTGTTCCTGCAAATTATGGCCTATTCCCGGAATATAAGCCGTGACTTCCTGGCCATTGGTCAGACGGACACGGGCTACCTTACGCAAGGCAGAGTTTGGTTTCTTTGGGGTGGTCGTAAATACCTTTATGCACACGCCCCGCTTGAACGGAGAAACTGAATTCACTGGCTTGTTTTGGAGCACATTAAAATAAAACCCCAGTGCCGGGGATTTACTCTTCCGCAAATTACTTTTCCGGCCCTTCTTCAAGAGCTGATGGATAGTAGGCATCGGGCAATACTATACAGAAATTTGCGGTTCAGTGTCAACGTTATCTAAATGCCAGTGAAGTTGGCGTATATGCCGGCGGCATGGGGCCCGGCCAAAATCTGGAATATAGCGGAGGACACTACGAATATGTATTGGGAGAAGAAGAATAGGAACAGCAGCACCAGTATAAGGCCGTATAAGCCCATATTTTCCATCATCCGGCTTAATCGGGGCGAAATAAGGCTTATAAGCTTGGAACCATCCAGGGGTGGGATCGGCAATATATTGAAGACGGCCAGGATTATGTTCAGCATTATCACCATCCCTAATAGGGCTATAGCGGTCGTGGGAAGAAGCGACCCGAGCAGCCTCACGATTATAGCGAATACCGCCGCAATGGATATGTTCGATATGGGTCCGGCGAGCGCCACCTTAAGCGGTCCGTACTTCGGATCTTTGTATAATTTATATGGATTGTACGGGACAGGCTTCGCCCACCCGATTACAGGTAGCCCGCTTATAGCCAAGACCAAAGGGAGGAGCACTGAACCTATTGGATCCAGGTGCTTCAAGGGATTCAGGGTCAGGCGCCCCGCATTCTTGGCGGTATCGTCCCCCAGGCTCAAAGCCACTACGCCATGGGATATCTCGTGGATCATCACGGAGAAGAGCAATACTATTAGTTGAAATATAAGTATAATTATGGTATTCATAATCGGTAAAATGAAACAGTGCGAAATATGCGGGAAGGGTTCGATAATGCGCGGGCACAGGATTAAGCTCCGTGCGACTAAGTATAACCCACAGCCCAAAACACGGAAATACCCGAACATTCAGAAAGCCGTAGGGCTTGATGGTCGCAGGGTCAATGCCTGCACCCAGTGCATTAAGACTCTAGGTAAGGCAGCTAGGATCGCGATTCCTGCAAAAGCGTAGGCATCGCCACGGCTAGTTTTGTTGTCTAAATTATCTCCCCAAGAAGTTTATTCACTGGGGAGATATCTTTAGGGTATACTTAATTTCGATATCGCGGGCTGTCGTATAATGGTAGTGCACAAGGCTGGGGGTCTTGTAGTCTGGGTTCGATTCCCAGCAGCCCGACATAGTGGGAACTCCAAATAAAGAAACTTAGTCGATTAGGCTTAGTTATTTGTTTCGATATTAGTGAATACCACAAGCCGATTGGAATAGCTCTTCTGGGCAGCGTTCCAAGTGCCTTCGCATGTAATCAGGTTGAGATGGGCTTGCCCGTCATTTGAATAGAAAACATCTGAGGCGTCGCCGTTTTGGTCATATAACCTAGATCCGCTCACGACAAACGTGGTGGTCGCCCCTTGTTCGTCTATAACGTATACTTTGTCCCCTTTTTGCAATTTATATAAATCGTCGAACACCGCCCATATGCCGTCCTTCCACCCCTCATGCCCAGCGATGACGGCACTGCCATCTTCCCCTGGTCGCGGCCCTAGATCAAACCACACCGTGCTGGTTGGACCCACCGGCACGCCCATTGCCCCCTGTGGCGTAAGGCCAACATCCCCTATGGGGGCATCGACGTTCATTTTCGGAATTTTGAGTCGAACCGGGAGTCCTAATATGTTCTGTTGCAAGCTTTGCGGGACCTGGCTAGCAACCGGAGACGCCTGCTCGGATGGGCCTTTAAGGAGCAAAATAGACGCCAAACAGACAACCCCAACAACGGCGACAGCAACCAGCAACCATTTTAACAAAGTCTTAAACCGCATGGATTTTTAGAAAGTCTATGTATAGAAATACCGCTTTCGACGTTATTCTATCACGCCAATGATTATGGCCACGCTCTCTATCCAGCTGGTTTTTCTTCCTTGGCTGGTTTATTCTTCGCCTCCTCGAGGAATTTTTTGACCTCTGCGACGAACTCTTCGTTACTGACGCCTTTCTGGATATAGTTCGTTACGCCTACATCCTTCATCCAGTTTTCCGCTTCAATGGACAAGTCAGAGTTCGTGAGAAACGCAATAGGGATATCAGCCGCGGGAGAACCTGGTTCGTTCCTGATAAGATCGGCTGTTTTAAAACCATTACTACCAGGCATATTTATATCGAGCAAAATAAGATCGGGGTGGAATCTGCGCGCCATTTCCCGCCCAAGGTCGCCGTTTTCGGCATAGATGACCTCATAACCGGCCGATCCAAGCAGGCTGCCGAAAAGCCGCCGGCTCGTGGGATCGTCGTCGACTATTAAGATGTGTTTAGTGGTCGCTTTGTCTTTAATTACCTCATCCATGGTTTTATCCTTTATTTTATAATTTATTTTATTATACAACCTTAGCGTCAAGAATTCCTCTAACTTTTTTCACGATATCGCGGTACTCCCAATCGCTCTTAATCATAAAATCGAGAATCCCTATTTTTTTCGCCCGGGCGATGGTAGCGGAATCCTGAGAATTACTCCACATGATGACGCGTGCATTTTTACCCCACTTGTCCTTACGAAGATTTTCAAGGAAATAAAAGCCGTCGGTATCGGGCATGAGATTATCGACAAGAATAAAGTCGGGGTGATTCTTTAGCGCGCTATCTAGGCCTTCTTTACCGTTCGTCGCCTTAAATACAGAGAAACCTTCATACGTAAACTTATCCGAAATGCCGTTCAGGATGGATAGCTCGTCTTCAATGATTAACACTTTTCTTTGTGGCGTATCCATATTTTTTATTTTAATACCAACCTTCTGGTACCTTCTTTTTTCTTCATGCCTACAAGAGGGATTGTAACATAAAACGTCGATCCTTTATTTTCCGTCGATTCAAACCAGATTTTACCGCCCGTCTTTTCTATCGTTTCCTTGATAATATACAATCCAAGTCCCGTGCCTTCAGGGTCCTTTACGCGTGCGTTGTCGGCCCTAAACATTTTAGTGAAGATCTTTGATTGCGCATCTTTGGGGATTCCATAACCAGTATCAGCGACCGAAACAAGAATATTGGGTCCATCCTTTTTCATCGTTAGTGTGATACTCCCCTCTGGAGGGGTGTACTTTACCGCATTCGAAAACAAATTCTGGAATATCATCCGGAGAATATTTAAATCAGCGTTAATTGGGGGAAGGTCTTTTTCGAGATTCTTATTTATAAGCAGTTTTTTATCATTAATATTCACCTCGAGATCCTTGAGCGCCCCTTCTGCCACATTCTGAAGATTTACCTGTTCGGGTTCGACAACAAACACTCCCAAATCGACCCTAGAAACGTTGAGGAGTGCTGTAATTAAATTGATCATACGATCGTTGGAATTTTTTATTTCCGTCAGGTATTCACGCTGCTTGTCATTCAATGGCCCGGCATCTCCATCGATAAGCATGCCTGTGTATCCTTTGAGTGCTGTGAGAGGTGTGCGGAGTTGGTGTGAAGCGATAGAAACAAATTCATCTTTCGCCAGATCCAACGAACGCAATTCTTTGTTCGCTAATTCAACTTTTTCGGTTGTCGCAGCAAGTTGTTTCGCTTTAATATCGAGGTTTTTTGCAGTCACCAGTAACCTGCGCCGAACGCTTTCCCTTTCCTTGGCCGTTGTAGCAAGCTGCTTGGCCGTAACCACCAGCCTACTTCTCACGCTTTCCCTCTCCTTGGCAGTAGCAGCGAGTTGCTTGGCGGTAACCTCTAATTTTTTTCGAACGCTTTCACGTTCTTTAGCCGTCGTAGCGAGCTTTTTGGCCGTGACCGCAAGCCTGTCTCTCACACTTTCTCTTTCCCTGGCAGTAACAGCAAGCTGCTTAGCTTTAAGTCGGAGCGTCTTTGCCGTCACTAACAATTTGCGCCTGACACTCTCCTTTTCCCTTGCAGTTGTGGCAAGATGCTTAGCGGTTATCACTAACTTATTTCTGACTTCTTCTCTTTCTTTGGCGGTTACGGCAAGTTTCCCTGCCGTCACAGCTAAGAGCTCCCTCGTTTTTTTTGTTTCGGTCACATCACGCGCAGCCGCGAACACGCCAAGCACATTACCTTTATTGTCTTTATAGACCGATGCATTATAGAGAACATCGATAAGCCTTCCATTTCTATGACGAATAGTAAGGGGGTAGTCAATAACCGATCCTGTTTTAAAAACTTGCTTATATCCCGCACGGGCTTTTTGGGGTTCGGTAAAATATTTTGAGAAATCAGTACCGATCAAATTCCCGCGCAACAAACCAGTTACCCGTCCCGTTGCCGCATTAACGTCAGTAATCTTTCCTTGCGGACTTATAACAACCAAGGGGTCGATGCCCGCCTCTATGAGACTGCGGGCGTACTGGTTTGTCAGTGCAATTTTCTCGGCAGTAGCGGCGAGCTGCTTGGCCCTAAGCCGAAGCGCCTCCGCTGTCACTGCCAGTTTACCCCTGATACTTTCACGTTCTTTAGCCGTCGTAGCGAGCTTTTTGGCCGTGACCGCAAGCCTGTCTCTCACACTTTCTCTTTCCCTGGCAGTAACAGCAAGCTGCTTAGCTTTAAGTCGGAGCGTCTTTGCCGTCACTAACAATTTGCGCCTGACACTCTCCTTTTCCCTAGCGACAGTAGCGAGTTGCTTAGCCTTAAGACGAAGATTTCTCGCCGTTACAAGCAGTTTGAGTCGAACATTTTCCCTTTCTTTTGCGGTCGTCGCAAGCTGTTTGGCTGTGACCGCAAGTTGTTTGGCAACGACCTCTAATTTACGCCTGGCACTTTCCCTTTCACTAGCCGTCGTAGCGAGCTTTTTGGCCGTGACCGCAAGCCTGTCTCTGATGCTTTCCCTTTCTTCGGCAGTTATAGCGAGATGCTTAGCCGTCACTGCCAACTTACTCCTAACACCCTCCTTTTTCTTTGCCAAAACTTTAAGTTTAAGGATTGCGTTGTTGGCCCTGGAAGCAACTATTTTTTGTCCGTATTTTTTCATATATAAATTTCGCTTTATAATTTAATTTTTATTCCGGCTGTCCTTAATATAATTATATCATTAGATTTCTTGGCCTTATTATTCCTACTTCCAAGAAGCCCCGCTTGTGAGCGAGGCTTCTCATTATCTCCGCAAGATACATCTATTGACTTGGTCTCCGATTATTTCCCCCTTATGATCCGTATTAGGATGACAATGATGGCAACGACGAGAAGAACATGAATCAGCCATCCCAATATGGGGAAAAAGATGAGCCCGACAAGCCACAAGACCACTAGCACAAATCCGACAGTTAGAAGTATGTCCATCTTTGGTTTTAATGGTCTAACACCCCTACGTGATACTTATGCTAAATCTTGCGCTTTTTTATGACTACGACCGACGAAACTGACGCCAATACCAAAAGGCCGACCAATGCTATGACATTCCAGGGAGTTTCATTGCTCTGAGGAGGATATCCTGTATTCGGAAGCTTCGGAGCGGCTACGGCGACAGCTACTGTCGATGAGTGGGTAACCGTAAAGCCGTTGGCGCTGCCCTGGGCCGTAGCGGTGTTCGTGGTCGTCTGGCTCAAATTCATCTGGCAAGAGTAAGTCCACGTTTCGCTTGGATCAAGCAACCCGTTGCTGTTAGCGTCGCCAGTAGGACTGCTTATTTGGGAGCACTTGTTATCGACAAGCGTTACGTTGCTAAGCGGCACGGTGCCTGGATTGGTCACCAGATAGGTGTACGTAACCGATCCCCCGCCAGCGGGCAGGAATAATGGCGCAGGCACTTTTACCAAATTGATCAATGGCGGCACAACCGAAGACCCGACGACGACCGTAGCATTGGCTGTATCAGAGGCGATCAATCCGTTTGCCTTTCCGGTCGCGGTGACTGTGTCACTGGTTGTCTTAGAGAGCGTGGCAGTGCAACTATAGCTCCATTTATCACCCACACCGAGCGTTGAATTGGGATTTATACTCCCGGAAATGGTGACGGGACTGCACTCATTGTCGGTTACCGTCACATTGGTCATGGGAACTATCCCAACATTCGATACTGTGTAATTGTATGTGACAGTCCCCGGTCCAGAGGGTAGAGCCAGAGGGCTGGGTATCTTCGTGACGTTTATCAGTGGCGGCACGGGCACTACCGCTAAAGCCACATCACTGTTGGTCAGATAGCAAACGTAATTATGACTGCTGCCGGCCGTAACGGTTATCTGACCATTGGCATTACAATCGCCGGAAAAAGTGGCCTTATACTTAGAAATATTATTGGTCTCGGTAACTTTATAGGTACCCGAAGCCAAATATACTGTATTACCAGAGGTTACGGGCGTTCCGCTTACAAATAAGGGGAAATTGGCAGCAGTCGACGTTCCGCCATTATCGTTTATGACCTCCTTGAAAATAGTGACACTGTTTAGACTACTGCCCAGCGAAGATCCACCGGACGTGGTAACTGGAGCTGAACACGTCGGTACAATTATATGGTCCGTATCACCGGTCGTAATTGTCCCGTTAAGCAGCGATATTGCGCTTCCTGTCCACGTGGTGTTGTCGCCGACGGTAATGGCGTTATTATTGTCTATGTCCGTTCCGATGAACGTCGTATTGGCGGCAAGCGTCGTAGCCGCAGTCGCCGTCCAAAAGACATTGCAGGCTGATGCGCCATTAGACAATGTGATAACTGAGCCGGCATCCGAAGTTAGAGCGCCATCGGCTCTAAAGATATATGTCCCGCTGCCGTTCAGGGTTACATTGCCTCCAACATCCATGGCTCCCGTACTGCAATACACTCCAGGAGTATAGACGCCTACGGTGCCGGGATGCGACGTGTCAGTGGCAAGGTCCACACTCCCACCTACCAGAGTGAAGGTGAACGTACATGGCTGACTAGCAATGCCGGTAGATACATTTGATAGGGCATTCGATGCGTCTGTAAGCGCCTGAGAATAAGGAGCTACTGAGCCGTAGTATGTATTCTGCGCACCCAACGAAGGTTTAACGCTCGGTCCAGTCGTGAATCCTACGTCCCCATTGATCGACGTGGCCGCCCAAGAGTTGCTATAGGTGCTGCCGGCTAGGACGCCATAGGTCGACGCCATTCCAAGAGATGGAGATGTTTGCGCGAATGCAGTAACCGGCCCAGTCAGGCCGAATATGAGAGATACGGCAAACGCCGTTGTTATTACTAATACGTTATTAAATCTTTTCATTTGTTTTTATTTGTTTTTATTCGACTTATTGATTCCAGCGAACCACGTAGCAGCCGACCACTAATACGGATTCGTAAAAGCCATTGCAATAATTATACCATCCCCTACTTTTTTAGGCCGTATACAAAGACGGGGCTGTGAATAAAAAGACAGACCATCAGCCAACTCCTTGGATTTCTAATAAAATTAGGCTTTGCCTAGCCTAATAGCTATGACGTTTATAAACCCCAATTGGGGCCTTGCTTAATTGACTATTTCTATGCCGCCGAATACTACAGAACCTCTTAGGTTAAGGGTTACTTTACCCTCCCCTTTCTCGGTTTGGTCGTTTATCCCACCGAATATAGCGGAACTCTTGGAATTGACTGTCCAATCTTTAGGAATTACCAGTTTCATGCCGCCGAATACCGCCGAGAACTCTAGATCCACGGCCCTTGCTTCTGTTTTAACTTTGCTGAGGTCTATCTTTCCTCCGGCGAATATCATGGATACGCTTCCTCCTTTGAAGTTATTGGAAGAAACATCCTTATACAACGGACTGAAAATAGCCACTTCATTAAGATTGTCCTCGGTGGATGCCGTGGCTGTATACCCCTTCCAGTCGCCGTGGCGCCCGCCGCCGCTTAAAATCCTTACCCCGATCGCTATGATCAACAGTGCTATAAGAAACTTGAACAGGGACAACCCGACCAGCGCGCTGAGACCGATTGCGATTATTATTACGCCGGCGATTAATCTTCCTCTGTTCATTTGTTTATATTTATTTGTATCTGTTGTGGCTGCATAATTAGCGAATTTACGCTTGGAGGCAAGGAATTGGCGACAACCGGATCCACTTTCGCCAACCCATAGACTATCACGACTACGCAAAGGGCTATGGCCACGAGCGCCACCAAGATTCTGCCGACCGAAGTTCTGCCAAGCAGTATGTCCAATCCCCAGATGATCAGTATCACCGGCCAGAAAGGAACGAGCGCCACCCAGAATGCATGGGATATCAACCCGAAGCCATTGAGTAATAAAATCACACCTACGAGCAAGATCAAAAGCCCCCACAACATGCTTCCGTGATGATGGGGATGGTTGTTTCTCCACTCTTCCTTGTGGCACTCCCTCTCTTCTCGCCATTTATCGCGCTCATCCCATTTGGAGCTACCACCAAACCGACGCGAGTCGATTTCCTCCCCGAATATATGTATATGCGACTGGGAAGAATTATTATCCTTATTTTCCTCTGCGGACATCACATTGATAATACTACCAACGCATTGATCTTTAAAGGCGGGCCCTCCGGTCTAGCTTGCTTTTTTAATCTTCTCGTCTAGAATAAACGCGATGCTTTCATATACGGAACTGAAAAAGGGCGTGCTCTTCGCTTTTGAGGGAGATCCATACGAAGTTGTTGATTCGGAGTTTTTGAGGATGCAACAAAGGAAAGCTGTGGTCAAAACCAAGATCCGCAACCTCATAACCGGAAAGCTGCTCGACAGGACCTGGCAGGCCAGCGACTATTTCGAAGAGGTGGAGATAGAGCGAAAAGAGGCAGTGTTCATCTATAAGAACCGCGGCGAATGCTGGTTCAACTTTGCCAATGATACAAAGAACCGCTTCAAGTTCGACGAAGCGGCAATACCGGATATAGCTCCTTTTCTCAAGGCCAATATGACGGTCACCGCATGGATATTCCGCGATAAGGTAATAAAGATAGAGATACCGATAAAGATGGATTTCGAAGTGATCGATGCCCCACCAGCCGTCAAAGGCAATACCGCACAGGGCGGCACTAAAATAGTGACTATCGAGGGCGGTGCAAAGATATCAGTACCATTGTTCGTCAACGCCGGCGATTACATCAGGGTTAACACCCAGACCAAGGAGTATTACGAGCGAGCCGATAAGCCGAAGGCTTAAATTCCAAGGGTCGGCGGCAGAATATTTCCCCTTATAGCGTTCCACCAGGGATAGTTCATCCGTTCTATCCTTTTTACCTCCCCTTCATAGATCGGTTTGAAAAATACGTTCCCGACCTGCATCTCTTCATAGCATTTAGAGACCAGCGACAATCGGTCGGCTAGTTTGACTACCTGGGATTCCTTGCTGCGCTGAGCGGCTTCCTCCTTCCATATGGCTATATATTCTTCCTGCAATCCCTGAGGAAGGTTCTCAAACATGAACGCGATCGTCTGTTCATTGACGCTCCTTATCGCCTCCAGGATTTGGTCGTTATAATGCTTAAAGGGGTTGACTATGTCGCCGCTGAATCCTTCTTCGACGTCGTGAATCGAGGCCATCTTCAATACCTTGGCCTCATCTATCTCCTCTCCTGCTTGCTTTAAAAAATAGAGAATGGTTGTTGCGAAATAAACAGTATAAAAAGAATGTTCCGCCACAGATTCTATGAAATGCTGGGGCGTACCGTTAAACCTCACGACATGGGATAGAGACCTTCCTAAAAAATGTTCAAAAGTGTTGGCCATCTTAATCCATTCAAGTCGTTGCTGAACTAAAGTCCCGCTCCAAGTGTGATATCCCGGCTTTAGCCAGGTGGGCAGGCTCAATCTCAGCCCAAGGGCTGAAATGCTATCGCGAGCCCTAATAGGTCTATTTGATCCGGATACATTGGTAGCGGGACCTAACCTAATTATACACCCTTTTACCGTTCGCAAGAGGATAACAAAAGAGCCCAATTAAGGGCTTTTTGTCACATTCCTCCACAAGATGAGAAAGGGCTTATAGGATGCCTTCCAATTCCGTGCCGTAAAGCATGGCTTCGTTGATCAGACGGTAATCAATCAACTCCGAAGGCCCGAACCAGAGCGAAATCTCCTTATTCGCCTCGTCAGTCGAACCGGATGCATGAATAAGATTGCGCACAGCGCGGTTCTCTCCGTCCGAAACCTCATAGGAGTCGATGGTGAAATCTCCGCGGATACTGCCGACATCCGAGGTCAGCGGCTCCGTTCCCCCTGTCAGCTTGCGGACAATGCCGACGGCGTGCATCCCCTGCCAAACCATGGCGATGACTGGTCCCTTCGTCATATATCTCTTTAAGTTATTTAGAATGACCTCCGTGATCTTCAACGGATCTTCCGAAGGCGGCACCTTGCCTTTCTTTTTATACGACTCGATGGTCTTCATACCCGTCTTTACACGCCACTCTGGGTCGATCAGATAGTGTTTTTCGATCAGCTCTATGGACGGGACCATCATCTTGATGCCTATAAGCTTCAAACCACTGCGTTCATAGCGCTGCACTATCTCGCCAATCAGGCTTCTCTGAATACCGTCAGGTTTTATTATCACCAACGTTCGTTCCTCTTTGGGATGCATTTATTTTATTTTTTCGTCTCTTAGTTTTATATGCAAGTCTCTCAACTGGGCCTCACTCACCTCGGAAGGCGCATTCATCAGCAAATCGCGGCCATCCCCTGTCTTTGGGAAAGCGATCACTTCGCGGATGTTCGGCTCGTTCTCCATGAGCATCACGAAACGATCGACTCCTGGAGCTATTCCGCCGTGAGGAGGAACGCCATATTCAAAAGCCTGAAGCATATGGCCGAATTGGGCTTGTATCGCCTTTGGATCGTTGCCCATCGCCTCGAAGACGGCGGCCAATAATTCTGGGTCGTGTATACGAATGGAACCTCCGCCTATCTCATACCCATTCAGCACAAAATCATACTGATCGGCGAGGATCGCGGCCGGGTCTTTCTTGAACGCCTCCCAGAACTCCTTGGTATTCTTGACCCTGGGCTTGGTGAATGGGTGATGTACGGAATCCCAACGCTTTTCACTCTCTTTCCATTCAAATGCGGGGAAATCAACTACGAATAGAAACGCCAGTTCGTTGGGGTCATTCTTGTTCTGGCGAACATCGGGTTTATCGCTGTTATATTTGCTCATCGCCTCAGCATAGGACATCCTAGGAATCCGGCCATTCTTGTCCAACACGATCTTCTTGTCGGGATACAGCTTTTTGACCAGTCCCAGATACAAGTCTTCAATCAGCCCCATTACTTCATCTTGGTCGATAAAACTCATCTCTATGTCCAGCTGAGTGAATTCGGGCTGCCTATCGCCCCGGGTATCCTCGTCCCTGAAACAGCGGGCGACCTGGAAATAACGCTCGATTCCGGCGACCATCAAAAGCTGCTTATACTGCTGGGGAGATTGCGGCAGGGCGTAGAAGTCCCCCGAGTGCAATCGCGAAGGGACCAAATAGTCTCTTGCGCCTTCCGGAGTGGACTTGCCCAATATCGGCGTCTCAATTTCGACGAATCCCTTGTCGGCAAGGTAGTCGCGCATATATCTCAAGACCTTATGCCTGTTCCTAAGATTCTTCTGCATGCGGGCACGGCGCAAATCTAGATATCGGTAAGTCATACGTATATCCTCGCTAACCTCGTGTCCGTCCGTGCCTACGTCGAAAGGAGGCGTTTTGGCCTTAGTTATAACCTCAAGCTTTTCCACTGGAATTTCCAGCTTGCCCGTCGGTATTTCAGAGTTCTCCTGTCCCGACGGCCTTACGGTGACCTTACCACGCACCCTTATCACCCACTCCGAACGCAAAGTATTGGCCAAGTCGTATAGTTCCTTGTCCTTAGGGGTAAATACTAGTTGAACGATACCTCTTCGATCGCGGATATCTATGAAGATTATCTTCCCGTGGTCCCTACGTCCGCCTACCCAGCCCGCAAGTTCCACTTCCTGGCCTTCTTTGCCAAGTATTTCCTCTGTTAGGATACGCATTATTGGAAGTGTACAACAACATCAGCAACAAAATCCAGTTGATATCGACTATCAACTGGATCATAGATTCGCACCAACTGCCGAGATGGTTTTATAGGAATCTGATGGTACCGATTATTTCCTTAACAAGACTTAGATTCATATCGCTAAATTGCAGCACGAGATACTGATAGACCTGGCTGCCAACGACGCTGTTTATTATGGTGACTGGCTCAGGATACTCGACTACCAGCATATCCTTGCCTATATCTCCTTTTATGGTGCTGGTTGCGACAATGAGATCTCCGCTTCGATTATCGACGTTTACAACTTCGATTATAGGACCGGCTCCGTAAGTCGCGCTGAACCCACCGCCGGAATTTTGGTTCGCAATTTGGGCGTTTATTAAATCGTCTACGGTGACCCCGCTGTCAGGCCTTATGCTGATCTGGGCATCGGCCTGCCCTTGAGTAGAGACTCCGCCATCCACGGCTCCGAATAATTGGAAATTTGGATACTTGAACGTGACCTTGAACTGTGGTGAGGAGTATACGTTCCAGTCTGAAGATTGGTCTTGAGTGGAAACTTGCAACGGGACGGGGGTCGATAATTTGGTGATATTGACGTTAGATTCAGCGCCCTTAGATAGGTTCACTCCATGATAGTAATAAATCAATGCGCCAAAAACGACGACTATCACGACGCACAGCAAAACGATTACTATTTTGTCCTTATTATTGTTCACGGTCATTGGTTATACTTATTAAAATTCTATACCTAGTTCAGCTATCTTGCCATCGTTGAATGGATGCTTAATCTCATGGACATCGGTCACTAGATCCGCGGCGTCTATGAATTCCTGCGGGGCGCCTCTTCCTGTAAATATTACTATATTCTTCAGCGGAACTTTGTGCATAACCCTAAGCACTTCATCTGCGGGTATAAGACCCAGGGATACAGCGACGTTGACCTCGTCAAGAATAAGCATATCCCACTTATCCAGTTCCGATTCAATGAAAGCGAGGGCGTCATGCGCAGCCTCAATATGCTTCTCTTTGGGCAGTTGGTCTCCCAATATCCCAACAAAACCGAGGCCCATTTTCTTTATGACCAGCTTTCCAGCCCCATCCTCCCGCCGATGGATTTCCACGAAATCCTCCCCCGACTTCCATGGGCCCTTTATGAATTGGACCATAAGCACGTTGCGTCCCCGTCCGATCGCCCTTACGGCCTGGCCTAAAGCAGCGGTCGTCTTGCCCTTGCCGTTACCGGTAAAAAGTATGAGCATGGGTTAATTTTAACATACTAGGCCGAGCCGATTATCGTTCCCCCGCCAAGCATCTCGCCTTCTTTGGAATAGAAGACTGCCGATTGTCCTAAGGCAACGAATTTCTGAGGATGATTGAATGCGAGCCTGGACGTTCCGTCAGATCCAGTCGTTAATGTGGCTTCAGACAGGCGCTGGCGATAGCGCACCCTGGCCATGACCGGCACGCCGCCTTTGTCCGACATATCGCTTTTGCGATTTATGACATTTACATCGGACAGATCAACCTCGTTACGGTAAAGGACGGGGTTGTCTTCGCCCTCAGCCACGACCAGAGTGTTCGTCCTGACATCCTTGTCGGACACATACACTGGCCTGGTATCTTTGGGGCCCGGCACGCCGATATGCGGATGCCTCAGGTTTACGCCGAGATGGCGTTGGCCGATGGTATAGAACTGTGCGCCGTTATGCTCACCCACTTTTTCTCCTTTCACGTTCAATACATTCCCCTTTTCCTCTGGGATGTATTTGGATAGGAAATCGGCGATCGTGACCTTGCCGATGAAACAGATTCCCTGCGAGTCCTTCTTTGCAGCCGTAGGCAGCCCCGCCTCTTTGGCGATCGTCCTTACTTCCGGTTTGATATAGTCCCCGAGGGGAAACAGGCAACGCTTCAACTGTCTTTGGGTAAGGGTCCATAGGAAATAGCTCTGGTCTTTATTCTTGTCTTTCGCCTCAAACAAGCTGAAGCCGTCTCCGGATTTGGCAATTTTCACATAATGACCGGTAGCGACATAGTCAGCCCCCATCTCCATTGCCCGGTCCATGAATAGGCCGAATTTTATTTCCCTGTTACAGGCCACGTCAGGATTGGGGGTGATGCCGTTGCGATAGCCTTGGATCATGTATTCCACGACTTTCGCTTCATATTCCTTTTCCATGTCGAAGACATAGAAAGGAATGTCTAATTTATTGGCCACGCGGCGCGCGTCTTCGGCCTCGCGCACATCGCAGCCGTCCACGTTCCAGCAACGCAGATGTACGCCGACGACGTCATAGCCGTCCTTTTTGAGCAGGTATGCGGCGACAGAGGAATCAACTCCCCCTGACAGGCCCACGAAGACCAGCTTCTTCTTTGATCCTGAATTGGTATTCTCCATATGCATATGACCTACACAAAGTACTTAATCGACCCTGACGAGTCAATCAGCTGTGGCGCATAATTCACGATCCGGGCTATTCCTCCGGATCCTCTTTTGATTCGGAGTCGGGATTTATGGGCGCCTCGTCCGGCTTAATATCACCATCCATAGATCCGTCTGCTTTATCGGAAGGACCGACGGATTTGCTCAAAAGTTTTCGGAGCTCGTCCAGATCGGCGGCCTTGCGCACTTTGCGGTGCGGAGATTCCTCTTCCGCATTGGATTTGAGTATGTCGAGATGCTGCTCGGTGCGTCGCTCTGCCTTATCGCTCACATCGCTGCTTCCGGAATGCAGCTCCTCGTCGATCTTTTTGTCGACAGCCTCCTTCGGCGATCCGTAGCGCGTGCGGCTCATCTGTATTATGTCCTCGGACAGCGGGCTTTCCGGCAATGGCGGCGGGGGCAGGGTTTGCGCCGAGAATGGCTTGGAGGCCGTTCCATCTATGAGAAGTTTTATATAAACGTGATATTTGCTCAGATTGACCAGGTCATTCTCGGTGAAGGTAGGCATGAATTCCCTCTCCAAGAATCTGGCGTCATCCGCTCCGACCCTGAATACGACCATCGTGCCGACGTTGCCGAAAACCGCGTCGCGAACTTTGCTGTTTTGTCCGGTGATCAGCTGTGCGATGTATTGATGGGCCAATACGAGATTCAGTCTGTATTTGCGGGCCTCGGAGAGTATGTTGGCGAATGATTCCGTAGAGAAGTTCTGGAACTCGTCGATGTATAAATAAAAGTCTTCTCTCTCGGCCTCAGGTATATCCACGCGGCTCATTGCTGCAAGCTGCATCTTAGTGACGAGCATCGCCCCAAGCAGTTCGGAATTATCCTCGCCCACCCTTCCCTTTGACAGGTTGGCGATGAATATCTTCTTCTCGTCCATAATCTTCCTTAGATCTATGGTCGAATGCGGCTGGCCGATGATCCTGCGGATTATGGGGTTGGACACGAACTGTCCGACTTTGTTCAATATTGCGGCTGTGGCTTCGGTCTCAAATCGCTGGGTATAGCGAGAGAACTCGTTGATCCAGAAGTTCTTCACCACCGGGTCGGAAAGATGGCTCACCACCTCATTGCGATACGCCTTGTCGGTAAGTATGCGCATGACCCCGAGAAGAGTGGACCCGGGATATTCAAGCAGTGAAAGCAATGTGTTGTTGAGGATGTACTCCATCCTGGCAGACCAGGCATCGATCCAGATCTTCTTGAACACGCCCATCAAGCCGGAGGCCACAAGATGATGGTACTCCTCCCCTACTCGCTCGAGCGGGTTAAACCCGACAGGATGTTCGACGTCAGCCGGATTGAAGTAGACCACGTCTTCCACGCGCTCCGGCGGAACGAATTTGAGTATGCGCTCGGCGAATTCGCCGTGAGGATCGATTACGCCAACCCCGCGACCGGCTAGAATGTCGGCGACCACCATATTCTCCATCAGGGTCGTCTTGCCGCTCCCGGTTTTACCTATCACATAGACATGCTGTCTGCGGTCGATTTTCTTTATGCCGAAGACCACATTTTTATTATGTGCGGTCGTCTGGCCGATAACTGTTAAGTCCTTGTCCATACTGATTTTTAATTATAAGCCAGGATTGCCTGTCATCTGATTTGATTATACCACCAGACGCGGATTATCTATTCGGTCACTTCCGGCAAATTCGTAGGCGGAGCGCCCCGCTTCATTTCCAAACGGGTCAGCTTCTCGGCGCCGACCGTCGAATGCGGCGGATGGTACATAGTAGCCAGCTCCTCGGTGCAGATCATAAGCGGCTTTTTGGACAAGCTGCGCTTGCAGTAGTTTTGGAAAAGGCTCTTTTTTGATTCCAACTCCTTTTTTTCTTTGCCGAAGTTCTTCTCTATGAAGGTCATCTTAACGTCATCCAGTTTGAAGCTGTTCAGTTGAGGGCTGCCGAACTGGCGCAATGCCCCGACGACCGCTGACATATTGCCCTTAACGAAAGAGCTGCGTCGGTCCAAATACAGAGCGCGGACTGTAGCCTCGAACACGAACTTGGCGCGCTTGTTCTCTATGGCCCGAACTACGTCGTTCTCTCCGGGAGATATTGATTTGCCGGCAGGCTTATCATCCTTCTTGGGCGGTTTCGCGCCCGGATGTTCGAACAGCCCAGAAATCACGTCGACGATCAAAAATTTTAATATGCCGAAAATGTGGTCGGATAGCTTCTTAGGCTTAACCTTGGCCTTGCGTCCCAAAAGCTCGTCCAGAACCCCTTGGGAGTCCTTTTCCCATTTCTTAACCTTGTCCTTATCCGCCAGCGGATGAATGACGATCTGCGTCCAGATCATCTCGTCATCCTTAAGCGTGGACATAGTCTCTACGATCGTAGCGATGGGGTCTATATAATATTCGTCTTTCCTACTCTCGTCGAAAGAAGGATACGTGCGTAAGGGGTAAGCGCCGTCGCGGCTGAACACCAGTTCTGAACCGGCGATGTCATAGTTCTCGTCCGGCAGATCGGTGCCAAACCGGCCCACGTAATCCTCGGTCGGAGTAATTTCCGCACCAGGATACTGCGAGAACACCGCTGATTCCAAAAGCTTGCGGAGATGGTCCGGCAAACGGATATAGAAATGCGTGCTCTCCGAAAAGCCGACTATTTCAAAAGACATCAGGTCCTCGCTGGGAATGGCATGCAAGGTGGCGAATACTTGTTCCATGGCCTGAGGCGATTTCAAATTGTCCGCTGGGATCTTGAGCTCCAATGTCGCCCAGTTAAGACCGCTATCATGCTCCTCCTGCTTCTGCTTGGCCTTATATTTTTTAACCATATCGCGGATGGTAATAAAAAACGCGAATAGGATACCGATCCCAAACGCGACAACAACCACCTGTTCAACTATATTTATGATTTGTTGTGGCATCTAGCTCTTAGAAGACTCCTTCAAGCCGTACGTACCGCGACGCACTAACACGAACCTAGGATCCTTAATAAGTTCATTGTGGACCGTCTGGTGATGGACGTCCTTATCGCTAAGGGCATTGACCCTGGTGGCAACTTCTTTGAAGTGCAGCGGCTCCTTCGACTTCATCAAGACAAGATAGCTCTTGTCCCTGACCGTCTTGGGATTTATGTGTATCCATTTATCCGAGCCTAGGTCCCCATATGGCCCGATCTTGAAATGCTTCGAGATCGATAGATAGTTCAATATGACCGGTTCGGTAAGATTGTATTTGTTGGAAGTGGCGCTTAGGAATGAGTCGAAGTCGTTGCTGTTATTCGAAGCCAATGCTTCAGCGACTTTCCTAGCGATCTTGTATGCTTTTTCGTCACGGTGCCACACATCGTGTAGCTCGTCGTCGCCTTCGACAAACTCAGGCGAATCTATCATGTCGGCCAATAAGCGCAGGTTATTCGCGAAACGCTTCAACGACCCGGCATCGCCGAATAACGAATGCAGGTCTGCCGTAAGTAGGTCGTGTCGGCGTACATTTCCCACGTTCTGCAGATATCCGTCTATGAAGCCGATCAGGTACTCCAAATCACTGTCACCCTTTAAAGAGTCGATCAGCGACTTTATCGCATTGGATTCGATCTGACGGACACGTTCCCTGGTCAGGTCATAAGATAAGCCCAACTCAGCGAGAGTCTTGGAACTGTTGCCAGAAAGACCATAACGGCCGGCCAATATTTTTGCTGAACGTCGATCTAGGCCCTCTAAGGCCTTATCAACCAATTTTTGGACATCTACCGACTTAGATTTCATGTGAATAAATTACAATTTTCTAATGATATTGTCAAGGATAGATAGAGCCGAAGCGTCGGTTTTACCCAACTAATCCTGCGTTAGGCTTTCTTCTTATTCTTCCAATTATTCCAAGTGACAAGCAGAGGGCTTGCAATCAGAATTGAAGAATAGGCGCCTACCGTCGTACCGACAAGTATGGTCAGGACGAAATATTTCAAACTTAACGGCCCTAATAAGTATATAGCAAGTAGGACTAAAATCAGAGTAAGGGACGTGCTGACCGAACGCCTGAAGGTCTCATTTATACTGCGGTTGACTATGCTTCCAAAGTCCTCTCTTCCACGGTATTTGACCAGGTTCTCTCTTACTCGATCGAAGACCACGATGGTGTCATGAACCGAGAATCCCATGACAACCAGAAGCGCAACTAAGAAGTTGGAATCCGCGGCTACGCCAAAGTATCTTCCCAGAATAGCGTATAGCCCGGCTGGTATGACCACGTCATGGAATAGAGTGATAAGGGTCAGAGCCCCGTATTTCCACGAACTGATAGGTTGCGAAACTTTTCGGAAGGCGAAGGATATGAACAGGGATATGAAAACCAACACAAGGATTATTGCCCATACGGCGTTCTGCTCCAACTGGCTGGAGATCGTAGGAGATACGCTGGAGAAAGAGACGTCCTGCACTCCGCTGCCGAACTTGTCCTGTATCTGGGTTAGATACTGTTGGCGGCTCGCCTCAGAGATGACGTTCATCGTTATCGAATAGGTGCTGCTCTGGGAATCCAAAGCGACGGTCTCAACGCTCTGATTTAACGTGGAAGTGAAGAAATCCTTTACCGTGGCGATGTTCGTGTTGGGGATCTGAACTTCCCATATGGAACCGCTCTTGAAATCTATTCCGAGGCGGAATCCAAACAGCGCTATCGCGGATATAGCTACGACAACCATTATGGTTGAGATCCAATAGAATACTTTTCTGTGTCCGACGTAATTGATCATTGTAATTATTTTTCCATGAATACCTCCAACATGGCCCTGGTCACGAATATGGCCGAGAACATGCTGATTATGACGCCGAGACCCAGGGTTAGGGCGAAACCTTTAACGAAACTTGAAGTTAAGAAATAGAGGATGGTCGCCGTAATGATGGTACTTATATTCGAGTCACGGATTGAAGGCCAAGCCCTCCGGAACCCCTCTTCAATGGCAACATGCCAGTTTGAGCCCTTCTTAACCTCTTCCTTGGAGCGTTCGAAGATAAGGATGTTTGCGTCGACGGCCATACCTATCGAGAGAATGACGCCGGCGATTCCAGCCAGAGTGAGGGTGAATCCTCCGGGTATCAGGAATTTGAACAGTCCTAATGACAAAGAAGTGTAGATGAGCAACGCGCATGATGCGAACAGCCCCAAAACGCCATACGAAAGAAGCATGAATAATATGACGGCTAGGGTGCCTATCCCCCCAGCCACCAATATCTGATGCAACGCATTGTCCGCCGCCGTGGCGCTTACGGTCTCTTCGCTTACTAGTTTTATAGGAGCGGCCAGGGCGCCGGCGTTGAACCTTTCAGCAAGCTGCTGAGCGACGGTCGCGGTCACGCCCGATCCGCTGATTTGAGCCTGACCACTGGTTATCGCCGAATTTATTATCGGGCAAGACATGTTTGTGTCGCCGGGGAAGATAAGATTGCCGTCGACGAGTATGCAAAGCGGCTTATTGATGTTGTTGCTGGTTATCTGGGAGAAGATCTGAGAACCCTGGTCGTTAAGGTTAAAAGTGAAAATCGGGTTGTTATTCTGATCAAAGCTCAGGGCAGCGTTCGTTATATAACGACCGGTAAGCTGGGTTAGCGCCAGATTTTCCGTACTGCTGCCGGTGGTGCTGGTCGCAATCTGGACCAATCCGAACTGCAAGGTCGGAAGCTGTCCTATTTCATTTACCGCATCGGATAGGTTCTTGACCCCGGGCAGATCAACCAGCAATTGATAATTGTTGTTGTTCTGGGCCACGGTAACCTGGGCATCGGAAACGCCGTATAAGTCTATGCGTTTCGTAAGAACGTCCTGTAAGCCGTTCACCACGGAGCTGTAATCGGCCGGAGCGACAGAAGACAAATCTATGTCATATACGAGTGACGTACCTCCGGCTAAGTCCAAACCATACCTCCAAGGGCTCACGCTTTTGCTCCACCTATTGGGATATATAAATACAGCCGAGACGATGGCTATAACAATGATGATTATTAGTACTATAAAATTGGATTTCCAAGTTTTCATAATTTATCAGAAATGATTCTGGTGCCCCCAGCAGGGATCGAACCTGCGACCGTCTCCTTAAAAGGGAGCTGCTCTACCGACTGAGCTATAGGGGCGGCTCTTCGGTCCCTTACCTAAGTAAATAGCAAACTACTATTTCCTTCATATCCTTCGCCGACTGCTACCGAATCAGGGCTAAGAAACTGTATCACAAATTACTCTTCTCCGAGTAGTTTTTCAAGTTCTTCGGCCAGTTTCTTGGCTTTGGAATCGAGTTTCGGGGTCTTGATCTTTATATGTATGAAAAGGTCCCCGCTCCTCGAGACGCCCTCCCCCGATACCCTGAGCTCCTTGGCCACATCGAATCCAGCTGGTATTTGCACCGTAAGCTCTTTGCCGCCCAGGCCGACTACCTTGCGTTTTTTACCTAGCAGTATGTCCGTTATCGGCACCTCCAGCTGCATATATAGGCTATCTCCCCTACGCTCGAATACGGGATGTCTCTTAATACCGACTCTGACATACAAATCGCCCGCTTCGGTCTTGCGCTCGCCGGCCTCCCCCATTCCCTTAACTTTTATGATCTGGCCGTCAGTAACGCCTGGACGTATTTCCAATTTAACGGACCTGAATCCTTTTTTCCTGCCCTCGCCCTTGCAGTTAGGGCACAGTTCTACGGGGATCTCTCCGGTACCGCGGCATTCCGGACAGGAAACGACCTGAACGAAGTTGCCGAATATCGTATTTCTTGATTCGCGAATCTCTCCCCTGCCGGCGCAATACTCGCACTTCTTAACGCCCTTATCGGCCTTATAGCCGAGGCCCTTGCAGACATCGCAGACAACCTTTGTCTCAAACTCAAGATTCATAGACTTGCCCGCCCTCGCTTCTTCGAGGGTTATCTCCACGCCTAATTGCAGATCGGCGCCATGGTCATAGCTCTTCCGGCGCGGCCTGACCCCCATTCCCTCGAAGAAAGATTCGAAGATATCGCCGAAGTCGCCCATGTTATTGAAGTCGTTCATGTTTACGTCCCAGTTAAAGCCGCCCGGGCCGGCAGTAGGACCTCCGCCATCGGAGACCCTGCCGAAACGGTCATACTCAGCTTTTTTCCTGGCGTCGGAAAGAATCTGATAAGCTTCGTTTATTTCCTTGAACTTGGTCTCGTCTCCGCCCACTTTGTCGGGGTGATATTTGTGGGCCATCTGACGGTAGGCCTTCTTTATATCCTCGGCGGAGGCGTTGCGAGACACACCTAAAATTTCGTAATAGTCCTTCATATTATTTTATTGCAACGTCACGACCTCGTGGCTGCGCGATTCCATCTGCACCTCCGCGAACTTGGTCATAACCAAGAATTCGAATATGAGGAAAGCGATTACCGTCAGCACGTAGGCAAGTATCGTGGCCAGCAACAGAACGGTGGACCACAGGATGATGTATAGGGATAAAATCACTATCAATTTCATCGGCTGGCCCAATTGGCTTACCTTCTGCCCCATTACATTGAGCAGATTGTCCGATATAGAACTATTCACATCTATAGATACGCCCATGCTGCTATTGATCTGGGAGACTGAAGAGCTTATCGCCCCACTGACAACCAGATTCTTTTCTGAAGCCGGCAAGCTGCCAACGCTAATGGAATTCCCGTTTACAGTGACGACAGAAGATTCTATCTGGTTGGTAAGGAAATCTTTAACAGTTTCATTTGGGACATATGTCTGATGTGTGGCGTATTCCACCGCTGGCGCGACTATATACGGGTCGACAACATATTTGTCTATGTTGCCGATAGAAAACACAGACGATCCCAGAGCCCCCGACACAATCAGGACCGTTATTCCCCCGGCGATTCCGGTCATTCCCCCGACCATGACTTTTCTGGCCACCCTGGAGAAGGATAGCTTCAGGGAATTGTTCAGCTCATGCCTTGCGGGAAAAGCACCCGTCACGAAGAAGAAGAATATAACCAATGCGGCTGTCGCCAGATAGTTAAGGTTTATCGAGTAGAAAGGTATGACCAAACCCAACGTCGACAGCGCCAAAGCAAGCCACACCTGGCTCGAGTTCTTCAACAGGAAGGCCTGCAGCGCGAAAAGATTTATGAACAACAGGATTAGAACGATACTCCAGATATTGTGGCCGGCCAGGAATAGATAGCTAGCAGCAAGAGCGAGAATCGCAGGTACCAAGATAGTCGCAGCCACCTTTAAGCCGGATCGGTCCACCTCCGAAACATCCTGACTCCTTTCAAGAAGAGAGCTTTCAGCCATGATTGAATTTTAACCTACTTATCCGTACCTGTCGAAGGATTCTCCGATGAAGAATCTCCTTTGCCGTACATAGATTCGCCTATCTTTTGCAATTCTTTGGAAAGGTCATTCATGGCCGTTTCGATGCCTGTTTTATCTCCGGACTCTAACGCAGTTTTAAGAGCGGTAATCTTGGCACGCACGTTATCCTTCACGTCTGCCGGAACCTTATCCCCAGCGTCGGATAGCGACTTTTCGGCGGAATAGATCATAGCCTCGGCGCTGTTCTTAGCCTCAACCATCTCACGCTTCTTCAAATCATCTTCGGCGTGAGTCGCCGCTTCATTCTTCAAACGCTCGATTTCTTCCTTTGACAGCGAAGTTGAAGCCTCAATGCGCACCGATTGGCTCTTGTTCGTCGCCTTATCCAAAGCCTTTACGCTCAAGATGCCGTTGGCGTCGATGTCAAAAGTGACTTCGATCTGAGGAAGTCCACGCGGCGACGGCGGGATTCCATCCAAAACGAAACGCGCAAGAGTCTTATTATCGGCAGCCATAGAACGCTCGCCCTGGACGATATTGATCTCCACTGAGGGCTGATTATCTGATGCGGTCGAGAATATCTGAGTCTTAGAAGTAGGTATGGTCGTATTCTTGGTGATCATCGGCGTGGCTACTCCGCCCATCGTCTCGATGGAAAGCGATAGCGGCGTCACATCAAGCAACAATATATCCTTAACTTCGCCTTCGGTCTTTCGGCCTTCTGCCTTTGCCGCTAGAATCTCGCCCTGAACGCCGGCGCCCATGGCGACGACTTCGTCCGGGTTGATCCCCTTATGCGGCTCTTTACCGAAAAGTTTTTTCACCGCTTCCTGCATCGCAGGCATTCTGGTCTGGCCGCCGACAAGCAAAACTTCGTTTATATCGGAGAGCTTGTACCCCGCCGAAGAAACCGTTTCATTTGTGAGCTTGATTGAACGGTCTATATAGTCCTGCACCAAAGATTCCAGTTTGGCGCGCGAAAGCTTCATCAGGAAATGCTTCGGGCCCTCTGGACCGGATGTGATGTACGGCAGATTAACTTCCGTCTCCATGCTTGAAGACAGTTCATGCTTGGCCCGTTCTGCCCCTTCCTTCAGACGCTGCAACGCAAGGGCATCCTTAGAGATGTCTATGCCTTCCTGTTTTTTATATTCAGCCACAAGGTATTCCTGTATCTTCTTGTCAAAGTCATCGCCGCCGAGATGCGTATCGCCCCCGGTGGATTTTACCTCGACTGTCTGCTCCTTCGTGTCCGGGTCAAAGCTCATCTCAAGCACGGACACGTCGAATGTGCCGCCGCCGAAATCGTAGACGACGATCTTTTGGTCAGCTTTGTTCTTGGCACGGTCCAGACCGTAGGCGAAAGCAGCCGCTGTGGGTTCATTCAATATGCGGTCGACTTTAAGACCCGCGATTTCGCCGGCGTTCTTCGTCGCCTGGCGCTGCGAATCGTCGAAATACGCCGGCACGGTAATGACCGCCTCATCAATCTTCTCGCCCAGCCGCGCTTCTGCGTCTGCCTTCAATTTGCGCAGTATCTCGGCGGAGATGGCCTCCGGGGAATACCATTGGTCGCCCATTTTGACATCGACGCCGCCCGAGGCGCTTTCTTTTATTTCATACGGCAACCACGCCTTGTCGCGCTGGACCTCCGGGTCGCTCCACTTGCGACCGATAAGACGCTTGACCGAAAAGACCGTGTTTTTCGGATTTGTGACAGCCTGGCGCTTTGCAAGCAGGCCGACCAACCGTTCACCGGACTTTGATACGGCTACGATCGATGGCGTCGTGCGGTTGCCTTCGGCATTTTCCAGAATCTGGATTTCGCCGTTCTTCATCACCGCTGCGGCGGAGTTTGTTGTACCTAGATCTATTCCTAATATCTTAGCCATTTTTATATTTATTGATTACTTTACTAATCTTACTCTTGTTGGACGCAATAACTTGCCTTGATACAAATAGCCGACTTCGACTTCTTCAGCTACCGTACCAGATTTCCATTCCCTATCTTTTGAAAGTTCGGAGGCGTCCATTACCCCTACTGCTTCTTCGTATTTTGGATCGAATTCTTTGCCCAATTCCACCTTAATTCTTTCGACTCCTTTCCGCTGGAGCATGTCCTCGAGCTGGCTCTTTATCATATAGACGCCCTTCTCCACGTGGCCGGATTTCTCAAGTGCGGCCAACCCGAGATCGAAGCTGTCCATCACTGGAATGAGGTCCCTGATTATCTCCTCACTGCTCATTCTAGCTACGTCCTGCAGGTGACTCAACTCCTCTTTCTTATAGTTTATGAAGTCAGCCTTAGCTCTTTGCCAACCTGCTAGGTACTCGTCGCGCTCCTTGGTGACCCTGGCCAGATCATCCTCCATTTTATTCAGTTCGGGGGTTCCAACTTGGAGCTCTTCTTGATCTTTTTTATTGTTAATTTCTTTTTCTTCCATAAGAATTATTTTACTAATTATATAGCGTTTTATCCCGTACTCTTATACGGGAACGCACATACCGTGATATCTTTTAATCAACTAGCCCCTCCTTGTCAAGGCCTCGCTCAACGTTTCTTCGTCAGCAAACTCTATTTCTCCTCCGGTAGGTATGCCTCTGCCCAATTTAGTCACCTTTTCGGCGAATGGCCTCAATTCCTGAGTGATCATTGAGGCTATAATCTCGCCGGCAGAGGTCGGATTTATGGCGATTACTATCTCTTTGGCCTTTCCATTCATTGAGTCTTTTATCCATTGCTTGAGACTCTGGAGCCTCAATCTCTGCTCGGTGTCCAATACGCCGCTTTTCGTCAGGTCCCCTATTATAAGGTAGCGGCCGCCGAATTTCTTGGCGTTTTCCAGGGAAAGCAGGTCGGTCTCTTTCTCGACAACGGCTATCACCCCCTGGTCCCGGTGCGGATCCGAACATATGTCGCATATGTCGCCGGCCCCTTCATATATAAAAAAACACCGCTTGCATATCTTTACGTTCTTAAGCTCGGACAAGGCGCGAACCGTTTCGCCCTGCATAGCCAGTCCGCGATGTATAAAATAAAACGCCAGCCGCATAGCCTGGCGCGGACCGATGCCAGGAAGCTCGGAGAATATTTCCACAAAGCGTTTAATAGGCTGCGGGACTTTCATCATTGCTATGGACACTGTCCAGGTTTTTGAAACTAGCTCTTTGCTTGTCGAAGAACAACTCGACTACCCCGACCGGGCCGTTGCGGTGTTTGGCCACGTGAAGTTCGACGATACTGTCGCTGTCTGCTGAAAGATTATCCGGACCCTGGCCTTTGGAGTTCATTAGTATGACCACATCCGCATCCTGCTCTATGGAGCCCGATTCCCTCAGGTCCGATAGGCGCGGAACTTTGACTTCTCTTTGATCGACTGCGCGCGACAGCTGGGATACGGCTATCACCGGAACCTTTAATTCCCTGGCCAGATTCTTAAGGCCACGGGAA
>CAZLHU010000003.1:0-42226 GCA_964559765.1 uncultured Candidatus Saccharibacteria bacterium
TTTCTGCTAAAATAGGTTTGAAGAAAGAGGTAGAGCTGCGCAATAGGTAGGACAGGAAACTGTATCACAAAAAGCTCCGATTTATCGGAGCTTTTTCTTTAATCTATTTACCACACTAATGAGTTCATCGGTTCAGGAATCTCAAGAGGAAGGCCCCGAATATAAGAACTATTCCTACATTCGCCATAAGTCGGTACCAGAACAGGTCCCTGAAGAACAAAATATCCACAGTGACTACGACGACTATCAGCAGCACAATAACGGCCGCTACAATGTATGAGGAGTGCATAGTTTTTTATGATTGATTTTTAATGACCTTTGTCGAACTCATATCTCCTCTAATGTATACCTAACGGCATTAGACAACAACCGTACGCCCAGATTTTCTGACGGAGAAAAGAAACAGGATAAGCCCGCCGACAACGACCAAAGTGGATGCGAAGAATGCGGCCCCAGAACCGTATGCCTGCCAGACATATCCGCCGCCGATACCCGCAAATAACGCCCCTAATCCTACGGCCGCGTTCAACCACCCTAACGCCCCGCCGCGTAATTCCTCGCCGCTCAATTGCGAAGCGAGCGACCGCTGGACGCCATCGGTAAGCCCAGGGAAGAGACCGAAGACAAGGAATCCCCCCGCAAGCGCCCACGCCGATGAAACGTGCGCGATGACGAAATAGCTCGCAAGCAGGGCGGCGTAACCTATGGCGATGACGCTTGGTGCGCCGATCCGATCGCTAAGCTTGCCCGCAGGCAGCGAGAATATCGCATAGGAAAGGTTATAGACCATATAGAACAACGGGATATCGGCGATGATAAGGCCGATTGACTGGGTCTTTAAAAGGACCACGACGACTGGCAGGCTTCCGATGGACAGCACGAAGATCGCAAGTATGAATAGCCTGAAACGGCTGGAAAGCCCGCGCCACGAAGCAAGAATGTTGCGCCGTCTGTTGCCGTTGATCAAAGTGATCGCAACATCAGAAACAAAGACCAGGGTTAAGACCGCGAGGATACCCACGATAAACGAGGTGATGAAAACCAGATTGAAATTCAGCGGAAAGGAACGCAGAAGTATGTATGCGACAAGTGGGCCGAGGATCGCCCCGGTGGTATCCATAGCCCGGTGGTAACCGAACGATTTTCCTAGCTCTTCCTTCGGAGTGGAAAGCGAGATTATGGCGTCACGCGGGGCGTCGCGCACGCCCTTCCCCACCCTATCCAAGACTCGCAGGCCGAGGGCTTCGGCCACGGTCGACGCCAGGATGTAAAACGGACGGGTGACGACCGCAAGCGCATACCCGAACACAATGAACGGCTTCCTTCTCTGGATCCAGTCGGATAGGTTGCCTGAATATATTTTAAAAAGGTCTGAGAACGCTTCCGCCACGCCGTCCACAAGGCCGAGCGAAGCCGCTCCGGCCCTCAGGACCGAAACAAAGAACGCCGGGAAGATGGAATAGACCATCTCGGAAGAGAAGTCGTTGAACAGGCTGGTCAGGCCCAGAAAGAATATGTTCTTAGGAAATCCAAGGATCCGTTCTTTCATGGATACTTATATTATCGCTCTAATGCCAAGTTTTCGGCAAAGGCATTTAAACCCCTATGATCTGAAGCGCGATCCTGCGCGGGCGGGAATCGTCTAGCTCCACGGCGAAAATTCTTTGCCACTCCCCCAACTGGAGCTGGTTCTTCGTGATGTTCAGCATCGCGGATGTTGGGAGATGCAGGGCTTTATTGTGAGCATGGCCGTTCTTGGATTCGTTCGGGTGCATGTGCACAGTACGGATCTTAAAGTTATCGTGAAGATATTTGGCAGTCCTCGGGGCCAATTTTTCCAAAAGTCTTTTCATGTCCATTATTAGCAAGGGCTCGGCTTCGTTGACGACTATAGACAGGGTGGTGTGAAGGCTCTGAATATTTATTATTCCCTCGGTTATACCGCTTTTCCTTATCTTATCCTGGATCTTCCCGGTTATGTCTATAAAATCCAGCGAGGCAGCGGTTTTCAGGCTTATTGTGTGGTTTATTATTTTTAGCATATGGTTCCTGTCTGATAATCGTGTGAAATTATAGCACGGCACGGCATTGGGCTGTTTATATTTTTCATAGTTTGCGGGATAATTGAGCTATGTCCAATACTTATATACGCCCCACGTGGGATGAATATTTCATGGAGGTCTGCCGAGCCGTGGCCAAGCGCTCCACCTGCGACCGTGGCCGCGCCGGATGCGTAATCGCGCGGGACAAGCAAATCCTAGTGACCGGCTACGCCGGATCGCCCAAGGGACTTCCCCATTGCGACGACGCCGGACACCAGCTGAGGACGGTAACCCACGAAGACGGCTCTCAAAGCACTCATTGTGTAAGGACGGTGCATGCGGAACAGAACGCCATAGCGCAAGCTGCCAAACTGGGAGTGGCAATCGCGGGAGCGACACTATATTGCAAAATGACCCCGTGCTCCACCTGCGCGAAGATAATAATCAATACGGACATAAAAAAGATCGTGTGCGAGAAGAAATACCATGCCGGCGAGGAGAGCGAGGAGTTGTTCCGACAGGCCGGGGTGGAGTTGGAACATTTTGAGAACTCCGTAGAAGGGTACGACAACCAATAATAACGCCGTTCTTTTTGTATTTCGCCATTATTGGCTTATACACCAGACTATTGACGTCCGACGAACTTTGAGATGAGAATGTGGATAGTTCGTCAAAAACAGAAGGAGGCAACAAGATGGAACGTAGTTATTACCTACAACGTTGGAATGAGTGGCCATTGCCGGTCATGTCGGTTCCGAGCGAGCTGAATCCTTTCGAGGCCGATCGGGTCGATCTTTCCATAGCGATCGCGTATCACCTTCCATACGAGAACATCAAATTCCTGACCGTCTACGGCCTCCTACTTGGAGCCGAAGAGTCGGGAATACTTCGTGACGTCGACACCCTAGTGGAAGCCACATCGGGCAACACCGGGATCGTGCTCGCGTCCGAAGCCAAGTCATTCGGCAAGCTTCGCGTAAAACTTGTGGTTTCGCACGATCTGCCGGACGGCAAGAGATACCCCCTCATCATGGCCGGAGCTGAGCTTATCCACCCCGATCCCAAAGTCGACGCCAGCGCAATCGCCATGGCAAGAAGACTGGGCGGAGGCGGATGGAAGGCCGAAGGATGGCATGCCGATAACGGCTGTCTCAACCTCGACCAATACGCCAACATGGACGGAACGAAGCTACACACCAGCTTCACCGGTCCAAAGATCATGGAACAGCTCGCTTACCCACCAACGCTTTTCGTCGCCGGAGTCGGCACGGGAGGAACGCTGGTCGGAGTCAGCAATTATCTCCGCAACAGGCTGAAAAAGATCAGGGTCGTGGGAGTTCTCCTAGCGCCAAAGCAGGAGATCCCTGGAGTCCGTGACCTTAACCGCATGAGAGAGATCACTCTTCCCTGGAAGGAATCTCTGAACGAGTCGGTCGAAATAATGACCAGACCGTCGTATCTCGCCAGTCAGTGGTTCAATTGGCTGATGGGAATAACTCCCGGTCCAAGCAGCGGATTCGCCTATCTCGGCGCGCTCAAGTCCCTCTGGGGGCATAAGGCAGCCGGCACGCTCGATTCGCTGCGCGATGACAAGGGAAGGATCCACGCCGTGATACTGTTCCCGGACGGCAACCGTCCCTATGGCGACAGGTTCATGTCCAACCTACCTACCGAATATCTCAACCCCTCCACAGCACCCTTACCCTGGCAATTCCCCGGGGATGAACTCTGGTAAGGAATTATCTGAGGATAGCCGTTGCACGCACAGTGCAACGGCTTTTCTGTTATTATTAATATGCAACCAATGGACCATAAGGAAATACATCTGCCCGAAGACGCGCTGCCGCACGATAGCGTTATCGAATGGTGGTACTTCAACGGCAATCTCAGAGATAAGGACGGAAATCGATATGCGTTCATGGATTGCCTCTTCAGAGCCGACGCCAAAAGAGTGAATATCCCCATCCTAAAGCAGCCATTCAAAAACTTCAAAGATATTCCGTATGTCTATTCAGGACACTCGATAGTCTCCGACATCGACAGGCAGAAAAGCCATAAAGACCTACACACCATCTCGCTAATGTCCCGGGACAGTTTCACCCGTCCGATGCTTTACGCCAACTATCTCAATCAGCTTGATGTGGACGGATTTTCCACGAGCGAGATGGCCGAAACGGAGAAGGGGGCATTCCACATAAAGACGGAGAGAATGGACCTGTATCTGAGGTCCGGCGGAAAGCCGATACTCCACGGGAAGGGCGGGACCATATCTTTCTGGGGGCGGGAAAGCCGATATTACTCGATAACCGACCTCCATGCCGACGGAGTGATAAACGTCGAGGGCGAATGGGTGCGTGTGAAAGGCAAAGCCTGGATGGACCATCAATGGACCGATGCCGGATACCGCAAGGATAAATGGACTTGGTTTTCCGTGCAGCTGAACAGCGGCATGGATATCATGTGCGCGGAATATGAAGTCGATCGGGTTAAGAATTATTTTTTGACTGTCATCGATCAAAATAGACGCGTGCGGCGATATGAACACTTCTCCATGGTATCCGGCAAGGATGCATGGGAAAGCAAGAAAACAAAAGCCAAATATCCTACATCGTGGACCGTAAAGATTCCGGAGGAAGACATAGAACTGGACATACGCTCGGACGCGTCAGACCAAGAGATGATATTCGGCGATATAAATTATTGGGAAAGCCCTACTATCGTAAGCGCCGCCGTAGGCAAGAAGAGGATCAAGGGCGTTGGTTTTATGGAGCTGGTCGGGTATCCATCCGACTACAACGCACTTATTCTCGCCGGAAAGAACCTCAATACAAGAATCCAGGAACAGGCCGTCGCCCTGTTCAAAAAGGTCTTTTGATAAGATCCTCTAGTTGTCGCTTGTTTCTGCAGACTCTCTCCGCCGCTTCGTCATTCGTCGATACATCCTGAAGAGGATGAACATTATAACGCCCGTGGCAACGACGGCTGCGAATATGGTCAGCACGCTGGAGAAATTGTCCCAATAGACGCCTAGGACGTAACCTACGCACATAAGGACCAATGGCTCTATCAGATCACCCAATAGGTCGGGTATAAAAAAGCTGAAGAATGGCACGCCCACAAACCCAGCTACAAAGTTGACTATTGAACTAAGGGATCCGGCGAATCTGGACGAGAATACCGTACTCACAGCATCCTGACGTAGCTCTTCTTCAAGCTGCAGGAAGAAGCGGGATTTATTTATCCTGAGCTTCTTGATCACTATCTCACCGAACTTTCTGGTCGCCAGATAATCTGTAAGGTCCCCCAGCACATTCCCGGCAACAGCCGCAGTTAAAGACCCCCATAAATTAAAATATCCCTGACTTGAAAATGCGCCAACGGCGAGCATTGCCGCGTTGACTGGCAATGGCAGGATTATCGCACCGAAAAACTCGATTATAAAAATAGCCGCATACCTGTAGATAAGGACGTACGAAAGAACCGACGCAAGCAGGGAGTCCATATACCCGTTACTTCTTGTTGATCAGATAATCGCGCAGATCGGATTGGACCTCGCCTATGAATACCGTCGCATTCATGCCCTCTGACCTTGCATATCCGGATATGGAAATCTGAGGATATCTGGAATCGGTAACAACCAGACTTGTCTTTAAAAACTCTGGGGGCAACTTGAATAACCTATTGATGTAGTCGAACGTCATCCAGGGGGCGATTATGCCAGCGTCATTTACCGTCATCGGACCGTGTGATTTCAAGAAGCTAGAAAATTGGATCTTTCTTATGTTTATATCCTCTGATCGTTTTATGTAAACGATTTCCCTGACCAAGAAGAACATCAGGATGACCAAAACAATGCCTAAAAAAATAAGGGCGTATTTAATGTAGGTTCTGAATCCGTTGTTCCCCAACTTGGCCATATTATAAGTATAGCTCGGAAGATATTAGCTTAGACACTCACGCCACTAGCAACTCCCCTGACAGAGCTGCAGGCCCGAGCTTGATGCGGTTACATCAGTTTCGCTCTGGTACGGAGACGGCGACTGGCAGCTTGACGTGGCTGAAACGGTCGACGTTGAGATCGATCCCGACCACGACTGCTGCACACAGACCTCATTCCTCCATCTGGTTATATATTCCGGAAGGACAAGTGGCGTTATGCCATTCGAACTGACGGTGACGGTAACGAGTTCCGTTGAAGGGTCTATGTTTCCACCAGACGTTACGCAAGTAGTGGTCGAGGTACCTCCACTATCACTCACTCCTGTTATGTTATTGGTCGAAGTTGCGCGACATACATTTTGCACGGTGAAATAGCGTGAAAAAGTAGCGGTGTTCAATGTTTTTATATCGGTTCCAGAAGCGATTGTCCACGACCCGCTCGTAGTCGTGGCGTAATAAGTATTTGCACCTCCACCAGTAGTAGTGACGTAGGTAATTACAAGCTCTCCAGCGCCTCCAGTGCCTCCATGCGAATTTCCAGCGCCGCCTCCTGCGCCAGGCTGACCCCCGTTTCCGGCAGTAGTTCCGCCCTCACCCGCATTGTCTCCACCACCGCCGCCAGAGTCAGAACCAGAACCATTTGTCCCGTTTTGAGCCGGGTTACCGGCAGCTCCGCCAGTCGCTCCGCCTGAGCCATTGGCGCCATTTAAATTTGAAGGAGCGTTATTCCCATTGCCAGTTGCGCCCGCTGATGATCCGCCGCCGCCATACTGGTTCGGATCAGCTCCGTTAGTCCCGGTTTGGATCGTTCCCCCGGTACCCGCGGCCCCACCAGAATATGGACTGGAACCGCCGCTTGTGCTGTTGCTTCCCGTATTTCCAGATCCGCCGCCGCCTCCGCCGCCATAATATCCGCCATACCCCCCGCCTCCCGTTCCTCCAATTGAACTAGTAGCAGCGGTGGCGGTAGGCGTCCAAGCACCGGCACCGCCGCCTCCTGATGCAATATACGTCATACCGCTTACCGTAACCGATGTAGAACCTCCGCCTCCGCCGCCGGAGCCTAGAGCGTTACCCCCTGTCTCGAATGAACCATTGCCTCCAGACCTATAACCAGAACCCCCAGCGCCTCCCGCAGTTGCGCCCGTTCCTCCACCTCCTCCGGATGCAATTATATAAGTGATATTATTACCCGGCGTTACGGCAAGGCCCGTTTCCGTCACATAGGCACCGGCGCCGCCGCCTATAGAGCTGAAAGTGGCACCTCCTCCGCCGCCTCCCCATAATTGGACCTGAACGGAGTTAACTCCTGCAGGTACCTGCCAACTTCCCGAACCCGTAGTTGTTATGACAACCGTTGAAGTAGACGAACCCCCGCTTCCGCCGCCGGTTAGACTGGAAACGTTCTGCCATTGCTGGGTCGCAGCGCCAATCACCCCGGCCATCTCCTCTTGGGCCAACCCTAGAGCCGAATTATTGTTTGACGACGACTGATTGCCCTCAAGTGAGGCGTAGATAAGGCCGGCGCCCAAACCTAAAACTATCACAGCCACAGATACGGTTATAAGTATTTCTATAAGCAATTGTCCCGAATTATTTTTCATAGATCTATTGATTTACTAATAAATCGTTCCGGAAGGAGTGATCGTGACCGTGCTTGAGTCGTTGGAGTTATCGCCTATCGAAACCTGAAAATTGGAAGCTGAGCTGGTGGTCGTCCCAGTGGTATCCGTGAATATTATAGTACTGGAAGCGGCGACTCCGGAAGGATTTGAAAATACGACACCGGAGGGCAAATAGACTACGGTGGTGGTTACGGTGGAAGCCGAAGAGAAATTGTTGGCCGGTGTGTAAAATATGGTGTAGTAATATGGGTTCCTAATCGTACTGCTTGAGGATAAATTGGTGTATTGTATGCCCCAATTCTCTCCATACTCGCCGCTCATCGCCGCCTCTCTGGTAGTTTTGAGGTCGGATATTACATCTTCGCGGGCGGCATTGAATTGGACGGAGCTGACAAAAGACGTATATATGCCGAAGCTCGCTGTGGCCAAGATCATAATTATGCCTATGGCAAGGAGCATCTCGAGCAACGTGAACCCTCCTTTGCCCATAAGAACTTTATTGTTACTGCAACCCATATGGCTTTTGGATCATTGGATCTTGCCGATGAGGCTGTAAATAGGCAGCAATACAGCCACGGCGATCCCTCCCACAGTAAGACCCATGAACAGTATAAGTATCGGCTCGATAAACGCAGTCACATCCTTGAGCGAGTCAGCCACTTCTTCGTCGTAGAACTCGGAGAATGTGCTAAGAACCTTTTCCAGCGAACCAGACCTTTCTCCGACATTGATCAAGCTAGTCAGAAATTGCGGGAACAGTTTTCCGTGCGACGCAAGCGCCATATTCAGCGGAACGCCGTTCTTAACCTGAACGATCACATCCGTTACCGCTTCCCTGTAATAGACATTGCTGACCGAATCGGCCGACAGGTTCAACGCCTCGATTATAGGCATGCCGCTGGAGATCAGGTTCCCCAGAGTCCTAGTGAACCTGACCAATGCGATCTTCTTCATCAAACCCTTGATTATCGGTGTATGCATTCCCACAGCGGTAAATAGCTTCTGCCCCATGACGGTTTTCCTAAAATACACGAAGAACCAGGCTACAAAGAGTATGGCTATTATATCCAAAGCCGGACTGTAGAGCACGATATGACTCAGGAAGATTATAAATAGAGTGATCCAAGGAAGCTGGTAGCCCGCTTGGGCAAAGGCCACAGTAAGCCTAGGAAGCACGAAGAACAGAAGAAGACCTACGACCAATACGGCGGCACAGATCAAAATGACGGGGTAGGCCATCGCCGCCTTTACTTTTTTCGACAGGTCGTAATCCCTAGACAGCTGCTTTCCTAGGTCGTCGAAGACCGCATCAAGTTTACCCCCGACCTCTCCCGCTTTGATCATGCCCACGAATATCGGCGGGAACACCTCTTTCATCTCCGAGAAGGTCGCTGAAAGCGACTGCCCGTTCTGCAGGTTATCCCTGGCCTTGGTGAGCAATTTCCTCATTATGTCCTTATCCGCGTCGGCGATAAGTATGTTTAGGGCCTCTATTATCCCGAGACCGGCATGCAAAGCGGCTGAGAGGTTTCGCACCAAGGCGACCTGATCCAGCGGAGTGACCTTCTCAAAAAGGTTGGAAGACAGGTTCATCTTGCTGATAGCCACGGTCTTTTCTTCAACTGAGACGGGTATCAGGCCCTTTTCCTGCAGATATGTGACGACCGTCTTTTTGTCCGGCGCGTCATAATCGCCCTCCTCTATCCTGCCTGATTTATTCGATGCCTGGTATCTATATAGCATGTTCTTTTATGATAAAAACCTTTACTCCCTGACCACTCGGACGATTTCCTCTATCGTTGTGATTCCTTTCTCAACCTTAGTCAACCCATCCCTGAACATGGTCACCATGCCATTTTTTATCGCCGCGGTTTTTATGTCATTTAGCCCGGCTTGTTTCACTATTAGCTCTCTTATCTCCTCTGTAATCTGAAGAAGCTCGAATATGCCCACCTGCCCCTGGAATCCAGAATTGCCGCATACCTTACAGCCCTTGCCTCGATACATCATCTTAGGAACGCTTTCTTTGTCGATATCACCGGACAATTCCAATTGGGTCTTTACTAAATCTGCTATATCCTTCGTCGTCTTATAGGATTCGATGCATGAAGTGCATATCCTCCTGACCAGACGCTGTGCTAGGACTATGTTCAACGTCGATGCGAGCAGGAAAGATTGGGCTCCCATATCCGTAAGCCTGGGTATCGCCGAGGCGGCGTCGTTGGTGTGCAGGGAAGACAGCACAAGATGCCCGGTCAACGCAGATTGCACGGCTATCTCGACCGTCTCATTGTCACGAATTTCGCCGATCATGATAATGTCCGGGTTTTGCCTCATAAGACTTCTCAGGCCATTGGCAAACGTTATCCCGGCCTTAACATTGACTTGGGTCTGGTTGACTCTGGGGATCTCGTATTCTATAGGGTCTTCAACGGTCACGATGTTAACCTCCGGCTTATTGAGCATATGAAGAATCGCATAAAGCGTGGTCGTCTTGCCGTGACCAGTAGGGCCCGTCACCAGGAACATCCCGTGTGGTTTTTGTATTTCCGCATCGATTATCTTCGCCGCTTCGGGAGAGATGCCCAGCTCCTCGAAAGAAAGCGGTCTCGTGAGACTTTTTAGGAGCCTCATCTCCACCTTCTCCCCGTTCATCACCGGCATTATATTCACCCTGAGGTCGATCATGCCCTTATCCCCGACCTCGAATCGGAAACGTCCGTCCTGGGGAACGCGGTGCTCATCGATCCTAAGACTGGCCAAAACTTTGACCCTAGCCACCAATATGGGCTCGATCTCCTTGCTCAAGGTGGATATCTCGTGCATTATCCCATCGATGCGGTATCTTATCACGACCTCGTTCTGCAACGGCTCAAAGTGGATGTCGGAAGCGTTCAAATCGACGCCGTGTTCGATGATGCTGTCCAATATAGTGACGATCGGAACCGCTTCGGCCAGCTTGGCCAAATCGGCCTCGCCGCTTGCCGAGGCGAATTTCTGCACATTCTCATTTATCAGTTGATTGAACTCACTGCCCACCTTCTGCTTGTACTGATTCAAGCCATATTTTAGGCTTACGGAACTCGTAAAATAGGGCTCGACCCAGGCGCCGAGATTGGCCCTCAGATATTCAAGGGTCTCGTAGTCCAGGGGGTCGGACATAGCGATCTTATAGACCTTCCTGTCCGCATCGTATCCGAATAGGACCATCTTTTTCGCTTTGGCCGTAGCCTCCGGAATTAGATTAAGGACGTCTTCGGGAATAGTGACTTGCTTAAGATCGATGCCGGGAAGATTGTAATAGCCCTCCAGGAGCTCCAGCATGTACTCCTCGGTTATCTTGCCTAAGCCGATAAGCACGTTGGCAATGGTCTGGCCCGACCTGTCCGATTCTTCTTTGGCCTCGTTAAAATCATTTTCGGTAATGACTCCGGATTTTAATAAGACATCTTTTAATTTTTCGTCGAAGATGGCCATTTAATGTTGATAGATAGGCTGCCGCAAATGATCGCCTAGTTTTTATTATATCAGATAATCGGCCTATTAAGGACTGTGCGCCAAAAGTTAAATTAGATGGGTCCTATAGCCTAGGAGTCCACCTATAAAACCAAGGGGCGGTATCGTCACTTATACGAACTACCAAACGGTACTTGTTGAAGGAAACAGTCTATTATCAGATCCGACTTGGTAGTAATAAATATTCGGGGCACCGTCTTTGGCCGGCAGCCCACCGCCTGGGGCGGATGCTCCATACAGTGCGCTCTCGAGGACGGCTGCGATCTGGTATGCGTGGGCCGGCTTGGCGCTGTTTGAAGTTTGCGACTGGCAGACATAACGGTAGACCAAATCAGTACTGGCTGGCGTGGCATTAACGTTGGCTATGGTATTGACCGGGTCAACTGGCAGGTTAGATATAGGCGAGCCGCCGCTCAGACCAAGGAAGTTGACTGGGATCCAGCCCGTGCCGTCAACCGCAGTATACGTGGTCGAAGCCGCTTCAAAACAGAAGTTGGCCGGAAGAGTGCTGCTCACTGAGTCCGTGCCCATGTATATGGTCGCTCCACCGGTACATGTCGGAGTGCTGGTCGTATAGCCAACGCTGTATGCGATCGGTGTGGTTCCGCTTCCGCCCAAACATAGGTTACTAGTGCCGCCAAGTTGAGGAGTAGTGGTATTGGTCAGATATATGCCTAAAGCCGTCTTCAGGGTATTGAGGTCGGACACGCGCTGCGAGTCCCTGGCCCTCTTTAAGGTTTCGGCCGGATCCAACACGATGATCAATAGGACCGCCAATACGGCGATGATGGCGATGACTATCAAAAGTTCCAACAAAGTGAAACCTTTCTTGTTTGTATTTGCTGCGTTCATAAACTATGCAAGTTAACTGTTAATATAATGATATATCTAATCTGTGTATTTTAAAAAAGGTTATCAACAGCCAAAACAAAAACAGCCTCGGATACGCCGGGGCTGTTTTGTAACAATTCGATTTAGAGATACTACCAAACAGTGCTGGTCGGAGGGGTCAACCTGCTGTCGGATCCAACCTGATAATAGTTGGCATTTGGTGCGCCATCTTTAGATGCCAAACCAGTTGTTCCTCCATACAGTGCGCTCTCGAGGACGGCTGCGATCTGGTATGCGTGGGCCGGCTTGGCGCTGTTTGAAGTTTGCGACTGGCAGACATAACGGTAGACCAAATCAGTACTGGCTGGCGTGGCATTAACGTTGGCTATGGTATTGACCGGGTCAACTGGCAGGTTAGATATAGGCGAGCCGCCGCTCAGACCAAGGAAGTTGACTGGGATCCAGCCCGTGCCGTCAACCGCAGTATACGTGGTCGAAGCCGCTTCAAAACAGAAGTTGGCCGGAAGAGTGCTGCTCACTGAGTCCGTGCCCATGTATATGGTCGCTCCACCGGTACATGTCGGAGTGCTGGTCGTATAGCCAACGCTGTATGCGATCGGTGTGGTTCCGCTTCCGCCCAAACATAGGTTACTAGTGCCGCCAAGTTGAGGAGTAGTGGTATTGGTCAGATATATGCCTAAAGCCGTCTTCAGGGTATTGAGGTCGGACACGCGCTGCGAGTCCCTGGCCCTCTTTAAGGTTTCGGCCGGATCCAACACGATGATCAATAGGACCGCCAATACGGCGATGATGGCGATGACTATCAAAAGTTCCAACAAAGTGAAACCTTTCTTGTTTGTATTTGCTGCGTTCATCTTTTTTCTTTTCTTTGTTTGTTTTGTTTAGACTTTTATATGCTCTTAGTATAGCAAATACACCTGTCTTAATCGAAATTTAGCTGTGGATAACGCCGTATCTACCCCTTAAACATATACCCAAGACGACTAAGGAACGCTACTTCCTTACGAACGCTTCCTTAGGTGAAAGCGAGCTTGCGCGCCGCGCTGGGATAAATCCGGCCAGTAGCCCGATTACAGCCGAAAAACCGACAACCAGACCGAGGAACCATATCGGGGATACGAACAGCGTAAAACCCGTACCTCCGTAGTGCTCAGCCAGAAGACTGATAAGTATGTTAAGCAACTCCCCTATACCCACGCCGATCGCGATTCCAATCACCCCTCCCGCAAGGCCCATGATTAACGATTCCATTAGAAATAGGCTGCGGACGTCGCCGTCAGTAGCCCCGATGGCCTTCATGACTCCGACCTCATACGTCCTTTCCAGGAATCCGACGATCATCGTGTTGAACATTCCGATGGCTGAAACGATTAGCGCAGCCACTCCGAAAATACCAAGGATGATCGTTATGATATTCGTCACCTGTTGGGCCTGCTGCACCAAATCAATGTGGGCGGATATTAAGAATCCCTGCCCAGTCAGCTTGCCCCGCAAATTTCCCAGTTCGGCCTCACTCGTCGCCTCCGCGTAAATCTCCTTGAAATACGGCGGGGCTTGTTTGAACGCAGTATTTGAAACCATGATGGTCGGCGATTCCGCATTATTGACCACAATTCCGGTTATAGGCATGGCGGTAGTGGAAGTTACTACGTAGGTCGAAGTGCCGTCGGCGGACGTGTAGAAAACGGTAACGCTTACCATCTTGCCAAGCGTTGAGACGCTGGCCGGAAGATTGATCAGGCGAAGCGCCTGGTTGGAAATCACGGCTCCTCCCGACTGGCCAAATCCCTGACCGATATCCGGCAAATCACCGGACAATTTGAAATAATTCGCATCGGCTACGTCAACCAGCACCAGCCCCGAGGAACCTTGGGACATCACCGCACCCGGAAATTCAGCCACTGGGCTGACCTCTTTCACCAGAGGCAATGCGCTGGTGCTGCTAACCGTGGCCTGGGTAATAAGCAGATCACTGTCCGAGGGGTAAGAAGCCTCTATCGTGACGAGAGATTCGGGCGTTGTTATAAGTCTTCCGAGAAGAATGCCCTGCAATCCGTATCCGAGAGAGACGAGGACCACAACCGTTGCGATTCCCACCGACGTTCCTAGAATGGTGAGTATCGTCCTAGCGGGCTTTGCGAAAAAACTCCGCATGGAAAGGCGTATGAGGTCGCGCACGCTTAGTCGATTCGACACCTTATCTACTATTATTTCTTTCTGATCCATGTTTTATGAAGATTATACGGGAGAAAACGATCCGAGCTGCGGATGGCCATTGTTAAGTATGAAATCAAGCCTCTCTTTTATCCGCTCGGCCGTGTGTATCGAGAAGCCCAATCCGGCCTTGCTGCGAGGCAGGTTGAGTATTTCGCGCATGTCATCCGATGAGATCACCCCGCGAATGCGGTCGACTATGATTTCCCGCAGCTGCACGCTCTGAAGATCGGACAGTTCGCCCCTGTAATCGCTGACCAGCCAGGACTTGAGTTTCTCGACGTCATCGGCGAGAGGGGCCTCTGGATGCGTTTCAAGCTCTTTATACAGGCTCTCGACATCCCGTTTTTCTTCGATCACTTCTTCCACCCATTGGCTCACTTTGTTCGCCTTCTGCTTCCATAGCCCGAGGCCGTCGGAGTGCCACGGCCGACCAAGCATCATGCGGAATAAGTCGGCGTCTATCTTGTTTTCCAATCGCTGGCTGAGGAAGAACTCGAAGCGCTTTAGTTCCGGAGCCGAATATCCCCGAAGGAACAGGCTGGATAGCGCCTGAGCGGTCAATTGAGTCTTAGATAATTCCGGCGAAAGCTGGCTGTAGAGCCGCTGCGAAATCGTCTGGCCCACCTCCTTTGGACTGGAAGATTTATCCTCGGTTATAACTCCGTCTTTTATGAAGAATATTTTCTTGGCGTCCCTCAAACTCCACGCCTCGTGGGTGACCATAATGACCGTACGCCCGTCTTTTTCGTTCAGCTCCTTTAGGAAGGCAAGCACGGTCTCGGCGTTGGTGGAATCAAGGTTGCCCAGCGGTTCGTCGGCGACGATTATGGGCGGGTTGTTCGCCAGAGCCCTAATGATGCCGACCCGCTGCTGCTGTCCCCCGGACAGCTCGTCCGGGAAACGGTCGGCAAGCTGTTCAATGCCGACACGCTTGAGCAGTTCCATCGCCTCTACCTTGGCACGCTCCTGTGAAACCCCTAGGAACGACATCGGCAGGATTATATTTTGGACAACGCTTAGCGATGGAATCAGGTTGAATTGCTGGAAGACCATGCCCACGCCCACCTGCCTGTATATAGCCAGCTCCTGCTTGGAAAGAGTGGAGATGTCGCGTCCGTTAATTATGATCTTTCCGTCCTGGCTCTGCTCTATTCCTGCGATCAGATATAGAAGGGTCGTCTTCCCGGAACCGGAAGCGCCGAAGAAAGCGACATACTCCCCGGGGTTTATGTCGAAAGATATGTCCTTCAGGGCAAGGTATTCCGATGGCTTGCCGTGCTCATACCAGAAGTTTACGTTCTGCAGTCGGATTATTGGGTCCATATCGGTTATGCGATCTATTTGGCGAGGAGGCGGCTGACGAGTTCGACTATGTCCTTGGGCAGATTCTCTCCCTTGCGCAGATATATGTCGACGCCAGCCTCCTTGGCTTCGGCTTCAAATTCCTTTTCTGCGTGGTCGGAAAGCATGACTACCCTCGTCTCAGACATTAGCGGATCTGCTTTGATACGCTTCACGAAATCGAAGCTGTATCGCGGGTCGATGACGGTTCGGCCGCCGACCTTCTTCGGCAGGGATAGGTCGAGGAACACTATGCTGGGTCGCGAGGCGGGATCGACGACTGTGCGTTCGGCCGCATCCAGATCCGCAGCCACGGAAAGTTCGCAGCGGTCTTCGAACCCGTAGATCCAGAATATGTCATGGAAATATATCCTGATTACTTCGTCATCGTCGACGATCAAAACCTTTGTCTTCTTGTCTGCCATTACGGTTGCACCTTCTGCAGGAATTGGAATGTGTTTTCGAAATTATTGAGTATGACGTCTAGAATCGACTGGGATTGCTCGGAGACCACTATTGTCTGCGTCGGATAAACCGCCGTATTGGACGCCTGATCGGTCGACGATATCTGCACCCGGTACACCGCCCCCGGAGTCAGGTTGGGCACGATGACGACGTGGGTCAACGTGTAACTGGCAAGGTCCTGAATTGTATGGGAGAAGGTCTGCTGCGTCGAACCCACGCCTGAGTCGTAGTTAACTATCGAATTGGATGGTTTGTCGGTGCTCCATCCGACTATGGCTTCGGCAACATTCGGCGTCTGAGGGTCGATGATGGTCTGAATCTTTATATTGGATATCTTCGGGGGCGTCGTGTCCTTCAGTGTGGTAACTTTTATATTGTTCGCTGCGCTAACCGGATTGCCCTCGGCGGTTTCCCCGGAAGCCGAAACCTGATAAGTCTCCGCCGATGGGAGGTTCTGGACCTGCACGTCATGGATCGTGACTGGCGTATTGTCGGTTATTGTCTGCACCGTCCCCGTCTTCACATCCTCGTATTGCACCACCGAGCTGGTCAGCATGTCCGTCACCCACGTGACATTGAACCCGCTGGTCGTGACATTGGTCACGTCCGCGGTCACCTTCGAGGCAGCCGTCGTGAACGTTATATCCTTGCTCTTGCCAAACACTCCGGGGATGCTGAATGATTCCGCCATGATGTGATAGGTCGTGTTCGGAAGCAAATCAGTCAGATTTAAAACGTGGTCGGTTACCTTGTCGTTCACATCGGATGTCTGGGAAGGATACGGGGTCTGTGAGGTCGGGTCGTAATTGCTGCCGGCTGCATAGTATAGGACTGAGTACGAATTTATATTTGTCGTCCAGTCTACCTCGGCGCTGTTTTCGGTTACATTCGACACCGCCGGCGTGCTCAGGAACGGCGGCACAAGGCTCGGCAGCGCCGAAGCTATGCTGTTCTCGATCTCCTGCTGGAACTGATATGCGGTCGTCGGGCTGGTCGATGCCGCTGTGAGATATTGCGTCATAAAAGTGCCGGTGGAGGAAGTAGCCGTGTTCCCGGCGTTGTCTATCGCCTTTACGTAATAGCTGTAGTTCGTTCCCATCAGCAACCCGCTCAGAGTTATGGCGTGGGATGTGAGGAATGTCCCGTCAGCGGCGGCATAGCCGAAGTTGGTTCCGGAACCGTATTCCACGAACCCTATCGCCGATTTTGATGTATTAAAGGAAACGGTTGCATTGAACGCGGTCGAGGTCGCGGTCACGTTGGTGATCGTCGGCGGAGTTATGTCCGGGGCCGGCGCGCCACCGCTCGAGCTGACATAGATATACGTCTGCTGGCTACCAGAAAGCGTGGAGAAGGAACTTTCTCCAGAAGACCCCTCGACTCCTATGTTCGACTTGGAATGGGCGGTGAGATAGTAGGTTGTCGACGCCGTAAGTCCGGTCAGAGTAACGGCATGGTATGTCGTAAGAGTCGGATCTTCTGTCGTGCTAGAGGAATATTCGCCGCTCTCGATCCCGTACTCGACCCAGCTGGTCGAAGGCTTGTCGGTATTCCAGGTGACTATGGCCGAGGTCTCGTTCATTACAGGCACTTTGACATAGGATAGGACTGGCGGCGTATGGTCGGTCGTAGTGAATGTGTAATATTCGTTGAAATTGTTGTCGATGTGCATTATGTCGTTGGCGTCGTCAGACTGCAGGTAGTAGTAATATGTAGTACCTGGAATCAGGCCATCAATTGAAACCGTATGCTGGAATGGCGCCCCTCCACCGCCTACGAACGTGGACGTACCGGTTTCAGTCGCACCGACTCCTCCGCCGATCTGCGTAGGGTCGAAATAGTAAACATAGGAATCCGAGTCCATTGTGGTGTCCCAAGTCACAATAGCCGAAGTGTCGCCGACGTATGTCGTTGTGGCATCAGAGAATACCGGAGCCTGCGTGGTAAAGAAGAGGTCCGAGGACGAAGCCGCGTTTCCTGCAGCGTCCACAGAACTGGCCACATAGTGATACATGGTGTCCGGGGTAAGTTCGGTCAGGAATATCTGGTGCGCCGTGACCAAGGTGGAGCTCGATATACTGTCAGGATAAACTCCGGTGGAAGTGCCGTAAGACACCTCTGTGTCCGAAGGCTTATCAGTAGTCCAGGCGATACCCGCCGTGTCGCCGCTCAGGAAAGAAATATTGACGTTGGTGATCTGTGGAGGCTGACTGTTGGTTGTGGCGAATTGGTAGTATGCCCCGCCGTTCTTATCGACCGATACCAGGCCAGACGCATCTGTCGACTGTACGTAGTAATAATATGTCGTGTCGGGGACCAAATCCGGCAGCGACACCGAGTGGAAGTAGGGCGATGACGATCCCGAAACAAGGTCGGCGCTTCCGGCCGACATACTGAAAGAATCGGTGGACGTGGAATAGAACACATAGGAGTCGGAATCGGTGTTTGTATCCCAAGTTACGACGGCGCTCGTGTCTTGCGGGCTTGCCGAGACCAATGTTATTGCCGGGCCGCCGCCGTTTCCAGTCGAGGTTACGAACACTTGGGGCGTGAAGGCCGAGATATTCCCATTTGTGTCTTCCACCCTCATCTCATATGTATAGGCCGTCGACGGCATAAGCCCCGTGTCTGTATACGAGGTCATCCCCGCGGATGATATGGTCGCAAGCGGCGCAAAGGCCCCGCCCCCGACCGAACGGTATATGTCATACTGCTTGAAATCAGGCATGGTGCTGGTCGCCCAAGACACGTAAGCGCCATAAGCTCCCGTTTTAAGGTTGGTGATATCCTTGACCACCAGGCCTGACGGCATGGCCGGACCGGAGAACGTCTGGATATAATCGTTGCCGTACACGTCTTCCAACTCGACATAGACAACAGGAGTGCTAGTGGTGGTACTGGCGTTTCCGAAAGACAGGGCATGGGCCGATGTGTTTGTGGCATCCCCGCCGACCGCAACGAACGGCAATATCGAATCCGGCGTCGAAGCGGTGAACGGCGAGCTAGAAAGCCGATACGAGAAATTGGCATCGGCCGAGAAGTTGAAATTGACGATCCCCTGGCTGACGTCCATCGTGAGTGAGTTTACGGCCGGAGGATTGGTGTCTAGGACGAACGGGACGCTTGTTGCCGTTGCAATATGGTTGGCCAACTGATGGTCGTCCAGCGTTACGAGAACTTCCGTGTCAGTTGAATACTGCTGCCCCACGTCCGCCGACGAGTTCCAGACGATAGTGGATGTCGGAGAATAGTCGCCCTGAGGAAGCATGGAAATGTCTTCGGTCGGATCAGGAGTAATAAAGGTATTCATTGGGTTCCAGGTACTCCCGCCGTTAAGCGAATATTGATAGCTTGGCGTTACGGTCGATGTTGCGTGGCCGTTGGCAGCGTTGTCCGTCAGCGAATCTGAATCCATGCCCGAAAACTGGAACTGGACCAGATCGGGAGTCGAAGAGGTCCCGTGCTGCTCTAAGGCGGTAACACCAGTTCCCCCGCCGATATCCGCATTGAACTGCGGCGGAGCGTTGACGACGTATTTCACCGTCACATTGGATACGGTTGGCGTTGCGGCGCCAGTCGAACTTTCAGCGACTTTATACTGCCAATACTGCGCGCCGGTTTGAAGCGAAGAAGGGATAGCCACCCCCGAACATGCAACTACGGTCGACGAACCGTCCGGAGTCGTTGCGCATCCAGTGGTCGAGTCCGTAAGGCTGACCCAGCTTGCGTTGGATAAATCAGACGCGTTATCGCCTACGCGCACAGAAAGAGCTACCCCGGTGTTGGTCGGCACCGTCTCCGTCCAATCAATCTCCCCCACCGCATCGCTCGGATCGGTCGTGTTATACGGAGAAGAAATAACAGCTCCTGGCAGATATGCGTTATACGATATCGTCACGCTGTTTAAGGACGGCGTTATCGTAGTATTGGTCGTTGAAAGTGTGGCTTTATACTGTATGTAAGCATCTCCGTTAGTCACGCACCCGCCCGACGCGAGCGGTTGGCCGTTCGATATCTGCGAACAGGTCGACCAGTCGGGGGCATCGCTTGTATCTGGGTCGTTGAACGATCGGGCCTCCATAGTGAGGGTCTCGCCTCCGGTTTCATTCCACTGCAGGCTCCCCCATGATACGGAATCGCCTATGTCTATCGGCGAAGACGTGAAGGTGCCCGTCGATGGATATGCGCTGAAGTCGAAACCCCAGAAATTGGAGCTGCCGTCGCCGGGTATGGCATAAAGATAATTTCCCGTCCCCGGATAGGCCAACAGACTCGAATACCCGCCGCTTGTTATATTGCCGGGCGCGTTGGGCATGATGTCCCAGGTATTATCGGACACGGTATAGCGCCACAGCGCACTGCCGCCGCCCTGAACCGCAAATATATAATCGCCGTCATTGGGGTAGATAAGGGATCCGCCAGATACGTCACCGGGGGCATTAGCCATCGAAGACCAGGTGCCGGCGGAAATGGAATATCGGTAGAAATTAGCGGTGCCGTCGCCGGGAAAGGCGTAAATATAGTTGCTATCGGGACCGTTAGTGATCTGGGGATATGCGCCGATGGTCGGAGGCGTTGGCAAGCCGCCCCACCCGCCGCCGATAGAATATACCTGGAACGTGTCTTGGGCGTATCTAGTGTAGTAGTCAAAGAGACCGTAAATGTTGTTGCCGGACCCAGGGTATGCGAGCGAACCGGCAATATTACAGAAATAACACTCGTTCGGACTGGCTAATTGGATCGTGGAATTTTGAGATATGGAATAGCCGAAAAACGGGGCCTGATATGTGTTTATCCTAGCGGAGTTGCCGATTACCGGCGGAAATACATATATATTGCCGTTGACGGTCACCGCGCCGCCGGCGTACGGGCCGCCGCTTAGATAATTCCACGAGCCGTTGTCATAGTCCCAATTCGGAGCATAAAGATTGTTGTTGTATCCGGACACAAGGTTTGTACTATTGCCCGGTATGTTGTTAACGGAGCTCCAACCGTTATCTGCGAGCGGCGAGTAGCGATAAAGAGTGGTGCCTCCACCGCCCTGCAGGGCATAGAGATTTCCATCGGGGCCCGGCGCAATGGTTCCCCCGCCGCTAAATCCGCCCGGGGCATCCGTCATAGTGGTCCATGTGCCCTGTGATATCGAATAACGCCATATGGCATTGCTACCACCTCCTTGTAGGGCATAAATATAGTCGCCCGTGCCGGGGTAGGTGCAGCTAGCGCCATCGCCAGGCGTGCCAGGTGGAGAATTTTGAAAGCCCGTCGTTCCGTCAGCGCCTCCGTCAAATCCATATATGCCGCCTTTGGCGGTGCAGAAACTATAACCAGTAGTATATTGCGAACGATTGTAGCCTACCGGATAAGCACTCCATGAATCATTGGATATGTTGTAGGCCATAACGTTTTCATCGTATGGGTCTCCGTAAAGAACCGCATCGGCATAGATAACACCTCCGCCTGAATAGGTGAGGTAATAATTATAATTCCATTCCGATTGGCCAATCGGACCAAAAGCACTCAAAGTGCTCCATGTCCCTTGTGAAATCGAATAGCGCCAAAATCCCGTACGAGCCAGACCAGATGGAGCCGCATAAATATAGTCATCTCCCGTGGAGATGAGATCATTCTCTCCTATACTGCCGGGTGCGTCCGGCATTTGAGTCCACGAATCACCAAGGACGGAATAACGCCAGAGCGAAGCGCTGCCCGCACCTTGTGAGACATAGATATAATTGCCATAGCCCGGATAGACCATCTGCGCATCCTCACCAAAAGCCACGGGGGTGTTTCCTATAGTCGTCCATGGCGGAGGCGAAGGATAGGCAGCGAGAATAACGCTCGACTGAGTACTGGATCCGTTCACTAAAGTATTTGAGAACGCCCCGGCATTGAAGTCGGCGCCGGACTGCTGTGTCACTGTTTTTGTGCCGATACTTAGACTTATATCAGTCGAGGCGGAGTAATTTGTCGAGCTTGCGAATTGGTTCCATCCGGATTCGTCCGCGGGGTGGGTCGCTGTATTTAAAGACGTTCCCCCACTCCAATCCTGCTGATTAAAGGTGTAGGTCTTCGCATCTGCGGGGAAGGTGCCAAAGACAGTTAGGAGCACAACTCCAGCAATAACCGCAACAGAAAGACCACCAGCCCTCACCCTCTTCATACTATGTTTAAATTATCCCCCTATATATAGTACGAAATCAAGTGTACATGCTCGCACAACGGCATTGCATAAAGAAGATTGCGTAAGCTTCCCGGCTTAATTGAGGCCAGCTATGTAATTTATGATATAATTTTCAGAAGATAACGACATGGATTGGTTTATAAAACTTTTCACCAGAGAAGAGAAGATCGCTGGACTAGAGGTCAGAGACGATTATCTGCGGATGGCTTTGTTGCAACCCGGGAAAATCGGGGACAAGCCCTCCACAGAGATAAGATTTCTAGGAGAAGAACCGTTGGACGAAGGCGTTGTAATCGGCGGTTCGATAAAGGACAAGGATAAGTTCGTTAAGTCAGTAAAAAAGCTGGTTAATAGGTCGCCTGTAAAGATAAGCTTCACGATGGTTTCCATCCCCGCTGACGGGGTGTATTCCAAGGTCTCTTCATTCCCCAAGACGATCATGGGCGATAAGCTAAAAGAATCGATGGATTTGGCTATGCAATTCCAGCTGCCGGACAAGCCCGAGGAGACTTATGCCAGTTGGGAAAAAATTGGGCCCAGCGACCGGAATGAGGTGTTGGTAGCGACTATATTAAAGAAACCCATAAACGAGCTTGTCGACGCCCTAAGCTCGGCGGGCCTGCGGGTCGTCGCCGTTGAATTCAGCGCTCTTAGCATATGCAGGTCTATGGATATAAAGGATTCCGAGACAGTTCTGGTTAGGGCGCCGCAAATCTCGGGCGTGGAAGTATTCATAGTCAAAAATAGATTACCCTATTTCGTTAGAGTTTTGCCGAAAGAATTTTTATCTTCAAAGGATCTGTTGGATAAGGAGGTTGATAGGATAGCAGATTTCTTCGGAGCAGATAAAGGCGATATCGACCGGAGGATAGACATAAGCGAAGCCAAAATTATTGATTCGCTATCCGGCAATCCGAAGATTGGCGAAAACTACGGCAAATGGCTGTCCAGCATCGGCATTGCGATGCGAGCAATGATCCCGCGGTCGGCGGACGACATGATCAGCCTGATGTCTGTAGGCACAGAGGACGCCTATGAATACCAAAAGGCCGTCGCCTTCTCCGAATTCATCCTAGAGAGTTCAATCGCCGTATCGCTGTTCTTCATCGCCGTCTTTATAATAGCGTTGGCATCTCTTTCGTCGTTCCAGCAATCCGTCATCAGACAGACAGCCTCGATTTCAACAACTCCTCTGCCGAATAACTCGGATCAATTACAGGCCCAGGCCGGACAGCTTAACAACACCCTAGCGATAACAGTGGGGATATTGAGGGGAACGGTTGATTGGTCTGCCGTCTTAAAGAAACTGGATGCGGACATAATACCCGGGATAACGTTGAATGGCATAAGCATGCCATCGCAAAACGGCACCATGTCGATCAGCGGCATCGCGCAGACAAGGGACATACTTAACAATTTCAACGCGACCCTAGAAGCCGATACTTTCTTGTCCAACGTCAATCTGCCGATAACCAATATCGATCAGTCCAATAACCTGCCATTCAATATCACCTTCACAATCTCCAATCCACAAGCACTTTACTATGCCCAGTAAGATCCAAACCATAAAGATAATACTTAGGAATGTGGCGGAGGCCTGCGCGGCCATAGCTGTCTGCGGGATTTTAGTGTCCGTATCCAGCAGCCAGATATCGAACATAGTCGGCTCCATCACCCAGGCCAGGGAAACATCCATGGAGGGGCAAGACCGGAGTGCTGCGATATCTCAGTTACAAAGCCAATTCGCGACCATCGATGGCAATGATGCAAAGATAAGCAATGCACTGATGCACGAAAACGACATCATCCCGTTTGTCGACGCACTGAACTCTCTTGCTAGCAAAGATTCCGTCCAACAGTCATATAACTTCTCCTCGCCCGCACCATATGCGTCTCAGGGGAACTTAAACGTTTACAGCATACCCTACAGCATAGGCCTTACCGGGAACGTAAACGCGTTCATGAAATATCTGAGCGACTTCCAGAGCCTGCCGTATTTCACCAACATTTCCTCGGTCAGTATATCGGCTCCATCTGGACTGGGGCAGAATTCCACTATGAACATGGCCGCAACCCTATACATACAACAATAATTCCATGCCAGATACAGACAATAAAATGAATATCGGCGCCCGGTTCAGCAACATAAACGGCAGGCAATTGATATACCCCGGCATATTGATAGTCGTGCTCGTATTGCTGTGCATGGCCTTCTATTCAACGGTACAATTCCTTAGCACGAATATAAATTCCGCGTTCACTCCCCCGTCGCAAAGCATCGTGGCCGCACAAACGCAGATACAGCAGGTGGATATGCAAGATTATGGCACGGTTCTGCAGAAGGTAGCGGCTGGCTTATCGGCTACGAGCTCATCGGCTGCAAATCCGAATGCATCGATACCATCGAATGCGGACGCAGCGAAGAAAGTCCCGTCGGCACTGGTAAACACAGGCACACCTAGCCCGAAAGTGAATCTATTGCCGTCGCCTCCGAATACATTAACGCCTTCGTCCGTCGCGCCGATTACGTTGACACCTACACAACCCTAGATCTAGGATCGCATTCACTGAGATATTTCCTGCCAAGTCGTGGTCGCTATCTGCCCGTACTCATTGGGCTGGTCTAATATGACGTTGACCTGGACTTCGATGCTGTTATTAGCGACGGCACCAGTCGAATTAATTACTATAGGGGTGGATGTCGATCCAGTATATCCTGGGCCATTAAGAACACTCACTGTGGCGCAGCCTGCCGGCGGCGTTCCGCAGCCATTGGATACGAAAGGTATCGTATAGGGCGTGCTGGTCGGTGCCGAATATGTATAGTTAACGGCAAGCTTTTGCAGGGCGTCCCTGGCCCCGGCTTCAGCGTATTCCTGTGCGGCCACCGTATTGGATTGATTGTATGAACTGGAAGATTCATTCAAAGACAAAGCGGTTATGCTGATGGCGACGATCAATATCAAAAGGACTATGACCAATATCGTCGTTAAAGAGGCCACTCCGTCAGAATTTGATTTATATATGCCCGCTTTTTTAATCATCTTATTAGCCTTAAATACTGTCTCTGCTCTAATGACTCAACTGGAATGTTGTCTGATTGGTCTGTGAATAGCTCCAGTCCGGACTGGAAGAATTGTACTGCACATTCATAGCCATCTGGACACTGACCACCGTCTCCCCCAGCGTACTGTTTGTATTCTGTATATTCGTGAAATTGAGGCTGGTCACGACCACGGAGGTGGATGTCATTGGTTCTGAGCTCGATGTGCAGGAACCTCCCGCTTGTCTATATACTACGCCGTTTATCAGACAATATGAGACCGATGCCCCGGATCCAGACACGATAGTGAGCGTGCTTGAAGATGTGCCAGCGGCGGATGGAACGGTGACCGTGCTGGCATAGCCGACATCCTGACCCACCTTATCCAAGACGAAACGGATATTGGAGTCCACTTCACTGCTTGAAGTTATCTGGCCTATCCCTCTATTAATGGAGGTAAGCGAGGCGACAAGCATGACCATGACGATCATAAGTATCGCCACATATATCAGGAGCTCCAACAGAGTAAACCCCTTATTGGACTTAAGCTTTCCCATATTCTGTTATGGGCTCCAGTTTACGACGACGTGGCTCACCACAGGAGTGGCTGACCCCGATGTGTTGCATGTGCTCGCCGAGCATATCTTGACCTGATAACTGAAGTATCTGTTGTTATTATTCTGGGAAGGACAGCTCAACTGCATAGGCGCCGCATTGGGATTAGGGGCATACCAATTGCTCGTGCCGGCGATACCAGTTAGACAAGACGGTCCGTAATAAGCCCATGTGCCAGTATTGCATGTCGGGTAGTTAGTCGCGCCGTTCGAGCACTTCGATGTCGCAAGTTGGAATCCGACCCATCCGCCAGTCAGGCTACCCTGCCAAGATATCGAATTGTACGCCGCCCCCAATGTCACACCCGTGTCGAATACGGCGGACTGCAGGGTGCCGTAGCTGGGGTACCCGCCGGTTATCTGATTCGCGCCCATGTCCCAGTTATTGCTTCCTGTGGCAAGCCTAGGATTGCCGGCGATGTCAGCTGTAGAATTCACATTATAGATATTGGAATCGCTCGTCAGATTAGCTCCCGTCGTGACAGTCCCCGTGTCGGACGATGACAACAGTAGATTCGGCGATGTGCCATTGGTGAATCCCACCGTCACACTTCGGAATGACGGGTTCGGGGAACTGGCGTCCTGGGATATATCGTCTTCGGAAGCGGCATTGAATGTCCCGGAGTAATCCGTGGTATCGCCGTTGGCTATAACATCCTTGGCGGTGAAATAGGAATCGTTGCTGTATATGCCCTCGGTATTTCCATAGAATGTGTCGTTATAGACATAGGCCGATGCGCTGCCCCCTATGTTCAGCCCGGCGCTGCTGGTGCTGTTCCAGTAATAGATCATATTGTTCCAGATATTCAATGTCTCGGAACTGGGCGGATTGTTGGCGATTATGCCCGCCGAACCCATGTCCGTGCCGATACCCCCGGAGTTCAAGCTTGCGCTTATTATATTGTCGGCGACATTGTAGGTTGACGAACTGGAGGTGTTTTGGAACGAGATGCCCGCAAGACCGGACGGATTGCCGCTGTCCGTGACCAATATTTGAAGCCCGGTTATGTTTACGTAGTCCGTGGATGCGTTGACGACGATCCCGTTATAGCCCGAGGGCGGCTGGAGGGTATAGGCATTATTGACCCAATCCCCTGAATTCCGCTGATTGGAATTTGCCTGAGTGGCGGTAGGCGCATAAATGTTTATATAGTTGGACGGTCTAGTGGTGTATCCGCTTATGGACACCTGTGCCGTATCGGGACTAGCTGAACTTCCGTTGCCGTCGTAGTAGCAGGGGATGTTCAAGACATAATTGCCGGTAACCAGATTGTTGGTATTCATGAAATTCGTACCACTGGCATTACTCAATGCGTTACTTAAAGAGGAGAAGGCATGAGCGATCGATACGACCGTGGAACTGCTGATATTGGCGGGCGCGGTGCCTGTGGCGGTCACAAGAGTCCATACGGTAGACGAAGTCTTTCCGGAAATGTAGGCGACCTGGTTGGTGTTGTACGTTACCGCATCGCCGACGCCCATGTCAGCCGTCGTCTGGCCGACAGAGAAAGTTCCGACTCCCCCGTTGGTAATGGTCAACGTGGGGTTTAAGTACATATGATTGGAGGTATTCTGTCCGACCGAATAATAGACTGGGGTCGCAATGCCGCTCAATGTGTTGAAGCTCGAATACGGAGAAGTCGAAGTACCTACGCTATTAACCGCATAACCCTCGTAATAGACGGTGGTGTTTTGAGTCAGGCCGGTGACCGACATGGTATAGACCCCCGTCGAAGTCGCCGCCGAATCAACGTTACAATTAGGCATTGAAGAAGACGTAAGTCCCCAGCACGTACCAACCGCCGTCAAAGCAGTCCCACCATTAGATGTCACGTTTGCTCCAAGCACCGCGCTACTAGTCGAGATGGAGGTAGCTGTTGGAGAGGTTAGAGTAGGAGTTTGAGCGGGAGGGCCGGCCGTCACAAAACTACTGGAAGTCGAGTATGACGTACCGGCGCTGTTCGATGCATAACCTTTGTAATAGATCGTGGTACTGGTTGCTAGGTTGGGAACGTTGACGGTAAAAGCTCCAGTGGAGGTGGCACCAGAGATAACCTGGTTAGACATAGATCCGCTGGAAAGGCCCCAATATATGCCGATACTGGTAAGCGCTCCACCCCCGTTTGCAGACACGGTGGCGCCTAAGGTTGCGCTCGTGGTAGCGATGTTGGTAACCGTGGGCAAGATAACCGTGGGCGGGATTACATTGAAATAGGTAACTATTGATAGGCTGCCATTAGTCTGGCTGGGCGCGCCAGTGCCCTGCGTCGTCGTTGCGCTGACGAGCGCCGATGAAATATATCCGGAACCGCCGCCCCCTCCGGCGCAGCCGTCGTTGTTTAGGTCGCCTCCTCCACCTCCCCCGCCGTAATAACCACCGCCCCCTCCGCCTCCGCCGTAATAGCCGGAAGTGGTGCCTCCGCCGTTCCCACCGGTTCCGGCAGCTCCGGCCGTACCGCTGTTAGATGAATCGCCCTTTCCGGCAGCTCCGCCGGCTATTTGGGTTCCGCCGCCTCCGCCAGTGATGCCACCAGCGCCTCCGCAGGCAAAGCCGATCTGGCCGGATGCACCGCCTCCGGCGCCGCCAGGGACACCGCTTTCCCAACCGCCGCCATCGCCGCCTCCGCCGCCTCCTATGATAATCGAGTTTCCTTGAGAGAAAGTGTTAGCTGTACCGAACCACGTCATACCTCCTCCACCGCCTCCGCCGTAATCGTTACTGTAACTGGTACTTTGAGGGCCTCCCGTGCCCCCACCCCCATATCCGCCAGAGGCGTGGGCCGATCCACTAACCCCCACCGCACCGGCTCCGCCGACTACGTAGTAATAAGTCGTACTGGGGACAAGGCCGATCAGCGTCCCAACGGATGTTCCGCCTGGGCCGCCTTGGCCAGCGACATAGGGATTGCCTCCACCTCCGCCGCCGACCGCAGTTATAGTCGCCGAAGTCGCCCCGGCGGGTACGATCCAGGAAACAGTGGTGCTGGTGAATGAGTAATTGACGGTAGAAGGCACTATCGTGAGATATGGTGAATATCCGGTACCCAAAGCATTGCTCGCATACCCCTCGTAATAAGTAGGCACGCCCGGCGACATACCCGTAGCGGTGACCGTGTATGCGCCGGTGGAGGTGGCCGCCGAAGGAACCTGGTTAGTCATTTGAGTTGGAGATATGCCCCAATACACCCCTCTGGACGTGATCGGGAGGCCCCCTCCATCCACTAGGGTCGCGCCCAGCACCGCCGAGCTTGAGGCGATGGATGTCGAGGTCGGGGTGGTAAGGGTAGGCGTGCCGCTGGCTACGGTGAACGTGTTGAAAGCAATCTCGCTGGTCGTAGCCGATCCGGTCAAGTTATACGGGTCAACGTCGGCATAGATATTATAAGCGGTCCCGGCTACGCCGACGGTCAGGGACGCTTGAGCGGTTGAGGTCGTATTGCTATTCATGGAACCAATCACCTGAGTGGTACCGATCTGCGTTCCGCCGGAACTCGGATTGCCGTTGTAGAAATTAACCTCAGCCGGCGCATATCCATTTCCATACAACTCGAACCAGAACGCATCTCCGGAATCTACCGTCCAGGTTCCCGCCGTTCCTCCTGCGTTATAGGCCATACTGCCGCCCGTATAGTGTCCGCCGACGTCGGTATACAGACCTATGCAGCTTGTGTCGCTGGTGCAGTTATTGGCGTTACTTGTCACAACAAGCCAGTATTCCGTTCCGGCGGTCAGGGTGGGAGAGTTGAAGAAAGTTGATGTTGCAAACAGCGAGCCATTTGTTCCGAAAACCGCTTGGTTAAGGGTGGTGCTGGTCGCAAGCACGGTACCGCTGGGTTTTCCGGAACTGTTCGACTCTATATAATAGTTAACGTTCGGAAGATCACTGAACAGCACCAGGTTTACTGCGGCATTGGCAACAACTAAGTTTGCCGTAGGGGTAAACGGCACAGCCCACGAGGTGGTGGCGTCATCCCCTATGTAACCGTTATTCTCCGCGCCGTTGGTGGTATCAAAGTGATTGTCCTCCTGATACGGACTGCTCGGCCAGTTACTGCCGATATTACTCACAGCAACGGTCGTAGTGACGGTCTGGTTGTATGTCGGGGGATTAGGACTGAACGTTATACTTGAAGGACTGATCGAGAAATCGGGCACGGGCGCGGCCAGAACGGTTATGGAAGTGGAAGCAGTATTGTTGGTGTAACTGCTCTCGGGAATAGTCGAGCTTGCGTTAACCCAAGCATAGATGCTGTCCGTACCGGCTGAAGGAAGACTGAAGTTCGAGCTTACGCTAGCGGTAGCGTTTATGGCCAAGGAGGAACTGATCTGTCGCAAGGGACCCACCGCCTTACCTCCCGAGGAAGGGTTGCCGTTGTAAAACTGGACGTTGAGAGTCGGCTCAACATATAGCTCGAACCACATATTCTCGGCTATAGCGCCCCACGAGGCGCCGCTATTAGTAGAAACAGCTCCCGCTGAGCCGGAACTTGCGCCGACCCAACCGGCGTCATTGGAACCACTTGAACCGGCCCCCTCTACTTCAATCCAGTATTCAGTCCCTGCGGTAAGAATGGGAGGAGTCGGCCAGACTATGTTAAACCAGGTCAGACTGGTAGGTATGTTTGCCTGGGGTATGGTGGTACTCGCAAGGACGGGCGCGCCCGGGTAAGGCGCACCGGTATTTTGGATAATATTGAAAGTTATGGCACCGCAGGTGCCGGTGCAGTCCATATACAGGCTCATATAAGGGGCGTATGACGTCACCGTAGGGACGAATGATTGGGCTATCCACTGAGTTGCGTAGACGCCATAGGTACCGCTATTGGTGGTGTTGTAATACGTGTTCTCTACGGCAGTGCTCGTGCCGGTAAAAGGGGTATAGTTTGCCTGGCCTATATTGCTTATGACCGCCGTAGCGGTCGCGTTCTGGTTAATATACGGGCTGTTGTTGCTGAAGGATATACTCGAGGAGCTCAGGGTAAAGTCGGGATAATAGGCGCTCGTGGTGAAGGTCCCGTTGCTAGTGGTCGAAGTGCCGTAGCTATTCACCGCATATCCCACGTAATCGTAAAGGGTCCCCGCCGATAGGCCAGTTCTCGACTGGGTGAATGTCCCAGTCGACGTACTACCAGTGGCAAGACAGTTGGTCGTAGGATTGGGCGTTGTCCCCCAGCAAGTGCCTTCTGAAGTTATGACTGAACCGCCGCCATTCGTTATAGTTGCGCCCAAAGTAGAGGTAGTATAGCCGATCAACGTAGCTGTAGGGCTACCGATAGTTGGGAGGTTGCTGAATGTAGTGAAATTGGAACTTGGGGAATATGCCGTACCATAGCTATTCGTAGCGTAGCCGTCATAATAATATGTGGTGCTTGCGGTCAGTCCGGTGGTCGAATTGGTGAAAACCCCGGTAGTAGTGCTGCCGTTAGAAGTGCAGTTTGTATTAATAATCGTTGAATTGGTCGTACTCCAACAAGTGCCTTCCGCTGTTACGCTCGAATCTCCAGCGGCGGTTATGTTCGCTCCCAAGGTAGCGGTCGTCTGGGCAATGTTCGCCGCGGTAGGAGTGGTCAGGGTCGGGGCGGCGCTGAAGGTCGAAGTGATCATCTCGTCCAAAGTTGCGGTAGGATCGTCCTGAGCCAATGTTGCCTTGCCGCTAGAACTACCTCCAGCCACAGTGAAACTTAGATACAACTCAACGTATATATATTGCCCGGCAAGGATCGAAACCGTAGAGGTCGGAGTAAAAGTCAGACTTTCTTTGGTAAGACTTGAAGGTATGTTAGTAATATTCGACGAGCTTATTAATCCGGATAAGTTGGTAACCGAAGTCACGGTAGTCGAGTTGGCGGTCACCTTAAACACTTGAGCCCCGAGCACAGCGGTTCCGCTCGCGTTGGTGTCGTCGATACCGACGTTGATCGTCCATGCCGTTGCGGCATATTGTCCCGGAGTCTGCGCATCGAATATCCATCCCTTACTATCGGGCGACGTACTGGTCGCCCAAGTGGTACCGTTCGCGACAGCGACGCTCGGACTGAACTGCCAAATCGCAACGGTCTTATCGTTGGCGATTGTGGTTGCGGTATTGGCGGAGCCACCGATGGTCGTGGACAACTGGTGCACCGTTGCCGTGCCAGATACCACCGCCGAGGCGGTAGAGCGGAAATACAACGTCTGAGCAGCAGCGGCAATAGCCTTATTGGATGAAGGGTTGAGGATACTCGAAGATCCCAAACCAATTAAAACGACTGCGACTATAATCGCCGTGGACGCAACTCTAACAGCAAATCTGAAACGGTTATTTTTGAGGTAATTGATGCCTACTCTCATTTATACGTATTGCTTGTCTTCATTGCCCGCATGATAAATATCCGCACACAACGACACAACACTGGAAATCAAGCCAATGTTCATAATTCCGAGCCTCAATCGAGGTGCGACCAAAAATATTCTATTCATCTTTACTCGACTTTTCCTCACACAGTCAACCACAACTGTTTAATTCATTATACATTTTAATGGATACTCTATCTAACCTTCCCTGTGGAAGAACTAAAGGATCTGAATCGTGTCGCATTATCGGAATCTTTTAAGCCGCATCGACCACGCCCACGACAGATAGTCTTGAGCGGATGGTATTGGCGTAGGATGTGCGACCCACAGCACATTAACGTGGAGTTTTAAGAAATGGGCAGTGTAGCGCAGAAATAGTTGCCTTGTTATAATCGTAGTGCTAAGTTGTTGCAGGTATATTGCCTCCGTCGTTCAACGGATAGGACGCGAGATTGCGGATCTTGCAATAGAGGTTCGATTCCTCTCGGAGGCACACGTCGCATAAGCATGATAAATACCCATCAAATGTTGAAACGCAATAAGAGAATCGTTATCTCCGTCGCCATAGTCGTATTGGCAGTTGTGTGTGGATATATTTATTATCACTACAACGTGTCCACAAAAACCAATTCCCAAAGCCTGCCTGTTTTCCACGGGCCAAACGGAGCTCCGCACGTCGTTGGGCCAACAACCCTGCCGCCGAAGGAATAGTTTGATATTTATACCCAAAAAAGTAGAATCTTTATGTCTGGAACATCTTACCAGACATAGAAGCGAGTATCGTATAATGGCATTACCTCAGCTTTCCAAGCTGATGACAGGGGTTCGATTCCCCTTACTCGCTCAGATAGGAAAAACGTTATTCGACTTATCGTCATACGTCCAAAATGGTAGAATATTCACATGAATGAATATTTATCCAATAAAAAAATATTGATAGCTGAGGACGAGCCGGCGATGCTCAATGCCTTGGTCGATAAATTTAAGCGGGAAGGGTGTATAACCATACCCGCCGAAAACGGCGAGGTTGCATTCGATTTAGCTAATAAAGAAAATCCGGATGTCGTTCTGCTCGACATCTTGATGCCGAAGATGAGCGGCATGGAAGTAATGGCAAAACTAAGAGGAGAATCGGAATGGGGCAGGAAGGTTCCGATAATAATGCTTACCAACGTATCGCCGGATGAAAAGATAATGAGCGGAGTGGTCTCAGGCGAACCGGCATATTATCTAATAAAGAGCGACTGGAAGCTCTACGAAGTCGTTGAAAAGGTGGAGGACTGCCTAAAAAACCCGGCACACTAGTCCCATCACCGACGCGGAGCCGATGCTCCGAATAAACCCGTAAACGCTGTTTATAGAGAACGCGCAGCGGGTTTATTTGTTATAATTAAGATTGGTAAATATCTAAAAACGTCGAGTTAAAAAATAAAAATATGGAGCACGCAAAAGACAAACAAAGCGAGTTAACAGAGTCGAAAAAACTCGCCTTGCATTACATGAAAACACTAATCGATGTCGCTCAGGAGTCGTTTTTAATCCTTGGCGCCGATCTGAAGGTGCTTTCAGCAAATCCAACATTCTATCAAGCCTTCCAGGTCTCACCGGAAGATACAGAGGGCAAACCCGTCTATGCGCTAGGGAACGGCCAATGGGACATACCAGAACTTAGAAATCTAATGGGAAGCATTCTGCCCAAAAAGAAAATAATCACCAACTACGAAGTTACGCATGTCTTTGAGACTGTTGGCAAGAAAACCATGCTACTCAGCGCTAGACAGATAGATGCGGTGCAGCTTATCATCCTCGCCATAGAAGACATTACTACTAGGAAGGAACTCGAGAACAAGCTGGCCGAGAACGCTCAGGAATTAGAAATCAGAGTAGCCAAAAGAACAGCGGAACTTGATGACCGAGTCAAAGACCTGGAGACGCTGAACAAGACAATGGTAGGGAGAGAGCTAAAGATGATCGAGCTCAAGAAGGAGGTCGACGATCTAAAGAAATTGGTTCGTAACGGCAATGGGAATCATAATGGCCACAAAGAATGATTTTCCAAGCCCCCAAACCCCTTTATAAGTCGCTTTTTGACAATGCGCTCGATGGACTGGCTTACTGCCAGATGGTCTTCGACGAACAAGGCCATCCGGTCGATTTTATCTACATTGAAGTCAATAAAAGCTTCGAAAGGATAACGGGCCTAAAGGACGCTGAAGGGAAAAAGGTCACGGAGCTTATCCCCGATATCTTTGCATCTAATCCAGACTTGTTCCAGATATACGGCAGGGTTTCTTTGGGCGGAAAATCCGAGCGATTTGAGACATATCTCGAACAGCTATCAAAATGGTTTTTGGTCTCGGTATACAGCCCAAAAAGGAACTTTTTCTTGGCCGAGTTCGAGGACATCACTGAGAGCAAGCGGATAGAAAAGGATTTGGAAGATTCGCGTCTCGCCGCCCAAAATGTTTTTGAGGATTTAAGTGCCGAAAAAACAAAAATAGGGGCGGAGATGGCAAAAGAAGAAGCGATTCTGCTATCCATCGGCGACGGCGTCATTGTTACAGACGAAGGAGGAAATATTACATTGGTAAACAAAACGGCCGAAAAACTGCTTGGCGTAAACAGCAAAGAGGCTTACGGCAAAACCGTTGACGAAATAGTTCCTATCGAGGACGAGGGAGGAGTTCTGATTGCGGCGGATAAACGTCCGATGAGCGTGGCGCTTAAAACCGGCAGCAGTATCGGCAGCAGCGCCTACTATTTCGTACGAAAGGACAAAACAAGATTTCCGGTAGCTATTTCGGTTACGCCCGTTATTCTTGACGGTAAGATAATCGGGGTGGTTGATGTTTTCAACGACATATCCGACATCAAAAAAGAAACCGAAAGGATAATTAAGGAGAAGGAGAAGGAAGATGCGCTGGTAAAGGACTTGGAGAAATTCAAACTGGCGGTGGACAACGCTTCGGACCAAATAGTCATCACCGATCCGAAAGGAACCGTAATCTATGTCAATAGGTCGGTGGAAACCATAACCGGCTATAAGCCCGAAGAGGTGCTGGGTAAAAAAAGTGGCGCCCTTTGGAAATCGCCGATGAATTCTGACTATTATCAGAGCATGTGGGACGTCATAGAGAACCAGAAGAAGGTCTTTGCTGGAGAAATACAGAACAAAAGGAAGAATGGCCTTATATACACAGCCGCGGTCAGCATTTCCCCAATCCTCAATAAGGATGGTGGAATAGAGTTTTTTGTAGGCATTGAACGCGATATCACTAAGGAAAAAGAAATTGACCGCGCTAAGAGCGAGTTCGTGTCTCTCGCCTCGCATCAACTCCGCACCCCCCCTACGATCATAGGGTGGTATACCGAAACGCTTCAATCAGGAGAACTTGGTCCGATAAATGAAAAACAAGCAGATTATTTGAAAGAGATATACAAGGCCAATAGAAGGATGGTGTCCATCATCAATTCCCTGCTTAATATTTCGCGAATCGAGATGGGTACATTTGAAATCTCGGCGAAAAACGTCAACATCGGGGATATCGTCGATGAGACGGTTAAGGAGCTCTCGAGCCGATTCAATCGTAATGTAGAATTGAAAAGGGACTATGACCCCAACCTGGGGCTATTCAAAGCAGACCCAGACATCATGCAGATAATCATCGATAACCTCCTTTCGAATGCGTTCAAATATAGTCCAGCCGAAGACACTAAGATTGAGATAACCACAAAAAAAGATGGCGATTCCCTGATCTTAAGCGTCAAAGACAACGGCATCGGTATACCACTCAAAGATCAGAGTAGGGTTTTCGAAAAACTGTTCAGAGCGGATAATGCCGTCACCACGAATCCAGACGGCACTGGCCTTGGGTTATATATGATTAAGAAAATAATAGTGGATGGCTTAGGGGGCAAGGTATGGTTTGAATCGGAGGAAAACAAGGGAGCCATATTCTACATATCACTCCCCGCTTCCGGCATGAAAGAAAAAGCCGGCACTACGACCCTTGCGCGGATAATATAACAGGTTAGGCGGGGCTATCGAGATTTTTCGATAAGGCGAGCCTTCACTTTCTCGATCACCTCATTTATAGGATGTTGGGATTTGACGAAGAAGTCTTCGGCACCCATCTGGAGCGCTTTCTTCAGACTCTCATCCTCAGCCAGGTTGGAAAGCACGAAGACTGGGATATCCTTAAGCGTGGGATCCTGTTTCAACATACCAAGCACCTCGAAACCGCTGCGTTTAGGCAGGATTAAATCTAGAAGGATAATGTCCGGACTTTTGTCCTTTGCCATATCCCACCCTTCTACGCCGTCTTTGGCGGCGAATGTTTCAAAACCGGCGTTCTGTATTTTCTCCTGGAGAACTTTGCGCAGAGCCTCTTCGTCTTCCACAATTAATACTTTCATGCTTCTATTTTACTTTTCATTGTTTTACCTGTAAAGCCGTGCCTTATCGATATCTCCTTCATTGTTCTATCTCCTCGACGTTTTCAGAGACGTAATGTTTCATCTTTTCTATCTCTTCCTTTGTTGCAGCCAGTAGGAACTTTATATCCGCCATCTGCGATTCCCCTGATCCGTTGTTACATGAATCCAACAGCTTGTCGATATTCTTTTCGACTACGCCGAATCCCGTGGAGACATCCCTTCCAGCGATAATAGTCCTATTTTTTCTCTGTGTTTTGGCCTTGCGCCCGATCCACCACCCGATCAGAATACCAATAATAATAACGGCTATAATGGTGCCGAAGAATATTTCTTCGGTTATCTCTATGCCGGCGATTGTGAGAAAAGGCGGCTGTGCGATTGTGACCGAGAGACGACTCTCCGTTGAGTTGCCGGCATAGTCAATCGCCTGAACTATCACCGTATGCGGGCCGAAGGAAAGCGAGGGCAGTACGAATAACGTGCTAGTGGTTGATCCCACAACACTTCCATCAACAAATATCTTGTAAGATGCCACACCCGACGGCTGATCCTGCGTCGTAAACTGCACCGTCGGCGCTGAAACCTGTGTTACCAAACCTTCTTTTATCGTAGCAATGAACGGCAATGGAGGGGTCGTATCTATAGCTATTCGATAGTTCGCCGTAGGGCCCCACCCAATGGAATTTTTAAACCGCACGTGCAAGTACCAGATGCCTTGTTGTACCGCACCGAATATTTTGTTATTGAACAACCCTTCGGAGATGGTCGGGTTTGACTGCGGATTTTGATCTAGAGTAGTCGCAACGTCAGTTACGTCCGCTGGCAGTTGCCAAGTGACTAAAAAATTATCTACGGCGCTATACCACGCAGTCTGGTCTGGATAAAGGTTTACTGAAAGAACCGGTGAGACGGGCACCGTGGTGGTCGCCACCGCTACCCGCTTTATCTGCGTCGGGGCCGGAGGAGGTGTCGGCGCAGAAACCACCTGGGTCGACGTAGAGCCACTGGGCGCACCGACTGTAAATAACGTGACGGTTGAGGTGGAAAGTATATTCGCACCCGTCCCGTCGCCAGCCGTAACTTCAGCGCTATTGAAACCGGCATTACCCTTTCCCGCTCCACGGGCATTAAAAACCACGTTGAAGACCGGGAGGGAGCTGCCAGTAAATGCGTTGGTGCTACCACCAAGAAAAGATATTTCGCCCGTAGATGTGTTCACGGTCGGTTCCGCAACCCAGATATTGAAGATAGAATTGTTGGTGTTTACTTGTTCAACGTTGAAAATATTGGCCGGGTAGTACAGCGTTCCTTGCGCAGCATTGACGGGTTGGTCGCTATTTATATTGACGGTAACGTTCACAGTGCCACCCACATTCGTTTGCTGCGTGCTAGGCGTTAAGAAAAGTGTCGCTGCATTGGCAACGCCAAATGAAGACGCGAAAAACACGACTGCGACAATAATCGATCTTTTTAACAATGACATCATAGTTATTATATCAATCTTTTACACCTATTGGGAAAGCCCGGCGTCATGCAATAGGATGCTGATATCCTGCGCATCGACTTTTCCATCATGGTTCAGATCAAGTATGCGAAGTATGTTCGGATCTACAGTGTTGAAATTAGTTATGCCGGAGAGATAATCCCTAAGATACGACAGATAGATGCTTATATCCTGGACGCCGATCACCCCCGTACCGGCAAAATCTAAGCCCGGATTGGCAAGCGGAGAAACAGTGAAAGTCTGCTGGCTTGAAATACTGCTTTGGACTCCATTGTATGTTTGGGTCGCCGCTATAGAATGCTGACCATCGGACAGTTTGTCCGTGCTAAGCACGTAACTATACTGCCCAGAGATATTATTAACGGTTATCGTGCCGATCGCGACGCCGTCAACCCAAAGAGTAACCGTACCCTTAGGCATAGCATAGCCCTGCACTGTTACGTCGCTTCCCTTGCTCACTATTGAATTTAAGCCGAATCCCACCGTTGGAGCGATGACTATGTTCCTTGTGTTAAAGAGGTTGAAGTTCTGGGGCACCGCCGGTGCGTTGTATGCCTTCGTTTCTGATACAACTCCAGTCTTGTCGGTAAACACGAGAACGTAGGTCTGGCCAACCAGATAAGTGGAAGTGCTCAATTTCACTGAGAAGCTGCCGTCATTTGCCATACTTATCGGCTGTACGATCGGCGCCGCCGACGACTCCACATTCTTAATAATAAGAGAGATGGAGCCTCCTAGATAAGCCCACCCGGAGAATACGTTCGTCACCGTCGGAGGACGTCCCACCGATGGCGCCGTCGACGGCCCAGAGACAGGCGCCGGCGGTCCGACAAATGCGATAGACGCAACATCAGTGACCCCTAGACCGGTTGATTGGGTATCTTCAAGACCAAGCGCAACGTTTTCAGCGACAGCGTCTGTAATGGTGGTGGTCGCAATGCCATCCACGATATTGATCAACCCTCCGCCGCTGGCACTTCCCGTCAAAGTCACCGTAACCCCTTGATTGAACGAAGTGTCGATGGCATCAGAGGAATTAACCGCCTCAATATTCAGCGTTGCCGTGCCTCCGGTGGAAATCGAAGCGGGAACATTGGCGAATATGAACTTCACAGCACTGGCGGGGTTAGCTAAGACCGTCGGATTATCGGCTCCATCGGTAACGCCATTAAGTCCTCCTGGAGACGTTGGGTTGTTAGATGCGGTTACGGTGTAGGTGCCGGGCACAGTATCGGTGTACCAGAACTGCGTCGACGTGCTATTGGCCGGGATCGTAATGGAGGTTATCTGAGCGCCTCCGGCCGAAGCGTTGAAGAACGCCGCATTTGAGCTGGTGGAATTAGTGTAGAGGTAGACGACCGTACTGCTGCTGGCGGTGGTGATGTTGTTGTACTGGTCTTCGAGAGAGAGTGTGTAGCCGAGACGGGAGCCTGAATTAAGGTTGCCCGGATGATTGAGCGAAAACTTAGCGAGGGAACCAGGTAAGAAGGTTATTGCCGAAGTTGAGCTCACGTTCAGTCCGGTAAATTGAGTGTCTTGCAGGGCAAGATTGATCGTTTCAGCGACGGCGTCGCTGATAGTACTTGTCCCGACGCCGTTTATGAGGGTCACTATGCCGCCACTAGAGAGCATGCCACTCCCCGTCTTCGTCACCGTAACCCCTTGATTGAACGAAGTGTCGATGGCATCAGAGGAATCTACAGCTTCGACATTGAAGAGGGCAGTGGTTCCAACTACAACCGTAGCGGGTACGTTAGTAAAGATGAATTTGGTAGCAACCACGGGGCCAGAAGTTATCGTAAGTGCGTCGGCTCCATCGGTAACGCCATTAAGTCCTCCTGGAGACGTTGGGTTGTTAGATGCGGTTACGGTGTAGGTGCCGGGCACAGTATCGGTGTACCAGAACTGCGTCGACGTGCTATTGGCCGGGATCGTAATGGAGGTTATCTGAGCGCCTCCGGCCGAAGCGTTGAAGAACGCCGCATTTGAGCTGGTGGAATTAGTGTAGAGGTAGACGACCGTACTGCTGCTGGCGGTGGTGATGTTGTTGTACTGGTCTTTAAGATTGACCACATATGCAGCTCTCTCCACGGTTGAAATAGGCCCAGGATGGTTAAGACTTAATGCGGCAGGTGAGCCTGGAGCAAACATAACCGATTGCGAAGATGAGACATCGAAACCAGTGCTTTGTGTATCAGAAAGCGTCAATGCGACCACCTGCGCAACATGAGTCGATATCGTTGAGGTGCCCACGCCATTTACGATGTTAACTGATCCCCCGCCAGTTACTCCTGTTCCAGCGGCCACAAGTGTCACTCCCCCATTATAGGTTGCCGCAATTTGATTACTGTTATTCTCGGCTTGGATCGTGACAGTAAGCGGAACACCTACCGTACCACTTCCCGGACTGACGATCACAAACTTTTCAGCGGCTTCACTGACCGTGAATGTCTGGCTGTTCGAGGTTCCTCCTCCAGGAGCGGGATTGGTGACCGTCACTGGATATGTTCCGGCCGTTGTTATGTCGGAAGCGTTGATCTGGGCCGTGACCTGACTGGCGGAGACAAAGGTCGTAACTTCAGCGACGCCATTGAAGTTAATAGTCGAAGAGGCGACGAAGTTGGTGCCATCCACGGTCAGCGTGAAGCTAACTCCTCCAGCGAGAGCGGAGGTCGGCGAGGTATCAATTGTGGTTGGGACGGGATTGTTAATAGCGAAGGTTTGGGCTGAAGACGTTCCCCCTCCGGGTGCGGGCGTGACAACAGTCACCAAAGCCGTTCCGGCGGTTGCGATGTCCGTTGCCGGGACGACGGCCGCGACCTCACCGGTAGAGATGAAGGTGGTGATGAGTGGAACTCCGTTCCAGTATATGACAGAAGATGTTGAGAAATCAGAACCATCAGCGGTCAACGTGAACTGCGGACCTCCGGCCGTGGCAAAGGTCGGGCTTATAGAGGTTAGGATGGGGGTCGTGCTTAAAACCGTGAACGTCTGGCTGTTCGAAGTTCCTCCCCCTGGGGTCGGATTAGTAACTGTCACCGGATATGTCCCGGGCGTTGCGATGTCGGATGAACTTATCATAGCCGTGAGCTGATTCGAAGAAATGAAGGTTGTGGCCTTGGCGTTGCCATTGAAGTTAACCACTGAGTCGGAGACGAAGTTCGTGCCGTCGACTGTTAGGGTAAAACCAGCTCCTCCGGCGATAACCGATGTCGGCGAAGTGTCGATTGTCGTCGGAACCGGATTATTAACAGTGAAGGTCTGGGTAGAGGATGCTCCTCCTCCAGGAGCTGGAGTAACGACGGTCAATAGGAAGGTCCCCGCTGCAGCGACATCCGTTGCCGGGACAATGGCCGTAATCTGAGTGGTAGAAGAGAAGCTAGTTATAAGAGGAGAGCCATTCCAATACGCAGTTGAAGAGGCGGAGAAATTTAAGCCATTTAATGTAAGCGTGAATTGGGTTGCGCCGGACGTAGTTGAAATTGGATCAATTGAATTAAGAACTGGTGTCGAACTAAGAACCGTGAATGTCTGGCTGTTCGAGGTTCCTCCTCCAGGAGCGGGATTGGTGACCGTCACTGGATATGTTCCGGCCGTTGTTATGTCGGAAGCGTTGATCTGGGCCGTGACCTGACTGGCGGAGACAAAGGTCGTAACTTCAGCGACGCCATTGAAGTTAATAGTCGAAGAGGCGACGAAGTTGGTGCCATCCACGGTCAGCGTGAAGCTAACTCCTCCAGCGAGAGCGGAGGTCGGCGAGGTATCAATTGTGGTTGGGACGGGATTGTTAATAGCGAAGGTTTGGGCTGAAGACGTTCCCCCTCCGGGTGCGGGCGTGACAACAGTCACCAAAGCCGTTCCGGCGGTTGCGATGTCCGTTGCCGGGACGACGGCCGCGACCTCACCGGTAGAGATGAAGGTGGTGATGAGTGGAACTCCGTTCCAGTATATGACAGAAGATGTTGAGAAATCAGAACCATCAGCGGTCAACGTGAACTGCGGACCTCCGGCCGTGGCAAAGGTCGGGCTTATAGAGGTTAGGATGGGAAGCGCGTTTGTGATATTCGCGGTGGTCGTAGGTTCAGTGAGGGTGTAATTGGAAGCTTGGGCGCCG
>CAZLHU010000003.1:42326-74017 GCA_964559765.1 uncultured Candidatus Saccharibacteria bacterium
ACGTCTTGTTCGAGGCGGTGATTCCGGTAATGGTAAGAGACTTGGTGGTGATGTTAGCCACAGTCGTGGGCTGGGTCAGCGTGTAGTTCGAAGCCTGGGCTCCGGAAATTGTGAGGCCGGAGACGGTGACGGTGATCCCCGTTCCGATCGAGGCAGAGGCGAAGGTGCCGACGGCCGAAGCGGTATTGAGGGTGACCGTGTCACCGGGGACGACTCCCACCAATGTTGCGCCGGTAGTATTCAAAGTGGCGGAAGTGGTGCCGTCATATTGTTTGCTGGCGGCGGTGATTCCGGTAACAGTGAGCGACTTGGCAACGATATTCGCGGTGGTCGTAGGTTCAGTGAGGGTGTAATTGGAAGCTTGGGCGCCGGTCAATGACTGGCCGCTAACAGTCACGGTGACGTTTGTTCCAACGGAAGCGCTGGCGAATGTTCCGACGGCGGTTCCGGTAAGAGAGACTGTGTCACCGGGGACGACTCCCACCAATGTGCCCGGTGTGCCGAGCAGGGTGGCGGAGGTGGTTCCATCATACGTCTTGTTCGAGGCGGTGATTCCGGTAATGGTAAGAGACTTGGTGGTGATGTTCTGCAATAAAACACTTGAGGTGCTATTAGCAAAAGTGCCATCCCCTCCATAAATCGCAGTAATGGAATATGGAGAGCCAGCAACTGAAAGCGTGGAGGTGGATAAAGTAGCAACTCCCGGATTGGCGCCATTCAAAGTTCCCATACCTAATGTCGTAGATCCGTTTTTAAAAGTTACCGTTCCGGTAGGCGGGCCGCCTGCGGAAGGGGTTACGGTTGCAGTAAGTGTCAGGGAATTGCCATAGACAGAAGAGGTTGCTGAAGACATCAAAGAGACTGTCGTCGGTTCCTTGTTTACTGTTAGGGTCTGCGCGTTGGAAGTTCCTCCTCCTGGGATTGGATTTACCACCGTAATCGAATCCGCCCCCGCAGTTGATATGTCGGTCGCCGGAACCGTCGCTGTTATCTGAGTCGATGAAGTATATGTGGTAGCTAGAGCCGAACCATTGAAATCAACGGTTGATGATGCGTTGAAGTTTGTGCCGTTTACAGTCAAGGCAAAACTGATTCCGCCAACTGTCACAGAGACGGGGTTGATTGAGGTTGTTGTAGGTACGGGATTGTTGACGGTAAGCGTCTGGGTATTAGATGTCCCACCACCGGGAACGGGGTTAACGACAGCGATTGAGTCAGTGCCGCCGACTGCAATCTGAGCAGCGGTGATGGTGACACTGATGGTTGTGCTTGAGGTGAAGGTGGTCGTAAGCGGAGATCCGTTGAAATAGATGGTTGATGATGCGTTGAAGTTGGTACCAGTCACAGTGAGAGTGAATGACGACCCCCCTGCGATCGCGGAAGTGGGGTTAATTGAAGCAGTCGTCGGTACGGGATTATTGATAGCGAGGGTCTGCGCGTTGGAAGTTCCTCCTCCTGGGGCAGAATTAATCACGGTGATCGAGGCTGTACCTGCAGTCGCTATATCAGATGACGGTACCGTTGCCGTTAATTGGGTCGATGAGGCGTATGTGGTCACGAGAGCCGAACCATTGAAATCGACTGTCGATGAGGCCACAAAGTTGGTACCGTTGACCGTTAATGTGAATGACGCCCCTCCAGCAAAGGCAGTTGTCGGTGAGATTGAGCTCGTCGTCGGAACGGGATTATTTACCACGAAAGCAGTTGAGGTCGCCGACCCTCCCCCCGGAGCTGAATTTGTAAGCACAATCGTAGCTGTGCCGGTAGTGGCGGTATTGGCCGCTGTCAGTGATATAGTCAATTGCGTTGATGAGGCGACTGTTGTCGCTTTACTCACGCCATTGAAAGTCGCCGTGGTGCTAGCATTGAAGCCGGTTCCGGTTATAGTCAGTGTTGGAGAAGTATTAACCAGCGTCGATGATGGGGAGATAGTAATGATGGTCGGTACAGGATTGTTTATAGTGAAGGTCTGTGGGGAAGACGTCCCGCCGCCTGGAGTTGGGGTGACGACTGTTACCGAGGAGGTGCCTGCTGTTGCGATATCGCCTGCCGGGACGACAGCAGTGATTTGAGTGGATGATGAGAAGGTTGTGACCAAAGCCACTCCGTTCCAGTAGATAGTGGAAGAAGCGGTGAAGGAGGAGCCATTAGCGGTCAGAGTAAATCCTGATCCCCCAGCAGTCGCAGAAGTTGGTGAAATAGAAGAGAGAACCGGGGTGGGGTTGTTGACGGTCAATGTTTGAGGATTTGAAGTCCCACCTCCCGGGGTCGGATTAACCACGGTAATAGAGTCTGTTCCCCCATTGGTGATGTCCGCGGCAATAACCGTCGCAGTTAGTTTAGTCGACGAAGCGTACGTGGTCGCTAGGGCCAAACCATTGAAATCGACGATTGACGAGGCGTTGAAGTTGGTTCCGTTAACCGTCAGCGTGAAGGATAATCCGCCAGCTGTAACCGGAGTAGGACTTATGGAAGTTGTTGTGGGCACGGGATTGTTGACGGTAAGTGTTTGCGCGCCGGAAGTCCCGCCACCCGGCGTCGGGTTCACGACGGTGATCGTATCGGTGCCGCCGACCGCGATTTGGGCAGCGGTGATAGTGACGCTAATAGTAGTGCTAGAGGTAAAGGTGGTCGTAAGCGGAGAGCCGTTGAAATAGATGGTGGATGATGCGTTGAAGTTTGTGCCGGTCACAGTCAAAGTAAAGGAATTTCCCCCTGCGGTCACGGAAGTTGGGTTTATCGACGACGATGTCGGTACGGGATTATTGATAGCGAGGGTCTGCGCGTTGGAAGTTCCTCCTCCTGGGGCAGAATTAATCACGGTGATCGAGGCTGTACCTGCAGTCGCTATATCAGATGACGGTACCGTTGCCGTTAATTGGGTCGATGAGGCGTATGTGGTCACGAGAGCCGAACCATTGAAATCGACTGTCGATGAGGCCACAAAGTTGGTACCGTTGACCGTCAGCGTGAATAAAGATCCTCCGGCTAAGGTCGTCGTCGGCGAGATAGAGGTTATTGTCGGTACAGAATTGTTTATAGTGAAGGTCTGTGGGGAAGAAGTCCCGCCGCCTGGTGCGGATGTGACGACAGTGACCGAGGAGGTGCCGGCCGTTGCTATATCTCCCGCTGGAACTGTAGCAGTGATCTGAGTCGACGAGGAGAAAGTCGTGACCAGGGCAACTCCGTTCCAGTAGATAGTAGAAGAAGCTGTAAAGGAAGATCCGTTAGCGGTCAGGGTGAAGCTTGTCCCGCCGGCGGTAGTCGATGTTGGCGATATCGAAGATAGGACCGGGATCGGATTGTTTACAGTAAGCGTCTGGGCGTTGGAAGTCCCACCTCCCGGGGTCGGATTAACCACGGTGATTGATTCTGTCCCCCCATTGGCGATGTCCGCGGCAGTGATAGTTGCCGTAACCTGCGTATAGGATACAAATGTGGTAACTCTTGGTGAACCGTTTATGTCTACGACCGAAGAAGAGTCGAAGCCGGTACCATTGATAGTCAAAGTGAAAGACGCTCCCCCGGCAGCGGTCGAAGTCGGACTAATGCTCGTCGTTGTAGGATCTGGGTGGCCTGGTTGAAGGGCGACGGTGACCGCCTGACCGGCGTCGGAAGCGTCAGTAGTCGTAAAGACAGTCGCGGTGTTTATTCCGGTCGCTCCGGCGCCCGCCTGAATAACGTGGTCGGTGGTCAGGGATTCCCCCACATCATTCGGGACAACAGCCGACGCAGCATCGGTATCTTTGACCATATCAAAAACTCCGTTCCAGCTATCCGCATTCGCATCCGAATATCCAGTGACAATCATGGCCCCGGAGACGGTGGTGGTTACGCTTGGGGCGTTTTGAATATACGAGTTGGCCAAAGGCGCGGTACTGGACACGGCATTTATAGGAGTAGTCGGACTCACGCCAGAGAAATCTTCGATAGTCCCCACAGAACCCGTAGAACCGGAGTTTAAAGTCCATGCATAACTAGAAGGCTCGCTTGCACCGGCCAAATGCAAATACGTTGCCATACCATCGGCGTCGTCGAACGAATTGGTCTGGTTATTTTCCAGAGTCCAGCCGGTCGGAGCTGTAGCGGTCTCCGTATTCGGTCGGTACGCGATCAGGGCTATCTCAGTGTCGCCTTGAACTACGCCGGCCGGTTTATTAATAGTAAGGGTTAAAGAGGTCCCATTGAGGCTCGTCGACGTGGCCGACTTGAACACTATCAATGAAGACGGCATCGCCGTTACGGTGAATATCTGGGCGTTGGACGTACTAGTGCCAGGATTAGACACGGTAACGGAGTCCGTGCCGACCGAAGCGATATCAGACGCAGTGACAGTTGCGGTTAATTGAGTACCGGAAGAATAGGTTGTGGCTATCGCAGAACCATTCCAGTTCACAGTTGAGGAGGCTGTGAAGTTCGTCCCATTTACAGTCAGTCCAAAGGCGGACGTGCCGGCTATGGCGGATGATGGAGAGATGGAAGTCGTAGTCGGGGCCGGCGGGCTACTAACCGCGATCGCATTACTTAACGCCGACGTTACGCCCGAGGAAGTTGCGCAAACCTTGATGCTCTGTGCGGTTGAGTATTGCATCGCTGTATAGGTCATAACGCCGGAAGTCACTGCCGCACCGCTTGCGGGGGTAGAGGTAATTGTGCCACTCCCCGCAGTCCCTCCGCAGGACTGCGTAGAAAGCACCGCCGTAAGACTCACTGTTGCGGTGCTGTTCGAAGTTTCGGTGTTCCCATATTGGTCCTCAAGAGCAATAACCGGATTCGTCGTGAAATTGACGCTTGTAGTCGCTGTGGTTGGAGGCTGCGTCGTGTAGACTAATTTATTATTCGCACCCGCAACTTCGGTCAATGTCCCGTAATTATTTCCCGCGCCAGAAGGGACTTGCGCGTTGGAACCAGTATTCGTAATATTTCCACTCGCAAGCGGCGTGCCCGAAGTCGGCCTAACTTGAATATTAGAAAATACTACCTTGCACTCAGTGCCACCCGTACTGTCTCTTGCGGTAATCGTATATGTTATTGAGCTTGCTGTAGGCGTCGCTGAATTGGAGGAAAACGTGAAACAAGTCCCTCCTCCCGAAGTCAATGTGATCGTCGCCGTAACTGTAGCGCCGGTGTTGTATGAAAATCCCGATGGTGCGGTAAGCACGATCGTCCCACTGCCGGTAGAAATAGCGCGGCCGCTTGTCTCACTTATCGTAGGCCCAGTGAGCGTAGTCCACGTTGCAGTGCCATTCGTCGTATTGGTGTCTGCGCTTATGGCGCTTCCGCCTGTTGCCGGTGCGGCCGTAACGGCAGCCAGCGCTATGCTCGCACCAGCGAAGAACAAAATAGTGGCCAGGACCACAAGAAAAGCTTTATTTTTGTGCGTAGTCTTCAACATATTCTTATATGCTTATATTTTATTTATTATTAGGCTAATTAAATTATACCAGTATCGATATTAAAAACTGACAAGTCATCGCTTAATCCGTGACAAGCTGAGAATTTAGGGTAAAGTTCAATATAGACAACTATGTTGCATTGGCTGGCATATCTAATATTGGCCTATATCGCGCTCGGCGCGATTATTTATATTTACGGGCACCCAAGGGCCTTTATTAGCAGGAAAATCGACGCACTACTAGAAGATGATGAGGACTCCGAGAAACCCTCAATCGTTATTACCGACAGCGTAGCCGGGCGATACGCCGCACATGCCGCGCAGATGATCAACTTTATGTCGCACCGGACGATACAAACGGCAAATAAAGCTGATTGGCGTACGCGGCACGAGACGCTCGAAGAACTCTATACGGATGCGGTCCGCCGAGCATTCAAGGACAAGAATTTTTTCATAACCACAGGCTCCCCCCACTCGCGGGCCCTATACCTGCGGAACTTCGCCTGGTTCTATCCGACCCTACTCGATACAGAAACCATCCTGGACGCAGATGACGCGAAGCGTAGGATTGCCCTTCTGGCGCGGAGTTTAGATATTATTTTAAAAAGCATGGGGAGCACGCCATACACAACCACCCTCGTTCCATTGACCCCCAAAAAATTCGCAGCGGTGAATTACGTAAAGCAGCCGTCAGATTCTTTATTAGGAGTACTAGCAGGAATAGAAACACTACTTAACGCCGGAGTTGGACGGCGCCGAGAGTTCGAGTCGCTTATGACTCAGGCCAGAGAACAAGGATCAAAATTGCTCAGTGAAAATAGAGAGCATCTGATAAACCAGATCGACCACCTGATTGGATCGCTGCAGATATTCGAACGGGGTGGAACGGTCACGTTACTAATCGATCGGGACAAAGAAAAATCCAGTGCGACGGATACGCGTCTGGAAAAAAGGCGTTTCGTTACGAATGCAAATGTCTGGACGACACTCAACAAGGCGGCTTCCCTGGGACTTATCGGCCAAGAGGAGTTAAACCGACGACTGGGCAGATCCCTGGTTGAATATAAAAACGAGTTGTTAGACGTGTTTGGAGATAGCGGCATAATAATCAATTCACTCGAGGAGCGTAAGTTGCGCGCCCAAGGAGTCGTATTGGATTTTACCCATGTTTACGATGGTTTTTGGTCTTTCTCGACAGAGAAAGAAATCGGGCTTTTCCAAAAGACGGCGGACGCCGTCATTAACGACCCTAGGTTCAGGGATGATTCGGGGAATTGCTTTTTCATCTCGCCCATAAATCCGAAGATAAACAGCTTTGAACGCTTCGCCGTCGCCTCTTACCATGGCCGGACGGTCTGGCCGGCATTCAATGTCGAATTCGCAGACCGCCTTATGGACCTTTCGCGAAAGATAGCCGAGGATCGCTATCAGAAAACAGCATCAGCCATCCTGAAGCAGATAGAATCATATATAGTTAAAGACCAATCCTATCCCGAAGCATTGGAATCCGACGGAAGGCCTTATTCCACTTGGATATATCGAAGCGCGAAAGCAGACAGCTGGTTTCCACGCTTCATGTCGGTACGAGCCAAGATGCTTCGCTTAAACCAGTCTGGAAAAGCTTAAATCTATTTTAAAAAAATAGTTTCTTAGGAGGATGAGTTTGTCGTCCAGACGATGATTTTCAGTTATCCACTATAAGGATTGAAAAGAGGACGAGCCATAGTATTATTAAAGTGTGATCCGAGGCGACGATCCCACGATCAAGCCTTAGACCGATCACAGTGATCGTCTTTAAAAATAACATAATCTTCGGCGCACGCTCAGTGTGCCCTCACAAGTGATAAGGCCTTCTTCGGAAGGCCTTTCTCTTACCCTTTAAATTATGTTTGCCGCGCAACAGTGACAATATGAGAATCTTTGTTTTCGTACGAAAATTTGTTAGAATTCATCTTAATGAAACCTGTGATCGGCTTGTTTATCATCGCTGCCGTGCTGGGAGCGGCCTTTTACCTGTATATGGCACTAACCCCAAGAACCGGGGCCGAATACGCGCAAGCGGACATACCCAACCTTGGCGCCATTACACCCACCACGCCGCAAATACCTCAAAATCAAGGACGCTAAAAACAACCGCGTAACCAGCTGGTAGCTGGTTCCGTTCTATATGTTAGAGGGCGAACAACAACTGGTAGAAAGGGCAAAGAGTGGTGATTCCTCCGCTTTTGGCCTGCTATATGATTATTATTTGCCTAGAATCTACCGGTTCGTCCTTATAAAAGTAGGCCATCGTGAGGTAGCGGAGGACATCACTCATCTAGCGTTCTTAAAAGCTTGGGAGAACATCGACCGTTATTCCTATCGCGGCCACCCCTTTGGGAGCTGGCTATACCGCGTAGCGAGGAATACGATGATGGACCATTATCGCAGCAGTTCGCCCCAAATCTATATTGACGATACTTTCATTGAGCCGGAAGCCGATGGGCCCCGACCTGGTGAAAACATCGACACTAAGATGGAAAGCGAGCGGATAATGAAAGCGATGGTCAGACTTTCAGGGCTAGAACAGGACGTGATAATAATGAGGTTTGTGGAAGATCTACCGACAAGGGAAGTGGCTGAAGCGGTAGGCAAGAGCGAGGGGGCTGTAAAACTGATACAGCACCGCGCCATGAAAAAATTGAGGGATATCCTATAAATAGCACAGATAAAATGATCCAGGAAGAAAAACTAATTGAACAGCTGAACAATCTGAAGAGCATAAGCCCTTCGGATGCTTTCGCCAGCAGGCTTAAGGGCGTCATTCTGTCGACCCAAAAGCCGCAAAGGAATGTTTTCGGCATCAATAGGCTGAGCATATCCCTCAAAGAGAGTCTGGGCTTCACTTTATCAGTGGGCTTGGTAGCTATACTGGTTGCCTTGTTTTTAGGCATCACCCCGCAGACGGTTAGCCCCATAATCGGCAGCGCCACTCCGGGCGCAGATAGCGTAAGCATGTTGAACCAGGCCAATGCGGCTGTAAGCGACATAGACATACACCTGGCAGAAGTGGATACATTTGACGCCGCAGCGCAACAGACCAGCAATGCGTTAACCAATATAAATCCTTCTTCGATGAGTCAGGAAAGGAACAATATAGGCGCATCCTCAACAAGCGTCAGTGATGACGCCTCTAAAATCGACGACGTCCTAAGTAAGTTATCAAACTAATGAAGAAAATCATCTCATACTCGACAATATTAATAGTTACAGCCCTGATGATATCTGGAGCCTATTTGACGCCTGTATCGGCAGCGACGGCTACGGCGTCGACGACAACAACCACCAGTGAACTGAACGTGAACATTAACTCCATCGACAGCGAAATTGATCAATTGGTCAATATACGCGGAGACCAGTCGATTTCCAGCAGCACCAAGGAAAGCGAGGAAATATCGACTCAACAGAACATATTAAACCAGGTGATAACCATATCGACCAATGAGATATCGACTATCCAAGCCAAATTAAATAGCCTGCCTACCTTCGCTACGAACAGTAAGGAATTTTCGTTGCAGAGCAACTATCTGGCTGAGTTGAGCTCTTATAGCGAGTATTTCACAAAGGAAAGCGCAGTGGTGGCAAACGCCGTAACACTATCCCAGTTGCAGACCGTAGCCGCGAATATAAAAGCATTCCGTGACGCAGGATATAACAGCGAGATATACAACATGACTACTTTCTGTCTGCTCTACTATGACGCCGATATAATTTCCACCGCCCAGAGTCGTTTGAACAGCGTTCTCTCCGACCTGGCCACTTTGGACAAAGCTCAGTTATTGCTTAATCCGTCTGAACTGAACGTTGACGCCAACCAAGTCACGCAACTGATAGCCAAGGCGTCGACGTTGCACGACCAAGCCAGCCAGATGATCATTGAGTTGCCGGATTCGGCGACAACAACTACTTCCACCGCCTTCAGCGCTACATCAACGCCACGAACGCTTATTGAGAAAAGTATCAATGATATAAAGAGTGCATACGGGTATTTCATACAGATAAGCAGCAGCATAAAGACGCAGCTGGACTACTAAAGAACACCTATTGCGATCGTAATTAAATCCCGCCAATTTCTTGGCGGGATTTAATGTTCGTATTATATAGATACGATCTTAAGCTACGGCTTCTTTTAACAATTTGCCAGCTCTAAATTTCGGGGCAGTCTTTGCTGGGATCTGTATCTTCTCTCCAGTCTTCGGGTTGATGCCAACGCGGGCGGCACGCTTTGCGACTCGGAACACTCCGAATCCTGCAACAGCTACCTCCTCGCCACGAGCCAGAGACTTAACGATAGTTTCGAATACCGCTTCTACCGCCATCTCAGACTGTTTCTTGGTTTCGAGCCCGGCTGCTTTCATTACCGCTTCTACTAATTCAGGTTTCTTCATATAAGTTTTCTTTGCTTTTCTTCGACCTTTTACTTTTATAATTGCCCCGAGCAAAAGGACTTTTATCCTATTAGGCTCCCCTGCTCGAAAACCCTAGTCATATTCTAGCAAATTCGGCTATGGGACTCAATTCACAGCAATACAATAAATGAATCGTGTCAACTAGCGTGCGAATTCAACTGCCCTCATCTCGCGGATAACATTCACCTTTATCTCCCCGGGGTACTTAAGGTCTGATTCTATGCGACCGGCTATGTCTCGAGCCAATTGCAGGGCTCGGAAATCGTCTATCTGCTCCGGTACTACAAACACCCTCAATTCACGGCCCGCAGATATGGCGTAAGCCTGTTTTACGCCCGGGAAAGAAGTCGCGATTTTCTCAAGGTCTTCCAAGCGCTTGATATAGTTCTCCATAGTGCCGCGGCGGGCACCGGGACGGGCAGCTGACAAGATGTCCGCTGCACCGACAATAAAGGCTTCAGGGGTCTCGAATGGATAATCCTCATGGTGCGACTCCATTGCCTTTATGACCAGCTCATCCACGCCGTATTTCTTCAATATCTTGCGGCCCAATTCTACATGGGTTCCGGCCACTTCGTGGTCGATCGCCTTACCTATGTCGTGCAGCAACGCGCCTCTCTTGGCTACGTCGACATTCGCTCCCAGTTCGGAAGCGATCATCCCGGAAATGTGGGCCATCTCAACGGAGTGGGTCAGAACGTTCTGGCCGAAGCTGGTGCGGAAGTTGAGCCTTCCAAGTAGGTGGATTATCTCCTTGGGCAGGTCGAATATACTTAATTCGTATGCGGCCTGTTCGCCTATCTCGAACATCCGCTTCTCCATCTCGGCCTTGGCTTCCTCTACCTTCTCTTCTATCTTGGCCGGCTGTATCCTGCCGTCCTTTATAAGTTTCTCTAATGTGAGTTTGGCGATTTCGCGGCGCATCGGATCAAAGGACGAGATAATCAAAGTCTCGGGGTTCTCGTCGACGATAAGCTCTGTCCCGGTAAGGCGCTCTAGCGTCCTGATATTTCGCCCCTCTCGGCCGATGATCTTTCCCTTCAAGTCCTCCGAAGGGAGGGTGAATGTCGATGTCGTCAGCTCTGAGACGCTGGATCTCGCGTAGCGCTGGATTGCGCTGGTGATGATGTTTATGCTCTGTTTCTCTATATCCTCCCTGCCCTCGCGCACTACCTTCTGTCCAAGCTGGGCAAGCTCTGTCTGGTAGCTGTCTTCAACCTCCTTAAACAGGCGGGCTTTCGCATCTTGTGGCGTAAGTCCGGCTATTTTGGACAGTTCGGTCTCAAGCGACGCCTTTGTTTTGTCTATGTCGGCCGACTTGGCCTCTAAAGACCTGGTTGCCTGGTCCAGCCTGTTCTTGTCGTCGTTCAACCCCTCTTCTCTTTTGGCCAAACGATCTTCGGCCTTGTCCATCGAAAGCTTGCGCTCTTTCTCTTCGCGCTGAGCCTCCTCCAAAAGCGTGACCGCCTTTTTCTTGGCCTGAAGGATTATGTCCTGGGCTTCGTTTTCGACTTTGAGCGATTTTTCTTTAAGACGGGCTTCTAACGAATTAGCGCGACGCGTACTTATTAGTTCTCGCACGGCGTAACCTATGGCGAGCCCCAGAACTAAAAGGCCCCCCAATATAATTGGTTCGTAGTTCATATAAAGTGTAGTTAAATTTGTTTTTCATCTCGATCTCTATTTTTCTATATTAAGTCCGCGGAGCACCTTATGTCAAAGAACCGGCCGCTTTAGTGGGCCGGCAACCTGATAAACATTGAAGTTCCGATTAGTACAGAGTCCAGTTGGACAACGCCATCACCACCAGAGACGACAACGTAAGCAGGGTGATATTTCTTAGGATCAGATTCTTGGTAAATTGGCCGTTCAGTTGATTGGAATATGTGTCGAACATCGCATAGGTGACGAGGGTGAACAGCGCCGCCCCAGCGATGAAGCCTACCGGCAACAAGGTAAGAACGCCTAGCAACTCTATCGACAAAAGACTCATTATCCCAGCGACAAGCCTAAGTCTGTCACCGCGAAGCGGGCTCATCTTCCTATAGAACTCGCCGAACAAGAATAGGAACAGAATAAAACCGAGAATCTCGCTCCATATTGAGAAATTATTATAAATGATTATCGCGCCATATGATGCGAGTATCGAAAAATGAACGAAGGTATACCAACCCTTCCTACTTACCACCTCGAGATTCTTCACTCCGTAAAGCACCGCAAAGGATATGCCCATGATGGTGGCTATTACCAATCCGCTTGCCGGCATTGGCGGCAATAGGAACGGCAACAGAACCAAGGCGATGAAAGAGGCTAGGAAAGTAGCCGACCTGAGAGCCGGCTGGAAGTACATGATCAGCGCCACAGCCAAGAAAATGAGGCTCGCCCATAGACTGCCCTGGCTGTAGATCAGGAACAGGGCAGCTACGCCGAAGATGAATCCTCTACACGCTAACTTTAATGTCGGACTCGTCCGAAGTGATATGAACCTTGCTGCCATTTTTTATCGTTCCGCCGATTATCTTATCGGCCAATTTATCCAATACGGCCCTTTGAATCAGTCTTTTGATCGGACGAGCGCCGTAGTGCGGATCGAAACCATGCTCGACTATGTAGCGCTTGGCGGCGGCATCGACGACGATGGTGATGCCCCGCTCCTTTAGGCGGCTGGTCATTTCCTTCAACTGTATCTCGACTATCTCTTGGACGCTCTTTTTTGTAAGGGGCTTGAAGATTATTATCTCATCCAACCGATTCAAAAACTCGGGACGGAAATTCCCGCGGACCGCCTCCCTTATCTTAGATTCGTATTCTTCTCCCTTGCGCTCGGCTTCGGTCTCATCTGAAGAAGAGAACCCCACTCTGGCGAAATCCTTGAAGAATTCGCTGCCGACATTCGAGGTCATCACTATTATGCAGTTCCTGAAATTGACCGTCTTTCCCTTGCTGTCGGTCAACCGCCCGTTGTCCAATACCTGGAGCAAGACGTTGAACACGTCGGGGTGGGCCTTCTCTATTTCGTCGAAAAGTATAAGGCTGTACGGCCTATGGCGGATCATTTCGGTCAGCTGGCCGCCTTCTTCGTGGCCGACATATCCCGGTGGGGAGCCTATTATCTTGGACACCGCGTGTCGTTCCATATATTCGGACATATCCACCCTGATCAGGGACTTTTCGTCGCTGAACATGAACTGAGCCAGCGCTCTCGCAAGCTCGGTCTTGCCCACTCCGGTAGGACCTAGGAACATGAACGAGGCTAGTGGGCGGTCTACCGGCGCAAGACCGGCGCGAGCCCTTCTCAAAGCGGAAGCAACGCTCTTAACGGCATCTTCTTGCCCGACCACACGCTCATGCAGAACATCCTCTATGCGACGGAGCTTCTCGGCCTCGGATTCGATGATGTTCTCCATTGGGATATTGGTCCACCTGGAGATAACCTTGGCCACGTCTTCCTGATCCACGGCGCCTTTCAAAAACTTAGTGTCTTTCTTTATGTTGTTCTTTCCTTTCTTGGTCGTGCCAGAGAAATATTTTCTGTCATAGGCTTCGTATTCCTTAGTCGCCGCCGGCAGTTCGCCGTACATGATCTTAGACATTCTTTCCAGATTGCCTTCACGCTCCGCAACTTCTCGATCGCGCTTAAGGTTCTCAATTTTTTCCCTTAATGCATTAAGTTTTTCGAAGACCATCTTCTCAGCATGCCAGCCAGCGCTCAGTTCCGTGTCTTCCTTCTTGATCTCCGCCAGTCTTTTGTCTATCTCGGCGATGCGCTTCTTGGACTTCTCGCTGGTCTCTTTGTTTATAGCGGCTTTCTCGATTTCCAAAGAAGTTATCTCTCGACGAAGGGTGTCTATGTCCCTAGGCAAGCTCTCGACTTCCAGTCGTCTCATCGCCGCGGCTTCGTCGATCACGTCAACCGCCTTGTCGGGCAGGAAACGGTCGGATATATACCTGGCTGAAAGATTCACCGCGGATATCAAGGCTTCGTCACTTATCCTAAGGCCGTGGTGTATCTCATATTTCTCCTTCAATCCGCGGAGGATGGTTATGCTATCCTCGATGGTCGGTTCCTCAACCATAACCGGCTGGAAACGTCTTTCCAATGCGGAGTCTTTTTCGATATAGCGCTGATATTCGCGAACCGTGGTCGCGCCTATGGCGTGCAACTCACCCCGGGCCAGGGCTGGTTTCAACATGTTCGAGGCGTCTATCGCCCCTTCAGCCGCGCCGGCCCCGACGATCATATGAATCTCGTCTATGAACAATATTATTTTCCCGGAAGAGTTCTGCACTTCTTTTATAAAAGCCTTGAGGCGATCCTCAAACTCGCCGCGGAACTTGGTGCCGGCGATAAGCGATCCCAGGTCCAGCATTATTATCTCCTTGCCCTTCAATGATTCCGGAACATCGCCGGAGATTATCTTCTGGGCCAGACCCTCAACGATGGCGGTCTTACCCACGCCCGGCTCGCCGATAAGACAGGGATTGTTCTTCGTCCGGCGGGAAAGCACCTGAATGACGCGGCGGAGTTCCTCATCACGCCCGATCACCGGATCAAGCTTGCCCTGCATGGCCTTCTCGGTCAGGTTAACGGCGTATTTCTCGAGCACTTGGAACTTAGCCTCTGGCGATTCGTCAGTGACCCTGGAATTGCCACGCAATTTCGCCAAAGCACGCAAGGCATTGTCGCGATGCAATCCGTATTGGTCCAATAGAAGCTTGGCCTGTGAGTCCACTTCAAGTATCCCTAAAAGGAGATGCTCGCATGATATAAATTCGTCGTGGTTGGCCTGAGCCGCACGCCCGGCTTTTTCAACAACAGCCATGACCTCCTGCGAAAGATAAAGCTGGCCGACTGCGTTGGCAGAAAAAACTTTGGGCAGCCTCTTAAGCTCCTCCTCCACATCCCGTTCAAGGTCCTGGATATTTATGCCGACGCTCGACAAAATGGGCTGTACCAAGGAAGTGGAGTCGGCGACCAGCGCCGAGAGGAGATGAAGCGCCCTGAATTCACCGTGGTTCTGGGCCGCAGCCAAATCCTGCGCGTTTTGCAGAGATTCCTGGGCTTTTATTGTAAAGCGGTTAAAAGAGTTCATTTGTCTATATTAATTATACAGGCCCGACAGCTGCGGCGCGATAGGCCGCCAACCTCGGACAGTGAGCGAGTATACTAGGATGAAGGATACTGGGCAAGGGTCGCTGACACAGTCAGCACGTCCTTACCTCTCTGTACCTTGAGTGTGACTTTATCGCCGACATTATAACCCTCAATCAGGTTTGATAGGGTGTGGCTCTGATCATCCACCGTCACGCCATCCACGGCAATAATCACGTCGCCTACCTGCAATCCAGCTTTTTGAGCGGGCGATCCAGGCGCTATGGCCGGCTCGTTGTTCGCCGTATCTCCTTGAACCAAAGCCCCGTAGTCAACCGAGAGATTGTCCGATTTTACCAAGTCCGCGGTCACATATACGTAGCGCACCCCGAGATAAGGAGTCTTTATTGATCCCGTGGCCAAGACCGAAGCTATGTCTTTCTTGGCGTCATTGATCGGAATGGCAAACCCGACGCTCTGGGCGCTCGTGTCCACGGCGGTATCTATGCCGATCACCTCGCCTTTAAGGTCCAACAGCGGCCCGCCGGAGTTGCCTGGGTTTATCGCCGACGTGGTCTGAATTACATCGTTCAAGGTTTCGCTGCTCGACGTCATCTGGTCACCGGCCGTTACCGTGCGCGAAAGGCCGGAGATCGAGCCGACCGATACCGTATTCCTGAACTCGCCGAGCGCATTGCCGATGGCTATCGAAGTTTCGCCCAATTCCACTCCATCGGAATTGCCTATGACGACCGGAGTAAGCCCCGTCGCGTCTATTTTAATCAACGCTATGTCCTGCACCGGGTCCGTCGCCACAACCTTGGCAGCATATTTTTTGCCATCGTTGGTGAACACCGTATATTGGGCGCCCGACTGGTCGACAACGTGCTTGTTGGTGAGAATGTAGCCATCCGAGGAAACTATGAATCCGCTTCCTTCGCCGACCTCCTGCAATGAGGTGCCCTGCTGACAATTCGTGTAATACTGCACGCCACCGCCAAAAAGATTCTGCATGTCCGGCGGCAAATCGGCGAATGGATTGTAAGGGCATTGCTCTATATTCGGAACTTGCTGCGATATCACAACGGAGACCACGCTCGGAGTCAGCTTGCTGGCGGTATTTATTATGGCTTGCTCGTAAGAATTATCTGAGTTGTACATCGCGGTCGAACTGGCCGCGCTATTGTTGGCAATATTGCCAAGACTGCTTAGGCCGGTGGGCGAAAGTATAGCCTTTAGGATCATCGGGGATTCGATTGCGGACGTTACGATCCCTCCAACAATGACCCCGACCAGTCCAGCTATGAAAACACTTAACAATAATTTCTTTTCCATATGTTTTAGAGTGATTTTATTATTCGCTCGGCTGCATCGTCAATATCTTTTTGAGTGGTGGGGCGACCCAACGAGAAACGCAAACTGGATGCTGCTCTTTCCCCGTCGAAGCCGAGCGCTTCGACCACGTATGAAGAGCGGTTCGATCTCATCGTACAGGCCGAACCAGCCGAGGCGGCAACGCCAGCCATATCCAATTTTACCATTAATTCATCGATGGTGTGATTCGGGAAATATACGTGCAGATTATTAGGAAGCCGCTTAGGCCCCAATTCGGGACCATTGAACTCCAACTCCGGCCTGGCTTTTTTGAGCTTGTCCCAAAGACTGTCACGCAGGGAGGCCACCCGCCTGCCCTCGGCTTCCCTGTCTCTCAAGATTATCTCAACCGCCTTGCCAAATCCCACAATAGCCGGTACGTTCTCCGTCGACGCACGTAGGCCGAATTCCTGGCTGCCACCGGTTATTACCCCGGTCACATGCCGCACACTATCCTCCTTTAGATACAAAGCCCCTGCACCTTTTGGTGCATACAATTTCTGGCTGGATATAGTCAGCATATCGACGCCCAAATCACCGACCTTGGCGTCCAGAAACTGGAAGGACTGCACGGCATCGGTATGGAAAAGAGGATAGGCCGATCCCGCGCCTTTGCGGTACTCCCTCACGATCTCAGCCAGTTCTTTTATGGGCTGGACCGTTCCGATGACATTTGAACCGTGGATGATAGAGACTATAACCGTGGATGGCGTAAGAGCCTCCTTCAGATCTTTCGGATTTACGAAGCCCTCTTTGGACACAGGCAACTGTACGACCTCGACCATCTCTCCCTCCAGATCAAAGGCGGTGTCCCTGATTGATTCATGTTCAATGGGGGTGGTGATGATCCGATACGGAGGCTTGGGAACTTCGCCCTTAACCCTCTTCCAAATGAGTTTATTCAAAGCCCCCCTTAACGCAAGATTATTTGCTTCGGTGGCCGAACTGGTAAAAATTATTTCGTGGAACTTTGCGCCCAATGCGCCGGCGACAACCTCCCTGGACTTGTCTACTGCCGCCATCGCTTCCCTGCCGAAAGAATGCAGCGAGCCGGGGTTTCCAAACCGCTTCTCCAGATACGGCAAAATTGCAGCCTCAACTTCGGGATTGACCGGCGTGGAGGCTGCGTAATCTAAATAAATTTTTTCCATCTAGAATAAAGTATTTGAACCCTGCAAACACGCCAGGCGCTCCGGATCAAAATCAACCTTGACCATCTCTCCCGTATTCCTGTCCGGCATCAATAAATAGTACTGACGCTTAGCTAGCTCGTAAAGGTCGCGGGTTATGGCGACATCGTTCAGACAGTACTTCTCAAGCGAGGCCCAATCCCCCTTCTGATAGAAGGTTATCGCTTCCAAAGAATGATTGGTCTTGCCCACGCCTAAGTTGGCGTTGGCCAGCAAATCCAGACTGATCCTGCGCCCCATAGTGAGTTCTATTTCGTCCAATAGGTCCAAAACCGGTACGGCCTTCAGGTCAAACTTGAAGTACTTTTCCAAGACGGGTATGTCGAAACGGGTTATGGCGAAGCCTATTATCCGGCTGGCGTTCTTCAGCCTTTCCTCTAACTGCTCTATCTCCCCCTCCCGAAAGCTCAACATCCTGTTCTCCAAATACGAATAAACGCCGACGAAGGAAGCGTCTAATTTATTGAGATTGGCCTTACCGCCCACGTCGGCAAATGTGTTCTTTGTTTCAATGTCGATTACAAGTTCGTCTTTCATTTCGTATGTATCAATATACAGCAAATTAACTCACGTGCCGATCGGCCACCGAGGAAGCGGCATAGCTTTCCGGCTTCGTCCTGGCCTCGAAGTTATTTGCGCGGATCATGCCCAAGAGTTCCTGGATCAAAACTTTCGTCTCGCCCTTCTCGCCGACATCCACATGGATCTCGAATCCGAAATCAGGCGCTTCCGATTTCTTGAGCAGGGTCAGCATCTCCTTCGACGCGTCCAGGGACATCATGACCTCGCGGGTAATCCGGTCGCGCAGAGTATGAAAATCCTCCAGATCGATCTTGCGCCAGAAATACCTTCCGCCATTCCCAATGCGATGGACGACGATGGCGGTCACGAAATCAGCCTTGGTCTTATCGTAAAGCAGGGAATCGGTGCCGATGATCACTTTATATTTCCGGTTGGGATCCGCGTTCATGAAAGAGACTATCTCGCGGGCGACATCCTGAAAATCAAAAAGCGCTCCAAAGGCCCCAACAAACTTGTTTTGGTTTGTTTTGTCCATGTGTATTTAGACATTAGAGAGTCGCCGCGGGCTTGTCAACGCAGCGTACCATGCACTTTTACTATGGTGCCCTTCCTGTTAAAGTTAATGGGAATTAATGGCTAAAAAGAACCGCTCCAAAGAAAAAGACAAAGCAGTCCACGACCCGAAACTACATCCCGACACAAAAAACAGCGTATTGGCCGTAGTCTTCGTCGGCGTCGCGGCAATTCTCGTATTGGGAGGCTTGGGAGAGGCTGGACCGGTCGGCGCATACATATACGGCTTCCTTGATGAATTTTTGGGGTGGGGCTATTACCTGATACCGGCGATACTGACGATCATGTCGGTTAATTTCTTCGTGAGAAGCGAGCGTCGTAAATTGGTCTGGGTTACGGTGATCGGAGGCATACTGTTCGTACTGTCCGGTCTGGGAATAATGGACATACTGTCCCCCAATTCCAGCGGACTGATCGGGGGGTGGGTCGGAGACCTGCAGGTTCCTTTCGGATATTGGGCGGCGCTCGTCATCATGGTGACCGTCGCCATCGCCTCTATATTGATAACTTTGAACCGTCCGATCCAGCTTGCGATTAAGAAGGCAGAGAAACTGGAGGAGGAAAAGAAGGAAGAGGCGCCAAAGATAATCATCCCGCAGGTTCCGGGAGAAAAGACCGCAGCCGTATCTGAAGGAGACTCCGGCAAAAAAGATTCCAAAGAGGCCAAGGCTGAGGCTGTTAAGATGGCCAAGGTGCCGTTATATAAGAGCAACACGTACGTTCCGCCGCCGTTGGACCTATTGAGATCGACCAGCGAGAAGCCGACTGTGGGCGACCTGCGCGCGAACGCGAACATAATAAAAAGAACTTTGGACAGCTTCGGCATACCAGTCGAGATGGGAGAGATAACGATAGGGCCCAAGGTGACCCGCTATACACTGAAGCCGGCCGAAGGCGTCAAGTTGTCCAGAATCACCGCCCTGAACCAAGACCTCTCATTGGCTTTGGCCGCACATCCGATCCGCATCGAAGCTCCTATTCCAGGAAAGTCGCTCGTAGGAATAGAGATACCGAACAAGGTGGCAAGCATAGTCCGTCTAGGAAGCATACTTGGATATCCGGAATTCACCAGCTCCAGCTTGCTCACCTTCCCCTTGGGCCGGGATGTATCGGGCGACCCCATCTTCGCCAACCTGGCAAAGATGCCACACATACTCGTGGCTGGCGCGACTGGAAGCGGAAAATCCGTCTTCGTGCACTCGTTCATAATATCGCTTTTGTATAAAAATTCCCCCGAGACGCTGCGGCTAATACTGATTGATCCCAAGCGGGTCGAGTTGTCCGTCTACGAAGGACTTCCGCACCTGGCCAGCCCGGTCATAACCGAAGGCAAGAAAGCCGTCGCCGCGCTGAGATTCGGAGTGGAGGAAATGGAACGCAGATATGAGACGCTGTTGAACGCGGGCAACCGCGACATAGAGGGATACAACAGCAAGCGCAAAGAGGACCTTATGCCCTACCTCGTGATAGTGATCGACGAGCTGGCCGACCTCATGGCCGCATTCGGACGGGAGGTCGAGGGACATATCGTGAGGCTCGCCCAGATGGCCCGCGCGACCGGAATACATCTTGTCGTATCCACCCAGCGGCCCTCAGTCGAGGTCATAACCGGCCTGATCAAGGCCAACATCACCGCGCGCGTGGCTCTGCAGGTGGCGAGTAACGTCGACTCCAGAACGATATTGGATTCATCCGGAGCCGAGAAACTGTTGGGCGGAGGAGACATGTTGTTCATCTCCGGAGAACTTTCCAAACCGAAGCGCATACAGGGAGCGTTCCTGACCGAGGAAGAGACGGATAAGGTGGTGGAGTTCATAAAAGACAAGAACTCAGCCCCGCCTGAAGACAGCGGCCTAGGGGGCAAGGTTGAGGACGTCATAAACCACACCGCGGAATCCCAGGACTCGGACGATGACGACGAACTTTACGATGAGGCGTTGGAAGTTGTAAGAAGCGCAAAGAAAGCCTCGGCATCCCTATTGCAGCGCAGGCTGAAAGTCGGCTATGCTCGGGCAGCCAGGCTTCTTGATATAATGGAGGCACATGGGGTTGTGGGGCCAGGAGAGGGCGCCAAACCACGCGAAGTGTATCAGGACAACTACGAGAATGAATGAGAGAAAGACCCTACAAGAACTATTAAAAGAGCTTATCGCAGCGAAGGGATTCAGCGTCGACAAATTGGCGACGCTTTCGAACATCCCCTCGCGTTTTATAAATCTGATCGTCGAAGGCAAGTACAAACAACTGCCCTCCAAACCGTATATCCGAGGCTATCTCATTAAGATAGCCGCGATCCTTGAGGTCGACCCGGAGATGCTACTCGACAGCTATAACTCTTCGGTGGGCCTGCCCAGCTCCGGAAACACGGACCGCTTGCCGGTTAATCGTTTCGAGCTTAAACCGATCAACCGAGGATGGATTATAGCCACAGCCATAATCGTCATACTGGGTGGGATAATAATTTTCAGATTCAACGACATAGTAGGAACGCCGGAAATATATGTGAACATTCCCACTACGACCGACAGCCAGACAATCCAGGTGAGCGGTAAAGTGAGGCCGGGAGACAGCCTGACCCTTAACAGCCAGACCATCTATCCGATGACCGACGGCACGTTCCAGACAAGCGTACTTCTGACGCCCGGATTGAATACGCTGCAATTCAGCGTAAAACGCTTCCTTGGTCGGGAAACGGATCTGGTAAAACAAATAAATTACATAACGTCAGCCACGTCGGGGACGCAAATACCCACATCAACACAAACACAATAATGAAGACAAAAAAAGACAATAAGCCGAAGAAAGAGACTAATGTAAAGGATTTCGATAACCTCCTCACTTCACTGCAGGAAAAATTCGGTGAGGGATCGATCATGAAACTGGGCGACGTAAGCAGGTCCAATGTCGCGGTCATCCCGACGGGCTCGTTCTCTTTGGATCTGGCTTTGGGTGTTGGAGGATTGCCGCGCGGTAGGGTCGTGGAGATATTTGGCCCGGAATCCAGCGGCAAGACGACTCTCGCGCTAAACGTCATCGCCCAAGCCCAGAAACAAGGAGGTAAGGCGGCGTTCATCGATGCGGAGCATGCGATGGACCCGGACTACGCGCGGCGGCTCGGCGTGAACGTGAACGAACTATTGATATCGCAGCCTGACAGCGGAGAACAGGCGCTGAATATATTGGAAAGTTTAGTGCGCTCAGGAATGATTTCCATTGTCGTCGTCGATTCAGTGGCCGCCCTGACGCCACTTGCGGAACTCGAGGGAGAGATGGGAGAGCAGCATGTAGGGCGCCAGGCGCGGATGATGGGCCAGGCCTTACGCAAGCTCACGGCCATCGCCGCGAACAGCCAGACGATGATAATTTTCATAAACCAGATACGAATGAAGATAGGGGTTATGTTCGGCAATCCAGAGACGACCCCTGGAGGCAGGGCACTCCCCTTTGCCGCATCAGTAAGGATAGATATAAGGAAGATAGCCCAAGTTAAGAAGGGGGAGAACGTCGTCGGAAACCGCGTTAAGGCGAAAGTGGTCAAAAACAAGGTGGCGGCCCCGTTCAAATCTGCCGAGTTCGATATCATGTTCGGCGAAGGCATCTCATATGAAGCTGATGTTCTGAACGCAGCCGTAAATGCCGGAGTTGTCAAAAAATCCGGGGCAAGCTTTACCTTTAATGGAGAACGTTTGGGCGTCGGTTTCGACAACGCCAGACTTAAAATGAAGAGCGACAAAAAGCTGCTCAAGGATATAGCGGCGGCGACCATCAAAGCCAAGGATTCTACTGAAGAGGCTGAGCGGACTGAAGTTGAAGAGTAATATAATCGCGGATCTTGCTGTAATTATTCATACCGGCGGTGGGCAAAAGGATATATTGCGATCCGTTGCCAACCGGCGTTGAGCTGCTTTCAACCAGGCCAGTGGAAAAATCAAGCGCCGCGCTTTTGAAGGTTATATTCTTTCCTTCCGATATTAGAGGATAGACTTCGCCAAAGTTGACGTTAGTGTTCAACTTATCTATTTCCGGATAAATAGAGGCTATCAATTTAGTCTGATCTATAAGATCCAAGCTCAGAAATTTCTTGAATATCGCTTCGATAACGAGGTGCTGGTTATCCTCGCGGAAAAAATCCCCTTCTGCAGCATATCGATTCCTGATCAGCCAATCGGCGTCGCTGCCATCCAAATGATGATCTCCAGCAGATATACTGTAGCCGCTGGCCGAATCGGTAACAGTATACGGTAAAACCACGTCTATGCCCCCCAAGTCATCGACTATTCCCTTAACTAGAGACAGATCTATCACCGCAAATTTATCCGTACCTATACCAGTGATATCCGGCAGTTTATCCATGAACCCAGAAAGTTCGTTGCGCTCCAATGCCTCATTGACCTTGAATGTGCTGCTGCCGAAAGTGCCATACAGGTCGCGCGGTATGGAAACCATATCCACGACCCCGTTCTTAGGTATGAACTGGAGCAGAATAATCGCGTCGGTAAGATTAGGGGCCTGTTCCCAGGGACCACCTTCTCCCTCTCCAGCTTCTCCCAATACCAGCACGGAGAAATTATTCTCGTTTGGGTTGGATAGGACTATGGAGATCTTCGCGGTCAGCGCACGCACATCTACTAATATCAACGTCGCCAAGACGCCCATCAACGCAACCAGGATTAGATATTTTAAATATCTAGGCATAGATCAATCTTCGGCCGTCAATTTGAAAAAATTATTCAGCAGCTCGGCTATCAAAATGGGTCCGGTTCCGCCCGGTGTGGGTGTATAAAAACCTAGACGCTCCCTGTCCTTATTAGTAAGCTCGCCAGCGGCGAAGTCGCCTATAAGCTTATTCTCGGCGTTCCGCCCGTATCCGAAATCGATGACGCCGGCGCCGTCCTTCAACATCGCCGGCTTAACAACACCAGCTGATCCGGAGCCGCATATCACCAAGTCAGCGTCTTTTAGGGGAGAAAAATCTCCTCCGGCGTCAATCACAAATAGGTTTCTAACCTTGCCCAACAACCAAACGCTGGCCGGCTTGCCGATAAGCAATCCTGGGCCCACTACCGCCACTTTTTTCCCAGACACATCGAATCCCGCCGTCTTCAAAACTTCTTCTATCGTTGCCACGGCCGGGGGGATAATCTTATTCCGCCCAGAATAATATGCCCCCAGAGCCCGCTCACCCAACACGTCGACATCCTTCTCACGAGGGACGGCGTTCAGCACGTAGTATGGATTTATCTTATTAGGCAGGGGAAGTTGGACCAAGAGCCCGCCGACGGATTTCTGTAGAGAAATGCGCCCAACCTCGCGGCGGAGCTGATCGGGTGACCAATTTCCGGGAAGGTCATATTTTTTGAAACGCACGCCTAGTTGGCGCGCTATTTTCTCTTTCTCCCTAAGAAAATTCTGGGAGCTTGTGTCATCCCCGACAAGTATGGCGGCCAATATCTTCCCGGGGTGGGGAAGAGTTTTCAGGTCGGCGATTAATTTTTGAGCAACGGCTTTGCCGGGAATCTCTTGCATAGCTTGGACACCTCTTTTTCAACGCCCTTCACTCCCTTGAGGCCATCTACAATGAGCTTGGCCAGCAGTACCATCTCCGGCTCCTTCATACCTCTTGTGGTTATAACCGGAGTGCCGATCCTCAGGCCGGAAGGACGAAAGGCTGATTTATCCCCGGGGATAGTGTTGCGGTTGGCGATTATATTCAATTCTTCCAGGCGCTTCTCGACGGCAAGGCCATCCAAGCCGAGACTGGTCACATCGACCAGCATCAAGTGGGTGTCCGTCCCTCCGGAGATCAACCTTAGGCCATTAGCCTGCAGGGCGGCAGCCAGAGCGCGGGCATTGGCCGTTATTTGTTTGGCATATTTCTTGAATTCAGGCTGGGCAGCCTCAAAGAAGGCCACGGCTTTGGCGGCCGTCACATTGTCGTGCGGTCCGCCCTGGAGGCCAGGGAACACCGCGCGGTCGATACGATCGGCAAGCTCGTATCTGCAGAATATCATCGCTCCCCTCGGCCCACGCAGCGTCTTGTGTGTGGTCGTGGTCACTATGTCGGCGGCGACGAAAGGCGAAGGGTGTTCGCCTGCGGCCACCAAGCCAGCTATGTGCGATATATCAGCCATGTGGTAGGCGCCTATCCTTTTGGCGATTAGGCCTATGCGCTTGAAATCAACTTTCCGCGGATACGCCGTAAATCCGGAGATTATTATCTTCGGTCTTTTCTCCACGGCTATTCTCTCAAGTTCGTCGTAATCAATCCTCTCGGTCTTGGGATCGACGGTATAATGCTCCGCCTTCCAGAATATTCCGGAAGCGGATACATGATGGCCATGGGTAAGGTGGCCGCCGGAGGACAAGGCCATTCCCAGCAATGTATCGCCGGGGTTAAGGAGAGCGGTGTATACCGCCATGTTCGCCGGAGACCCGGAATACGGCTGGACATTAACGTGCCAGTTCTTCGGATTGAGCTTGAACAGCTTGAGAGCCCTGGCTTGAGCCAGAATCTCTACCTTGTCCGCATATATATTTCCAGGATAGTAGCGCTTTCCAGGATACCCCTCGGAGTACTTATTGGTTAGGGTGCTGGCGAGCGTTTTCCTTACAGCAGGAGAAGCGATGTTCTCCGAGGCGATAAGATCTATCGTCTCGTCTTGACGTTTGGATTCCAGGTCGGTGAGGCGCTCGATTTCTTTGTCCTTCTTAATCATCTGTGTTTTAGTTTACGACTAATGTATCGGAACGCGCAAACACCCTCGGAAAAGCGCGGATAATCCTTTGGGTCGTTGTCTCTATTGGCAGCGCAAAATTGGATTTGCGCTGCCTAAGAAATACAGACTATTTAGGCTGCATAGGCGGCTGCATGGGCATCGCCTTCTTAGACGAGCACATTTTGCAATAGCTCAAATGCTTTATCGCTTCGAATATCGCCGAGACGCCGACGAGGAAGTAGATTACATTGGAGACTATGCCTACGCCGAAGATAGCTGAGACTAGATTCCATCCGAAGGAAACCAGAAGCCAATTCAATCCTCCGATTACCAATAGAGTAAACGTCACTACATGAAGTGCTTTCATTTTTTAATTATCCTTATTTTTAAGACAGATAAAGAACGACAACTTCTTCGACCTTTAGCTTACTGTTATTATAACACTAGAAGGCGTCGTTAATGGTTACGGGCAGACGTATGGCGTTGTCTATTGTAAACTCGCCGACCCTAACCCTTTCGAGGTCGGCTAGATATGCTCCAGTGCGCAATTCCCTGCCGAGATCCCTGGCTATGGCGCGGATGTAGGCTCCCGGTCCGGTCACGACCCTAAGTACGACGTACGGCCATGCATAGCTGATCAGCCTTATCTCCTTTATCTCGATCGGGCGCGGCTTGATCTCGAACACCTCGCCGGCACGCGTGCGCCTGTACGCCGTCTTACCGTGTATCTTAATTGCGCTTATCTTAGGCGGAACCTGGGATATAACCCCCAAGAACTTGGGCAACTTCTCCGCGATCTCAGCCAGGGTCGGTTTATAATCCGGATTGACGGCGACCTTCTCCCCCTCTTCGTCGTCGGTCGAACTCTCATAGCCGAGCTTTATCTTAGCCAAGTATTCTTTTTCTTTCTCGACAGAGGTCGCAAGCTGCTTCGTAAACTCGGAACCTATTCCCACTACTAGGATGCCCGATGCCAATGGATCAAGCGTACCAGCGTGCCCAATGCGGCGCACCCCGGTCAGTCTGCGTATCTTATTCAAAAAGACGTGCGAACTCGGCCCCTTGGGTTTCCAGAAGCCGAATATCCCACCAGCAGCAAGCTCTTCAACAGACGGCTTCATTATATTTTCCCTATAAACCTGACAAAAATCTGACAAGGGTTGCCCTCTCCCCATCCGGGATATGGATCTATAGTCTCGATCGGCACGAAGCCTATGTTTTTATAGAAACTCCTGGTCTTTTTATACGGCTCATAAGACGAGGTTTCTGACAGGGTTTTGACCTCGCAAACCTTATATTCGGAGCCTAGCTCATTAAGACTATCATTGACCAACTTAGCCCCGACCCCAAGTCCTTGTTTTTCCGGAAGGACCGCAAGCCAGGACATTTCAACCGCATCCGGATTAATCTCCTTATAGGTCGCAAATCCCACTAATTCAGCGTCTAAATATGCGCCGTATAGAATATGCCTTTTTGTATCTTCCTCTATCTGCTTCAACCCTCCGGCGTTGAAAAAGTCCGGCAATTTTTGAGCGACCTTAAAAGCTGCGTCGACATCGTCCGTTTTTCTAACAATTACATCCATTCCAAAATCGTACCAAGCCACAACTTAAAAGTCATTTCGGGTCTTTCGAGGATAGAAATAAATAAACATAGCCATACAGAATCAATATCGTATAATGTATTCATGCTAAACATAAAAACAACCGCACCGGACTTTAAACTTTTAGATCAAGACGGCAAGGAGCACTCGCTTACCCATCACCGCGGCGCCTACGTGCTAGTGTATTTCTATCCGAAAGACGACACGCCAGGCTGCACGACAGAAGCATGTGCCATCCGCGACGCATATAAGGAATTTGAGAAGAATGGGGTTAAGGTATTCGGCATAAGCGCCGACTCTGTTGAGAGCCATAAGAAGTTCGCCGAGAAATACCAACTCCCCTTCACTCTTTTGTCCGATCCCCAAAAAGAGGTCATCAAGACATACGGAGCCGATGGGATCACTTTCAGCAAACGGATCTCGTATCTCATTGACCCGGATGGCGTGATAGTTAAAACATATCCGAAGGTTGATCCAGCGCATCATGGCGGCGAAATCCTTGAAGATATCTACGCGCTAAAGAACGCCTAAGGCTCCGTATAAAACTATGTACTGCAAAATCTGTGGAGAAGGCCCCGTCAAACTTCTATACACTGTCGGGAAATATAAGATATGGAAATGCCCCTCCTGTGGATTTGGGCAGATATTTGTGGATGACGGCTATTTGACCTCTTTGTCTGCATATTACGACAAGGAATATTCTTCAGGGGGAAAGGACGACCCTTCTTTATTGCAGGGACAAGAGGTCCGTCCCGCTATTGGTTATTGGCTTGAACTCCAGTTGAAGAAAGTAGGACAAGGCTCAAAAATTAGCGTGGCCGAGATCGGCCCTGGCACCGGCGCGGCCATCGGACGCTACCTAAAGAAATATCATCCGGACATAGAATACGAGGCTATCGAAATCTCCGACTTCGTTGCAAAGTGCCTTACCAGAGAAGGACTTATGGTCCACACTGGCAGAGTCACGGACCCGGACATCCGTGAAAAGTGCCGGGGCAAATTCGATCTCGTCATCGGTACTGAGGTAATCAAGCATGATCCAGATCCGCGTGGCTTCGCGAGCGCCACATACGATATGTTGAAACCTGGCGGGAGATTCGCATTCACAACTGGAAATCTAAACGGGCTGATGTCGAAAATCAAAGGAGTTAAGTGGTATTACATCGGACCGCCGTCGCATGTAAGTTATTTCACGCCGAAGGCTGCAAGGAAGCTGTTTTCCGACACTGGGTTCATCAATGTAAATATATGGAAGGTCGGATTCAGCTATATCGAATTAGCCATGAAATACCACGTACCCGGGTTGCTGTTTGTTATAGATCTCATTTCACTGCCGACCGGAATGACCATCAGCGCCATGCGGCCTAGACTGGATGAGAAGGGAGTATAATTAGGGAAAGGTCGGTTTTATATCACCAATATAAACAATGACTATTTCCGCTGCTATTACCCAAGTATTGGGAATCATCTTCGCGGTTATGGGCCTATCAGTCGTAATAGATAGGAAAAACCTGTCGGCTGCTCTTGAGAAGGTCTCTCAGGACCGCGGATTTTTGTGGCTATGGGGCTTCCTTATCCTAACTATGGGTGCTGTGATCGTTGTGATGAACAATATGTGGACGTCCGGTCTGCCATTACTCATCACAATCCTTGGTTGGCTCACTGTGGTAAAGGGGGCTTTCCTACTTCTTCTACCCGGTCCTGCCGTCTCGTTGTATCAAAAGTGCAACAAAGGGGGTGTACTTGTTTTCGGGGGAATCGTCGCCTTTATTGTCGGTTTAATCCTGCTTTACATGGGATTTGCGTTGTAGACACCAGCGCCAAACAGAAAAAGAACGCGCCATTTTAGGCGCGTTCTTTTTGTTATAGCTTCCTACCTCAAAGGCAATTACTCACGACTTCGCGTAGGAGAACTATCGCCGTCAGTCACAAACTTATCAAAGTCCCGTTCGTGGCCAACCCTAGTCCATAAGAAATATCGGGATGGTTCGTAATGACTCTCAGCTGTGAATGGTTGAAGGAAATTATCTTTAACCAAATCCTCCCTAACAAAGAAAGAGTTTAGGCCTGTAAAATTACACCCAACCAGCTTATAACCCTTCTTCTTACCTAAAATTTCTAGGGACTTGATACTGGCGCCGAAATGACTCTTGCCAGCCCACGTTCTATTGGCGTCATAATCAACTATAAATTCGATCGGTGGGGGGAACATCCCATTATATTCAATAACCACGACCCGGGGGCGATAGTGGGAGATGGCTTTCCAGACCCAATAATCATTGCCATCTATGTCTATAGATAACAAATCAAGCTCTTCAGGAACCTTTAAAGACGAGAAGAGGGCTTCTATATTTTCCGCTGTGATAAAACTTTTAGTAACCGATAATCCTTTATTAATTAAGAAATTAAATTTCTGTTTGATAAAATCAATATCTCTGTCCGATCCATCAATCCAACACCCCTTCCAATTTTTAAGTAGAAGCAAAAGAGTGTTGCACTCCAAGCCGTTTCCTACCCCAAATTCTACAAAGAATTTATTTGTGGCGCCGATCCTTTTAAATATTTCCTGAATGATTCCGTCTTCACCGTTCTGGGAATAGACCTGATATTCATACTTGTTCAACTTTTTCTCATCCTGATATTTGGGGTTCTCAAAGAGGTGTTTTTGGATATAATCATTAACCAGAATTTGTCTTATAGCTTCAGTATCGCCGCGGGGCGGCGCAAATTTCATAAAAGCCTTTTTTAAGTCCATTTTATGGTTTTATCTTTTTTATTATCTCTGGGTGCCTAACGGGATTCGAACCCGTGATGAGAGTTCCACAAACTCCAGTGTTGCCGCTACACTATAGGCACCATACTCGAAAATTAGCTTACGCTACGGGTTATTAATGGTCAATTCTACGACGAATCTTATATAAGTTAGCCCCTAAAAGGCCAGGAAGCCGCTCTTATAATAATCCTCAATACCCTTCTCAACATTGTATTCCGGAATAAATCCAAGTCTCTCCTTCGCTCGGGTCATATCGCATTGGGTGAAGCTTTGATAGCGATCGGCATAGGGGTTGTCGATGTATTCCGTCACGCGGTTCATACCCATCGTTTTGTTCAGCATCGCGATGACGTCATTGAAGGTTGTCGCCTGACCTGCGCCGCAGTTTACGACAAAGCTTCCTTTGGCGGCTAGCGCGAGCATATTCGCTCGCACAACATCCTTCACATAGATATGGTCCCGCCTCTGTTCGCCGTTCTTAAAAATGCGTGGATTTCCTTTTGCCATCTGTTTGGCCAATTGGTAGATCATGCTCGCCCGTGGCCCTTTATGCGATTCGCGCGGACCGTATACGTTACAGTAACGCAGGCCAATCACCGAGACGTCTGGATGGACTGAGGCGAAAGCCGCCGCCTTCTCATCGAGAACCTTTTTAGAAACCCCGTATGGGTTCAAGGGCTCGACTCCTTTATCTTCAACGTATGGAGCGGGAGTTCCGCCATACACAGCAGTTGAGGACGCATAGACTATCTTTTTACATCCCTTTCCCACTACGTAGTCAAAAAGAGCCATAGAGGCATCCACGTTGGCCCGCATCATCTCTTTTTCATCTAGAAGCGTAGTGTCGTTGATCGCTGCTTCATGAAAAACAGCGTCAATTTTACCTATCTCATCCCAATCTATGCCAACAAGGCTTACCTGCAGGTATTTGCCTTTGAAGCCCGGTATTTTCTGCTCGGCGTCATTGCCCGTTATAAGAACGTCGTGCCCGAGCCCCATAAGCTCTAAGGTGATGTTTGAACCAATAAAACCGGTACCGCCGGTCACCAATACTCTCATATGCCCATTATAATCCATGGGGCTAGATTTGGGAATTTGTGCCGCGAGGTAGAATCGAACTACCGTACTCCGCTCTTCAGGCGGATGCTCTACCATTGAGCTATCGCGGCAGGAACAACAAGATTCTAATTTAAGATAAGGCTAAACTCAAATACATGATTAGGGTTGTGTTTAAAACTAGTCAGTAGCTTAGATTAAGTGGATAGAGTAAATCCGTCCTTGTACTAAGGACGCTTTCTGCTAAAATCAACTATATGTTGTCAAAAGAAATAAAAGAAGGGTTAATAAGATCGAGGCAACAGGGGCTTAGTATACCAGAGATAAGTAGACTGCACCTAGTTCCAAAATCAACAGTATTGCGATGGGTGAAAGACGTGAGGATTCTACCCAAATATCACGCACGTTGGCTTGAAAGACGTAATGCTAGCAAGATAATCTCAAAGAAGAATTGGGAACTTGCCACCACGAGAGCCGATACCTTGATTAAAAGGATTGACGACCACATGTTAGCGCTTGTAGCTGCTACTCTTTATTGGGCAGAGGGGTCTAAGAAAGATTTCAGTATTTCTAATACTGATCCGGTAATGATAAAGACCTTTCTTAATATCTTACGTAAAGTATTTTCGGTTAAGGATGACGATATTAAAGTTTCTCTAAGAATCTATGAGGATTTAGATAAAAAAGCATGTTTAAAGTTTTGGTCGGAAATAACTAAGGTAACTCTCGATGAAAGAACGTCCATTAATGTTCTTAAGGGATCTAAAAGGGGGAAATTAAAATATGGGATGTGTAGGGTTAGAGTTAGAAAAGGAGGGTTGTTATTAAAAGAATTTTTTGCCATTATTAACCGGGTAGATAAACTTATGTCATAAAGAACTGCTCTCGTAGTTCAATGGATAGAACGGCTCACTCCTAACGAGTCGATAGAGGTTCGATTCCTCTCGAG
>CAZLHU010000004.1:0-17489 GCA_964559765.1 uncultured Candidatus Saccharibacteria bacterium
ATGCCATAAGATCTCACTTCGGCGAGTCCTTCGGGAGGTTGAAGCTGAGCTATATTGAGCAGCCGCTTCCACTCGGTACTGGTGAGGCCTTGCAAAGAGCGCGTCCATTATTAAAGTCCGAGTCGTTTCTCGTCGTCTATGCGGACGACCTGTACCATCCAAGCGATCTCATCGAATGTGTAAGCGACGGACCGTCTATTCTAGTTAAAGAAAGCGAGACGCCCGAGCGTTTTGGGGTGTGTCTTGTAGATGAAGGCGACAGATTGCTGGGAATATTAGAGAAGAGACCCGATCCACCTACCAACCTAGTCAATATAGGGGTGTATTTCCTCAACCATGCGATATTCGACATCCCGCCGATGTTTTCACCAAGCGGCGAAAACAACCTTTCCGAACAGATAGGGGCTCTGGCCGAAAGGGAGCCGATTCGCGTGGTCCGAGCGAGATTCTGGCATCCGATAGGGTACATCGAGGACGTCGAAAGGGCCGGACGATGGCTCGAGGTCGGACCCGATGAGAGATCAAATTGATTCATTGAGAGTCCGATAGGATGTATAATATAGACAGGTATTAACCGTCATTATCTTTTATTGAAATGTTCACGCCACTTTTATCCTTATCAATAGCATTCGTAGTTCTTTTGGTCCTTTTGGACTATTTCCACCGGTCGAATGTGAACCATAACGATCGCGTCCACGGAGATGAATTGCGGGTCATAGAATTCAACGGTAACGAGAAGGTTATAAAGGCCATCTTGAAGGTGTTCGCCCCGCCATTCGCCATGGAGGTGGCCGCGCATCAAATCGGAACGGAGATCCACAATTATCTGATCGTGCCCATGGAATATCTGAATAAGGTTCTAAGGATAAGTGGAGGAAAAGAAACTAAAGACTACAACATATACCATCCGGGTGGCGTGAATCTGGGCTACTCGTTGAAGATACAGGAAAATTCGACCATATCGCTGAATTCCTTTATGGATATAATCAAAAAACTCGATTTTTCCAAGGTTGATGAAATAGGCGAGGGTGCGATGTTCCAGCTCATCTTCGGGGAAAATCCAAACGGCAACCTGTTCATAGGCAGTGCGCGGGTTCTAGTCTCCGCCCCCTCGCTTTCCGGGGCCCGAGAGATCGTTGAAAGCTTGCGGAAAGAGTTCCCGGGGTGCAAGTGGGTGGAAGAGAAGGATCAATCGTTTATAGACGCTGCCACATACCGCGAGTTGGGCCCGTATAAGGGGATGATATGGACGACTCCGTAAGGCGGTCGTTGCTATTGGCGGGGTCTGCATTTAAAATAATGGGTGGAGCGGCAGTAAGAGCACTCACTCATAACAAATAGTGTGGAGGTCACCTTCCGCCGCTCCATTAAAAAGACATGGACCCTCGGCGGGATATGAGCTTAAAAGATTTCACCAACTACAAGATCGGGGGTAAGGCGCGCTATTTCTACCAACCTGATAGAATCGAGGATGTCATAGATGCACTCAACTTCGCGGAAGCGAAAGGAGTGCCGTTTTTTATACTCGGGGCGGGAACCAATATCCTAGCGAGCGACGACGAGTTTCCCGGGGTAGTCATAAAGCCAGCTTTTCGTCATATCGGCGCAGATGAGGAACGAGTAAGGGCCGGGGCCGGACTGCTGATGAGTGAATTGATCGATTTTACCGTTGAGCGCGGCCTGTCCGGCTTGGAATGGGCGGGTGGGCTGCCCGGCACTTTGGGCGGCGCCATCAGAGGAAACGCGGGCGCCTTCGGCGGGGAGATAAAGGACAATATAACCAAGGTTACAAGCCTAAACACCAAGACAAAGAAGGTCGTGGAGCGGGACAGAGCCGCATGCAATTTTACCTATCGCAGCAGTGTATTTAAGATTGAGGGTGACGAGATTATCCTGTCTGCAGAGTTCGAACTCGGCAAAGGGGATAAGGACGCTATTAAAAAATCTATCCAGGAAAAAGTCGATTTCCGGATTTCCCGTCACCCCCTCGACCTTCCCAGCGCGGGAAGCGTGTTTAAGAACGTGGATTTGAGATCCGTTCCTAAAGAGCTACTCGATAGGCCCGGATTGGTCGTCAAAAACGATCCGTTTCCGGTTATACCGGCGGCGTATCTCATAACTCAGGCCGGTCTGAAGGGTATGAAGGAGGGCGGAGCTATGGTTTCGGAGAAACATGCCAACTTTATAGTGAATTTCGACAACGCGACGTCGAACGACGTCAGGAAATTGATCGAAAAAGTAAAAAAAGAGGTCGCTTCGCGTTTCGGAGTCGCCCTTGAGGAGGAAATTCTGCTGCTCTAAGAGATTTTTCGGAGTTATCCACAGTGCCTATGATGTATAATTAAGTTGAAGCATTAAAAACTTCGCACGGATCGCTATCGGGAGCAACTTGGTCGATTATCCCGAATAGCCTTGAAAAGATAAATAAAAAAATTGACCACAATGGCAGCAAAGAAGAAGGCAAAGGGAAAGAAGAAGAAATAGTCTCTGACGTCTAGTTAGAGTCTATAGGCCCCGGACACTAAAAGTTCGGGGCCTTTTACAACCATGCAATCGGAAGATTATAATCAACTTATGAACATAACAATAAAAGCAACGGATATCGACTTAACCGCTCCATTAAAGGCGTATATAGAGGATAAAATAGGCGGCTTGGAGCGCTTTCTTAAGCGGATAGACGCCGATACCGTCAAGACTCAGGTTGAGGTCGGCCGCGACAGCAAGCATCATCAGAAGGGCGATGTATACCGGGCGGAAGTGAACATAGAATTGCCGGACGGAATGCTGAGGGCCGAGGTGACGGACTGGGACGTGCGCGTCGCCATAGATTCGGTCAGGGACAAGCTGCGCAGGGAAATAGAAAAATATCTGGATAGTCACGGCAAGGAGCACAGAGGCGACGATCCGGTGCAGGAATAAAACAATATATGGCAATAACCGATTTCTGGAAGAATCTCTTCTCCCCGCAACAGGTTCCTGCTCAAGTTGCAGAAGCCGCCGCCGAGGAAGAAGAAATAAAAGCACTCTCTGACGACGAGCTGCGCAAGGAGAGTTTTGAGCTGCGCAAGATAGTGCAGGAGGGCACCAGCCTCGACGAGGTGTTGCCGCGGGCCTTCGCGGTCATAAGGGAGGCTTCAAGGCGCACTTTGGGGCAGCGACACTTCGACGTCCAGCTTTGGGGAGGGGTGGTGCTGCATGGCGGCGGTATAGTTGAAATGATGACCGGTGAGGGAAAGACCCTGGCGGCCACCGCTCCCACGTACCTCAACGCACTAGAAGGCAAGGGCGTGCATGTGATCACTGTTAACGACTATCTGGCCAAAAGAGACGCCGTATGGATGGGTCAGATCTATAATTTCCTGGGATTGTCCGTGGCCTGCATAGTCCATGACGCCGCCTTTATGTACGACTCCGAATGGCACGTGTCCAAACAGGAGGCGAAGGAACTGGACCACGAGCGCGACATAACCGGCAGCTTTCTGGTAAAGGAAGAATTTTTGAGGCCGATCTCTAGAAAGGACGCCTATCGGGCCGATATCCTATACGGGACGAGCCACGAGTTCGGATTCGACTATCTGCGCGACAATCTTGCGGCCGACCTGGAGGCGCAGGTGCAGCGCGAGCTGAATTTCGCAATCATCGACGAGGTAGACTCAATCCTGATCGATGAAGCGCGCACGCCGCTCATCATCTCTTACCCGGACACCGAATCATCGGAGCAATACAAAGTGTTCGCAAAAGCGGTAGCCCGCCTGTCGCCGGACACGGATTACGTAGTCGACGAGAAAGAGCGCTCGGTGGAAATAACCGATGAGGGGATCGATCATATCGAACAAGTAACCGGCATCAAGGATATGTTCGCCGTGGAAAATATGCGCCTGGTCCATTATCTGGAGGAGAGTCTGAAGGCCAGGGGACTTTTCAAGCTGGACAAGGACTATGTGGTGAAGGACGGGGAGATAGTCATTGTCGACCAGTTTACGGGAAGGTTGATGTTCGGCCGCCGATATTCCGGCGGGCTGCATCAGGCCATCGAGGCCAAAGAGGGGGTCAGGGTCCAGAACGAGTCGAAGACGCTGGCTCAGATAAGTATTCAAAATTACTTCCGTCTATATAAGAAATTGGCAGGAATGACCGGTACGGCCCAGACTTCCGCGGAGGAGTTCCATAAGGTATACGGCCTGGAGGTGGTCAGCATCCCGCCGAACAAGCCCTTGGTCCGCAAGGACATGCAGGACGTCATATATAAGACATTCGATGCCAAACTGAACGCCCTGGTCGCCGATATAAAAGCGCGACATGAATTGGGCCAGCCGGTGCTATTGGGCACGGTCTCCATAGAAAAGAACGAGGAAATATCTAAATATCTTTCCAGGGCCGGAATTCCCCATGAAGTACTGAATGCAAAGAACAACGAACGAGAGGGAGCGATAATCGCCCAGGCCGGACGGCTGGGCGCCGTAACCGTAGCGACCAACGTCGCCGGCAGGGGTGTGGACATAGTGCTGGGCGGCAACCCTCCTACGACGGAAGAAGCTAGAAAGATCAGGGAGCTGGGCGGGCTGCATGTTGTGGGCACGGAAAGACACGAGGCCAGGCGCATAGACAACCAGCTGCGCGGCCGTTCGGGGCGGCAAGGAGACCCGGGCTCGACGCAATTCTACCTCTCGCTGGAGGACGATCTTATGAGAATATTCGGCGGCGACAGGATTAAGCGCCTGATGGAGCGTTTCGACCTTCCTGAAGATATGCCCATAGCCGCCGGGATGGTGTCTTCGGCTATCTCCCAGGCCCAGAGCAAAGTGGAGGGTATCAACTTCGACGTCCGTAAGAACCTATTGGAATACGATGACGTATTGAACAAGCAGCGCTTGGCGCTGTACGACAAACGGAAAAGGATACTTATCGCCTTGCGAGAGAACGACCTGACCACGGTTCTCGGGGAAGCCATCTCGTCGCAGCTTATGAGAATGGAAAAGAACGGCATGTCGGTTGAGAACCTTACCGGGGCCTTGAAGGAGGTCGGAGTGCCTAATATAGAGAAAGACGCCGAGATAGATTTCCCCAAGGCAGAGGACATGTTCAAGGAAAGGGCTTCTAAATTCATACACTCACAGGCCTTGGGCCGGCAATTGCTTTCGGTTATAGATTCTTTGTGGATGAATCACTTGGAGGACATTGAAGCGCTGAGCGAATCTGTGCGCATCAGGGCATATGCCCAAAAAGACCCGCTTGTCGAATATCGTCGTGAGAGCTTCGATCTATTCAACGCAATGACGGCCAACTTCGAGAATTGGATATTCGCGAACCTGTTCAAGATAGTCGAGACCCCAAACAGCAATGTCAGGCAGGCCCCCGCCGCGCCAAAGCAGCCCATAAACTTCAACATCAAGAACGTCGGTAGGAATGACCCATGTCCTTGTGGGGCGAAAGATCCTAAGACCGGACAACCAATAAAATTTAAGCGTTGTCACGGCAGAGATATCTAAAAATATAAAGATTTTATAGAATTTCTTATCTTCTTACGTATTGCTGTTATATCTTTTCTGTCATTTAAAAGATAGATAATGTTATGAGTAATAAATCGCAAATAGAAAGAAAAGTTAGAGTAATCACAAAAGAGGTGAAGCGATTACTTCCGTTAAAATATGTAAAAGTAGTAATCAAAGAAATTGAGATAGAACGTAGGGGTATCTATAAAGATCTGGGCGGGATAGGCGCTTATTGCCCGAACCCCCATCTAGTGGAAATCGGAGTTGACTTAACCCACCCTAGGTTTATTAAGTCGGGGAACTCGCTGCTGGCTGTGTCGATCGCACATGAGCTACATCATGCAGCTCGCCGTCAAGCGGGCGTAAATATATCGCGCGGCACTCTCCTAGAATGCCTTTGGAGTGAGGGCCTTGCGGATATGTTTGCTTATGAATTCACCGGAAATAAACCGCTTTGGAATAAATCCCTCACAGATCGTAAATTCCGTGCATTGCTTGCTAAAGCCAAAAAGAATTTCAAGGGCACTTTTACCAATCAGATGTATGACGACTGGTTTCTTAAGGGGTCCAAGAAGAAGGGTTTACGTCGCTGGGCTGGATATGCGCTCGGTTTCGAAATGGTGAGGAGGTATATGAGGCGTAATCCCGGCAAAACCCCAGTTTCTTTGATTGGTGCACCTGTCGGAAAAGTGAAATGGGAAGTCAGCTAGGCATGGACCACGTCGCGATAATGAGAAAATCTTGGGGTTTGACGGATAAGATCATCGCTGGCGGCAAGACAATAGAGTCCCGCTGGTCAAAGACCAGACGAGCGCCCTGGGGAAACGTGAGAAAAGGGGACGTTGTATATTTCAAGAACTCCGGAGAACTTATCAGTATTAAGGCCAAAGTGGGCGGGGTCGTAAGTTTCTCCGAGCTGACCCCAGACAAGGTCTCTAAAATCTTGAATAAATATGGCAGGGAAGACGGCATAGATAAGGAAGAAATCCCCGCATTTAATAAGCGTTTCAGGGACAGCAGGTATTGCACGTTGATATTCTTGAAAGATCCGATCCGGGTAAGGCCATTCAATATCGATAAGGCCGGATTCGGTAGCATGTCTTCATGGATATCCTTGGAAGACGTACGCAAGATAAGGATTTAACTTCGTCGACGTACCAAAAACCCGCAACATGTGTTGCGGGTTTCGCGGAGGTTAGTACCCCCCGCGGCGATGAGATCCGATCTCATCTTCACGCTCATCGATCATCGAGTTGATGACAGCCAGCTGTTTCTTCCAAATCCGTTTCTCCAAAGGATTTTGTTTGAAGATGGGTTTGAGATTGCTGTGCGCTTTCTTGGCTTCATAGAGCTCATCGACATCGTAAGGTTTTGCGGCGAGGAACCCCTCTATCGCAAACGTATAAATGTCATGATTATCAACGTAGAATGCTGACCACTCTTTGACCAGGAAAACGAAATCTCCAGGATCGCACTTCTCTTGGTTGTCCAGGGATTTCTTGAGATTCGTGAAGACCCGATAAACGAGTCCTCTCTGCAATCTGACCAGTTCGGCCACGGACATTCCTGTGCCGAGCTCGTTCAATCTCAATGCGTACAGTCTCCCGAAAATTCTGATGCACTTCTCGTTGGAACCGTTGACTGTCGCATCCTCCGCACCCCTTCTCAAACCGATCTGAGTGTCTAACGTCATTGCGCCAGACTCTTGAATCCTTTTGTTCATAGATTTATAAGCGTAGAGATATATGTAATATCTCTTTATTAGTTTATTTATTTTTATAAAAGAGCGGCCCTGTTATGGAAACCGCTCTCGACCTTTTATTTTGTCGAGGGGATCGATTTCCACTCAGTATGCAGTATTTATACTATAATTTGATGGTTTTGTCAAGTTTATCCATTTGATTTACCGATATTGCCTAGTCGAATGATTATCGTGTTTTTAAAGCAAAAAGGACCCTTTTAGGGGTCCTTTTTGAGTCACGTATCTTCGAGCAGTTAAGCTAGTATGCAGGATTGCATACAACGGCCTCGACGGTGCTTGCAGCATTCGTTGCGGTCTCTATCGTACCGTTGGCACTTGTCTTGCAAGTGCTGATCGGGGAAACATGCGCAAGCGTCGGGGAAGCTATCATCGCTGCTGGGCTGGCGATAACCGTCATAGCCTGGTTATCGATTATACCCGTCTGACCAGAATGAATAGCTGCATAGGATCCTCCTACGACCAGCACCGCGACCACAACCAGTGTCCAGAAAAACCGAGTGGTGTTCTTTTGCACGTTGTCGTTGTTTTCCATAGTATTGGAAGTCACGTGACCCATCTCAAAAGCTGCTTTGAGGATAGGTTTTGGACAATATTAAGGTTATCGACCTTTTATATATATTCAAAATACCTGGCCTCAAAGTTGGGCTTTTTATGGTATTTGAAGGAACTATATGGTTAATAGATACCACTTTTAACCAATGACGTCAATAAAAACAAGCCGACTTTAATCGGCTTGTTTAGTTATATCGCTAGTCTTCGAGTAGCAGATTCACAAGCGATTGCGGGGTAATGCAATCAATCTGCCTGTCGAGAACTATGTCTATATAATGCCTATTCTCCGGTAGGAGAAGTACCTGCCTGTTCACGCTCGGTTCCTTTTTCTTTTTCTGTTTCAGCCACTGCTTGACCATCTCTTCCAGGATTATATCGTTTCCAGATCTCTCGTCCTTGTCGCCCGGCTTTTCTCCTAGGCGCTTTTTAGCATTGGCGTAGATCTTGGCTCCGAAGAGCATGATGCCTATCAGCCCGGTTTCGTAACCGGCTTCAAACAACTTCTCTCCGTCGCGGGCGGAGAATTCGATGGGCCTGGCGTTTGTTATGAACCAAACCTGGATCTTGGACATATCTTCCACAGCCCTAGCCCTGTCCTCAAGATTCGAAAGATCCGCAACCCTGGAGCAAACGGCTATCCATCTGCTGATATTCCTGCATCCGTCCTCCCTGAGCTTGGTTATGTCGTCGAACAGATCAACCACAGCCCGCTTGCTGGAAACAGTCTTTTTAGACATATATATTTATATATTTATTAATTTTTTAAAAAACACGGACATCCCTTTCGAGATATCCAGTAAAGTTCGGCCTTTATTGGATGCCTCGACGTTGGTATCCAGTAGAAGAAATACAACCTAAACGGCATTAAGTCAAATATAAAAAGGACCCTTTTAGGGGTCCTTTTTGATGAAGGTAATCGATTCTCAGATTACGTCCAAGCCGCCATCGACAAGCTTGTCCATCTTCGAGCAGACGTTCTCCCAGAAGTTTCTCTCCCAAGGGTTTCTGCCGCTGAATCTGTACATATTCACGAAGTTTTTTGCATTGAGCAAATATGCTTCGTAATTGTTGGTCTTCTTCGATGCTACGTACTCGGCCTTCAACTCGTTCAACGTCTTCGAAAAGTCGTCGACGATTATATAGGCCTTGGCGTATTTCACATGCCCGCTCTTTATGGGGGAGCGGCTGGGATTTTTCACTACCTCATCGCGGAGGATCGTGATGTACAGCCCGGGATTTCTTTTCAGAGCCCCGTGCAGCTCTTCCAGCATGCGACGCACCTTACCGAAGTTTCTACCGTTTTTAATCTTCATCACCTCACTCATGACGTCAGCCATGAATTTGCCGCGACGCTTATTATCTCTTTCGAGAACGTTCGCGTGGCGGTAATTATTTTTTTAAAGAACGGTCATCTAATCGTTTAGATGCCCGTTTTTGGTTCGACCCATAGGCGGACACCTATGATTAGTTTATGTGCTTTAACACTACAATAATATATGCATTATGTCAAGCAGAAACGGCTATGTATTCCGCTTATATGCGCTGGGCCTTATAATGCAAAGTGGTCTGTTACCACCCAAATTAAATGTCCTTAAACAAAAGAAGCAACAACGAGCCCAGCATAAACGATATCCGCAAGCCCGAGAAACCACGCGGTTTAAAAGACGGTTGGTCCAGAAAGTCAGACCTGTCGAGCATCCATGTGCCCCGTTCCGATCGCGGTCTCAAGATGCTTGCAGCTCTTGGGGCCGTCGTTGTGATTGTGGCGATTTTAGGCGGAGGCTACCTGTTTTTGCTTAGGGAAGAGGCCACAAAATCGACCAACTCCCTTTTTGAAAGCCTGAGCAGCATGGTCTACGGCCCTTTCTCTCCTGAAAATTCCGTGCAGAGCGTGCAGTCGGTTGGGCAGAGTATTGCCCCCTCGGGGTACGAAGTCAGTCTTCTCAACGCGATACCGCTGTTGAAGAATGTGCCTGTCGGATTCTCGGATATGCAGAAATTCGCCGACGTTATGATCCAGACCCAAGCTTCGCTGGCCCAATTGCGCAGCACGGGGATGGATTTATTCATAGGCGGAGGCGGGAGTCAGCTCTTGTCCCAGCTTGAGAATATAGACGCCGATTTCAAGAATATCAGCGCCGTAGGCGACTCTCTACGGAACCTGGCTGCCGAATTCAATGCGCTTACGCCCGACGCGGCGAATAGTTATTTTTCCACCGGGTCCGACCTACAACGCGAGACGGACGCGCTTGATTCCATGATTGCGCTGCTTCAACAGCCCAGTTCGCATGTCCTTCTGCTGTTTGAGAACACGAACATAGAAAGACCGGGCGGCGGACGGATAACCGCCTACGCCGACGCTACGATAACTAACGGTAGTCTGACCGGAATAACGGTGAATGACATAAATTCCCTGCAGGCCTACGACCAGAAGTTGATGCCACCGCTGCAGTTGCAGACGGTGGAGACGTCATGGAAGCTGCGCGATTCCGACTGGTTCTTCGATTTTCCGACGTCAGCCGCTAAGATTCTTTCCAGGGTGCAAAACGCAGAAAGCGCCGAAGGAGTTCAGGAACAATATTCCGGCGTGATCGCGTTATCTCCCCAAGTGATACAGGACCTAGTCGACGTACTGGGTCCGATACAGCTTCCGGACGGGGGGAAAGTGACAGCGGTCAATTTGGATTCCGAAGAAACGAACTTAGGATACATACCATTCCTGAATCAACTCATGTCGGCGTTGCAGGAGCGCGCCGCTAATTTCAGCGGAGACGAGAAGAGTAATCTGCTTGCGGTCGCGTCCGATTGGATGAGCAACCGCGACGTCAGGCTCTATTTCACCGATTCGAAGATAGAGAGTCTCGTAAACACCTACGATGCCGGGGGACAGACCTATCAGACCGCTTCCGGATACGTCGGTGATTATTTGGCCGTGGTGCATACCGATATCGGCAACGGCAGTCTATCCAAAGATTCGCTCAGCCTCCGCACCACCGTTGAAACCGACGGCACGATCGACAACAACCTGGACATAACCCGGGTCAACAACAGCGATTCGCTCAATCAGGAATATTTCCAGATCATAGTCCCCAGCGGGTCGCAACTCATCAGCGTTATCGGCAATACCCACAACACGGTAACCCCGTCGATCAACTATAAGCATTCCGGTTACCTGGAGGATCAGGATGTTTCCAGCACGGAGGCTACACGCGAGGTGGATCCGGACAGCCTGGCCGAAAGTTACAATATACCGGGCAAGGCTGTGTTCGGATTCTGGCTGACCCTGCTTCCTGGAATAACCAGCACCGTTTCTGTAACCTATGACAGCCCGCAGATAAAGCTGGTGAACGGAGAAAACTACCAATTCGTCGCGGAACGGCAGCCCGGAGAGAATGCCAGTCTTATATATAGCATTCAGGCGCCGCAAGGCTGGCAGTGGCAACAAGCCAAGGATTCCACCTATTTATACAGTTCCACGGACCTGCCGGCGCGTACCGTATTGAATTTAAACCTGATTAAAAGCTAAAAATGGATCGCAACTTCGTGATAATCGCGCACATAGACCATGGGAAATCGACCCTCGCCGACCGCTTCTTGGAAGTGACCGATACGGTCTCACCGCACAAGATGAAAGCCCAGTACCTGGACGCACTCGACCTGGAGCGCGAGCGCGGAATAACGATAAAGATGGCGCCGGTCAGGATGAACTACAAAGGGGTGGTGCTCAATCTTATCGACACTCCGGGCCACAGCGATTTTTCTTACGAGGTATCGAGGGCTCTTAAGGCGGTCGAGGGCGCGATATTGTTGGTTGATGCGACGCAGGGCATCCAGGCTCAGACTCTGGCCAATTTCGAACGCGCCAGGTCGGAAGGGCTGGTTGTCATCGGCGCATTGAATAAGATAGACATGAACCCGCTTGGCCAGGAAGAGCTGGCGCAGGAATTGGCCGACCTGATCGGGGTCGACGTAGGCGAGATACACAGAGTGTCGGGAAAGACCGGCGAAGGCGTGCCGGAACTTTTGGATGCAGTCGTGGACAAAGTCCCTCCGCCGAAGGAAAGAACGGGCAAGTCGGCGTTGATATTCAGCTCGCTGTATGACGACCATAAGGGGGTCGTGGCTTTCGTGAGGGTGTTCGACGGGATATTCAAGGCGGGGGATACCACCGAGCTGCAGGCTTTCGATCACAGTTTCAAAATAAAAGAAGTGGGCTATTTCGTGCCGGAACTGAAGAATGCGTCCGAGCTTAGGCCCGGCGACATAGGCTTCATAGCGACGGGAATAAAGGATCCCGATGCGATAAGGATCGGAGATACGATAGGCGACGTCGCCCTGCCCGGTTTCAAGCTGCCGTCACCGGTGGTATTCGTGTCGCTGTATCCGAGCGAAAGCGACGACTTCGACGATCTCAAGATTGCCCTGCATAAGCTGCGTCTGCGTGACTCATCCTTCTCGATAGCGATCGATAACAGCGAAGTATTGGGTCGCGGATTCCAATGCGGCTTTTTGGGCAGGCTTCACTTCGAGATAGTCGTGCAGAGGTTGGAACGCGAGTTCAACCTGAGCATAGTCAACAGTTTCCCCTCGGTGGCTTATCGGGTGAAATTAAGGACCGGCGAAAGCGTCATAATCGAACGGCCTAGGGATTTCCCAACGGATTATCTGAAGGCGGAAGAGCCGCTGACGAACATAACAGTGCTGGCCCCGCTCAAATACCTGGGAAGCGTATTGTCCTTGAAGGATTATTTCCGTCTGTACGATATCAATACCGAGACCCGGGGAAATCACGTGCTTGTTACCGCCAAACTGCCTCTGGCCGAGCTTATCCTCGATTTCGACGACAAACTCAAATCCGTTTCGCAGGGATTCGCTTCGTTCAGCTATGATATTGCCGGCTATGAGCCAACCGAGCTTGCCAAGCTGGATATATTGGTTGCGAGCGAGGTCGTTCCCGGGCTCAGCCGCATAGTCCACAAGGAGGAACTGGAACGCGAAGGCAGGAAGATGGTCGAAAGGTTGAAGGACCTGCTTCCGCAGCAGCAGTTCAGCCAGTCCCTGCAGGCTTCGGCTTCGGGCAGGATAATCGCCCGCGAAACGATACCGGCGATGAAGAAGGAGCTGGGTAATTTCGGCAAGAACGGCGGAGATCGCACGCGAAAGATGAAACTATGGAAGAAGCAGCAGCGCGGCAAGGCTAGGCTGAAAGAACGCGGGCGAGTGGAGATCCCCGTCGAGATCTTCCGGGAGCTTCTAAAGAGGTAGATTGTTGAGGAAAACCGCCTACGCGGTTAGAATAGTACAGATATGCGACGTTTCTGGGTCTATGGGGTTCTATTGATTGCAGCTGGTTTCTTTGGTTTCCAGTTGTACAAGGCCTATGCGAACGAAAGGGCTTTGAACGCGGAACTGCAGAAGGTCCAATCGGAGACAACGGCGCTTATCAATAATAATCAGAATCTGACCCAGCAGATAAATTATTATGCAGATCCGTACAATCTGGAGAAGAAGCTGAGGTCCGAGACGAACTATCGTTTGCCGAACGAGAAGCTCATTATAACAACGCCTTCAGCGACGTCTTCGCAGTAGTGCGGGTATGGTTCAGTGGTAGAACGCGACCTTCCCAAGGTTGAGACACGAGTTCGATTCTCGTTACCCGCTCCAGTTTTAGACAGAGGTCATTTTGAGTCGTTTTGTTATACTTAAGCAATGAATAAAAAGTGGGTTATAGCGGGCCTGATCACACTAATTTTAATTGTCGGCGGAGGAATCTGGTATTACGAAGCCTATATGAAAAACGTGCTCCCTTCCACAGCCCAGGCTCCGGCAACTGCCGCGTCTTCTACCATCTCATATGTGAATAACAACTATGGTTTTACTTTTTCACTTCCTGCGTCTTGGCGGGGATATACCATCGCAACCAGCACATGGACCGGCTATTCCACGCCTCTAGAGCACGGTCCGATAATCTCCATCAGGAATCCTTTATGGACATCAAGCACGCCTACGCAAGATATTCCCATTATGGTATTCACCCCCACGGAATGGAGCGTCGTAAGTACGGGTAACATGACGGTGAGTGCCGCCCCGTTCCCTCCGAGCGAACTGGGGGAAAATAATCAGTATGTGTTCGCTCTCCCTGCTCGGTATAACTACGCCTTTCCTCAGGGATGGCAGGAAGTCCAAAGCATCATACAAGGCAATCCGTTGCGCGCATTTTGATCTAACGCATCGTATAAATGTTTCGTAGAAATATGTTAATTAATCGTTACCGGCGCGATTTTAAAGAGATATTCGAGCTGAATAAGAGGCGTATCCGCGAGTGCATAGGGCCCAACCCCAGAATAGAACATTTCGGCAGCACCTCCGTTCCCGGCCTTCCGGGCAAGGGAGTGATCGACATCATCATAGGGTTTAAGGATAAAGCCCAACTTTCGGCCGCCGCTAGAAAATTATCCTCAATAGGATATTTCATCTCCAAGAGAGGTCAAAGAGCGAGAGGGAGCCGGATATTCCTTTCGTCGCGAAGAGGGGAAAGCGGCATAGGCGATGTGCATCTGCATCTGGTCCCGGAAAAATCCGAAGATTTTAAAATGGCTCTGATGTTCCGGAACAGATTGCGCAGAGATAAGGCGCTGCGCGAGTACTATATAAGGATAAAAAGGGAAGCGGCCAGGGCTGCAAAAGGAAGGCGTGAGTTCTATACCGAGCTAAAATCGGAGTTTGTGGAGAAGGTTAGCAAGTTAAGCTAGGAAAATGTTGCAGAAGAAGTTATAATTAATCGCATATGATTGAAGTAACAAATTTAACCAAGAAATTCGGCGACTTCATGGCCGTGGATGACGTCTCTTTCAATGTGGCGGACGGCGAAGTATTTGCCTTCCTCGGTCCGAACGGCGCGGGTAAAACTACCACCGTCAAAATGCTTACGACGCTTCTTCACCCCACTTCTGGGACGATGAGGCTGGATAATATCGATCCCGTGGCCGATCCTGAAGGAGCTCGCCGGACGTTCGGCATAGTGTTCCAGGATCCGAGTTTGGATGACGACCTGACTGCCTGGGAAAATATGGATTTGCATGGGGTGCTTTACGATGTGCCGGACGTGGAGCGGCATAAACGGAGCGAGGAACTGCTGGAACTAGTCGACCTTTGGGACCGTAAGGACAGCTTGGTCAAGGAGTTCTCCGGGGGCATGAAGCGCCGGCTCGAGATCGCCCGGGGGCTTTTGCACGATCCTAAGATACTCTTCCTTGATGAGCCGACGACCGGACTGGATCCTCAAACAAGAAACCTCCTATGGGAGCGCCTGCGGGAGCTCAATAAAAACGAGAAAATGACCATATTCCTCACTACTCACTATATGGAAGAGGCTGATCAGATGGCCAGCCGCATCGCTATTATGGACCACGGCAAGATCATCGCCACCGGGTCATCTGAGTCGCTGAAGAAGCAGACAAATACCGACTCTCTAGAAGCTGCGTTCCTTGCTCTGACTGGCAGGAATATCCGCGAGGAAGACGCCGGAAGCAGTGGTCACGCCAAGAATATGGGTCGCGTATGGCAAGGCGGGAATAGAAGGTAATATTCAAGCATATGAAAAAGATCTATTATCTCTGGCTTAGACAAATCAAGAAATACCTGCGTTCCACCCCGCGGCTGGCCGGCCTACTTGCCCAGCCAATCATATTCCTGGTTATGTTCGGCTATGGTTTCGGCAGCTCGTTCGGCGGAGGCAGTAACTACTTAGACTATCTTGCGCCCGGCATCGTCGGCATGAGTATCATATTCACAGCTATCTTCTCCGGGTTGGAGGTCATTTGGGACCGCCAGTTCGGATTTCTAAAAGAAACGCTCGTTGCCCCAATGCCGCGCACTGACGTCATGATCGGACGTACCGCAGGTACGGCGACCGCCGCCACCATACAAGGGGTGGTCGTCCTTATAATATCGTTCTTGTTCGGTTTCAGGCCGGTAAGTTGGGGGGCGATTGTACCCGCAATCTTCATCATGTTCCTGATTTCGCTAACTTTTGCCTCGCTCGGCACCGTTATCGGTTCGTTGCTCGATGACATGCAGGCCTTCCCGATCATCATTAACTTTTTGATTCAGCCGATGTTCTTCCTTTCAGGGGCATTGTTCACCCTGCAGGGATTGCCGGATTGGCTTTCCTTCATTTCCCGGATCGATCCACTTACATACGGCGTCGATGCCCTACGCGTCCTGTTGTCCGATATCGGCCACACCGATCTTGGATTGGGGATAGATACTATCGTCCTCGTAGTGACCTCTCTGTTTTTCGTGTTCCTGGGCGGGTATTTCTTCGAGAAGATCCAAGTCTGATTTTGGTTTATTCACAAACCTAACGCTTAGCATGTTTAGTAATATATGGTATCATGGCCATAAGATATAAATAATTTCAATGCATTCCATAAAACAATTTTTCGCAGGTCACATCAAACTTATAATCGGAGTCGTCGTCGTTCTAGCCATCGGCGGCGTAGCCTGGTATATCTATTCAAACGGAACGCCTAAACTCGGTTCTTATACGGCTATACGCGGAAATGTAATTGAGGCGCTCGACGAGCCGGGGACGGTGGCTGCCGAAGATAAAACAGGCCTTTCTTTCCAGGAAGCGGGCCAGATAGCGAATGTTTATGTAAAAGAAGGTGATGTGGTCGGCGGTGGAGCCGCGCTCGCAGATCTAGATAGCGCCTCTTTGGAGGCGAATGTCGAGCAGGCCAATGCTGGCCTTGCGGCGGCGCAAGCGAAGCTCGATGCATTACAGACGGGCGCTACCCAGCAAACGATCGCCGTATCTCAGGCAACGCTCTCTGCGTCCGAACAGACTCTCTCGAACACATACTCCGGTGTCACCAATACATTGGCTGATGCCTATGCAAAAGCGAATGACGCAGTGCGCAACCAGCTTGCTAGCCTGTTCTCCAATCCGGAGGAAAATAACCCGCAGCTTACATTCAACGTAAGCGACTCAAATGTGCTTAATAGTATTGAGAATATGCGTGTTTCCGCAAGCGTGGATCTCGATGCATGGCAGGCGCAGCTTACAAACACGACCGTCGGATCTTCCAACTCGACCCTTGAAACCGCGCTGCAAGACGCTTCTAGTAACCTTTCACCGATACAGAATCTTATGACGGAGGCGCTGACGGCTCTTACTGACCAGGTCGGCCTGTCGGCCTCGACCGTAGCGACGTATAAGGTATCAGCGACAACGGGATTAAATGAGGTCAACGCGGCAATCACAGAAGTGACTGCAACACAAGAAAGTCTTGCCTCGGAGAAGGCCGCTGTTTCGCAGGCGCAAGCTGGGCTTAGTCTCACGGAGGCTAGCTCGACGCCGCAGGCGATTGAGGAACAGCAAGCCGCTGTCGATCAGGCGCAAGCATCGGTTACTTCGGCAAAAGTAGCTTTAGATAACGCTTCGCTAGTCGCACCGTTCCCAGGTACGGTGCAGGACCTTACCGCTCAGGTGGGTCAAGTCGTTTCACCTGGGGCTCAGGTGCTCACGCTCGTAAACAATAACGGGCTTAAAATCCAGACCTATGTTTCCGAAGCAGACGTTGCAAAGATGAAAGTTGGCGATGCGGCCCAAGTGACGCTAGACGCCTTCGGTACCGCCACTGCGTTTCCTGCGACGGTGACTACCGTAGATAGCGCGG
>CAZLHU010000004.1:17499-42151 GCA_964559765.1 uncultured Candidatus Saccharibacteria bacterium
TTCACGGATTCCGAGCCGCAGATCAAGGACGGCATGACCGGCAATGTCCATATAATTCTCGCCGAGGACGACAATGTGATCATCGTGCCCAGCCGTCTGGTCATCAACAACAATAACCAATATTTCGTGCTGGTTAATACATCCACTGGTACCGAACAGAGGCAGGTGCAGATCGGGCTGGTGGGCGATAATGGTATGACGGAAATAACATCGGGAATAAGTGAAAACGATACACTGGTTAGTTTCTAATATATTTACATGGCCCAAGAAGAACCAAAGGTAGAAATAAAAAAGATGAACGCTCATTCGAACGCCCTTAAGATTTTAGGTGTCCTCCTTGTTATCGCCATTGTCGGCGGCGGCATATATTGGTATGTATCATCCCAAACGGTCTATATCGACCAGTCGGTCGTCCAAGCGCCGACCATCAATCTGTCGCCGACCGACTCCGGTCAGCTGCAGGCGGTGTTTGTGAATGTCGGCGATACGGTTACGGCAAATCAGCCAATCGCCCGCGTCGGGGATGAAATCGTCGAATCGAAAACTAGCGGCGAAATAGTTTCTGTCGACAAAAACATCGGCGAGCTTGAAAACGCCGGGCAGTCCGTCGTGGCTACGATGATCGATCCCACTCAACTGCGCGTTGTGGGCCACTTGGATGAGAACGAGGGGCTTTCGGACGTAAAGGTGGGCGACGTGGTTAGATTCACAGTGGACGCATTCGCATCGAAGACTTACTACGGCGTCGTCGATGAAGTCGGCCAGACTTCTCAGGCCAGTGCGACCACCAATATCTTCAATGCGCGTCCCGTGAACGAATTCAACGTGTACGTGCGCTTTGATCCTACGCAGTATCCCGAGCTTAAGGATGGCATGTCGGCGCGCGTTTGGGTCTATGTAAAATAGGCCGCTATAGAGCGATGTCCAATAAAATTCATGGCGGGTTGCGGGCTGCATTCAACGGCTTCAAGGAGACCGTCGTTTTTGAGAGGAGCTTTAAAATAATGATGGCCGTCGCCCTGGTGGTAATTGTGGCGATGTTCTATTTTCCTACCTCGAGATTGGAAAAAGTCGTGCTACTCTTCGCTGTTTTCTCAGTTTTGATCCTGGAACTTATCAATACGACCATAGAGCGCATCATGGATATGGTTAGTCCTGCCTATGACGAGAGGGTCAGGGTGATCAAGGATTTGATGGCGGCCATAGTCCTTTTAGCCAGTTTCGGCTCCGCCGTGATAGGTATTCTGATCTTCTGGCCGTATGTTTTTGGGTTGTTTAGATAATATAGCCTCGAGTCCCGTCGATATCGTTATAGAAGCCCCTTCTTTATCTTTTCCCTTACCTTCTCGATATACGTATTGAAGAAATACAGATTGTGGAAAGTTATCAGCGCGCCGCCAGTTATCTCGTTCGCGCGGACTAGATGTGCAATATAATTGCGTCGGTATGTCTGGCATACTAGGCATTCGCATGCGCTGTCGATCGGTCCCTTGTCTTTTAGGAGGGCGGTCTTGTTTAAATCCAATCGTCCCTTGCTTGTGAACGCGACCCCTCGTCGCGCGTAATGCGTAGGCACCGTGCAGTCGAAAGTATCCACTCCGCCTTTGATGATATTCTCGATGTCTTCCACGTGCCCGATGCCCAACAGGTGTCGGGGCTTTTTCTGGTCCAAAAGCGGCAGGACCCATCTAAGGATCTTCTTGGATTCCGACTTAGACTCGCCGAGATCTCCTCCGACGGCATATCCGTCGAAATCCAGACGGGCGATATAGCGCGCGCTTTCCTTTCGCAGATCTTCAAAACCAGAGCCCTGAACGATACCGTATAGCGCCTGTTTTGACCCGCGTGCGTCAAGTGAACGCTTAGCCCAGCGATGGGTGCGGGCCAGAGACTGCTTCATGTAGGTATGGGTCGCGCCTGGCGGGGGACATTCGTCGAATGCGTACATTATGTCGGCGCCGATTTTCTGCTGTATGGCTATGGACTCCTCGGGACCAAGGAACAACTCGTCGCCGTTGAACGGCGATCGGAAATGGACCCCCTCCTCGGTTATCTTCAGGAACTTCGGCTGGTTTCCTCTTTTGATTGCCTTCTCAAGCTTTCCCGGATAGTACTTTATGGAGTTTTTCCCTACGCCTAGATCGTGGCCGAAGCCCAGGCTGAAAACCTGGAATCCGCCCGAGTCGGTCATCGTCGGCTTGGGCCAGTTCATGAACTTGTTTATTCCTCCGGCCGCCTTAACTATCTTCTCGCCGGGCTGTAGGTGCAGATGATAGGTATTGGATATAAGCAGCTGGGTCTTGGTCTTGAGAACTTCGTCGTTCCTGAGGCCCTTTATCGCGGCGAGAGTCGCTACGGGAACCAAGCTGGGCGTCATCACTTCGCCGTGCGGCGTTTTCAATATACCTAGCCTGGCGCTGCTGCGTTTGGACTTTTTGGTCACGGAAAACTCAATCATGGAGATAAGTGTAACGGAAAATTAGGAATATAAAAACCGATGACTTAATGCCGTTTTCTTGTTAGGATAGCGGCAATGGACGACAAGGCTGTGTGGGATGTAATCGTGGTCGGCGGGGGACCGGCCGGCATGATGGCTGCTGGAAGGGCCGCTGAGAAAGGAGCCAAGGTCATACTCATCGAAAAGAACGAAACTCTAGGCAAGAAGCTTCTCATAACCGGCGGCGGAAGGTGCAACGTCACCAATGGAGAGTTGGATACCAGAAAATTCCTCTCAAAGTTCAAAGATGACGGCAAGTTCCTATTCTCGACCTTCTCCCAATGGAGCGTAAAGGAGACTCTGGATTTCTTTCATGCCAAAGGAATGGACACGAAGGTGGAAAAGGAGCTGCGCGTATTCCCGGCATCGGATTCCGCCCGGTCAGTATTCGACGTTCTTGTGAAATATATGCATGAGTACGGTGTTACCGTGCTATCAAATTCCCCGGTGGCTGAAATGGTGCGTGAAGGCGACTCGCTGGTTGGGGTCAGGTTGAACAATAAAAAGATCATACGCGGACGTTCCATAGTCATCGCTACGGGCGGAACGTCGCGGCCGGAAACTGGCTCGACCGGCGACGGTTATAGGTGGCTGAAGAAGATCGGACACACTATTGTCGAACCTACCCCATCACTGGTGCCGATAGCGGTGAAGGATGCGTGGGTAAAGAGACTTGCAGGGGTCAGCCTCGCTGATATAAAGATAACCGTGCTGCAGAACAACGAGAAGCAGAACGTCTCGAAGGGGAAAATTTTATTTACCCACATCGGTATCAGTGGTCCAACGGTGATCAACATGAGCAAGGATATAGGTGAGTTATTAAAATACGGCGGCGTAGCCCTGTCTATCGATCTGCTGCCCAAAGACGACCATGGAACGCTAAACGCGAAGCTACAGAAACTTTTTAAGGACAACGACAAGAAAAAATTCAGGAACGCCCTTTCCGATTTGATCCCGTCGGCAATGGCTCCGATTGTCGTAGAGCTGTCCGGTATCGATAAAGAGGTCCAGTGCAACGGCGTTACACGGGAAGAGCGCCTTAAGCTGATCAATCTATTAAAAAACGTTCCAATGGAGGTTAGTGGGCTTCTCGGTGCCGATAAGGCCATCATAACCAACGGAGGAGTGTCCCTTGATGAGGTAGATTTCAAAAGGATGCGCTCCCGACTGTTTCCGAACCTTTATCTAATAGGCGATATATTGGACGTCAGCCGTCCTTCGGGCGGATATAGTCTGCAGCTTTGCTGGACCACTGGCTTTGTCGTTGGAGACTCGATCCAGATTTAACGCCTATACTGGTCATGTGCCCAATATATTTGACCACGCTCGATAAATATTTCATGTAATCCACAGATGATTTGTTGACGGAGCTTTTCGTTATCCTATACTTTCAGTAAGTCTCTTTATAAAAAGTCTGCGATTGAATATGGGGAAGCAGGTGAAAATCCTGCACAGTGCCGCTACGGTGATCCGTATATCTACGGAAAGTCCGATTACCATCTTCGATCAATAATATTTTAAACATTCCTCGAGCAAGGGATGAACAAGATGGTAAAGTATCATTTTTTGTATTCGTCCCGCTCGCAGCGGGATTTTTTGACAAAATAAAATAAAAACAAAAAATGAACAATTCACCAAAGAAAACACATCTATTCATAATCGCTCTCATGGTCGTAGTCGTAGGGTGTCTAATGATGCCGGGATGTGTATTGGCAGACACTAATTCCGCGGTATCGTACCTTCAGTCGCAGCCGCTCGGATCGTGGAGCATTATGGCTCTTTCAGCAGCGGGATATGTGCCAAATACGGCTTCAATCGCGTCTGCGCTCGCCGGTACCAGTACGTCAACGGCAATCGGGCTCGAGGCGCCTATCCTGGCGATAACGGCGGCAGGAAATGATCCGCGTAATTTCAATGGCAACAATTATCTCTCCGATCTGGAAAGCTTCTATAGCACTAGCACCAATGATCTAGGTGGCGGCACAGCGGTCAATGACGATATCTTCGGCTTACTGGCCCTTTCATCTGCGGGGGTTACATCAACCAATCCCGTGTTTGCGGGTACGAGGAGCTTCCTTATTGCCAATCAAGATTCCGATGGTGGCTGGCCATATGCGGTGGGGGCGGGAAGCGATTCCAATGATACTGCCGCAGCGCTTATGGCCCTCATGGCGACGGGTTCTAAGGTTTCCGATAGCGTGATACTGAACGGACTATCCTATCTTAAGGGCATACAGAACCCCGATGGCGGGTTCACATACGATCCCGCGTATGGCACATCAACTGATGCATCATCGGATTCATGGGTGATATCCGCGATATACGCCGCCGGAGAAAGCCCGACGTCGACCGCATGGACGGAAGGAACAAGCACCCCGATAAGCAGCTTGGACTCCATGCAGGATCCTTCGGGCTTCTTTGAATATCAGCCGGGATATACTGCGGCCGATTCATACGACACCACGTCCTATGCGGTGATAGCGTCGCTGGGGAAATATCTACCAGTGGGAACGATCAGCGCGCCGACCAGCACCCCGCTTGCGGTGGTTGTAACCCCCGCAAATATACCCAATGCGACAGTCGGATCTCCTTATAGCGAAACAATAACTGCCACTGATACGAGCGCATCGGATACATTCGCATGGACGATAGCCACCAACACTCTGCCGGCAGATTTCACAGTCTCCACTTCCACCTCCGGAATTTCGATAACCGGCACCCCGTCCGTATCTGGAACGTATGCGCTCGCCGTTGCGGCCGTAAGCAATTCCGTACCCACAAGCTCTTCAACTTTAGCCTATGCCTTAACCGTAGAACCGGCACCGACGGCCGGAAGCTCCAGTGGGCCATCGGGAGGCGCCCAAACGCCGTCGTCTGTGCAAGTCTCTTACCAGATTGAAGGGCCTTCAGGAGAGATGTGTTCCGGCACCGGTCCGGCGACAACAGCGATAGACGTACTTGTGGACGCTTCGTCTCTATGTAATTTGAGCTATTCTGTCCGTCAGTACAGTTTCGGCCCGTACGTATATCAGATAGGATCGGTATCCGCGTCCGGAGCAAGCGGCTGGCTGTATACTGTCGACTCGGTAATGCCGTCCGTAGGTGCAAACGATTACGACGTCAAAGCCAACGATAAGGTAGTGTGGTACTTCGGTAACGGGACAGGCTCATCTTCTACTCCATCCGCGCCCGCCCCTTCGTTGATTTCGCCCCCAGCAGACTCTAGCGCCACAGAAGCCACCATAATACCCGTCGCACCCACCGGCATTACAAGCAGCACGCCAAGCACCGATACCGGGAAGTCGCTTGGTGCATCGACAACAAGCCCAACCATGACATTGGCAGGATTGGAGAAAGAATTAGTCAGCCTAGAATTCAAAGTGAATGGATGTTCATTCGTCTTTAACAAGAACCTTTATCAGGGAATTGACGACACTGATGTCCAAAATCTGCAGACAGCACTCGATTACTCGCCGATGACCGAGGTCTCATCGATGGGGTCCGGCTCGCCAGGCAATGAAACCAACTATTTCGGCAGAGCGACAAAGGACGCTGTCATATCGTTCCAAGACATATTTGCCGACGATATCCTTTCGCCGTCCGGTATGGCTTCGGGCAATGGATATGTCGGACCCTCGACCCGCACAGTACTGAATAATCTATGTTCGGGGAAATAGAGACATCCGATGAGCAATAAATACAAATACATATTAATCTTCGGTCTCGTTGTTATAGTGGCGATGGTAGTCGTGCTGATGATGCCGAACCCGGCGCTCAAGCCGGCAAGCTCTCCAAAGCTCTTAGTCGTTGCGCCAGCCTCTTCTTCCGTCTCAACATCGACCGCTTCGGCGATGCTCGTCGTATATGACGGAACAAAGGACATACTTGATTCGGAGGTGCCGGTCTCGGGCACTTCAACGGTGTTCAGCGTGCTACAATCGGCTACAGCGAGCTTAGGAATAGCTCTGGCGTATCAGGACTATCCCGGGATGGGATATCTAATAAAAAAGGTCGGTGACAAAGTTAACGGTACGGGAGGAGCCTATTGGCAATATTGGGTCAATGGGAAATATGCGCAGGAGGGCGCCGATCACACTCCAGTACAACCAGGGGATACAATCGATTGGAAATTCACCAACTCGCAACAATAATTTTTAAACAAATGAAACAATTCATAGCAATCGTTCTAGCTGTCGCTGCATTGTCGTTCCGTCTATTGCCGCATCCGGCCAACTTCGCTCCGATCGGGGCACTAGCCATCTTTCTCGGTGCGCGTCTGCCGCGCAAGCAAAGCATACCAATCGTACTGGGCGCGATGTTCGTGTCTGATATGATGATCGGACTGTATGACTGGCGCCTTATGTCCGTGGTATACGGATCGTTCGCGCTGATGGTCCTTCTGGGCTCGTGGGTCGGCACTAACTTCAAGTGGAGCAAGTTCGCGTTTGGTACCGCAGCCGGTTCGGTGCTGTTTTATGCCGCGACAAATTTTGCCGTCTGGGTCTTGTCGCCCTGGTATCCGCACACTATCGCCGGGCTGGTGAGCTGTTACGTGGCCGCGATACCATTCTTCCGCAACACAATACTAAGCGATATGACTTTCGGGGCGGCGTTCTTCGGCGCATACGAATTTGCGCGCAACATGAAGAAGTCCTGGAATCCTTCGCCTTTGGTGGCCGATAGCAGAGCCCTATAAGGCCTGCATCTTACCGACCATCTTTATAAGCTCCTTAGGCAGACGCTCCAAATCCTTTCTCTTGATGAACTCATCGGGAGTGTGGGCTTGGAGTATGCTGCCGGCTCCGAAGAGGACGCTTCGTTTGAAGAACGACAGCTCGGAGAAGAACGACGCCGGTTCGCTTACGCCGAATGTCTTGGGAAGCCCGCTTACAAAAGGAGGAAGCTTGTTTATTATCTCAACCTTAACGTTTTTGAGCGCTTTTACGGTGCTCAGTATGTCTGAGAATTCGGCCTGATTGCGCGGACGTGCAGAGACGGTCGCTTCGGCTGATCCGGCGACAACGTTTTCGGCGACGCCTCCGCTGACCTTGCCGATATTGAACCGATACCACCTCTTCTTCATGAGAGCGTTCAGTGTGCCTGTCATGATGTGCAGCGCGCTTTGGCGGTCGTCGGTCAGAAGGCTGGAGTGCTTCTGGTCTCCGACGGCGGTTATCTTAACGCTCACCACGCCGCATTGGGCGAGCCGCTTTTTGAATCCGGTCGGCTCGAGGATGATCATCTTTCCATCCACGTCAGCCTCCCTTCCGCCGATAAAATCGACTTCTTCACCGACCGTGAACAGGAGATTTATATCATTGATTTCCTTTACGGCGACGAGCGCCGCGGCTATGTTCCCTTTATTGTCGATCGCGCCGCGGCCAAATATCTTGTCGGCTGTGACTTTCACCGGCAGGAACGGCGGCACGGTGTCCATGTGCGCGACCATCCAGACATCGGACTTGCCCTTGCGGGCCACTATATTGAACCTGTCTTTGGTGACGTACTGGCGTTTGATCTTGAATCCGTTGAGCTTGGATTCGATGAATCCGGCTACGGCGGGCTCGTTGCCCGTGACTGAATCTATGCGCAATAGGTCGATTAGTGTTTTTTCTAAGGGAGTTATCTTTTTCATTGAATTAATTGATTGGTTTGTATATATAATAAGGCCATATTGGTAGATGGAGAAAATTGGCGGGGTCTGCGGTTAGGCGAGACCCCGCTTTTTGCGATCACAGGGAAATGGCCATGATGACCCGATCCCTTGTGATGCGAAGGACAGTTTTCCCGTTGAAGTCCGTAAGAATGCGGAACATGCGGGATTGATCGAGTGTTCTGCCGAGGATATTCTTCCGCGGCTGGGTTTGGAGCATGCACGCGACAAGTCTTTTCCCGATGCCGCGAAACTGGTATTCGGGAATGACCGCCGCGTCGTCCAGGTAGAAAAACTCTCCGCTGATAAGCCGGCTCAGGCCAGGGGATTCGAGGTAGTCGTCGATATGCTCGTCGACCGCTATGCGATATCCCCAAATGAAACCGACTATCTTCTCGCCGTCCTTTGCGACCAGGCAAAGGGATTTGGGCTTCATCATCTCGTGATAGAAGTCCGATGTGACTTTACTGGCCGGCCAGTATTCGACGAGTAGCGTGGAGTTTCCGCGCGTGGTGCACGCTGGGCACAGCGCGCTGGTTTGGGAAAGGGGATACGTGCTGCCGCAGACTGGGCAGGTATATCCCTCGTTCCAGGGCTCGCCTCCGAACGTACGCTGGTAGGAGGCAACGATGCCGTGAACCGACTCCGGATCGGAGAACGGCTCGATCTTCTGAATGCTGATATTCATTTGTTAAGGTGCCTTTCTTCCGTCCTTCTGGGTCGGAACGGAAAACCCCCTTCCCAAGCGGGGAGGGGGTTTTCTTCATGTAACTATATTCAGCGATGCATTAAGACAACCCTCTCCCAGTTTGGCGAGAATTGTAATGATGCAGTTTGGAGATTATCTTCTTGTATCCGCCCTCTCCCTTATTGAGCCATCGCGCGACGCGGGCAACGGTGGTCGAGCTGAAGCCGGTCTCTTTCTCGATTACGGTGTAGGGTATCTTCTCCGATAGCATCTCTGCCGCCTTGAAACGCCGGGCGAATTCATCTATTTCGCCTTTGGTCATAAGATCGCGTAGGAACATTTGCGTCTCATCGGGCGACTCTAGCGCGAGTACGGCCTGGATCAATCTTTTATTTTCTGGCGTTTTCCAATCCATGGCCGTACTTTACCCAAGTAAAGCGACTATGTCAAGAGTCGCGCTATATGTTTAGCAGCTCGGCGATATAATCCACGTCCTTATCGCCCCGGCCGGACAGGTTCACGATTATCACTTCGTGCGGCTTAAGCTTGGGAGCAAGTTTCATCGCGTAGGCCACGGCGTGGGCGCTCTCCAGCGCCGGTATTATCCCTTCCACCTTGGATAATTCAAGGAACGCCTTAACGGTTTCGTTGTCGGTGACCGAAGTGTACTCGACTCTTCCTATCTCTTTAAGGAATGCGTGTATCGGCCCGACGCCCGGATAGTCCAGGCCGGATGCAATCGAATGGACCGGACTTGGTTCGCCCCTCTCGTCCTGGAGCACGATCGTCTTCATGCCGTGAATCATGCCCGGCGTGCCGTAGGTGAGAGTCGCCGCATTCTCTCCGACCTTGGATCCTTTGCCGGCAGGTTCAACGCCGATGAGTTTGACCTGATCGTCGAGGAACTCGTTGAACAGGCCGATGGCATTGGATCCTCCGCCGACGCAGCCGATCACATAATCAGGCAGTCGTCCCTCCGCCTCCTTTATCTGCTCCTTGGCCTCCTTGCCGACCACTGACTGGAAATCGCGCACCATCATCGGATACGGGTGAGGTCCGACCACTGATCCTATGGCGAAGAAGGTGTCCTTATAGTCCTTGACGAACGTTGCGAATGCGCTGTCGACGGCATCCTTCAGGCATCTGCCGCCCGAGTTCACTTCATGGACAGTCGCTCCTAGCAGTTTCATGCGGATGACATTGGGGTGCTGCTTGGCCACGTCGATGGACCCCATATGGATCTCGCATTTCAATCCGACCAGAGCCGCGGCCGTCGCCAGAGCCACGCCGTGCTGACCCGCCCCCGTTTCGGCCAGCAATTTTTTCTTTCCCATTCTCTTGGCCAACAGAGCCTCGCCCAGGCAGTGGTTTATCTTATGAGCTCCTGTATGATTCAGGTCCTCCCGTTTCAGATATATCTTCGCGCCGCCGAGCTTGGCCGTAAGGTTTTTGGCCAGGTAGAGCGGCGATGGCCGGCCGACGTAGTTCTTGAGCAGGTCCTGGTATTCCTTTTGAAAGGCCGGATCCTTCTTGGCCGCCAGGTACGCCTCTTCCACTTCTCGCAGGGGGACTTCAAGGTCGGGCGGGACGAAGCGTCCTCCATACGGCCCAAAGTATCCCTGGCTATCGGGCAGATTCTTCAATGTTTGTGTTTTATCAGACATGTTTTTGTTTAAATGTTTATCTTTAAAGGTCCGCAAGTGTAAGTGCTCGGCGCAAGCGCCAGAACTCTGTGCAACGGTGTTTGAATATGAAATGGTCCATGTTTTATTTTTCTAAGTGAATAAAAAGCCCGCTTGTGCGGGCTCATTTTGTCGTGTCTTTTTTGGATCTGGCGCAACAAAAGCTACCCGCGATTACGGGTCGTCCACCAGATCGAGATTTCAAATGTTTTACCAAACATACTGTAATTATAATATACTTGATTGTAGGTCATTGGCAATAATCTAAATTTATTGCGACAGTTTAATATTCCAATATTGCATTATGCGTAACAAACGTGGGGGTTTCACTTTGCTCGAGTTGCTGATAGTCATAGCTATCATCGCCGTCTTGGCGGTACTCTTGATCGTCGTCTTGGATCCGGCGCAGCTTCTGGCCCAGGCCAGGGATACTCAAAGGATCTCCGATCTGACAACCCTGAACCGGGCTATCGTCGACATGCAGGTCGACATCCAGAACGGGAACATACCGATCGGAACTCCGAACACCATCTATGTCTCCACGCCTGACAGTTCCTCTACCTGTGGGGATCTTGCTCTGCCTGCCCCGTCGTCCGGATGGAGCTACGGCTGCGTCTCTACCTCCACCCTGCAGAACGTGGACGGTACGGGTTGGGTGCCAATCGCGTTCAGTAAATCCTCCATGGGCAATGTGATCAGTAGCCTACCCATCGACCCGGTTAACACTACCAGTTCCAGCCTTTATTACAGCTATGTGACCAATGGTTCGCAATGGGCCTTCTCCGCAACCCCGGAGAGTTCTAAGTACAAGCAGCTTTTTTCCCAGAGCCCCCAGGCCCCCAATCATCCCGGACTTATCGCCCAGGGTTCCAATCTCACTCTCCTTCCCGTTGCATCTCTTTCTACGACCACTTATGTCGTTACGGCTACCGGCTCCGGCAGCTGGCAGATTCCTGCGGGAGTCACCTTCGTTCAAGTCCAATTATGGGGAGGAGGCGGAGGAGGTTCCACTGGTAATGGCGGAGGAGGCGCTGGCGCCTATATAAACGAAACAAATCTTTCTGTCACTCCCGGAAATAATATTACTTATATCATCGCTACCGGTGGTAATGGTGCAAATGGAGCGACTGGAGGCTCCGGAGGAACTGGTTACATGCCGGGAGGTAGTGGAACTTCGGGTGTGAGTGGCATCGCTGGTGCCGGAGGAGGTGGTTCGTCTTTAGTAACCGTGAGTGGAATACCTTATATCGCTTCGGGTGGCGGAGGAGGGGCTAGCAGCGGTCAATCGTACCCAGCCACCGGCTCGAGCGGTGGAGCCGGTGGTGGCACTACTGTTGGGGATGGCGGCGGCGGTGGTGGTTCGGGAACGGCCGGAAACAACGCCTCGGGAGCAGCTGGCGGGACGGGAGGCACTGGAGGTTCCCCTCAAACTGGAACGAATGGATCCGACACTGGCGGTTGGGGAGCAGGCGGTTCTTCTGCGGGAGTTACCGGAAACGGTCACAGCGTTTCTTCGCAGGTAGGGGCAGTTGGATCGGGCGGCGCGGCAGGTGGCCCTCATAGTACTGGGCCCGGGGTGAATGGTGGAAATGGTACGAATGGCTCCGGCTCCGATTCTGGGGGTGGAGGGGGAGATGGCGCTTGGGGCGGTGGTTCGAATGGTGGCAATGGCGGACAGCCGGGAGCGGGTGGTGGTATAGGGAACTCGACCTATTTAGGTGGCTCAGGGGGTCCTGGGGAGCTTATTATTACATATTTGCATTAATCCAAATTACGATACGTAGTTATCAACAGCCGCCCCTGTCGGATCGGCATATTGATATATAATCATCCAGATGGGATTCCGACCGAAAAGGAGGAGTAAGGATTATCTGGGTACAAAAGTTTTTATTTTTCACGAAATGAGCCGAAAGGCTCATTTTTTTGACGCGCATTCTCCACCATAGCCCCCGGCGTCTTATATAGATAAAATCCAAATCAATATCTTCATGATAAAAAACAACCTAAAGGACCTTATAGAACTGAACTCGACTTTTGCGGACGCGGCTCACGCCTATTACTCCGGGATGGGACTGACCTATGTGGATGTCCCGCAGATCGTCGGTATAACCGGGGCCTGCGAGAACGTTGATACTCTTTTCCGCGTTGGCAATCGTCTGCAGATACCATTGTTCTTCAGCCAGACGGGGCAGTTGTCCCTCGAACAGGCGCTTAAGCATTTTCCTGGGGTATACACCGTGATTCATAGCGGTCGCGACGAGGAGGAAGAGGATAGTCGCCATCTGCGGCAATTCCGGCTTACAGAAGAGGAATTCGACTGGAGTCTGGCGGGTGGGAAAGGCGAATACGATGAAGAGGAGATGTATGAGACGCTTCTCGCTCATATCGAAGGCGCGACCAAAACGATTGCGAGAGTCATGGCGGAAAGACACCAGGCCACTCTGAAAAAGTATGGAGTGGACTCCGGCAGGCTTCTGCGCAGTTTGGAAAATCCATACCTTCGAATAACCTACGATGATGCCGTCGAGTTGCTGCAGAAAAATGGGTTTTTGGAATTATCATGGGGCGAAGACCTTACCGCTCCGCACGAAGCGCGCATCGTAGAGCTGCTGAACGGGAGAGCGTTCCCGCGGCCAGTGTTCATAATGCGATACCCGAAGGATATAAAGTTCTTCAATATGAAAGTTTCGGAACGCGACCCAAGGGTCGTCCTTTCGGCCGACCTTATTTTCCCCAATGCGGGAGAGGGTGTCGGCGCGGCAGTACGCGAGCCAGACTGCGTAAAGCTGAAGGAGCGGCTTCTGGGCGGAAGGATGTTCCAATTGCATACCGAACGCGGTGGAACGATAGACGATTTCAAATGGTATTTAGATCTTGTGGGATCGGGCGAAACTCGGCCGCATGCCGGCTATGGCATAGGAAATGAGTGGCTGCTGCAGTATATCCTTGGACAAAAGGATATCCGGGACTGTTCGACCTTCCATCTGATGGCGGGGGAGACGCTTGATTGGCGAAAGGACAGGGCCGTAAGAATTTAAGGCAATAAAAAGAGAGTGTGGCATACACTCTCTTTTCAATCACCTCTGGTGCCTCTCATTCCATCCGTCGCCTTCACAGGTCATGGAGAATTCTCCGATTCCCACCACTCTGTTCAATGGGATCTCTCCGTACTCCTTGCCGCGGATTTCTGGGTTGGGCACGATGTATCTATCCTCCACGGTATCGTGCTCTACTCTCAGCAGCTCGACGAATTTTTTCCGGCTGAGCGGATCGGACTGGTCGATGACGGACAGGACGTATTTCTCGAAATCCAAACGGGTCCAATGCTCGAAGCCGGATATGCAGCTGAGGATGCATTTGACGCACTCTATCGCCCCGTTGATGGAAACTGGTCCGTACTCCTCTTTGGGGCAGTCGGGCCTGTATATGCAGGCCTCATGGTCCTTCCTGCTGTAGACGATCTTCCAGAACAGTACATAGCGCTTGTCTTTGGAAACGCGCACCTTCTTGAGGTTGATTTTTGCTTTGGTCATGAATTTTTAAAGAAGATAGGGCTTACGTCTAGTAGTCCTTCTTCCGATTAGTTTATATGGACTGCTTCGACAATCGGCCTTTAATATTATGATTAGGCCGTATTTTTTGGATTGTCAAATCAAATTGTTTGCATCGAGATTTAATCGTATGGACTTATGTTGTAAAATCACTCTGCCCCCTAATAGGTCATAAGTCATAGGGGTATTTATATAAATAGATGATTTTCTCGACGTTGCCGGTAGCCGTACAGTGGGTCATACAGAACGGCTATCTACTGATGTTCGTGGTTATGTTAGTCGAAGGGCCGGTGATAACTGCCGCCGGCGCTTTTGTGGCCGCCCTGGGGTTTTTCAATATATGGGTGGTCCTGGTGCTTTCGATATTGGGCAACTTCATTCCCGACCTTCTTTATTACGCGCTCGGGCGTTGGGGCAGGGAAACCTTCATGGATAAGTATGGGCATTATTTCGGCCTGAACAAAGATAAGATAAAGCGCATAGAGGGGATGATCGACAAACACTCGCTCAGGTCGCTCGTCATCATAAAGCTGATACCGCTGCTCGCCACTCCGGGGCTAATCGTGGCCGGACTGACCAAAATGAATTTTAGGAAGTATGTCAGATGGAGCCTTATCATCACCGTCCCGACATCCCTGTTCTACCTTATAATCGGATATTATTTCGGGGCGGCTTACGACACTATCGCGCGCTATCTGCGCATAGGAGGATTTTTGATCCTGATCTTTGTAGCCGTGTTCGCTTTGATCGTCTATTTGGAAAATAAGTTCTCCGACAGGATCGTGGAGAAGATGGAAGAATAGCAATGAAATTAAGCTTCATAATTCCCGCGTATAACGAATCGGCATATATAAACAATTGTCTCGATGCCATACTGCGCGAGACAAGGGGCCGCGACGACTGCGAGATCATAGTTGTCGACAATGGTTCGACCGACGGCACCGATATGGTCGTTGCCCGCCACGAAGATATCATACTTATCCGCGAACCCAGGCGTGGCGCCAACCGTGCGCGTCAGACAGGTTTTGAGGCCTCGCATGGAGATCTGGTGGCGTTCCTGGATTCGGATACGGAGATACCCAAGGGATGGGTCAAGCGCGTGGAACGGGAGTTCGCAAAAGACAAGGACCTGGTTTGCTTGAGCGGCCCATTCATCTATTACGATCTTCCTCTTACCGTCAGGGCGCTGGTCAAGGTATTTTATTTCATCTCTTACATTGTGTACGTGATCACTGATTTCGTTTTAGGAAAGACGTCGGTCATCCAAGGCGGCACCGAAGTGGTCCGTCGCGAGGCTCTGCAGGCGGCCGGAGGGCACAATGTCGACCTTACGTTCTATGGCGACGATGCCGACCTGGCTATGAGATTGCTCAAGGAGGGCAAGGTCAGGTTCTCGTTCGCTTTCGCGGTCCCTTCGTCGGGACGGCGCCTGGCAAAGGAGGGCGCTTTCACGATGGGATTGCGTTACGGGCTGAATTATTTCTGGATTCTATTTTTCAACAAGCCGTTCACGCCCAAGGCCAAGGAGGTAAAGTTTGTGGGCAGCGAGAAAGACTCGGTATATGGGCCCGAGAATGCATTGAAGGAATGGGTTACCGCAGCTGCGGTCACAATCGTCCTCTTGTTTATAATAGCGGCGGCCATCTATCTTATAATAAAGTTGCTCCGATAGACTTTTAATCCAAAATGAAAAATATAGTGACCATTGGGGGCGGAACGGGAACATTCGTCGTCTTGAGCGCGCTCAAAGAACATCCAGTTAAGCTTACGGCCATAGTCTCCATGGCCGACGACGGAGGTTCGACCGGCATATTGCGCGACCATTACGGGGTGTTGCCCCCGGGAGACGTGCGTAGGGCGCTGGTCGCGCTATCCGAATCCAGCGACACGATGCGCGAACTGTTCAACTACAGGTTCACCAATGGCGGTCTGAACGGACATTCGTTCGGCAATATTTTCCTGTCCACCTTGGAGAAAGTGACCGGAAGCTTCGACGCCGCGCTCAAGGAGGCGTCATCTATATTAAAAATCAACGGAGAAGTGGTCCCGGTGACTCTGGACGACGTGCGCTTATGGGCCAGGCTGGCCGACGGCAAAATAATACGCGGCGAGACCAACATCGACATACCTAGGACCAGCAACAGGGCAAAGATCGAGGATATATGGCTCGAGCCTGAAGCTGGCATCAATCCCAGGGTCAAGAAAGTCCTCCACGACGCCGATCTGATAGTCATCGGGCCCGGCGACCTATATACCAGTATCATTCCCAACCTTTTGGTGCGCGGGATGAAGCAGGAGATAAAGAAGTCCAAAGCCAAGAAAGTGTATGTGTGCAATCTGATGACCAAGGCGGGGGAAACGGACGGATTCAGAGCCGAGGAGTTCGTCGATAAGCTGGAAAAATACTTGGGCAAAGGCGTGCTCGACTATGCAGTGTTCAACGACAAGAAACCCTCCCTGCGGATCGTCAAAGGGTACAAGCGCGAGCGGGCCGAGTACATAGCTCCGCCCCGCGGCAAATCCCGCCACGGCACTAAGTACGTTCTGGCCAATCTGCTTGAGGCCGGTTCGGGAAGCTTCGTTCGTCACGGTTCGCGGAAGAGGTTGGCCAAGGTCATTCTATCCTTGGCTAAATAGGGCCAAGGTCATTTTCCGGCGTTCGGCATGTCGTATCTTCTGTACAGTTCCCAAAGTTCCATGCCCTCCGGGGTCTTCTCGGCGGAGCGCAGAATGCTCGCATTGTCGAAATAGGCGTCGAAAGATCGCTCCTTGCCGCTTAGAAATCTCAGCGCCTGCGGGGCGGTCCCGTTGCATTTTTCCGCTATCGACATATGAAAATGAAGATCCTTTCCGTCGAACCGTCTCCACTGCATCCAAGAAAGGGACTTTAGGGCGTCGATGAACTCTTCGAAGACCTTGCGCGCCTCGGGGGAGGCATCTACTTTGATGAATACAGTCTCGTCGTCGAAGCTGTCGAAACCTCCGACGCGAACGGGGGACGGCCTGTGGGTCCGGACGAAATCCTCGATTTTTTCCTCAAGTTCGGATATTCTCTCCGTTTCGAATTTATATTTCAACGTAAAATGGGCAGCCAATCTCTGCCCCTTCGTCCATGTCAGTTTAGGGAACTCAGAGGCGACTTTTTCCACTAGATCCCGATGATAGCTTTTAATCGGCTCATCGAATTGGTTCTCGATGCAATAAAGCATTGCGCTATTGCCCTTTGAATATTTTCCCAGGATGCCCCGGGACGCCGAACAACGGAATCAGCCATCGGTCCAGACCAAGCCATCCGGCGTTGCGCCAGGCCAGCATCAGGAAGAACCCCGCGACAAGGAGGATCGGATTTATGCTTACCGTTCCCGCCAGGAGATAGTTCAGATTCATGAACGCGCCGAAGAACGCCGCTATTCCGGTAAAGGCTCCTATGATCAGGGCTATTCCCACCAGGAGTTCGCCATAGGCCACCATATAGGAGAAAAGCGTCGTGTGTTGGATCGCAACGTTGCTGATAAAGGAGGCGTACCATGTCGCGACGGCCGGATTTGGGCCCGTGGCTTTGCCGAGCGCGCCGGACAGAAATCCCTTTAGCGCCGTTCCGGCCTGCGGTCCCGTCCAGGCAGAACTGGTAAATTTCTCCCAGCCTGCATTCAACCATTGCCAGCCGACATATAAGCGCACTATCAGCCACAGCCATGAGAAACGGGTGTCCGAGAATAGGAGGCGCGATAGTTTTGATCGGGGTATTTCTATATCTGCCATTGCAATAATTATATCAGAACGTTTGTGGTTCGCTAAAATAGATGATTTCTTATAAAATTAATCTTGAACAGCATGCGCAAAGAAGACGTCCTCAAGATAAGTTTTGACGACCTGGTTCGTGAACTTGGGTCGTCAAAGGACGGCTTGAGCGAAAAGGAGGCGGATAAGCGCCTGACGGAATACGGCCCGAATACGCTAAATAAGCAAGGCGTGAACGCCTTGCGCATATTGGGCAGGCAGTTCAACAGCTCCCTTATATATCTTTTGATAGTTGCGAGCGCGATTTCCTACGGCATAAGGGATTATTCTGACGGCACAGTCATTCTCATAATACTTTTGATCAACACCCTGCTGGGGTTCTTTCAGGAATACAGGTCGGAGAAGGTCATAGAAAAGCTGACCGAGTTCATAACCACCAAGGTGAGGATAATGCGCGAAGGTAAGTTCGTCCTGTCCGACCAATCGCAGATAGTCCCCGGAGACGTAATAATGATAAGGGAGGGGGACGTCACCCCAGCCGATCTGAGGTTGTTCGAGGCTGACGATCTGCAGGTCAACGAATCGCAGCTCACCGGAGAATCGGTTCCGGTGGTGAAGCGCGCCGGCGGCGCTAGCGCTAAGGTTTCCGATGAGATCGTCTATGCGGGAAGCACGATCGAGAAGGGGGAGGGGCAGGGAATTGTGTATGCGACCGGCAAGAACACCGAACTGGGCACGATCGCGGTAATGTCGACGCAGACCAAGCGTGTGACGCAATATGAGAAATCCCTTCAGTCCCTAAGCTCTTTCCTGATAAAGGTAACGTTAGCCGGTCTGGGATTGGTGTTCATATCAAAATTATTCCTCACTCTCATGAGCGGAGGGGCGGTGCAGTTCCCCGAATTACTTCTGTTCATAATAGCAATGGCGGTCGCGGTTGTTCCGGAAGTGCTGCCGGTAATCGCCATGGTCACGCTATCCAACGGAGCGCTTAAACTGGCCAGGCGGCATGTGGTCGTCAGAAGGTTGTCTTCGTTGGAGGATTTGGGGAACGTCGACCTTTTGTGCACCGATAAGACTGGGACTTTGACCGAAAACAGGATGGTCGTTAACGATATTGTGTCCGTCGACCCGGATCTGTTTCAGAAGCTGGCTTACGCATCGATAACTCCGTTGAAGACCAGGAAGCATAGGCTGCAGAACACGTACGATGACGCTTTCGATAAATATATCCCCGAGCCGATCAAAAACGAAGCCAAGAATCTGAAGATAATTAAAGAGCTTCCTTTCGACCCTGAGGATAGGAGAAGCAGGACCGTATTAGAAGATACGAAGACCCAAAAATACTATTTGGTGTCCATGGGTGCCCCGGAATCATTGCTGAGCATTGCTGGCGGTAGCCATGATAAAGCCAAATATACGCAGGATATAATCGCCGGAGGTAAACAGGGGTTGCATCATTTGGCCATAGCTTACAAAGAGGTTGTTTGCGACAAGGACTTCGATATCCTCAAGAACGAGAAAGGCCTCATCTTTTTGGGATATGTTAGTCTGCGCGATCCGCTGCGACCTTCGGTTAAAAGCACCATCCAGCTTGCTGAAAAGCTGGGCATAAAAATAAAGATACTTACAGGGGACAGCAAGGAAGTCGCGGAGTACGTCGGCAGACAGGTCGGTCTGGTGACTGACGGCGATAAGGTGTATGTCGGCGACGAATTGGATGCCATGTCGCAGGCTCAATTCAAAATCGCCGTGCATGAATGCAACGTCTTTGCCAGAGTTTCGCCGGCCCAGAAGTTCAACATTATAAAGGCGCTCAAAGAGACGAATATTGTGGCCTATCAGGGCGACGGCATAAACGATGCGCCGTCCCTTAAGCTGGCCGATGTAGCCATTGCCGTCAATTCGGCTACGGATATAGCCAAACAAGACGCCGACATCGTCCTGCTCAATAAGAGCCTTGACGTGATAATAAATGGAATCGATTACGGCAGATCAATCTTCGTGAACATCAACAAATACGTTAAGTACACTATGGTCAGCAATTTTGGTAATTTCATAGCCCTGTCGGCGCTGTATCTTGTATCCGCGAACCTGCCGTTACTGCCCGTTCAGGTCCTATTGACCAGCGTGATAACCGACATACCGCTCATAACCATATCTTCGGATTCGGTTGAAGGTGGGGAAGTCGTGAAGCCTGAGAAGCAGAACGTAAGGGATCTTATTTTCATATCCCTGATCCTTGGTGTGCCTACAGCTCTCTTTGAAGTCTTCTACTTCGTCCTCATCCGCGCCCAGGCAACGCCCGTCGTCCAGACGAGTCTGTATGTGTTCCTGACCTTCCTGGCATTGGCCGCATTCTATGTGGTGAGGAATAAGGGAAGCTTCTTGAAGGCCAAGCCGCCTTCTTCCCTGATGGATGTGAGTTTCCTAATGGGGTTCGTGGTCTCGCTGGGAATAATATACGTATCTAAATTCCAATCGTGGTTCTATTTAGTCCCGCTTGGGCTTGAGCCGATCGGGATAATATTAGTCCTCGTGCTCATATACTTATTCGCGGCTGATTTCGTTAAGGTCTGGTATTACAGATTGTTGGCTAGGGCCTGATCCGGTCCTACTTAACGAACCTGCCGACGATCACGCCGATTAATATAGCTGATCCGCCGAGTATGGCCATCTTGACCGCATGCTCTATCATCTTGACCCTGACCAGCCTTGCGCTGACCAGACCCAAGACGAATAGGGTGGCTATGGACAGGATTATCGATACCCATATGGCAATGGATGGGCCAAAGAGCACATAGGGCAATATGGGTATAAAGGCAGCAAGCACGAAAGATATGAACATCACTATTCCCGCGACGATGGCCTTATTGTTGACCACTTCGCCCTTAGCCTCGTATTCTTCGGCCGACTGTTCGGAAAGGAAGCTGCCTACGGCCATAGAGAACGCCTCAACGAAGGCGTAGATGATCCCAGTGAGCAGTATGACCTGCCTGGTCGTGCCGCTGACGTCGATTCCCGCAAGAAGGCCTACAGTAGAGACAAGGCTGTCAGACACGCCAAAGATTATATTCCGCAGGTATAGTTCGTTGTCGCTGGACATAAATCTATTGTAGCACCGTTTTATTTGTACAACGCCTAAGAATAGGTCACCCAATCTCCCAGGAATTTGGCGAAATCCTTCCGCCTTTCCTGCTGGCCCACCTTCTTGAGGTGCTTTATGCAATGAGCCTCAGGAGTGTATTCATAGTGGCCGCGCACTTCGCCGTCCGCGAATATCCTTATGTGATATTGGTGATAGAAACCATCCAATCGTCTCATGCCAATAACCTCATCGCTGTCTTCCCAAGCGACGAAGTGATAGCCAAAGCCTTGAGTCGCTATATATTTCAGGAATTTTTCTATTTTATTCGGGTCCAGCCTGCCGATCAGATAGTGCTGACGCCCGTGGTGTCTTATGACCTTGGTGGCCAATAGCCCGTTACGGATCTTGCCGTAGGGACGGGGACGGACCATGCGCCAGAAAAAATATTTTGCGCGGTCCTTGGATTTACTGGGATAGGGCAGTACCGAGTCCGGCACGAGCTCTTTAAGGGGGTTTGTCTCTGTCTTCATGATTAGGTTACGGTATGGATTAGATGAGCTTCAGCACGTTCCACCAATTATTTATATATTCCGCCCGGCGATTCTGGTATTTGAGGTAATAGGCGTGCTCCCATACGTCCAATGTGATTATCGGGACATCTCCCTTGGTCACTGGAGAATCTTGGTTCGCTGTGGAATATACGGCCAACTTTCCGGCGGCGTCTCTGACCAGCCATGCCCAACCGCTGCCGAAGCGCGAAGTCGCTGAGTCTGTGAATGTTTTCTTGAAGTCGTCCACTGATCCAAAGGCCTGCTTTATATCCTCGATCAATTTTAGGTCGGGTTCTTTCTTGGGCCCCATGATCTCCCAGAAGATGGAATGATTGGCGTGGCCTCCGGCATTGTTGCGCAGGACGATGCGGTCGTTTTCTTCCATGTCGAAGCCATTCACGCCGGAAAGCAGTTCGTTCAGGCTTTTCTCTCCTAGAATGGGATATTTGTCGAGAACCCCGTTCAGTTTATCGATATACGCTTGGTGATGTTTGGAATAGTGTATCTCCATGGTCTTCGCGTCGATATACGGCTCCAACCCATCGTAGCCATAATTTAGTTTTGGTAGTTCGTATTTCATGTTTTTGTTGTTTTATTTGTCTTTGATTTATTAAAACCCGTACTACTTATGTACAGGCATGCATATTATACAATAATTCAGTAGACGGTTCCCGCGGCTATGTTATAATAACCGAAATAAAAACATTAATCGGAACAATGATTCTGACAGTGCTGTATGGTTTGGTAAATTGGATGGATTTAATCGTGCCTGGCGTGGTTTTGCTGCTCGCGCTGATCGCATATGTCCAGCGCAGTAAGGTGTCCCTGCGCCATTGGTCAAGGGTGCTTATATTGGCCATGGTCATATATTATCCGCTCTATGCGCTTATCGAATCGATCGCCCAGTATGAGGTCTGGTCTACCAGCGGCAGTATACTAAGCAGGACTCTTGCCAATCAGCCGCTTTCACCGGTGATGAAGGGGCTGACTTTATGGTATGACCTGCCCTTCATGCATACCGGTCTCGGATATACGATCTTCTACAGCTGGGGGCGCTTCTGGTTGGGCGCGGTCCTGGCCATCTCCGCAGCCGCCCTATTCTGGTTCTTGTTGAAGCTGTTGCAGAAATATAAAAGCCGTTTCTTCGAAGACGGGGAAGTCGAGCTTGGCGCTCTGACCGCGCTTTTAGTCGGTTGGCCGGGATTCGTGGTTTTCATCCCGCTGGTTTTTATATCGGTGGTCATCGTGTCGATATTCCGTCTCATCTTCTTTAAAGAGGCTTATACCACTTTGGGTGCGCCGATGTTGTTCGCAACAATTCTTTTCTTTATCTGGGGGCAGCAGCTTCTGACCATAACCGGTTTCACGGTTTTGAAAGCGTAGCCCTTAATTTGTTGCCGTTATCGCCCGCCCTAAGTATAATGAAGGCGCTTTTAGGTATATCAGCCGGAGTAGCTCAATGGCAGAGCAACGCTTTCGTAAAGCGTGGGTTGGGGGTTCGATTCCTCTCTCCGGCTCAGATATAACATGACGGATATGGTAGGCACAAATAAAAAAGGATTCACCTTGCTTGAACTATTGATAGTCATAGCGATAATCGCCGTGCTGGCAGTCTTATTGATTATAGTTTTAGATCCATCGGAGACGTTGAAGAGGGCAAGGGATTCGCAACGCGTGTCCGATCTCAACACCATTAAGTCGGCTATAGGCTTGTATCTGACGGAAACCACTACTCCGCAATTAGGCAACACCACGCTTTTTTGTTTGGGCAAGACTAGTCCTAGGATTTTCTACAGCGTTGTGAATATGGGCCCGTGCAATTACGGCCAATTTTTGCCGGTTGGATCGGATGCCGTCGGCCAGCTCTACTTCAATTGGTATTGCAGTAACAACAACACGACCACAAGCACGTTGACCGCTGTCGACGGGACTGGGTGGCTACCGATAAATTTCTTGTCTTTGAGCGGAGGCTCACCGATATCCAATCTGCCGGTCGACCCGATAAATACCGTCGCCAGCAGTACTGCTCCGAACAACAATGACCTGGTCTACCGTTATCTCTGTCAGCAACAGACTTCGGATAACACCAGGCCCGCCAATGCATATCAGCTAGCCGCTGTTCTTGAAAGCGCCCTATACGGACCCAGTAATCCCAATGGATTGGATTCTAAGGACGGCGGCCAAAATCCTAACTATTATGAAGTAGGGTCCGATAATAGGCTTATGCCTGCGACCAATACAAGCTGGTAAAGGTGATTCAATCTCGAAATATGTTTTTATGCGGTCACTGGTGCGTCCGCCATATTTTTATTAAGATAAAACTATGTACCGCGATCTTTCGGACAAACAGTGGCAATCCTGGTGGAAGATAGACCCGAAGGATAAGCCTGACGTGCTGATCCTCTGGGGGATTTTCAAAAGCATTGCAGAGGAAGGATTCTGGAGCGTGCCGGACTTTCTGATGTATCAGTTCAAGCCTCATCTCAAGAAGATCAGGCGCCTTAGTCTGCCTCATACATTCATCGGCGAATATAAGGGTCTCAATATCGCAGTTACGCACGCTTACGGCGGCGCTTTCAGTCTGGATCAGACGATACAGCTCACCAAGCTTGGCGCTAAGCTGGTTATATTGATCGGCCACTTCGGTGGCCTACAGGACGGTTTGAAGGTGGGCCAGATCTTCATCCCTTCCGCTGCCTTCCGCTCCGACGGAGCCAGTTTCCATCTCTTAGGAAAAGAGGACCGGTTTGTATATCCCTCGCAGGACATGGAGGTATGGCTTAAAAGTTATTTGGAGAAAAAGAAGATACCTTATGTCACAGGGGTCGTGAAGACCGCTTCGACCATGGTCGGCCAGAACGCAGAGATGATAAACGAGTGGAAGCGGGGCGGATTCGTGGGCGTGGATCTGGAATCAGGTGTCGTCTTTTCCGCCGCAAAGAAATTCGGCTTCAAAAGCATTTCGATCATGCATCACTCGGACCACGTCGGAGGAGGGAAGCTTCTGAGTCACACTACGAAGCCGCAGAAAGAAGCTAAGAAAAAAGCTAGAAAGCTCCTGGTCGACCTTGCGCTCAGGGTTGCCGACGAGTTCGGAAGGGAAACGGACCCCGCATAACCGGACTTCGCGATTCCTGAATTTTTGCGGGGTATAGGTGTAATATAAAAGTTGTTAATGAATTCCATCCAATCTACCGCGAG
>CAZLHU010000005.1:0-27097 GCA_964559765.1 uncultured Candidatus Saccharibacteria bacterium
GGGCGAATCCCCCGCCACCTCCTCCGCCTCCACCACCACCGCCGCCAGACGAGCCTATCAATTGCGTGGGCGATGGCGCAGTTCCTGGTACGATCACTAAAACGATCGCCGTCCCTTGCGCATTATTCCTAGTCAGGGTAAAGGCCACATTCCCAGTTACAGACGATGCGCCATAAATGATCGTGCCGTCGGAAGAGACTTGAGAATTACTTGAACTCACCGCAGGAGACACGGTGACGCCGTATGCATCCGCGACGCTTTGGGCCATCGCAATTACATTTGTATCCGCACCATAAACAGGGCGCAAGATGGATGAAGTCAATGCGGCTTGAGCGATAGTCACATCATCTGCGTCGGTGAAACCGTATTCCTTAACGGTGGCTTCGCCGTTATTATTGTTATCCTGATATGCCAGGTAAGGAATACCCGACGGGCCGATGGCCATAAATTCAAAAGCCGCATTGCCAGATGAAACCGGAGATCCCACTCCGACCCAGCTGCCGTTTTCACTGTCATATTTTTGGACAACGGCCTGGCCTCCATTATTATTATCGCTGAAGGCTAGATAAGGAATGCCGGATGGATCGATGGCTAGCGATTCATAGGACGCATTACCTATCAATGAGGTTGAGACTAGTGAGCCCACCTCAACCCAATCGTTGCCAGTGCTATCATATTTCTGAACTATGGCATCGCCGCCGTTGTAATCGTCTTCGTAGGCCACGTAAGGGACCCCTGATGGGCTGATGGCTAGGGAGATATAGTCTGCTTCGCTGACCGTGAGCGGATATCCGACCCCAACCCAATCGCTGCCGTTGAATTTCTCGACGATAGCCTTGTTGCCATTGGTATTGTCGCTATAGGCCAAGTAGGGCGTACCCGACGAAGGATCAATGGCCAAGGACTCATAATCCGTTTGGTCGGTCGTAACTGGAGATCCTCCAACATCGATCCAGTTGCCACCAACATATTCTTTGACCACAGCTGCGCCATTATCGTCGTCATCCCTATAGGCTATATACGGCGTGCCCGAAGCATCGATGGCCAAGGACTCATAGGACGCATAATACGACGAAATCTGAGATTCACCTACCGAGATCCAACTATTACTCCCACTATCATATTCCTGGACCGTGGCGTAGCCAGCGCCATTAGTTGTGTCGTCCCTATAAGCCAAATACGGTGTGCCCGAAGCATCGATGGCCAGAGATTCGAAATCCGTTTCGTCGCCTGAAAGCGGAGACCCGACCATAGCCCAACCGGTATATGTATATGAGTAAGGAGATGACGATGTCAGTGTGAACTGCCCCGAATTCCAGCCTGAATAATCAGCCGAATCCGTAAAGCTTGTGGTGTCTCCAACATCTATATAGTAATAATTTGTCCCGTCATAGACTTGGACGACATATCCGCCTACGCCCACATCGTCCCAGACCAAAGGCACCTGGAAACTGGTGCTGGTCATATCGCTAACTGTGGTGGTCGCAGGATTAGAGGAATATACCCGCGTTCCATCCAGCGCCGTGTTGTAAGCCCATATGGCGTATTCTAACGCCTGGTTTTGGTAACTCCCGGCGCTATAATCAACGCTTCCGTTAAAACCAGTCACATCAGGGGTAGTTTGGGTTAAGTTAGCTGCGTTGTAGTATTTTTCGACGGTGGCTCGCTCGTTATTGTTGATATCGCTATAACCTAGATAAGGACTGCCCGAGGCATCAATGACCAAAGACCCATAATTTGCTCCGCCCGACGAGACAGGAGAACCTACCTCGATCCAAGTTTTTACATTAGCTGGGACTATAACAGGAACGGTCTTAGTGCCGCTGGCACCGTTGTCGGACAGGGTGAAAGTAACATTCCCGGTAACGGGCAATGTGCCGTAAGTGATGGTACCGTCGGCAGAGACTTGGGAGTTGTTTGAGCTGACGACAGAAGACACAGTGACGCCGTAAGTATTGGCTATGTCGTTCTGTACCATATCGACTATATTGGCGTCAGTACCTTCAACTGGACGTAATGGCGAAGCGGAGGCTAAGGCAGCTTGGACAATTTGGACGTTGGCGTTGCCGCTTTCTTCCGACACTATAACCGGGACTGTCTGCGTTGTGCTGGTTGCAGCGTCAGACAAGGTGAAAGTGACGCCGCCGGTTATAGACGAAAGACCGTAGGTTATCGCACCACTTGAAGAGATATCAGAATTATTCGATCCCACTGTGGGAGAAACGGTTACGTTGTTTATAGAGTTATTGCTTAAGATCGTCTGCGCCATTGTGACTACATTGGAATCCGTGCCTTCTGATGGGGAGAGGGGCGAGGCAGCGAGGAGGGTTGCTTGGGCTGTGTATACAGAGTCTTGGGGAACCGTTACCTGGACCATCTGAGTACTGCTCGCTAGATCGTCGGATAGACTAAGCGTCACGCCGCCAGTCACAGGCGATGTGCCATAGCTGATTGTGCCGTCGGAAGCGATCTGGGAATTATCCGATTCCAACGTAGAAGAAACCGCTACGCCGGATATCGCATTATCTACGATCCCCTGCATCATTGTGATCAAATTGTAATCGACACCTTCTACCGGGGAAGAGGCAGCGAGAATTGCGGCTTTGGCGGTGGATACTCCGATATCGGAGTATTTCTCTATGGTTACTGAGTCATAATTATTACCATCGGCATATGCAAGATAAGGCGTTCCGAAGGCGTCTACGGCCAAAAAATCAAGGGCTGATTCACCTGGAGAAACAGGAGGACCAACCTCAATCCAATCACCGCTGTTGTTGTTATATTCTTTAACGGTGGCCTCACCATTATTAAGATTGTCTCTATAGGCGACGTAAGGCGTACCCGAGGAGTCGATAGCTATAGACTGGAGACTTGATTCACTTGATGAGGCCGGAGAGCCGACTTCAACCCAATTATTGCCATCGAATTTATCGACGATTACCTGGCCATTATATAAAAGATTCGTATAGCTTAGATAAGGCGTTCCGGAGGCGTCTACGGCCAAGGAAAGAGAGGCTATTCCGCCCGATGAGACTGGGGATCCGACCTCGGTCCAATCACTGCCGTCAAATTTATAAACTATAGCATCGCTGGAGTAATTTTCATCTGTATAGGCAACATAAGGCGTGCCAGAAGCGTCAATGGCCAGAGATTCATAAGTTGTGTTGGCTGGGGAACCCGAGCTAGACGGTGTGACCGGAGACCCGCCGACCTCGGTCCAATTGCCGCTTATGTATTTCTCGACCGTGGCTGCGCCATAATTACTGCCGTCACTATAGGCAAGATAAGGTATATCTGATGATTTATCGATTGCCATAGATTCATAACTCGAATACTGGGATAAAGAACCTATTCCGATCCAATTACTACTCCCGCTGTCATATTCCTCAACTGTAGCCATACCGTAATTACTGCCGTCGCTATAAGCAAAGTAAGGTGTGCCAGAAGCGTCAATGGCCAGAGATCCATAACTTGCGTTGGGCGATGAAATTTGCGAGCCCCCTAATTCAATCCAACTATTATTCTCATTATCGTATTTCTCAACAGCGGCCTCATTACCATTAACATATAAGTTAGAGGCTATATATGGAGTGCCAAGGGGATCGATGGCCATAGATTCATAGGATGAGTCATTCGAATATTGAATTGCGGGCCCTACCGCAAACCACCCCTCCGTAGACGGCACCGTTACGGAGACCGCCTGAGTATCACTAAATACGCCGGCGGATAGCGTAAAGGTAACATCGCCAGAGATGGACAACGTGCTGTAGGTTATCGTTCCGTCCGAAGCAATTTCCGAATTATCTGACTCCACTGTGGAAGAAACAGCGACGCCATATGAGTTAGCGATGTTCTGCGCCATGTCGATGATGTTGGTATCGGTACCGTCCACCGGAGACAAGGGCGAAGCGGCAACCAAGGCCGCTTCGGCAGCGGTTACGTTTCCTATATCGGTTGACGATATATACGTAAATGCGTCGGATGAGGTGGCCATACCCCAGTCAGGATCAATGGCAACGACATTGGTCGCACCGACCGAGCCAGACGGAGTCGTGGCCGTAATTTCTGTGCTGCTTACGAATGAGCCCGAAGCATCGGCGTCGCCGATGGTCATTGGATATAAAATCGGATAAGGAGTCCAAGTCCCGGTTATTCCTTGGCTGGCAAGCATCAGGTAATACGTTCCATTTGGAACATGAGGAGCAAGATCGGATTCCGACAGCGTCTCGCTGAAGGTGCCGTTATCGCATAAATGCGCCTGATTGTATATGGCTCTGGTTGGGTTGTTTACATAGTCCGTCTGATTCAACCAGACCAGGGTGGTTAGATATGCTCTATAACATTCCGCTGAAACATCGACTGTATCCCCAGGTCCGAATGTAACCGTCGGTAAGGCATTACTCTGCCCGCCAAGACTATTAACGTAAGTCTCTATTTGATCGGGAGTGACAAATTCACTGGTAAGCGTGGGTAGCGTATCGCCCATATCTATAATTGCCCCGTTTTCAAAATTACTGCCGGTAATCGTTATATTCGTTCCGCCAGCAGACGTACCATGGTCCGGCGAGATATTTGAGATAGTGGGCGTTAAAACGTACGTGAATCCCCCGAATAGAACAGCTTCTCCGGCATCTGGATTGGTTACGACCACAGCGACCGGTCCGGCTGAGCCGGAGGGGGTGGTCGCCGTTATAGCATCGCCACTATCAATTACGCTAACATCTGTCGCCGGCACCGGAGAACCCATGGTAGCTTCATAAGTTATTACGATTGAACCGTCGCCGGGTGCGCCAAGAGCATCTGTGCTAGTTGCGGTAAGGGATGGATCCGATGATATGAACGACGAACCGCCACCACCGTAACAGTAAATGCCTCCGCCTCCGCCTCCGTAATAACCAGATCCGCCACTACCTGAATAATCGGTACCTGAACCGCCTTGGCCAGCAGTACCAGCAGTACCGCCATCAGTTCCAGCTGCTCCGCCATCAGTCTGCGTTCCCCCACCCCCATCACAACTGCCGGGAGAGCCGCCTCCACCTACCAATCCACCACCGTTTCCAGCGGAATCTGGGTGGCCACTATAATCGGCACCGCCGCCACCGCCAGCTACAAGAAGAACTGTTGAAGTTGAAAACGATGAATCATATGAGACCCAACTCATATTACCTCCCCCACCTCCGGAGATATTGCCGCCATTGCCCGCTCCATCTTCGCCACCTCCTACGCCTGCCTGACCTACGTCATAATAAAAAACAGTCCCCGGGGTTGATGAGGCGGCCGACAGAGTGGCCTGTACGTATCCGCCGTTTCCAGGAACACTGGCGGAGCCATCGCCGCCACCACTTGCACCTTCAACCAGAAAAGTGATCGGGCCGATTGCATCAGAGGGAACGGTCCATGAGGAGGTAGCTCCCGTGTAGTCGAATGTCTGGGTCGTTGTTGCAACACCAACAAAATCCACCGTTGCGCCATCTTCGAAATTAGTGCCGATGATGGTTATGTTCGTCCCACCTGAAGTCGGGCCATGAGCCGGAATAACACCCAAGATCGTTGGAGACGACGCAGCTAGCGCCGTTCCGCCAAAAGCTATTACCAGCATAACAGCTAAAACCGAACAGGCTGATAGGACTCTTTTGGTACCCATGTTCTATTGCCTAAAAGCTAAGATCTATCGATCCTTTACTTAATTATACCCCATAATTAACAAACACGGGCCTCCTGCCCTGTAAACAATCGATAATAAGTTGCTTAAGCGACTACACCAACGCTTCCCTTATTTCTTAATCATATTCGCGCTGCGCAAACGGCGGTGAAAATTAATCGCGAAACGATGGGCCTCGTCTCTGACCCGAACCAAGACTCCTTTGTCGATTATCCCCGTAATGCTTCCGACCAGGCGGGTGTCTTTACGGTCCGGGCCCTTGATCATACCGACGACCGGTATCTTCATCTTGGACTCAGTCAGCACTTCGCGTGCGGCATTCACCTGCCCTAATCCTCCGTCCACCAATATCAGATCTGGAAAAGCCCACGAATTGCCAAAACGCCTGCGTATTACCTCTTGGATCATACCCACATCGTTGGCCCCCTTCACGGTGCGGATTTTGAACATGCGATATTCGGCTTTATCCGGCTTGCCGTCGATGAACACGACCATGGAACCGACCGCGGCCGTGCCGGATATGTTAGATATGTCATATCCCTCTATCCTGTGCGGCCCGCGCCAACTAGAGATGGACGATATGTCATCGTGGCTTATCAAAGCGGTATCTTCAATGTGTTGCAACGAGAATATCTGCCTCTTCAATATTTGAGCTTCCTCAAACTCAAGCCTGGCCGAAGATGCGACCATCCGGCGTTCCAATGAACGGATCACCGTTCTCTTATGCCCATCCAGAAGTTTTTCTATGTTTCGTATGTTGATGAGATAATCCTTCCTGTCCGCCTTGCCGACACACGTCCCGGGGCAAAGTCCTATTTCATAGTCGAAGCACGGCCGTTTGAACTTTCCGACCATCTCCGGCGGATGGACGCTGAACGGGAATATCTTCCTTATTATCTTCAATGCAGTTCTGACGCTGGACGCGGAAGTGAACGGCCCGAAACGCTTGCCGCCGCGGGCGCTTTTTCCCCTTACCAGGACGACCCTTGGAAATTCGTCTTTGGTCACCTCTATATATAAGAAGCTCTTGTCGTCTTTGTCCTTTATATTGTAAGGCGGGCGCCGGTTCTTTATTAGTGAAGCCTCTAGTATTAGCGCCTCCAGCGCCGTATCGGTCTCGATGTAGTCTATCTTCTTTATCTCGCTAACCAGCTTCTCTATCCTGGCGTCGTGCGGACGGCTGAAATAGCTGGACACCCTCCGCCTAAGGTTGCCGGCTTTGCCGACATAAAGCAGGCGCCCCTTGGCGTCTTTCATCAGATATACACCGGGCGTTTCAGGAAGAACGTCGTTCTTGACCCTTACGTCAGGTCGATTGTTGAATATAACCTCTGCCATTGCCTATTCTCAGTTCCGGAATATAAAATCCATGAATTTGGCGAAGATCGACTTTGGAATCGGCGGATAGCTGGTTTTTTTGTCTATTTCGCCCAGGTTGCGAATGACCTCTTCCGCACCGGCGCTTATGATTTCCTTTGAACGGAAGAAATCCAGCCAGCTGAAAGACATCACGTCGGGGTGCAGGACCATATCAGTGCCCTCAAGTTGCTTGCGGCCTATTTGATACTCTATCGCGGTCATCAGCCTATCGATTGTCCTCGGTATGTCCATCAGACCCGAGGAGCCTTCGGTTATATCTACCCAACCCCGAGTCACGTCCACCGCAATCACGAAATCCACGCCCATCTTTCTAACGACGTCCGCCGGTATCGGATTGACGAAACCACCGTCCATCAATAGCCTGCCGTCCATTGAGACCGGCTTGAAAATGAAAGGTATGGCACTGCTCGCATGGATGGCCTCGGATACGCTGCCCTCTTTTATTATCACCTCCTCACCGCTCTTCACGTCAGTGGCGACGGCTGCGAATGGTATCAGGCAATCCTTGAAATGTTTGCCCTTCATTTTTCTCTCGACCATCTCGGTCACGTCCTTGTCCTTGAATAGGGTGCCGTCGCGGCGCCAATACATTTTCAGACTGGAGACCATATCCTCCTTTTTGATGTTCAAAAATATCCTCTCCAGCGAGCTGATTTCGCCGTGGACCGCATACCATCCGCCCACAAGCGCGCCCATACTCGTTCCGGCTATGGCGTGGATGGGTATTCCGGCAGTTTCCAAAGCCTTTATTACCCCGATATGGGCGATACCCCTGGCTCCGCCGCCGCCAAGGGCAAGACCGATCTTCTTGCCTTTTAAGCTCTTATCCATTGATTAAATTCTACACCTATTTGAGAACCTTCCTCAGATATTCTCCGGTGTAGCTCTTGGGCGTCTTGGCTACCGTCTCCGGCGTGCCTACCGCCACAACTTTGCCGCCGTTCTCTCCCCCGCTCGGACCGAGGTCGATCACCCAGTCGGCCGATTTTATGACATCGAGATTGTGTTCGATTACGACCACCGTATTTCCACGCATGACCAGCCGGTCCAGAACCTGCAGTAATTTGGCCACGTCGTCGAAGTGCAGCCCAGTCGTTGGTTCGTCCAATAAGTATATCGTCCTGTGGGTGTCGCGCTTGCCCAACTCCGATGAGAGCTTTATGCGCTGGGCCTCGCCGCCGGACAGGGTCGTAGCCGATTGCCCAAGCTCGAGATAGCCCAGCCCGACTTCCTCAAGAATCTTCAGCTTGTCGTAAAGCAGCGGGAAGTCGTCGAAGAATTTAACCGCCTCCTCGATGGTCATCTTCAGAACCTCATGAACGTTCTTCCCCTTATATTTGACCTCCAATGTCTCTCGGTCGAAACGCTTGCCCCCGCAGACTTCGCAGGTCACATAGACCGTAGGCAGGAAATGCATCTCGATCTCGACGTAACCGTGACCCTCGCAGTTTTCGCATCTGCCGCCGCGGACATTGAAGCTGAACCGGCCTGGCTTATAGCCACGCACCCGGGCGTCCTCGGTCGAGGCAAAGAGATCGCGTATATGGGTCCAAGCACCCACGTATGTCGCCGGATTGGATCTCGGAGTACGGCCGATCGGAGACTGGTCGATGTTTATGACCCGATTAATCCATTCCATGCCCATAAATGACTTGTGCGCCCCCGGCCTGAACGAAGTGTAGTTGAACTTATTGGCCAGAGTCTTGTATATGACGTCGTACACCAAAGTGCTCTTGCCAGAACCGGAGACGCCGGTAACGGCCGTGAAATGTTTCAGCGGTATATCAACGTCTATGTTTTTAAGATTGTTTTCGGTCACGCCACGCAATTTCAAAAATTCACCCGATGGTTTCACAGGACGACGCTTTTCCGGTACTTTTATCACCGTATCGCCCCGCAGGTATTTGAGAGTCAGCGAGTTTTTGGTCTTATCCTTGAAGATCGCCGGCACGGTCCCTTCAGCCACCACTTTTCCGCCATGAACGCCCGCACCAGGACCGAAATCTACCAGGTAATCGGCCGCGCGTATGGTCTCCTCGTCGTGTTCGACGACAATAACCGTATTGCCTATGTCGCGCAAGCTTTTCAATGTTTCGATCAGCTTCGCGTTATCCCTCTGATGCAGACCGATCGTCGGTTCATCCAAGACGTACAGCGCTCCGACGAGCTTTGAACCTATCTGCGACGCCAGACGTATCCTCTGCGCTTCCCCTCCGGACAAGGTTCCCGCTCTGCGATCCAAAGTCAGGTAATCCAATCCGACATCAATCATGAACTTAAGCCTGTTCTTAATCTCCTTTAAGGGTAGTTCGCCGATATCTCTTTTCTTATCGGCCCATTTGCGCGGAGACTTGTCGAAAAAGCCATAAGAGTCGTCGATGGACATCGCCGTTATCTCGGTGATGTTCTTGTCGTCGATAAGCACGTTTAAAGCCTCCGCCCGCAGACGCCGCCCACGACAGTCCGGACACGGCTTCTCCGACCATACACTCTCAGTTCCCAACCCATGGCAGGTTTCGCAGGCCCCATAAGGACTGTTGAACGAGAATAGCCTGGGTTCTATTTCAGGGAACGAGAAGTTGTCGCGCGGGCACGAGAATTTAGACGAGAACTGCACCTCCTTGTCGGCCCGTACGGTGACCACTCCCTCGCTGTGTTTCAACGCCGATTCTATGGCTTCGCTTAAACGAAGACGGTTATCCTTGTCGCTGAAGTCTAACGTTGTGGGTATGCGATCAACGACCACCTCGATGGTATGCTGCTGGTACCTGGACAGAGTTATCCTGTCTCTAAGAGATTTCATCTCGCCATCCACTCGCACCTCCCTGAATCCAAGCCCCAAAAGATCGTACAACAACTGGTAATATTCGCCCTTTCTGCCGCGCACCACGGGGGAAAACACCACTAATTGGTTTATGCCCTTGCTCTCCTGTATCAAGGCGATCACTGCATCGACTATCTCAGCCGGCGTCATCTTCCTTATCTCTCCGCCGCAGATTGGGCAGAACGGAGTTCCTACCCGTGCGAAAAGCACCCGTAGATAGTCATAGATCTCGGTGATGGTTGCCACCGTAGAACGAGGGTTGGAGGAATGGGCCTTCTGATCTATAGAGATGGCCGGGGACAATCCTTCTATCTCATCGACGTCGGGCTTGTCCAAACGTCCCAAAAACTGCCTGGCGTAGGCCGACAGGGATTCGATATAGCGGCGCTGCCCCTCGGCAAATATCGTATCGAAAGCCAGCGACGACTTTCCGGAACCAGAAATGCCGGTGAACACGACCATCTTATTCCTCGGTATCGTCAGGTTAACATTCTTGAGATTGTGCTCTCTGGCGCCTCTTATTATTATTTCGTCCTTCATTTTTGTTTTATAGATTCTTTGTCTTCCTTTTTGCCTTTTATCTCCGCTTCCAAAACCCTTATCTCGTCGCGGAGTATCGCCGCCAGCTCGAAGTCCAACTGCCTGGCCGCCTCGCGCATTTCGGCGTTCTTCGTGTGCAGCAGCTTCTCCATTTCCCTTTTAGCTTTGGGCAGAGGGGCAAGCTCCAATTTCAATACGTCTTCCACGACCGGCAGCATGTTGGTTATCGCCTTGATGATGGTCGTGGGGGTTATGCCATGCTTCTTGTTGTACGCGATTTGGATCTTACGCCTGCGGTCCGTCTCCTTAACAGCGCGTTCTATCGAACCGGTTATGTTGTCCGCGTACATCAACACCTCGCCGTTTACATTCCTTGCCGCACGACCGATCGTCTGAATAAGCGCGGTCTCGCTGCGCAGAAACCCCTCTTTGTCGGCGTCCAGTATCGCGATCAGCGAGACCTCAGGCAGATCCAATCCTTCCCGCAGGAGATTCACTCCGACAACGACGTCGAAGCCGCCTTTGGCCGAACCTTTTCTGAGGCCAGTCAGAATTCGTATACGGTCCAAGGTCTTAACGTCGCTGTGCAGATAGTTCACTTTGATCTTAAGTTCCTCCAAATAACCGGCCAGATCTTCAGCCATGCGCTTAGTAAGTGTGGTGATCAGAACCCTGTCGCCCGACTCTATCCTTTTCCTTATCCTCGGAATCAGGTCCTCCACCTGTCCTCTGGCCGGAAGGATGGTTATCTTCGGATCAACCAGTCCGGTAGGGCGGATGACCTGCTCGACAACCTTGGAGCTCACTTCTTTTTCATACGGTCCCGGAGTCGCGGAAGTGTATATCGTCCTAGGCATGCGCGCGCGGAATTCCTTGAAGGTAAGCGGACGATTATCGGCGGCGGAAGGAAGCCTGAAGCCGTAGTCGACCAAAGTCTTCTTTCGCGCGGCATCGCCCTCGTACATGCCGCGCAGCTGCGGAACGGTGACGTGTGATTCGTCTATCACCATCAGGAAGTCGTCCGGGAAGTAGTCGAGCAGTGTATCCGGCGGAGATCCGCGCGGCCGGCCCGACAAAGGCTGCGAATAATTCTCTATCCCGTTGCAGTAGCCCACTTCCCTTATCATCGCCACATCAGCCCTGGTCCTGCGTTCCAATCTTTCGGCCTCCAGCAATTTCCCTTCGGATTCGAATTTCTTAAGCTGCTCGGCCAATTCCTGGTTTATAGTCTCGACGGCGCGTTCGCGTTCCGGACCCAAAGTTATGAAGTGCCTTGCCGGGGAGACGATAACTTCTTCGACTTGCGGCGTCTTGCCCTCCTGAAAACCGACGACCGGATCCACTGCGTACATCTCGACTATCCTTCCGCCTTCAACCCGAAGGTTGTATATAATCTCCTCGTTTGGCGGCATTATCTCCCAATTGTCGCCTCGCAATCTGAACGTCCCCCGTTTAAGGTCGGCCGTGGTCCTCTTGAATTGAATCTGCACTAGTTTGCGCGTCAGGATCTTGCGCTCAACCTGGTCGCCTTTTTTGAAATGCAGGATATTCGCTTTATATATGTCTGGCGCACCCAAGCCATATATACACGATACGGAAGCAACGATGATGACATCCTTGCGGGTCAAAAGCGCCGTCGTCGCAGCATGACGCAATTTATCGATCTCATCGTTGATCATCGCCTCCTTGGCTATGTAAGTGTCGGACGTGGGCATGTACGCCTCGGGCTGGTAGTAGTCGTAATAGGACACGAAATAATGGACGGCATTCTTCGGGAAAAGCTCCCTGAACTCATTGCAAAGCTGGGCCGCCAAAGTTTTGTTGTGCGCGATCACCAAAGTTGGCAGGTCTATCTGCTTGATCACATTGGCGATGGTGAAGGTCTTACCCGAACCGGTTACGCCGAGAAGCGTCTGATCTTTTTCGCCGGCTTCCAAACCGGCCATCAATTCCTTTATGGCCTGCGGCTGATCGCCAGCCGGTTTATTGTCTGATATTAGTTGGAAATCCATTTTGTAAACCCGAAAATCAGCCCCGTTCTTGGCTCAGGGGACTGACTATCCCGAACTTTACGCTTCGCACATCTATGCTGTCAAAGGCTACTCCTCGGCCAATACAAAACGGTATTTGCGGCCCGCCCAATACTTACCCGCATAACCCACACCCATCCTAGGGGTGCGCTTAATCTTTGATTTGCTGACGGGATGTCCCCGGTCTTCAAACCAAAGACCGCTATGGATACTGGCTTTCACGCCATTCAAGGCCTTATCGACGTGAAGGCCCCTGCTAACCCTGCCTGGTCCGCTAATCCCTTTCACGCCCCTGATCAGAACCGCAGCCGGATAGTCTTCGGGGCCCGTGACCACGTTAAGCATCCAATGCATTCCGTAGGTCAGATAAACAAACAGCCTCCCAGGTTCCCCAAACATAATCTCCGCCCTGGGCGTCCTGCCATGGGACGCATGGGAAGCCTTATCCTTGGGCCCGTCGTAAGCTTCGACTTCGGTTATCATATACGCCCTATTCGTCCTGCCCTGACGCCGCACCAGGTATTTGCCAAGCATCGACTCTGCGACCGTCAAAGTCGGCCTGTCGAAAAACTTATTTGTCAGCACCTTATTGGATCTCATAGAAGCGCCTCACGCAGCTCTTTTACGATCTCCGGGGGTAATGCGGCTCCGGGCTTGGTCCTATTGGGATAGCGCCACGCCGAGATCACCCTTCGTTCCTTGCCGCGCTCGTTCAGCATCACCCAGATCTCATAGGGGTGTTTATTGGTGCCGGCCGCCTGCAATATGGCCACCGTGCCTGGGGCTATGCCGACTTCGGTGCGCAAAGGCGAATGCAGTACTCTTTTCACCCTCGCCTCCGACAAGGACCAATAGCGCATTTTCACCCTGGCGTGTCTTGTCCACAATAGCTTAGTCATGCTCATATGATTTATAATAACTGATATATGGGCAAAACCTCCAGAAAAATAAGCATTCTCATACTGGCCGGGATCATGCTGGCCTCTTTCCTGATAATGCTGTCTGTCTCGCTGCAAGATTCGCCGATAATGGACGAATTGGCCCATATCCCCGCGGGATACAGCTACGTGAAGCTCCAGGATTACCGGCTCAATCCCGAGCACCCGCCGCTCGTAAAGATGATCGCCGCGGCGCCGCTTCTGCTGATGAATCTCAGCTTCCCGGTGACCGCAGATTCCTGGATCAACGGGGTAAACAGCGAATGGGATATCGGCACGAAATTCATATTCCAATCGGGCAATAACGCCAATACGATCGTGGATTGGTCCCGTATCGGTCCGATGCTGCTTACGCTGCTGCTGATAGCCTTAATATATTTCTTCAGCCGCGAACTGCTCGGAGAATGGTGGGCACTCCTGCCGGCATTCATATTTGGGCTTTCACCTATGGTTCTTTCGCATGGGCACTATGTGACAACCGATGTCGGCGCCGCCCTAGGGATACTCATAGGAATATATTTCTACAATAAGTACGTCACTTCTCCGACGCGCAAGCATCTTGTCTGGGCCGGATTAGCATTCGGGATAGCGCAATTGTTCAAGTTCTCCGCAGCTTTGCTCGGGCCATTTTTCCTGATATTGATAACTATATATCTAATAGCTACGGCTTCGCATAACAGCAAAGGTAAACTGGATAACGGTAAGTCCAACGGATTCTGGAGGCGCGCACTTAGATACTACGGCGGGACCATATTGATATTCATAATAGGCTTTGTCCTGGTCGTGTATCCATTCTACCTTTTCACGACCTGGAACTATCCGATACAGAAACAGCAAAGCGACACCGCCAGCATACTAAGCTCTTACGTTGGCGGACAGTCACCCGCCGGGAAAATATGCAATATCAAGACCTGCGTAGCCGATCTCGATATACTGATGACTAAAAGCTATGTCACGAGACCCTACGCCCAGTTCTTCCTGGGAGTATTGATGGCCGCCCAGCGTTCAACCAGCAACGCCAGCATATATTTCATGGGTCAGGTGGTTGAGAGCGGCGGGCCGCTCTATTTCCCGATAATGTACGGCTTAAAGGAGCCTATACCAATCCTGATATTGGTTCTGCTGACATTGGGACTTTCCATATGGGAGATATCAAAGGCGATAAAGCGCAAATATCCGAACTTCGCCGAATACCTCGGCACCAACTTCCAGGAATTCTCCATGTTCCTATTTATAGTGCTGTATGCTGCCTACAGCATAAACAGTCCGCTGAACATAGGCCTAAGGCACCTGATGCCCCTGTTCCCGCTGGGCTATATCCTAGTCGCCGTCGGCCTGAAGAACTGGGTCAACAAGGGCCATCAAAAAGTAAAAATCGGCTTAATTGCCGTTCTCGTTATATGGTTCCTATTTGAGGTCGTATCCGCCTACCCGTATTACCTTTCCTATTACAATGAATTTGTCGGCGCCGGCAATGGTTATAAATACGCCACCGATTCGAATTACGACTGGGGCCAGGACCTTCTGCGACTTAAATCATTCGTAACGGCCCATCCCGAGATCGACAAGATAGCCGTCGATTATTTCGGCGGCGGGAACGTCGACTACTACTTCGGAAGTAAGGCTGTCAGCTGGCAATCAAATGAGGGCGACCCTAGGGAGAGCGGGATACACTGGCTGGCAATTTCAGTCAACCAACTGCAGATGGCGACCGAGCCTCTGGGTCCGGGCGTCACCCGCGATCAGGAAGACTCCTATGCGTGGCTCACAAGCATCCGTCCGCCTGAACCGGGCATGGGCAACGTGCCGAAACCCGATTACATCGCCGGCACATCCATATTCATATATAAGCTGGACGGAAATCCAGGAACCTAGGCGCAGCTGAAACTAGTATAGGCCTTGTACATAGTGCGCAGATCAATATAGCAATATTTGCTCCAATCGGACGACTGCATAGCTTGTCTTATTACCGCCTCGTCTCCTGAAGCCACTGGGTCGAAAGTAAATCCAAAATATATTTCCGGTCCACTGTCGGTCACGACCACCATTTCCTCGTGGTTAATGTCGCTTATCTGAATGGACGATATCGGTACTTCCAGGCCATTAAGTAGATTGATATCGGCCGCAAAATTAGCAAAAAGATCAGAGGGCAAAGCATAATCGCCCATACCGATATCGCGACCCGAAGAGTCGCTGATTACGTTGAGATTTCCGCCCGAAACCTGCGGTGCGTTTTCAAACATTAAGCCCGTGCCATCAACCCAATAGCAGTCGCTGGTGGCGGTCATACACCAGATAAATTCATGCTGCCTGGCGACCGCTTGGACGTATACGGTACGCTCAAAATAGTTCTTAGTTATAGTAAAACTGGAAATGTACGGGAACTTGGACATATCTATGCTCGGCAACGGGGCAAGTATGTTGGTGTATGGCTGGCCGCCGAAAACGTCGCTAGCGGACAAAGTAAGTCCGTTTATCCCGTTGGTCACGGTCACATTTATATTCTTCACCCGAAACAGACCGGAGTAATTGAACACATAAACAGCGCCGCCGACCACGAATAACAGCAAGACTATCGCAAGGATAAGTTTTAACCAGCGCTTAGCCCCCGATTTCTTCTTTACCAACATAGTCCTGGAGAACTTTGGGTATCTTTATATGTCCGTTTTCTGTTTGATAGTTCTCCAGTATGGCGATGAATGTCCTTGGGCTCGGCAAAGCGGTATTGTTGAGCATGTAGGCATACTTTCTATCGCCATTTTTATCTATATACTTAACATTCAACCTTCTGGACTGCCAATCGACAAAGTTGCTGGACGATCCAGTTTCGCCCCAACGATTCATTCCCGGAAGCCAGGCCTCAAGGTCATAGGCCGTATATTTACCCGCACTCATCTCGCCGGTGCATATCTGCAGGCGCCTATATGGAAGACCCAGCTCTTCGTGCATTTCTCCTGAAATTGCAGTCATTTCATCTTGCAGTTTATTGGCTTTCTCTATGTCTGTATCGGTTATTACGACTTGCTCAACCTTCATAAATTCGTGCACGCGGTACATGCCCTTGGTCTCCTTGCCGTAACTTCCTATTTCGCTGCGGTAACATTGGCTATAACCGCAAACTTTTATCGGCAGGTCTTCTTCCTTGAGCGTCTCGTCGGCATAATAAGCCAGCAACGATGGTTCAGCCGTACCCACGAGGAATTTCTTGTCCTTGCTTATCTCGCCTGTCGCTTCTTTATCCGATGTCGCAATCTGGTATATCTCGTCTGTCTCGGGATTGTATTCCAACCCCTTGAAATATCCGCTGCCGAAGAGCGCGAACTGCCTAACCAATGTGGGCGGGATCATCGGCTTATATCCTTTGGACACCATCTTCTTTACCGCGTACATCATAAGTCCCATGACCAGAAGCACACCTTCGTTCTTGACGTAATATCCGCGGAATCCGCCGACCTTGGCTCCTTTTTCCAGATCGAGGATGTCCAAAGACTTACCTAGTTCGATATGATCCTTGGGTTTGAAATCAAATTTCTTCGGCTCGCCCCAGCGGTATATCTCCACGTTGTCGGCGTCGCTTTTTCCCACCGGAGTGTCGGGCGAAGGTACGGTCGGCACCTTGACCATCAATTCCTCGAACTTGAAGTTAGCCTCGGCGAACTTCGGCTCGAGTTCAGCCAATTTATCCTTAATGCCCTTGCCCTTCTCAATGGCAGATTTCCTCTCGCCGTCGTCCTTCGCCTTTGAGATCTCCTCGTTCAGCTGATTCTTGGATTCGCGCAGTTGCTCCATCGACAACTGCAGCTCGATGCGCTTGCCGTCGGTCAAAAGCAATTCATCCAAATCCAACGAAATCCCCTTGTTCTTTATAGCTTCCTTTACCTTGTCCTTATTCTCCCTGATGAACTTTATATCAACCATTGTTCAATATACTGCTGTGTAAATCGTTTGGCTCGTAAGCATCGAGCACAACGATGCCCGGCTTTGGATCGAATTCATCGATATGAGACTCCAGATCTTCCTTCAGCACTTTTTGGTCGTAACCTAGAGCGATGATGTCCGGCTTATTTGTCTTTACCACCTGCCAAGTCCCATGCTCCTCGTCGCCGATCAGAACCTGATCGACTCCGTCCTCTGCTTCAAGATGTGCGAAGCGTTCGGCCAAATCCAGGCGCGGCTGATGCCCTTTCAGCTCTTCCACAATATGGTTCTGGGCCACGACCACTGTCAGATAATCACCGAGGTTTTTGGCCTGCTTCAACAGCTGACGATGCCCGTCATGTATGCCGTCAAAAACGCCGAATACCATTACCTTCTTCATGTTTGATATTATAACCCCTACTCCTTGCGTCGCATAGACGGGAAGAAAACGGTTTCTCTGATTGGCTTGTCCATCAGCACCGAGAACAGTCTTTCCGACAATCCGAAGCCGGCCGTAGGCGGCATGCCGTATTCAAGGGCCTCTACAAAGTCCTCGTCCAGACGCTGGGCCTCCTTATCCCCGGCCTCGCGCAATTTCATTTGTTCCTCGAAGCGCCTTCGCTGATCTTCCGGATCGTTTAGCTCCGCCCAACCGTTGCCCAGCTCCGTCCCTGCGGCAACCGGCTGGAAACGCAAAACCCTGCTCGAGTCTTTTGGATCAGCCTTGGCCAGAGGAGATATGTCTTTGGGATGTCCGACAAGGAAACACGGCTGCACCAATTGCGGGCGTATCTGTTTGAAAATCAGGTCGATCAGTCTGCCGCGGCCTAAAGAGCGGTCGGGCTGAAGATTCATCTCCTGCGCCTTCTTAAAAAGTTCGTCGCGGCTGGCCCTTGTAAGGTCGAGCCCGATTCTTTCCTTGAAGAAATCATAATAGTCCACCCGGGGCCATTTTTTGCCCCAATTTATCTTCTGGCCGTTATATATGGTTGTCGTGCCTCCGGTGACGGATTTTACAACCAACTTATACAATCTTTCGACTAGCTTCATCATGTCTTCGTGGTCGGCGTAGGCCCAATAGAATTCTGACGCCGTGTAATCCTGGAGATGCTCGGCATCTATCCCCTCGTTGCGGAATACCCGGCCGATCTCGAACACCTTTTCATATCCTCCGACTATAAGCTTCTTCAACGCCAGCTCAAGTGATATCCTGAGATAGAAATCCGTATTCAAGGCGTTATGATGGGTCATGAATGGTTCCGCATCCGCTCCGCCGGGAGTGGCCTCCATGATCGGCGTCTCCACCTCCAAAAAGCCCTCTTTGGTCAAAAATTCTCTGACAGTCTTCCAGAAAACGTTCTTTTTTATAAAAAGCTCCCTGACTTCCGGGTGGGTCAATAAATCCAGGTAGCGTTTGCGTAGGCGCGTTTCAGTATCGTGCAATCCGTAGAATTCGCTGGGTATGGGCAGCAAAGCTTTAGCCACTATACGTAGGTCACGAGCTTCAATACTTCGCTCCCCGCGCTTGGTCTTGAAAAGGCTTCCTGAAACCTCTATGAAATCCCCCATATCCAGAGATTCGCTCCATAGGTCGAAATCTTTGATATTGGATTTCTGGACGACCCCCTGCATCTCCCCGCTTTGGTCAGCAATGGTAAGGAATATTATCTTTCCCTGGTCGCGAATGGATTTAACTCTGCCGACAATCGATATCCTCTTCTTGGACTTACTCCAAGAGGAAAAGTTTTTAATGGCATCGGCGATGGAAGACGTACGGCGAACCTCCGCCGGATAGGCGTCGAGTTTCAAAGCCTGTAGATGCCTTAATTTTCTTAGGCGTTCTTCCCTGAGGGAATCGAGCATAGCAACTTATATTAGCGTATCTTGGTTATAGTATAAGTCACTTTGCCGCTGGGTGTCTCTACCTGCACTGAATTGCCGACTTTGCAGCCGAGCAATGCGCGCCCCAATGGGGATACATTGGACACTAATCCCTCCTGAGGATTGGCTTCACTTGAACCGACTATAGTGAAAGTCAGATTCTTTCCGTCCTTAGCGACTTCGACCGTCGTGCCGATCGAAATTATGTCCGAACCGGTCTTCTTCTCGATTATCAACGGAGCCTTCAATATGGCTTCTATCTCCTCGATACGCGACTCGACGTTCTCCCGCTCGCCGCGTGCGGCGATATATTCGGAATTCTCGGAAAGGTCACCGAACTCCTTGGCCCGCTTCAGCTGTTCGGCGACTCTGGGACGGGCCTCGCTCTTCAATTCCTCCAGCTCTTTCTTAAGTTCTTCGAGGCGCTCTTTTGTTAAGTAAAATTCCATTTTTTATTTGAGTTTTTGTTTTTATAGCTATTGTTTCGTTGTTTATATAACATTGGTCTATCTCATGGCTAATATTGTTTTGGTGGCGCATCTATATAAAAATTGTAGCCGTTGGTCCACAACCAGAAGCGTATCTTCAGAACGTCCCATAACACCTGCAGGTAAGAGCCTGCTTTTACTTTGGAGTTGATGTCGTTCTTGAATACGGCGGGGACCTCCTTTATCTTGTATCCCATCTTCTTGGCTAGGGATATCACCTCGACGTCGAATCCAAAATGCCTGATTCTGGATATTTTGAACACCCTCTCGGCGACATCGGCACGGAATATTTTCATCGGGCACTGAGTGTCCCAAAATCCAGGCAACAACAGCGCCTGGATTATAAGGTTGCCGAAACTGCCTGCGATTATCCGGTACCATGGCTGGTCCTTTTTACCACCCCTTATGCTGCGCGAGCCGATCACCACCTCATATCCGTTCTTGAAGTAAGGAAGGGCGTCTATAACCTGGTCCACCGAGACCGAATTGTCGGCGTCGATGAACGCCCTGTACAGACCTTTTGCACTGAGCATGCCGGTCTTTACCGCCAATCCTTTGCCTCCATTCTCTTCGGATATGACCCTGAGGTTCCTGATTAATTTCTCGAATCTTTCGACCACTTCTCTGGTCCCGTCGGTGGAACCGTTATCCACGACGATAATCTCATATGAAAAATCGACACTTTGTAAATGTCGATCTGCGTCAATCAGCGTTATAGGGAGCCTCTTGGCTTCATTATAGGCAGGGATAATTAATGATAGATGAATCTTACTGTCCATTAACAAAACAAAATGGAAGAAGCGATTATCGCTTCTTCCATTGCGTCGCTCGACGAGCTTTACGCAAACCGTATTTCTTACGCTCCACGACTCTTGCGTCGCGGGAGAGGAATCCGGCTACTTTCAATTCTTTCCTGAGTTCCGGACCGAATTTAATCAATGCCCGGGACAGACCCAAACGCACAGCTTCTTCCTGGGCGGTGACTCCGCCTCCGACTACCATTGCGCTTATGCTGAACTTCTCGGGAATCGTTTTGACCACCTTCATCGGGGCTACCAGGTCCAGCTGCAAACGCAATAACGGGAAGTAGGCCTTATAGTCGCGCTTGTTTATCTGGATAGCGTGCTTGGCGGCGGTCTTCGTCTCGGGGTAAAAACGTACCCGGGCTATTGCCTCCTTTCTCCTTCCAACCCCTTCGAAATACAAGTCCTTCGGGGCGGCTGCTTTGACTGTTGTTTTTGCTTCTCGTGGCATAAGTTTATTTTTCAAACACTAAATTCTTCAGACGCTTGGCTCGCAGGGTATTCTTTGGAAGCATGCCATGCACGGCGTGCCACAGAACCCACTCCGGCTTACGACCGAATATATCCTTATATTTGCGTTCTTTCAAATGCCCCAATTTCCCGGCGTGGTGGTAGTAAATCTTCTGCTCCGGCTTTTTGCCGCCGATCTTTATGGATTTTATGTTCTTTATGACGACCTTAACGTCACCCGCTTTGCGGTGGTCGTAGTTGGCCCTGTCCTTGGCCTGCAAAAGCATCGCCACCTTCGAAGCAACCCTACCCAATGGCTGGTCCTTAACATCTATAACGTGCTCGCTTTGAATTGGGGCTTCTTTTTTCATTATATAAATTCAATGATGGCTTTAGGCGCAGCGTCGCGCATCCTTGTTCCTCCGACTTTGACTACTCTTAGATACCCGCCGCGACGTTCTTTATACCGCGGGGCAACTTCATAGTAAAGCTTCAAAGCTGCATCGTTGGGCAACCTGGACAACAGCAAGCGCATTGACGCCAGATTTTGCTTCTTGGCCAAGGTCACCAACTTCTCGACCTGGGGCTTTATCTCTTTGGCCCTGGCCTCGGTTGTCATGATCTTCTCAGCCATTATTAGGTTCCGATGTAGGCTCTTTAGAAAACTGATGCGTCGTCCACGAACTCTACCGAACTTTCTGTTGCCTTTCTTCCGGTGTTGCATTACTCGGCTTTAGCCTTCTTTGCGCGTGTTTTTGGTTCTTTCTTGGCCTTCTCGACTGTCTCCATCGCAACTTCTGGGGTCTCTTTGACCTCTAAGGCCGACACCTTGTTGAAGTGGTCCAAAAGTATGTTGGCCGCTTTGTGCAAGGCATTAGAAGGAGAAATCGTGCCATCGGTCTCAAGCTCCAGGGTCAGACGGTTGTAATCGGTGTGTTCGCCAACACGCATGTTTTCTATGGAGAAGTTAACGTTCCTGACAGGAGAGTACATAACATCCAAAGCTATGGTCCCTATGGAAAGCTTCTCTATCTTCTGCACCTCAACCGGCTGGTATCCCAATCCTTTTTCGACCGTGATTTCCATTTCCAGCTCCGCTGTTTTGGAAGTCAGGGTAGCGATATGCAGGTCGCCGTTCTGTATCTGCACTTCCGTATTGCCTTTGATGTCGGACGCAGTCACGTCCTTCTCGCCTTTGACGGAAAGAACCAGCACTTGCGGCTCCCCGGCGAAAAACTTAAATCTGACCTTCTTAAGATTCAAACTGATTTCGACTACATCTTCCATAACTCCAGGGATAGTCGTGAACTCATGCCCCACTCCCTTTATCTTGAAACGGGTGATGGCCGCACCTGGAAGCGACGACAAAAGCACCCTTCTTAGGGCGTTGCCGATAGTAGTTCCGTAACCTCGGTACAAACCCTCTATCTGGAAGACGCCTTTATAAGCATCCTCTGATACTGTGTTTATCTTTACGTTTTCGCTTAAGTGTGGGGATTCCATGTGATTTTTATATTTTTCTATCTTGAATAATAGTCGACTACTAAGTTGATATCAAACGGGACTTCGACATCCTCGGGCTTAGAAAGCATCGTCCCTTCGTGCTTTTCCGGGTCGACGACCAACCAAGCCGGGGCTACATAGTTTTTCAAACGCTCATCCATTGCCTTTATGTATGGGTGGCTTTCCGATCCTTTGCGGATCCCTATTTTGTTGGACGGCTTAACTGAGAAGGAGGATATAGTCACCTTTCTGCCGTTAACGGTGATGTGCCCGTGACTTATAAGCTGGCGGGCGATGGAACGGCTTTCGGCGAAGCCGAGGCGATAAACTACGTTGTCCAAACGGCTTTCCAATTTCTGGAGTATGTTGTCGATCATGTTGCCTTGTTTGCCCGAAGCCTTGCTAAACAAAGTGGAGAGCTGTCGGTCGCCCAAGCCGTAGCTGAAACGCATCTTCTGCTTCTCTTGAAGTTGGGTTTTATATTCGCTGCCGGCACGCTTGAAACCTTTGCCGTGGTCTCCCGGAGGATACGGCCGTTTGATCGACGCCGATTTCGGGGAGCTGGCGCGAGCACCTTTAATAGAGAGCTTAACGCCCAACGCCCGTTCCTGTTTTTCTCTCACTTTAATCATTAGATCCTTCTTGTTTTAGGTGATTTGATACCATTGTGCGGAATAGGAGTGACGTCTTTTATTGAAGCTATATTGAATGGATACGTGGCCAATGACCTTAAGGCTGAATCGCGGCCGGAACCTACGCCTGATACGAATACTTCGACATTGAATGGGCCGGTTTTGTTTATTTTCTCAACGATGGTCGCTATGACTTTGGAAGCTGCGAATGGCGTAGCTTTCTTCGGACCAGCAAAACCCAATCCTCCAGCAGTCGCCCAAGCTATCACGTTGCCGCGCTCATCGGTGACCGAAACGGTGGTGTTGTTGAAAGAGGCATTAATATAGATACGCCCGTTTTCAACGTGCTTGGAGCTTTTCTTTATCTCCTTAGCGTCCGCTTTGGCCTCAACTTTAGGTTTGGCGACCGCGGCTTCTTTTTTAGTTGTCTTCTTTTCTTTATCCGCCATTATTTTATTTCAGGTCAACTTTGCGTTTTCCGCTGCCGGCTGTCTTACGGACGTTTCCGCGAACTGTACGCGAATTGGTTTTTGTCCTCTGGCCGCGGGTTGGGAGCCTCTTTATGTGCCTGATGCCACGATATGACTTTATGTCTCTTAGACGATTGACGTTAGATCGGACCAATGCTCTCAATTCGCCCTCAACCTTGAAATTGTGTTCGATGAACTCCTTTAGCTTGCCCAATTCCGGAGGGGTCAAATCCTTAGCTCGCTTGTCGGGGCTGACCTTAGTTGCGGTCAATATAGCTTCCGCTGCTGATGGCCCGATGCCGTATATATAAGTCAGAGCCACTATGACTCTTTTGTTATCGGGAATATTTATACCTACTAGACGCATTTATGTTTATGATTATCCCTGCCTTTGTTTATGTTCCGGTTTCTTAGAGCACACAACATAGACGCGTCCCTTCCGGCGGACCGTCTTACAATCATTGCATCTCCTTTTTACTGACGCTCTTACTTTCATTATTTTTATAATCGCCTTGTTATACGACCGCGGTTGATATCGTTGTCGGCAGTGAACTCAACCGTCACCCGATCTCCGGGCAACACTTTGATGCGGTTCATCCGCATCTTGCCAGACAGGTAAGCCAATGTTTCCCTGCCATCATCCATCTTCAGGCGGAACAAGGCGCCTGGCAGGAGCTCTAATACCATACCGTTTGCAGTCATAAAGGACGGGGGCATATTATCACGAGGCATAACCTACGTCAACGTGTATTTTAGAGGGGTTTTGGGGCACTCTCCTCACCCAGAAAGGCCACAGATTGACGTTGGCGCTTTCCACTCCGGAGAAAGATGAAATCAGCGTATTAAGGGCCGAACTATCCAGGCCTTCCGCCCTGGTTTGGAAGCCGGAGGCGTCGAACGGCTGGGTCCAGTTGGATGTTAGGTTCAAAGATGCGGTCATTATCCCGTGGACAAAGTCGGGCTTTGCATTGCTGTAATTGGCCGAGTAGTCATGCAAGGACAAGTCTGTGACACTGGCATTGGGCTGGCTAGCCATCTCGGTAGCCACTGCGGACAACAAATCCGACTCATTGAAACCAAATATCTTTATGGTGCCGTAGATGGTTAAGGAATACTGGCCCTGGGAATTTGGCGTAGAGCTTATGACTTCGGAAGTGGTCGCTATCTGCGAAGATCCGTCTAGCACCTTGATACCACTAGGCAATGTAAGCAGCAATTTATTCTCGAGCGTGGTATTCAAACTGCTTTCTGCGGCGGAACGGGCCGTTGCTATGTCTGCGGCCGTAGGAACCGCCATATTCCCGATGAATCCACCCGTGATCGGGCTGGATGAATCCGCATAGAAACCGTCGTATTTCGCCGTACCCTGGAAACCCGGGATTCTAAAGCGCGTCGTCGTAGATATATTGTAATCTACACCGGGCTGATCTGCGGTAACCGTTGCTTCAACTGAACTCGGGACGATCTGGCCCCTTGAGGCGGTTGCGCCCGGAACGGTAACCGTGCTGTTCAAGCGATACACTTTGCCGTTTGGGGCGGTAAAGCGAGTGGACTTAACCAGAACCTGCGGTCCGGAACTGTAATCGTTGTAAATGGTTATCGATCCGGAGGCGCTCTGAGAAACATTCTTGGAACCGCTTACACTGAATTCAACTACATTATTCTCCGTATCCGAGAATATCGTTCCTGGTATCGTTATCTGCGTTGTGGTGGCTGAAGCGGTTTTGACATTACTGTTTATGACCAACGGACCGGTGTAAGGGAAAGGAGTCTCGCTTAGAGTGACGGTGATAGTGGCCTCCGGAAGAACCATATATAAAGCAGCTCCAACGGCGATAAGGACTATCGCTGAAAAGATCAGCGCAAACGTCAGCTTTCTGCTACGAGGACGATCGTCTTCTTCGTCCCATATGGAATCTTTTTCCCCGCCGAATTCACGGGCTGTGAATATTTCTTCGGCTTTAGCCGATTCGTTCTTCGGCTTTTTCTCAGGCTGCTTGATATCCTGCCGCCTAGACTGGGTCATCGGCCCATCTACCTCCGCCCTCATCACTATGTCCGAGACCATCCGCACTTTCTGGCCAAAGAATGGATTTACCGCCTTTATGCCCAAAGATGCCGCCGACTCTAAGACGATATCTTCGACCGACTCCACGGTTACTTCTTTCTTGGCCTGCTCGGCCTCGCGCTTCAACAGCCTGAAATTGTTCTTTAATCTGGAAAATTCGGTGTCGCGAGGAATGTATAGAGTGACCTCGCTGTCCCCTGAACTAATGACCTTCTCGATGACCGAGGCGGCCGAGTCGGTTTTATTTACATATATCTTCTTCATCTGGCCATTAACCACTTGATTCGCTGTTTAGCTAAACGGTTCAGTTGTTCATTGATATCGTTAGGTTCGTCATCGACGAAATCGTTCAGATCCACCTCTGGCGCCGGTAGGAATCTAGCCTTTCGATCGCCTACCGTGAATTTCTTACTCCATACCGCATCGGGTAATGCGAAACTACGCACATAGATGGTGGCAAGACCACGATTTCTCTTTTGGACGACCCGTTTTGACTTCAATGTCTTGATGTCGGACGCCTCGTAGTTCCTAATTGCCATTGCCAGTCCGTTAACGAAAGTGCCGAAATCGTTATAAAAAATCTCGTCCAGTTTTTTCATAACCCGAGAAGACGTTTCGCCTCCTACGTACCGTAAGTATAGCGCTTCCCCCACTTCATTGTCAGTCCCCAACTCGCCGGTTAAAGCTTTTAATATATTGTTTTTACCCCAATCGAATTCCGTCAGGTAGGACGTGCGCGACGGCGTCACCTGGAATAGATATGTCGAATCATAATCACTTTCAATGTACAACATCTCGTTCAACCCGGAATTTCTGGCTATAAGATGGGCGCGAACGCTGCCTTCTTCCAATATAGTTCCTTCGACACCTTCCGCAGGAAGCTTGTCCCGTTTTATCAGCGTCATGCAGAGAGTGAACTCCAGATGCCGACCGGTGAATCCTTCCGGATTTATAACTTTGTGCCCGTCGATTTTCATCCCCGTGACCTTGGCGTCAGCCATCAATAAATCGGCTTCATTGGTCTGCAGGCGTGTTGCCGCCTCAACCCGCAGACAATCGAAAAATTTCCAAATAGCTTGAGCTAGGTGGTTTTCCAGGTCTATTGATGTTAGTTCTTCGCTGGGATTAAGACGTTCTAATTGTATGACCCTAAAAACCGTGACTGCCGACTTTGAGTCGAATGGTATTGTTCTATTTACTGGTTTTTTCTTTCTGAACATTAAGAGACGCCTGCTCGGACCCGACGTATCCCGGCTGATACCGCTTCCTCTTTTATAAGTTTAAATTTTCCGATAGCGCCTGTATGAGTCACATGTGGCCCGCCACAGAACTCAATGGAGAATGCTTTTTCAAATTGAGGGTTATCGAGGGTGGCAGATTTAGGGCCAATGGAATAGATCGAGACTCGATCGGGGTACTTCTGGCCAAACTCATGTTCTGCGCCCAGTGTTTCGGCTTTATCCTTAGGAATTTCGCTGTGTATTACAGGGAGGTCTTCCTCAATTTTTTC
>CAZLHU010000006.1:0-19777 GCA_964559765.1 uncultured Candidatus Saccharibacteria bacterium
AACAGAGAATTTTGCGGGAGAGGTTAACCTCTTTTCTCTAGGAAATATCTCAAAAACTCCGTACAACAGTCTTCCCAGGACAAAACAGGGTAGTAGTCCATTAATCGTTTCAAAATTACCAGTTACGACAATGACTTCGACTATTCAGATTTCTACCACCACACAATCAATATTTAATGCATCCTCAACGCTATTCAGTACCTCTTCCCCGTTATTTACCAATGCATCTTCAACCGCCTCGTCAACGGCGGGAAATTAAATCAATTAATTAATAAATATGAAAAAAAAATTAATAGTGATCATATTAATCGTTATTTTAATTTTAGTAGTTGGGATATATTTTTATGTGTATTTAGGGAAACAGTCGCGGCACGTAACTTCCGGTTCTACCTCAACACAAGCGACTGCAGCCCCCTCATCAACGCAAAATATTCATATTCCAGTAGATATATTCTCTGGCGATAGGACGGGTTCTCATCAAGAACCAATTACCAATACCTCCACGGGTGAAACAGTTACTTTTGGTTCGAACCAAGGAAACCAAACAATGAACGAAGGTTGGATTGTGTATTTAAACAAGAAGAAAATTGGGGTTCTAACTGGACAATCTACAAATCTATTTAGTTTCTCCCCAAATAATCAGCGTCTTGCCTTTAGAGTTAATTATCAAATAAACGGCAATAATCTGGGATATAATCTCGTGATAATTAATGTTGCAAGCGGTACTATCTCTGGAATTGGATCTCAGCCCGAAGGTGCGTTTATTGAGTCATATTCATGGGAGGGGAATGATGCATTGAATATTGTTTCTTATCCTGTCTCATTTTCATATTCAGGGAACGGTATTGTCACATACTATCGTATAGCTCCAAAACAAGTCTGGCATTATGACTTAACTACTGGAAGTTCGACTATTGTCTCAGAAACTCCCTAAGTCCTTGATGAATATATGTGCAGATGTTGACCATATGTTTCAGTATGTCAGCTCATATGACGAGTCGGCACGGGTGGCGCTTGAAGTGAGCTCGAGTGACGTACTCTCTATGACCTTTAGCGGTTCAGAACCATTAAAAGATTATTGAAATAGGCTGTTCCGGCGTAAGTTGAATTTTTAAGCATTGTTTTTAAAATCGACCACCACAATAGCTTTCGACCATTCTTAGTTTGGACGCCCATCGCCTCAAATTTGTTAATAACCTGATTCAATCTACAGTTTCTATTCGTATGCGTCTCGAAAGTAGGCTAGACGATCTTTGCTTCCCTTTTGTTAATTTTCAACGTCCCAGAAGGTTTGTCCAACATCTTTAAAACATAATCTTAGCCATGGATATTTGAGCCACAGCCGTTTGATGTCTCTGTGCGAGCTTTATCGCTTTCCCCGAATATGCACCTAAACCAATGTATAATATGTATTAACTGTAACGAGTTATTAAAGGTCGGTTAAAAATACGATTAATATCCATGGAACAGATGAATAACGAAAAAGGGCAGACTTGCCCGATTGGATCAAATGGCCAGTGCGGCTGTAGCGGATGTAGCTGTGGCGGTGGTTGTGGTTGCGGCCATATGCACTTTCACAGGTTCTTCTTGGTAAGGATAATCATTGCGTTGATCGTTGCGGCGTTGGTGTTCTATATGGGCGTTAAGGTCGGAGAGATGAAAGCTTTGTTCAACGGCGGAAATTACGGCTATCACCGCCATTCCGAATACATGATGCCTGGCTATGCATATCCCGTATACAACGGAGGAGCGACTCAGATGATGGGTGGAACGACCAGCGGAGTTTCCGGGTCGCAATTGAGGGCTGCGCCCGCAACGGGCTCCAGCGCTTCCCAATAGGCTTATTATTGCCATTTAAGCGTATAAAAACCCCTTTCTAGGGGTTTTTATATAGGGATATGGTAAAATAGTATAGAGGTGGTATTTGCCACCCTATATTTATGGCAATTAGATCTGAGCGTAGAGATATACTTGGAATAGACTGTGGAGACGTGATATTCAATTCCTGGAGCGGGAACCCCCTTCCGGGAGCTTTTGATAACCTGAAGATGATCGTAGACTCGGGGCGCTTTGAGGATGTCTATGTCGTGTCCAAGATAAGCCCTCTTCTTCGCTTCACTTTCGTAGGTAGATTGTGGTACCTGAACTTCTGGAAATACACCGGCATCTCCAGGAAGAACCTTTATTTCTGCAGGCACCACGAGGATAAGGCCGCCATCTGCGAGAGGCTGGGCATAACCCATTTTGTGGACGACAGGCTGCGGGTTCTGGACTGCCTCAAGACGGTGGACAATCGTTTCGCCATGAACCCGAACACGTCGGCTAGGCAGCTCAGGAAATATCCGGATGCGCTCAAAGAGGTGACCGTCGTAGAATCCTGGAACGAGCTGTCGCCGCTCCTCTTGCTCAGCTGATATGGAGGAGGGTTCGAACCAAAAGGTATTTGAAGTAACCGAATACATAGAGCTTCTTAACATCTTCCTGCAACGCGAGGAGGTGAGGTTGCGGGGGGAGGTCTCCGAGTGCAAACGCTATCCTTCGGGCCACGTTTATTTCTCGGTGAAGGACAAGAGCGGCGAAGGCGTGCTGAGCTGCATCATGTGGAGCAGGAACTACGAACTATGCGGAGTGAAGTTGGAGGTCGGAATGGAAGTGATCCTCACCGGCCACCCGAACATATATCCAAAGACCGGACGGCTTTCTTTCGTAGCCGGTACGGCTGAGTTGGTCGGCGAAGGCGCGCTTAAGAAAGCCTACGACGACCTCAAGAAGAAACTGGAAGAGGAGGGATTGTTCGCCGTAGAAAGGAAACGGCCGATTCCGAACCTTGCCTTGAAGATAGGGGTGATAACCTCGAGGGAGGGCGCGGTCATCCATGATTTCGAGAACAATCTGGGAAAGTTCGGTTTCAAGATTTTGTTCGTTAACTCGCACGTGGAAGGACAGGCCGCGACCAAGGACTTGCTCGCGGCGATAAGGACCATGCGCAGTCAGGATATCGAGGTGTTGGTGATAATTAGGGGCGGGGGATCGTTGGAATCGCTGCAAGCCTTCAATAACGAGAAATTGGTGAGAGAAATAGTCGATTTCCCGGTTCCGGTGATAGCCGGCATAGGGCACGACCAAGATGTCCCGCTTATGGCCTTGGCCGCCGATCATATGACCTCGACCCCTACCGCGGCCGCCAACCTTCTCAATAAGTCCTGGGAAGAGTATCGCGCAAAGATCTCCCAATTCGTCTATATCCTCGGCAATATCGAAGACAGAATAAACCGGATACACAACGACATAGATACGGCCTGGAGTTCGATCGTCGACCATACCGAGCAGGCCATCAAGACGTTCAAGGAACGGATCAGCCTATACGAAAGATCGGTAAGGCTGAACGACCCAAGTCGGCAGCTCAGGCTCGGATATTCAATAGTGAGGCAAGGTGGTAAGATTGTCCGCAGTGTCCACGGGATAGGCGCAGGGGATATACTGGATACGGAGCTTAGCGACGGGACCATAAGATCAAAGGTGGAAAAATAAAATGGCGGCAAAGAAACAACAGAGCGAATTCAAGCATCATCTCGAGGAGATCGCCGATATCCTGAAGTGGTTCGACGAGCAGGAAGAGCTGGACGTCGAGCAGGCGCTGGAAAAGATCGGCAAGGCCTCGGGACTCATCAAAGCCAGCAAGAAGAGGCTGGCCGAGATAGAGAACGAGTTCAAGGAAATAAAGAAGGAAGTGGAGTCGGACAAATTACTATAATAATCGGCGGACGGTACCAAAAAGCAGCCATCACAAGTGGCTGCTTTTGCCCTATATCTGAAGGGCTCATATTCGATTGTGCTTCCGCTACCTCCATACCATGTTGAACGATTCCGAGAGCTTTGTGCAAAGTTCGGAAACATCCTTATTCGTGGGATGCTCGGCAAGGACGATCTTGCGGTCTTCTTTGTCGATATCCATCGAATATTCCACGGACGTCCATAGCAACTGTCCCGAGGGATTGAGGCACACCTTGGATTTCGCCAAGCCGTGCTCGACCACCTTGTTTTGGTTGCTCTCGAACGTAGAGTCGTAGAGCTGGGAGGGGGTCATCACGCCTACCATCGTCTTGCCCCAAGAGCTGCTGCAGATCGTAGTAGCCTCATGGAAGTTGGCGACGAAGACGATGACGACGTTGCGAAGCGACTCGTCAGGGTTTTCCTTGGATGTCTCCATGAAAAAGCCTGAGGTCTCCTGGATCCGCGCGCCTTTCGATTTCGTCCTGGCCTGGAACGGATGCTTGACGCCGACTGGGATGCCCTTGATCTTGGTGATTCGGCTTTCACCGATTCTCACGACCCTGGCATTGACCAATCTGTCGACAAGCTTCATGTCCAGATCCCTGAAACCGTGTTCGGCGAGGAACTGCATTGTCCACTCGATGAGCAGACGGCGCAACTCGATGTCGAATATCAGGAGCGGAATGGCGTTCTTCGAACTACTGAAGCGGGGCTCATCGTGGTTCCCGTGCTTGTAGTAGAAGGGGATAAGGCACTTTCTGATCACATCCTCTGCCTTCTCATGGTTCATTCCGGATTTTGCGTACCGGAGTTCGAACACCCGTTCGATGATCCATGCCTGCATTTTGGCTGCGAGAAGTCCGTGCTTGTCCGGGCCGTTCATTATCGGCAAGAGTTCTCCGTTGTATTCGTAGTTATGCGAGATCCCTTGTTCGATGTCTCCGTTGGAGATTATGGCATCGGCGTCTACGGCAAGCTGAGGCTCGTCGCGGAGGACTGTATGGTAGAGGCCCTTTAGGGCTCCCACATGCCAGCATGACTTCACGACTGTCGTGAGTTCTTTGCCGCCTTCCAGGAACTGATTGAGCGTTATTCGGACCTGTTTGGTGAGATCATCGCTAATCTCGTACCGGTTGCCTCGCTTGTTGTAGGTGACCAGTCCGCGGCTTTTCAGCTGTTCAACATATCTTTTGGTCTTTTCTACGGACCAATTCTTCGGATCTCCGCCCTGCGGATGATTGACCCGGAAACGGATGTTGGTAATGCTCGTGTTCCCTGGCTTAAGAGCCTCAAGGACGTCCTTCTGGGGGCCGTCCACGCCTTTCGGCAGGATGAAGTCTTTCTCCCTAAATATGGCTGTGCGGAAGTCGTAGAACTTCGGCAGGATCTGGAAACTGTCCTTCTCCTTTCGGATTATCTTCACGACCACGCAACCCACCATGTTTTCAGTCGAAAGCTGCTCGTCGATCTTGTGACAGGTCGGAGCGGCAATCGCCGGCACACCTTTATAATTGGGTATAAAGGCGGCTACGCCGGTGCATCCCACTAGGAGCAATCCGGGCTTCGGAGAGAAAGTGCGTGTGGCAAAGCCGTTGATAAGCCGTTGCATCAGGCCGGTCACGTTCTCGTAGAACCAAGGAGTTTTCCTGGGCACGATCACGCGCATATCGCCGAATCCGGGAAGCTGAATCGTGAACTTAGCCTCGGGATCTTCATATATGCGGATATCTTTCCGCATTTTCTGAAGCGCATTCAGAACCCTGAGGCCTATCGGCTTGTCGTAGACCTTCTCAGCCACCACGATGTGGTACTTGATCTTTTTCAGGACGGGCAGAAACTCATCGAGCTCCGCCGCCGTCTCGAAAATGAAGTCCTCGGTTATCTGTTCCCGCGCTTCGTCGCGATCCTTCGGTTCGAACTCACGCAATCTGTCTTTCAGGCGCTGGCTCAGCGATGCGTTAAGCTCCTTGCCGTCAAGGACGTTTCCGCCGACGACAATGAACCCAACCTTCTCCCGCTTCGCGATTTCCACTGCCAGATTCGGCAGAGAAGCTCTGCTGCGACTGGGGAAATTGAAACCTGAAACAAAGAGAAGCGAAACTGACTTCTCAACCGCTTTTTTCCTTTTGATCATTTGGATCACCTTATCCTTAAACGCCGCGCAGAGACTGGCGGCTTAGGATGAAGGTCGGTTAATTTGTAATAAGAGTGCGACCTTCTTCAAAACCGCCGCTTTATGCGGACGCATGTGCGATTGAGCACAATCGATTAGGTTTTAAAGGAACTCTTATTGCTTAAGTTATGCAATTTAAAGCACTAAAGGTCAAGGTTTATATTTATTGACCGACTGCTGAAATTATGTTAATTGTTAGAGGTCGTTCCGTGATCTGCGGACCGGCATTTCAAAAAGCGTTTTCAAAGGTCGTTGCTTTAATAAATTAATAAAAACTTCTACTGCTATGAAGAAATCCACCGAGGATTGGCTCGTTGCCTTTTCCTTCGTCCTGCCGGGTGCGATGCATTACGTGAATCGCGATCATAAGAAGGGCGTGGCCCTCTTCTCCGTCGCCGTCCTGGGGCTCGTGCTGTTCCTCTTGCCGGGAGAGAAGGTCTCTTTCTTGGGGTTGGTGATGTTGCTCGGAACGTATTTGATCAACACGCTCGATGTTATGTTCCAGCCCATATTCGACAGCCTCAAAGAGATAGATAAATCGCTGAAAGGCATATTGGTCAGTCTGGACGGCATAGCCGGAAAGATGGAATTCATGGCGTTGGAGCTTAGGCGTCAAAACATGATATTGATTGAAATGAATCGCAATCTCAGTCTGTTAAATTCCAAAAAGGCGCAGAAGTTTCTCCCGGCACCGAAGCAGCTCTTGATGCTGCCCTCCGGCCGGAAGCCGATGCTGTTGCCGGGAACAGTGGAAGAAAAGAAAGAGTTCAAAAAGAGCCGCGTCAGCTGACGCGGCTCTTTAATGTATAGAAAATGCCCTTACATTCCGGGCTTCTTCTTCTCCAGGGCGGCCCATAGGGCTACGATGGCTATCACTATACCGAAGATCGCTAGCCAGGTAATTGACCATCCCATATATGCAGCTACCACTACGAGAAGACCGAGGACTACGTTTACCCACTGTTTCCACATAGTTATATTTGATTTTTGTTTCGACCTTTCTGCAGAATCTCCCTATTCTTAATTATAACCCGTCCCTGTACGGCTCACTTGCTCAGGAGCTTCATCAGTACGGTGCCATATATGTCCTCCCGGGTGACGATGCCGATCAGCTTGTTGTTCTCGACGACCGGCAGGCGATGGAGCCCATGCGCGAGCATCAGGCCGCCGGCGCTAAGGATGGGGGAGTCCGGCCCGATTGTCCTGACCTTTCTGGCCATATATTTTTCGATAGGCTGATTGCGGATGCTCTCTATATTTCCCTCCAGGTCATCCTTGTCCACTGTGATGTCCGGGGAAACGGCGTATTCCTCGTATAGCGGGAACATCGCCTTGAACAGGTCCTTCTCCGAGACTATTCCCAATACGTTGTTCTCGCCGTCGACAACGACTATGCCGCTCACATTATTGGTGTGCATTATTTTCGCGGCCTCCTCGTAGGTGGCAGTAGGCGATACGGTGATTACGGGAGATATCATCACGTCGCGGACTCTCATGGCTAGATTATACTACATCCGGCCCGCGGGCCCCTTATCCACAGACCGCCTCTATAGGCTCGACGAAGGATTCCGTTGGTGGTGGTAAATCGTCGAAATATAGATTGACCCAAAACAGCCTCCTTTAACGGGGGTTGTTTTGTTTCGCCTGCAAATGCACAGGTCTTGGGATTCATACATGCTACAATCTAAGCAATAAAAGCGGCAAAATTTCCATGGCCAATATTACAATAGACAAATCAAAGACGGCGCTGGTCGTGATCGACCTACAGAAGGGAATTGCTGGACGGCCTACTGCCCCGCATGATTCCGGAACTGTGATAAGGAACGCGGCGGCCATCGCCGATGCTTTCAGGAAGAACGGCATGCCCGTGTTCCTAGTGAGGGTGACTCCGTCGCCCGACGGGAAGGATTCGCTGCATCCTATTGCCGACGCCGAGCCGTGGTCGCAGGTACGCCAACCGGACTGGGCTGATATAGTCCCCGAAATGGGGCCGAAGTCTGGGGATTTTGTGATAACCAAGCACCAGTGGGGCGCTTTCTATGGGACCGAGCTGGATCTGGAACTCCGGAGGCGCGGCATGACGACAATTGTCCTATGCGGCATAGCGACGAATATCGGCGTAGAGAGCACCGCGCGGTTCGCCTACGAGTACGGATACAACCAGGTCTTCGCCGAGGATGCCATGTCCTCGATGTCGGCTGAAGCGCACGTGTTCGCCGTCGCCAATACATTCCCGCGCATGGGATTGGTCAGAAAGACCGAAGAGATATTGGCCGCGCTTTAGGGTTTCGGAAAGCTATAAAAATAGCCGCCTTACAGGGGCGGCTATTTTATTCATATCTTAAACAAAACGATTTTTCAGTCTGAGCACGTGACCCCAGATAGTGGCCTCTTTCAGGCCCTTCTCTCCGAGCAGTCGGTAGAGCTTCCAGTGAAGTTCCACGACTTTCTCGTTCTGGTTTATGTTTTCGACGGCGTCGAAGGCTCCCAGCATAGCATGCACGAATATCTTCCATTGCCACGGCCATACCAGCGGTCCGAAGCAGTCCAACGAGCGTTTGGCTACGTAGATGTAATCTTCAAACGCTCCGCCGATTTCATCCTCCTCCTGGTTTAGCAGGTCCTGGTTCATTATCCTCAGGAGCTTCCAGCATAGGTTGGTCCCGTTCGGAAGGCGTCTCCGGTTGCGGAAAACCTCGGGGAAGATGGCATAGCTGTCCAAGGGCGAACCCGATTCCAATACGTCCTCGGTCGCCTCCAAGATCTCTTGGAGTCTTTGGCTCAATTTATCTCTGTCATGTTTGTAAGACATGTTGTTCACGGATGAGATTGCGCCTCTTCTCGAAGCTTCCTCTCCGCGGTTTTATTTTTTTAAAGAGTGACCCTATGGTTCGCTCCTTTTTGACCTTTGGTTTATTGGGAACGATCCTTTGGGGGGATTACTTAAGAAATACCATAATCCGGGTCCAAGTCAAAATGTATTTTCCGGCGAACAAAGCACCCCGTATTCAGGCGGATACGGCAAACGGTGGCATGTATAAACAGTTCAAGCTGCGTTGTCCTATGGTTTACCTTTATAATATAAAGGTAATGAATATGAATAAAAGAATTTGGATAGTAGTCTTGGTCTTAGTAGTGATAATAGTCGGCGTAGGAATTCTTTTGTCGCGCACAAATAAAAGTGCCGGTGCTCCGGCGTCCGGAAAAGTGTTGCAGGTGGTGGCTGCGGAGAACTTCTGGGGGAGTCTTATCTCCCAGATCGGGGGTTCGCACGTGCAGGTCCTCTCGGTGGTTTCCGATCCCAACGCCGATCCGCATGAGTATGAGAGCAATGCCAGTGATGCGCGCGCCGTATCCAGCGCGGACTACGTGATAGAGAACGGCTCCGGATACGACACCTGGATGGACAAGCTTCTCAGCGCATCCAACTATCAGAGTGAGAAGGTATTGAACGTCGCCGATCTTTTGGGAAAGAAGAACGGCGACAACCCGCATATGTGGTACAGTCCGGAATACGTGGACACCGTGATCGCACGGATGGAGCAGGACCTGATATCGCTCGATCCCGCCGACACTTCCTATTATCAGGCGCAGTATGCGGCATTGCAGTCCAGTCTGGCCGAATATCAGAGCCGCATCGCCGCGATCAAGCAGCAATACGGCGGCGTGCAGGTGGCGGCGACCGAGGATATCTTCGCGTATCTGGCTACCGCATCCGGCCTGGATCTGGTCTCGCCGCCGGCATTCATAGAGGCCGTGGCCGAGGGGAACGATCCGCCGGCGCAAAGCATTGTGGAGTTCGAGAGCCAGCTTAAGAGCGGGAAGATAAGAGTCCTGGTATACAACGAGCAGACGGTCACACCGCTTACCCAGAGCATGAAGGCGCTTGCGGCCCAGGAGGGGATACCGGTGATCGGCGTCACCGAGACGATTCAGCCGCCGGATGCGACATTCCAGGAATGGATGAACGCCGAACTTATAGATCTGCAGAACGCGCTAAACGCGCAAGCTTTGGGACAATGACGGATAAGGAGGTGGTGATCGAGGCCAAGGATCTGTCGGGAGGGTATCCGACGAATACCGTCTGGGAAAAGGCCAGTTTCTCCATCAAGAAGGGGGAGTTCGTGGGGGTTCTGGGCCCCAACGGAGCTGGGAAGACCACCTTCTTCCGCATGCTGCTCGGCCTTTCCAAGCCGATCAAGGGGTCCCTGACGATCTTCGGAAATATTCCTAGCCGCGGCAATCCGAAGATAGGCTATATTCCCCAGCGGCATCCGATAGACAGCGAGACGGGGATAGAGGCGCTGCAGATAGTGCGTTTGGGACTTGATGGTAATCGTTGGGGGATCGGTTTATCCAAAGACAATACCGATAAGGCTATGGCCGCCCTGAAGATAGTAGGCGCCGAAGAGCTGGCTCATCGGCCGCTGGGAGCCCTTTCGGGCGGCGAACTGCAGAGGATATTCTTGGCCGAGGCCCTGGTAGGCGAGCCCGAATTATTGTTGCTCGACGAGCCTTTGGCCAACTTGGACATAAAGAGGGAATCCGATTTTGTCGAGTTGATTCACGACGTCGTTCGCTCGCGCGGGGTTACGGTGCTATTGATCGCTCACAACATCAATCCACTGCTTCCGGTCCTGGACAGAGTGATTTACGTCGCCAGCGGCCGGGTCACGGACGGCAAGCCGTCGGAGATACTCACCTCAGAGTCGCTTTCCAAGCTTTACGGCATACCGGTCGAGGTATTGAAGGATTCGCACGGCAGGATAGCCATCATCGGCACGGAAGAGCCGGTCCACGAACATGAATAGCATAGGTTTCAGCTGGAACATATTGAGCGACCTCGCGGCCATGTGGCAGTACGATTTCATGCGGCATGCGTTCGAGGCCGGGACGATAGTGGCGATAGTGGCCGGGGTCATCGGCTATTTCATAGTCCTCAGGAGATCGTCCTTTGCCGCACATGCGATGGCCGAGATAGGATTTGCCGGCGCCGCCGGAGCGGTTTTATTGGGAATCAATCCGATCGTCGGGTTGCTCGTTTTCACCTGCGGCGGCAGTTTTGCGATAGCTTCGCTCGGACGTAAGGCCGCGGACCGCGACGTACAGATAGGGACGGTTTTAGCATTCATGCTCGGCTTAGGAGTCCTATTTATAAGTCTTTACTCCGGCTATGCAACCGAAGCATATTCATTGCTTTTCGGAGAGATATTAGGGATAAGCAGCACAGATGTGCTGGTGACCCTTATCGCCGGGGCTGTGCTCCTAGTCGCAGTAGCAGTTCTATATAGACCGATGCTATTTGCTTCTTTGGATGAAGATGTCGCGGAGGCGAAAGGATTGTCTATATTCTGGATCGGGGTTGCGTTTATGTTGCTTGTCGCAATTACGACATCTGTATCCGTGCAGGTTGTTGGAGTGCTGTTGATATTTGCGCTCATGGTAACGCCTGCAGCAACAGCGCAGCTGATAGCCAAACGTCCGATGCAGGGGATAGCTATATCCGTCGCCATAGCGCTACTTGCTACATGGGTTGGTCTATTTATTTCCTTCTATTTACCGTATCCAGTGAGCTTCTTTATAACGGGTATCACATTTCTAGTATATGTGACAGTAAGATTTATATTTAATAGTTAAGTTCTATTTCAATTCATATCTTAAGAACGGACATATATAGGTATCTTAATTCTTAATTAGCCCAACATTCTTATATTCTAATTTGCAAGACATTGTTGGGATATCTTTTACTATAAAGCCACCCGTCATTTTTAGTGTGCTTGTATCTATGGGTATTAAGATCGCATCGTTATCATAAATAACCGGTATAATATAACTTTTATCTTCACCAATACCATAACAAGTAGACGACGGTACAAGAAAAGTGGGTATATTCTTTGCTAAAAAGCTACCAATACTTACGGATCCCCATAGTGTAAGGAATAAGAAGAATATACCTATTATGAAGACAATATTTCTGTAAATAGATTCCACGTAACATGCCATAACCACTATAATGATTGCCCCAATAGTTATACTCCATTGCCACCATTTAAATAATCCAGCAACCTCCCCAATTATTGTGAATAGTTGGAAGTAATAGATGACATTAGCTCTAATAGAAGCTTCAATAAAGCTGGGGGGTATATTGAAATAAGAATTATAGCCATATTGGGTTAAGATGGTTGTGGCATATAAATATGCCGTTATAACCGGTATGCTCCAAAGAATATTCCAAGGATTCTTTTTCATTTATATATATAAATATATATTGAATTTTTCTGAAACTGACCTAAGTTTTATAGCTGCTGCGGGACAGGGATTCGAACCCCAGTTTTTTGGTTCAGAGCCAAACGTCCTACCACTAGACGATCCCGCAATATCGATACTTTCAGGCTAAAAAACGAGGCTTTTTGCCCTCCTCCTGAATTGTAGTCAGTTTGAGATGAGAGTCAACGATTTTGGCCCCCAAGAGCTTGATGCGCTTTCCTTCGCGCAGAGTATATGTCCCGGGCTCGGGGTTCATCCCGAGTATCTTCCGTAATATCTTCTCGGCTCTTTCCGGATCTTTACCACCTTCAGCCGAAGATAGGTCGGTTGGTTCTATGTAAGAATCTTCGGTCTTTATCTTCTTCGTGAAAGTGGCTTCGCTCTCGATCTGTTTTTCGGGGATTATTTCGGCCCTAGCGAATCGTGGCAGGGAATGCACGAGAAGGTCTCCGGCCAATTCGGCAAGTTCCTCCTCCAATTCCAAATAACCTTTAGAATCCACGGCTATCTCCAGAGACCTGACTATAACCGGCCCATGGTCAACTTCTTTGTCCATAAGATATAAAGTTACCCCGGTCTTTTCCTCTCCCTCGATTATTACGCTCTGGATGGGGGAGGCGCCCCTGAATTTGGGCAATATCGACGGGTGCGTGCCGATTACGCCCAGGGGCGGTATCGAGAGCAGCGAATCGGGTAGGATTTTGGCGTACGCCGCCACTACGAAGAAATCGGCTTTGAGCGACCTCAACTGTCCGAGGAATTCCTCGTCGATCTTGGCCGGCTGATAAATCCGTATTTCGGCGTTGGAGGAGCCCGCACCCAGAATGACCTGTTTGGTCGGCGGGGGAGTGATTATCTTTTTTCTCCCGACCGGCTTGTCGGGATTGCAGACTATAGCGATAGGCGACTCGCCGCCGGCGATCAGTTTCTCCAGGACTATGGCAGCGAACCTCGGCGTTCCGAAGAAAACGTATCTCATCGGCGCTTCACGTGATCGAGGAAGATCTTGCCGTTAAGGTGGTCGGTCTCATGCTGGAAGACGCGGGCTAAGAGTCCCCATGCCTTGATCTTCACTTTTTTGCCGTTCTTGTCGTAGGCGACGAGAGTTATTTTGTCGGCTCTCGGGACAGGTTCAAAATCATCGGGCACGCTGAGACATCCTTCATCCATAATTATCCTGTCACGGGAAATTTTCACAATCTTTGGGTTGAACATCGCGTAGAATTTGCGTTCCACTCGGGCGACAAATACCTGCATGTTCAGTCCGATCTGATTTGCGGCCAGACCAATGCCGTTTGCATCCTCCATGGTCTTCCGCATCATCCTAACCAGGTCGCCGATCTCCTTCTTGGAATATTCCTTGAAATCGAATGGCGCCATCGTCTTCCTGAGGAATTTCTCCTCGTCTTTATTTTTTATGTTCAGGATTTTTCCCATCGTAGAGAAGTTTCATAAAATACGCCCCTTTGTTCTTTATGTTCTTGCGTTCGGCTGTATTTTTGGCAAGCCTCATCAGCTTATCCGAATCGTGCAATTTAGCCAACTTCATGTATAGGGCTTTGTGTTTGTCGTCCTCCAGGAGCTCCGCGATGGTAAGCCCCACCAGCTGATGATATGAGTATACCTTCGATTCCTTGGCCCTCTTCTTCAACGTCTCGAGGTAGTCATCCATTGTTTGCTATTATACCAGAATATCCTTAGAATTTTATTACATATGCCGAAAAAAGACAGGGAAAAGCCTGACGAAAAGGTAATTGTCGAACAAGTGACCGTTATCGAGGAAGATACCAACAAAAAGGGAAATAAGCGTTGGTATCATTCATGGTGGGGCAAGCTCATAATCACACTGATCGCCGCGCTATTCGTAAGTTCGACGATAGTCGGGGGCTATTATTGGGGATTCTCCAAGGGCTACTCGGAAACAAAGAACATAAACATAACCGGAATAAAGAACGGCGCAACTCCGGGAAACGTAACCGCCGATTTCTCGCTCTTCTGGCGGGTGTGGAACTTGCTCAAGGGTTCCCAATTGGATGCCAAGAATGTGAGTGACCAGCAACTGATGTATGGAGCTATCTCCGGCTTGGCTAATGCCTATAACGATCCATACACCGTATTCTTCAACCCTAACGATGCTAGCAACTTCTTGGGCACCGTTCAGGGCAGCTTTGGCGGAATAGGCGCAGAGCTCGGTTCCAAGGATGGGCAGATAATCATAATTGCGCCGCTCAAAGGGACTCCAGCGGAAGCGGCAGGTCTTAAGGACGGCGATCAGATATTGAACATAGACTCGTCGTCTACCGCGAATATGAGCATAGATGAGGCGGTAGGCCTGATCCGTGGAACTCCGGGAACAAAAGTTGATCTCACTATTGCAAGGGATGCCTGGGTCAATCCCAAGGTGATAACGATAACCCGCGCGGTGGTGAACGTTCCCACGGTCAATTCAAGCATCAAGAATGGCAATGTACTGTATCTACAGCTGGACGAGTTTGACTCTAATGCAGCCCAATTATTCGGCAATGCGGTGACTGCGGGATTGGCGCAGGGCGCCAAAGGAATGGTATTGGATCTGCGCGACAATCCGGGTGGATATCTTGATCAGGCAGTGGACATAGCCGGATGGTTTGTTAGCCCGGGAACTACAGTCGTTAAGGAGAAGTATGCCGATGGCAGCGAGGATGTGATCCCGGCCCAAGGGAACGGCTCTCTAAAAGACTTCCCGGTAGTCATACTTATAAATGGAGGCTCTGCTTCAGCTTCGGAGATTCTCTCTGGAGCTCTGAGGGTGGATAATCACGTCAAACTTATCGGCACGCAGAGTTTCGGCAAGGGCGTGGTGCAGCAGGTGACCCAGCTTCCCGATGGTTCGGCTGTGAAGATAACCATAGCCGAATGGCTGTTGCCTGACGGCAGCGAGATAGAGCATGTGGGCCTTACGCCCGATTATCTAGTTCCGCTGGGTGTGATTAGTACGGCATCAAGTACGGATTCGCAGTTAAACAAGGCATTGCAGGTCGTCGGTTCCGAAATTTCCAAGTAACCTTTAAACTAAATATATGAAAGTAATACTACTGCAAGACCTGAGGGGTCTGGGTAAAAAGAACGATATAAGGGAGGTCTCCGAAGGCTACGCCCGTAATTTTCTTATGCCGAGGGGATTAGTGAAGATCGCCGACGCGGCGGCCATGGCCGAGCTCAAGACGAGGGCTGAAGACGACAGGAAGCATCTTGAGGCGACAAAAGCCAAGTTGAATTTGCTTATCGAAGCCACAAAACAGACTCCGCTCATTTTCAAGCTTAGGGTAGGGGAGAGAAATGAAGTTTTTGGTTCGGTGACCGCCAAGGATATAAGAGAAGAGATCCAATCCATATATCCATCGCTTGACCCAAAGGAATTCGAGATAAAAAACGAGCGCCCTATTAAGGCACTCGGTTCTCATGACGTTGTAATTGATTTGGGCGGGGGAGTGGAAGGTAAAGTTAAGGTCCTTATCGAAAAGGCCTAGGCCTCCAAAATAACCGAAGCCACTTTAGCGTAACGGATGCTGCGGTCAAAGTTGACCTTCTTTTTGGTTGTGAACCTTACCACGCCGGCTTTGGCCGCGAACAATGTATCGTCGCTGCCGACGCTTACATTCTTGCCTGCAAGATAGCGGGAACCGCGCTGCCTGACTATTATCTGTCCCGGCATAGCCTTCTCGCCGTCATGAAGTTTGACGCCCAATCGTTGGGCGGCTGAATCTCGGCCTAATTTAGTTGAACTTCCTGCTTTGGTATGTGCCATGTGTTATTGATAAATATTCTATTTAAAGCGGTCTTATTATGGCTTTTGAGGGGCCTCTATGTCAATATTTGGCCCAAGTTGATGTCGAATTAAACAAAAGACCGGGGCGCTTATGCGTTCCCGGTCTATACACGACTAATAGGCGAAGCCTGGGGTGTTGCTGGGGTTTTCTGGCACCCCTACGCTGACACTGACTCCCACGACTACGGAATCGCTCGTGGAACCATTTGCAGGTATAGGGTTCGGCCCAGTAGCAGAGCTTGTAGCGGTATCAGGGGCCGCAGGATCTGTGACAATACTCTGTGAGCTGGTTGGCGCAGATGCAGTCTCTGATTGGTTTTGGATGTTGCTTGGTGTAATGGAGCTCTGGTATACGACGACGCCTGCTGCCACTACTATTAGGGCTAGAACCAATAAAACTACCGGCAAGGCGACCATACCTGCGTTCTTTTGCTTCATGACTTTATTTATTAGGTTTTTATAGAACGCACTCTTGATCGTTCGGCGGACCAAGACGTTGCCTTATTTATGCAATGTTATTAAAGATATGTCAATATTTCGCGATGGATGGATGCGTTTATCCTCGTCAAATTAACAATCTAAGTTCTAGCTTTAGATCTGTAATAGTGATTTACTTATATTGATGCAAATAGAGAGCGGTAAATATTATGAGGTCGGCCGAAAGGCCCTATGGTATTACATAATCCAGAAGAGCTATACGAGCATAGTGTTTTTTATAATCGGCGCCTTATTGAGTATCGCCGGCGCGGTCACGCCTGGTTCTATTGGACTTGCCTTGACTGCGATAGGATTGGCGATTGTAGGGTTGGCTATACTTATCGAAATAATCGCCGCTGTTATAGCAAAGCTGGAATACGCCACGACGAGGGTAATGTTAGATGATTCCTCCTTGAGGATAGTTGAGGGAATTTTTAATAAGGAAGAGACCGCGCTTCCGTTTAGACGCATTCAGAGCGTTGAGATCAAACAAGACATTGTCCATCGTATGTTCGGCGTAGGTCACGTTGTTATATCGACAACCACCGATCTTGAGCAACCAGGTAAGACGGTAAGCGAAGCCGATGAAGAGGTTATTCCGGTGATGGAATATGAGCTGGCTAAAGCGGTCGCCGAAGTTCTGACCAGTAGGGCCGAAGTCGAGCGCATGCAGGTAGAGGGAGGGGGTAGCAACACTGAAACTAGAAAATAGGGGATAGGCTACGATCAGTAGCCTATTTTTTTAAGCCAATATTCGTTCTCCCATTCCCAAAGTTTTTTGGCTCCTAGAAAAGCTTGATAATCATCGTGCCAATAAGGGAATTCTTTGAGTTCTATTATTCCTTTAACGTCTGACCATTCGTGCTCTCCGTATGGACAAGCACTGGCGCTCCCACCTCTAATAGGGGCTTTAACTTTCTCACGGCCGCCTTTAGTGCGTCGCGTTGCTCCGCATCTCAAACAACTTTGGGCCTGATCTATTCTAAGTATCCAACGAGTCGATAAATTTTTAAGGGTATCCTGGAATGCGGCCATGTAGGCCGATGTCTGCAAATTATAGTCACGGTACACTGCTTGCGACGTCTTAATGTCCAATACTCCAAACTTACCATCGATCAGCGCCAGTGAATCAATTGTGCCGGCATAACGTTCGTCATAGTTCACGACCTGCTTTTCGACGTATTCCGGATCGACTTGGATCTTTGTCTTTTCCATAAACTCTAGGAAGGCATTGGCTGACGGCGCGATCCTAGGATCTATATCAACTTTCTCGCCCTTGAGGATTGCTTCTATTGTCTCGTGTACAAGAGTCCCTTCCTCAGCCGAGCTCTTTTTAATACTTTCACCCTCGGCGTAGTTTTTAAGTTCGGCATAAAACCGGTACAAGGCCGGTTTAGCCTTGATCGAAACTATACTGGTCACGCGTGGGTACCAAACGCCGTCTATCACGTAGCCGTTAGAGCCCTTAAAGCCTTTTCCTTCGGGACCAGCCATTAAATCGAACTATTGTAGCAAGCGGTCGGTAAGTTTAACAATGTCTCCCGCGCCCATCATAACGGCGACATTTGATTTTGCTTTAGTCCTATTAACTATTCCGCTCAACAATCCCTTAATGTTCTGCTGAGAGGGGAGATAAGTAACATCCATACGCCTATTGCTCTTGGCGATAGCTTTAGCCAGTTTGGCCGAGCTAACGTTATGCGACACAATGTCCCGTCCGGTTACTCTGTAGGTATCTATAAGGATAAGTGAGTCTGCGTCGTCGAAACTCTGCCTAAACTCCTGGAACAACGCTTTGAGGCGCTGCAGTTGGTGTGGTTGGAACACGCATATCAAATGTGATCTAGAGAAATGTTTTCTGAAAGCGTCAAGCGTGGCTTTTATCTCCGTAGGGTGATGCGCATAATCATCGTAGATCTCCACAACGTGTTTACCGACTTTGATCTTTCCGCGGTATTCCATTCGGCGCCAAGCTCCTTTATAGCCGGCTATAGCTTCTTCAATATCTTCATCAGCTATTCCTAAAGCCTCTCCGACCAGATAAGCCGCTAGAGCGTTGGATACGTTGAATTCTCCGTAGATCTTCAAAATTTTCCTGATTTGTTTTACATGTTTCACATGTGTTTTACCGTTCAGGCCAAACCAAATCGTTTCTTCGGGTAGTTCTGATTTGATTGCTCGTATTCCGGGGTCGTCGGAGTTCGCGATGACTATGCCACCATCCTTTAGGTTGTCTACGAAGGCCAAGAACGCCTTCTGAACATTCCTGAGATTTTTATAGTAGTCCAAGTGTTCGCGATCGATGTTATTGAGCACGATCACATCGGGCTGATAGTTATGGAAAGCGTCACGATACTCGTCGGCTTCTATAACTAGGTATCCGGTCTTTCCCATACGGAAATTGCTGTTATTAAATTCCTTTAACCTGGTCCCAACTATGACGGTCGGATCCAAACCGCCGGATATCAGAACCCTGGCCGCCAAGGCTGTAGTCGTACTTTTACCGTGCGATCCAGCTATGGCTACAGTCCTATTTTCACGCGTAAGAGCCCCTAGGGCCTCGGGATAGCTGGAAATAGGTATATTAAGCTGTTCGGCTGCGACTAACTCGGGATTGTCTAGGGGAATAGCCTGGCTGTAAACGACAATAGTAGTATCTGAGTCAATGTTGTTCTTATAATGGCCAATTTTAACTTTTGCGCCTTCGTGGCGCAGTTCTTTGGTGATAATGCCTTCTTCGCTATCAGAGCCCGTCACGTCCCAATTTTGGGCTAAGAAATAGCGGGCGAGCGCACTTACGCCAATTCCACCTATTCCTACGAAATGAGCCTTTAATTTCATTGCTTATGTCGTATAACATACATTATACGACAAGTATGGTTGTTGTTTATCTTCGTCGGACCCTACCTCCCCCGACGTTGATTGCAGTATACCTTACCTTGGGCATTTGGGGCTATCCCCAGTTTTGCGACAAGAACAGTTTGGTATTTTATTGATTAGTTATATTTTATGTTTCTAATTTTTTAGATATGATTATTGCGTCTATCTCTCCCCGAACTTCAGCCTGTCCCCTATACAATCTATCTAACCAATTATTTGTTTATAGGGGTTAGTTTATAAAGTATAAAACCACCGATTATTACCACTAGAATTGGATAAATTATAGATATCATCCACCAACGTCGATATAAAGGTTTCTCTCTGCCCTTTTCGATTTGTCTTTTAGCCACTCTTACAAAATCATCGCGGTGTCACTCTCTATTTTGGCGATAATGTCT
>CAZLHU010000006.1:19787-25758 GCA_964559765.1 uncultured Candidatus Saccharibacteria bacterium
TCTCTCTTGTATTTATCCCAAAGCATAGAGTTTGTATTTTCTCCACCAAAATTATGATGAATATCTGGGTTTAGATATAGAAATGGTGGGTTATCATACATCTCATAATGATCGTCTGGTATCCAGTAATGTTCTAATAAAAATGTATGTAGATTATCAAATACTTGGTTGAATTTATTGTAATAACGATTAGTCTTTCGATTCGAGAATCTGGACATGATGGTCTGTTTGTATGCAGAATATTCTGAAAGGATGTTAGTAAATTGCGTTGGGAAGCGTGCATTATATAAATAACTAGAAACAAAATCGTCGACAAGACTCTCCGGTAAAAATTCTAATACCTTAAGCAAACGTGTTTCATCTTCTATAGGATTATTAGGGCTCATAGTTTATTAGTCTGAAACAATATATCCTCTCCTAGCCCGCGTATAATAAATTTATTTACCGCAATCCACTCTTTTGCCACAGTGTTATCTCTATATTTATCTTCAAGGTGTAAATTTATTGCCTTAAGAATATGTATCTTGTCTCTTAATACATCCTCAATTTTTCTATTATTTTCATTTATCTCGATATTAGAAAGGGCAAAGCCAAGTAGCTCGCTTTCAAGCTCAGACACTCTACCTCCATATAAATGAAGCAGCTTTTCGTCCTTGTAGATCTCCACTCCGTCTGAGTTAGTCATACCTATATCCTAGTACCTCGATTGCTGAACTATGGCTAAGCCGTGTTAATAACCCCTTAAATCACTATATAAATCCTTATAATTGGCCGAGTATCAGCCCTATTGACTTGTATTGGGTACATTTGCTACTGTTCCCACTGTGGTAACAGAAATGTGGATACAAACAGCAACGAAAAAGCATGATAGTCATAGGCAAAGAACCCCTGGATGAGTTCAAGATTCAATATCCAGATAGTAAATCTCCCATAGAGGCCCTGGTGGCGGAGTTAGAAAACGCAGAGTGGAAGACACCCCATGATCTAAAAGCTCGATATCCTAAGGCTAGCCTTACCGGGAACCAACAAGTTATTTTTAATATATGTTGGAATAAATATCGTCTGTGGGCACAAGTCACCTATAAAACAGCAATCGTATTAATTAGAGCAATAGGCACCCATAAAGAATATGAAAAATGGAACATTGAATAAACCAATGAATGAGATAAAGAAAATAGAAAATAAAGAAGATTACGAGGCAGCCCTCAAGCTAATTAGTGAGCTTGTGGTTGGTGACCCTGACCCAGAGTCAGACAATGGGGAAAAGCTGAATCTATTGGCCACACTGGTTCAAGCTTATGAATCAAAAACTTTTCCTGAATCATTACCAGACCCAATAGAAGCAATCAAATTTAGAATGGAACAATTAGATCTCAACCCTTCTGATCTAGTCCCCTATATTGGTAGTCGAAGTAGGGTCTCGGAGATTCTTTCTGGGAAGCGTAGATTGACTATCGATATGATGAGAGCTCTTGAGTCTGGCTTGGGTATTCCCGCAAATGTGTTGCTACAAGAACCCAAAGATGAAGACGCATTTTTTAATAATTGGAGTACAAATTTATTAAAAAAGATGAGCAGTCGTGGTTATTTTGGCAAAAAGCAACTTACGAATACAAACGGAAAATCGTTACTTAGAGATTTCTTTTCGAGCGTTGGTTCCCCTATACAGTTTCAAGGCATGCTACGTAAGTCCAGTTATAGATCTGCGCCATCAACTGATAAACATGCTTTAGCTGCTTGGGCCGCACGTGTTTTACAAAAAGCGAATGATACTAGAATAGAAGCTAGATATAAAGATGATACAGTCAATCTTGGTTTTATGCAGAAATTCGCGAGATTAAGCAATGAGAAAGATAGCCCACTAGTCGCAATAAAGCATTTAAAAAAGTATGGGATTATCTTAATAATTGAACCTTATTTCCTAAAAACTCGTTTAGATGGGGCTTCTTTGTTCACAAATAAAAATAATCCAGTGATTGGCTTAACACTTAGACAGGACCGTTTGGATAACTTTTGGTTTACTTTAATGCATGAATTAGCTCATATAGCACTGCACTACAAGCAGGGCGGTAATCTTTTTTACGACGAACTAGAAAATGTTAAAGGACTAGAAATTAATGATAGAGAAAAAGAAGCGGACAGCTTGGCGAGTGAGGCTCTGGTACCAAAGGGTAAATGGGAGGTTAGTCCTGCAAGAATAGTCCCCTCTTCCATGGCCGCCACTAGTCTAGCTAAAGAGCTGGGCGTACATGTCGCAATTGTTGCTGGGAAAATTAGATACGAGGGTGGTAAATATTTTTATCTCAACAAGCTTGTTGGACAAGAAAAAGTTAGGCAATATTTCCCGAATGAAAAGTGGGACAAAATATAATCATGTTTGATTCAAGACATTATGTACCGATCCTAAAGTGGAAACGTGCTGAGCAGCGTGCACTTCAGGTTCTTAGAGAAGAAACTAAAAATGGTATAACGCCACTTATTCAATTTGTTATGCCAAAGGCTATGGTTTTAGCTGGGGCTGAAGACGATCAGCTTAAAGGGGTTATATCAATTTTTGAATCAAAGATTCCCCAGATTTATGATGAGATTTTAAAGTACTGGGGCAAAGAGATTGCCTTCATTGACGCAAGTCTTCTATATGGAGTGCCGTTGAAGATTGCTACTCTTGAAGGAATCTTAAAGGATAGTGATAAGAATAAGACGATTTTAATTCCCGTATTGAACCTGAGCGATGAACCTAAATTGAAAGAAGCCATCTGCGCGTTGGCAATAAAGTATAAAACTGGTGTATGTCTGCGGCTCGTATCCTCGGATCTAAGCCGGATAGATACAGTAGATAAACAAATTGAAGAACTTTTAAGATCGACGAATCTTAATGAGAGAGATATTGACCTTTTGGTGGATATAAAGGAAATCGATATGGGTGATGATAAATTCCAGAGATGCGCTGTCGCTAGTCAAAAGCTGAATAATTTATCAGAATGGAGAACTTTTATTTTCGCTAGCGGCGCATTTCCTACTGATTTATCACAATGTAAAATTGATGAGGAAAATTTAATCCCGAGATTAGATTGGGAAAATTGGATGAATCAATTTAATAACAGAGAGATTATAAGGAAACCATCATTTGCGGATTATACTATTCAACATCCTATATATAAAGAAACTTCCCAGTTCTTTACCCCTAGTACAAGTATAAAATATACACTGGAAAATGATTGGCTAATTATGAAGGGTAAGAAACAAAAATTTGAAATGTATCTAGCTAACGCAAACCTTTTATCAAAAAAGGATAAGAGATTCTATGGGAAGGATTTTAGTTATGGAGATAATTATATCAATGAGAAAGGAATACATTATGATAGATACATAAAGGACCCAAACATTAAAGGAACGGGTAGTACTGAAACTTGGTTAATGGCAGGGATTAATCACCACTTAACACTAGTGGTGAATCAGATCGCCAACCTTCCCTAGAGGAAAGCAGGGTCCGTCTTACCCTCTCCCTTAAAGCGTTTTTATCTAAAATACTTGCTACTCTTGCATAGATAAACTCACGAGGTTTATAGCGATAGCCTACCGCTTTATTTTTTTCTTCTAGAATTCGAAGAGCTTCTTCTCTCCATAAAAGCCGAGCAATAGAGATGCTTTCCTGATGGTTGTTATTCTGCGGCTCACGTATGCAGCAAAAAACTATAGAGTTATCCATGCCCGTTTTGGCAATTGTTATACCCCACCAGTCTGGCACAAGGTTTATCGCATCGTATAAATGGCTCTTACCCACAACCAGAGTTATCTGATCGAATACAGAATTATATTCCTGCATTTGTTCTGGTAGGCGTTTTAGAGTATCTAAATCACTTTTTATTTCGTAGCCATGTAGAACTCCATTAACAACAACTAAATCTATTCTAACTGCGCCGTGACTAATGCCAAGCTCTTCAATGATTTTCAATTCATGGTCACCAGCGTGTTTGTTTAAAAGCTCGGCTTTTAACGCTTCACGTATGATAGAGTCGTTTGTCGAATATCGGTTAGAATTCTGCGGCAGCATGACTGCCATAATTATAACACTATATGATTCTGTTAACTGTCGCAGAAAGTGGATTATACGGCTATTCTCTTCAGATAACTTGGTATATGGACAAGGATTTCATAAGGGATAGTGGCACAAGTTTTTGCAATCGACTCTATAGAGTTCTTGCCTCCCGTATTCCTACTAAAAACCACAACCTCATCCCCTACCTTTGGATTATTGATGTCCGTGACGTCGATGCTGCTTATATTCATACTCACTCGTCCTACAATCGGACAAAATTTATCCCCGACTTTATAGAATCCTTTATTCGATAACCGCCGATCAACCCCCTCGTTATATCCCACCGGAACCGTGGCCACCCTCGTGGTCCGCTCGGCCTTCCAAGTGGCGTTATATCCGACCTTCTCCCCCGCCGGTATGGTCTTGATGGAACTGATCACCGATACCATCTCCAATGCCGGCCTCAGGTCCAGTCTGTCGAACGGCGATGAATTGAACCCATAAAGCCCGAGTCCCAGGCGCACAACATTACCTTTTATCTCCGCCGAGTAATACGACCCAGCCGTGGCGCCCAGATGGAAATACTTGATGTCGGGAAAATTCTTCTTATACAGGTCCACCGTCTCATTCCACGACTTGATCTGCCCTTTGGTGAAGTTCTGGTCCGCGCCGTCCGCATCCGCCAGATGGCTGCATAGCCCCTCCAGGACGAAGTTCGGGTTGGACTTCACGAGCCCGATTGCCCGCTCTATCTCCCCTCCCCAGAGCCCCTGCCGGTGCATGCCGGTATCTATCTTCAGATGGAAGGCCGCAGGCCTCTTAAGCCTCCTTACGACCTCTTCCAGGGTGGAAAAATCGATGATCGTCGCCGAACAGTCCTTCAATTTCGGGTCGATGAGCTGCTCGACGCGGTTATAGCCCAATATCAGTATCTTCGACCTTATCCCGGCCCGCCGCAGGACTAGGGCCTCATAGAAGGAATCGACCATGAAGAAGGCCTTCGGCTCCTTGTCCAGGATCTGGGCGACCAGGGCCATGCTGTGGCCGTATGCGTTGCTCTTTATGACCGGGGCGAACTGCAGGTCGGGATAGCGCTTCTTGAACTCGTTGAGGTTGTGCAGGAGGGCGCTTCTGGAGATCCTTATCTCGATGAGCGGCTTGTATTTGACGGTGGACGTCGATAGATGGCCTAGGATCTTCTTGAGGTTCGGCATGATACATAGATTTTATGCTATATCGGCGGATAACAAAAAGACGCACTAGTCAGCTTCAACGCGTTAACTATGAATATTATTGCGAAATAATACTAAACGGCTGGCTTTCCCCAAAGGAAGATATCGGCCCAGAATAGTAATTCCCCAGATATTCATCTATTGAAGAATCTCCGGGACTTACTAATATTGCTTTTATTACTACTTGTTGGCTGTTATCGCTGTTAGGTATTTGTTGGACCTTCCATTCATAAGATCCGCTGGTCGGGAATGTACTACTTAACATATATCCATAACTATATGGGTTATTCACACTGATTAGGAACGCAATGCCCCAACCCTGTGGGATATTCTCAGATTTCCATGATATAGGATATGTATCCCCCGCAATTAGTTTCTCTCCATCTTTAGGGGATGTTATTTCTACTGATGCATCAGCCAGATTCGTATCTGCGTTTATGACGGATGTAGATGTATTAGACACAGACCTAGTTAAATTAACAGTTCTGCCCGTGACTAAAGGTTTTACCTCTGTGAAATAGTAATATCCCAGGCCAATCAGAAAAATAACTAATATAGTTATGGCTAAATATAAAACTTTAGTTTTGGTTGCCATTTCACTATAGATTATACCCTCCATTATTGCTGTACAAAAAGGACGCACTTTTTAAGTGCGTCCTTTCTTATCTAACCGATAAGACGGTATCTACCAAAACCAACT
>CAZLHU010000007.1:0-25626 GCA_964559765.1 uncultured Candidatus Saccharibacteria bacterium
TTGTGCCGGAGGAGGGACTCGAACCCTCATCCCTTGCGAGACACGATTTTGAGTCGTGCGCGTATACCATTCCGCCACTCCGGCATTCGACAAAATTGATGGTGCCATATTATTGGGCTATAGTAAAGATATTAATGGCCAGAGTCATCGCTATTTGTAATCAGAAAGGCGGGGTAGGTAAGACAACCACGGCGGTCAATCTAGGCGCGTATCTGGCGGCTTTGGGGCGGAAGACGCTATTGATCGATTTCGACCCCCAGGCCAATGCCACGTCGAGCCTGACCGGCACCAAACTGATCGGCAACAATATATATCACGGGCTTACCGGATCCGTGTCTTATGATCAGATCATCCGTTACAGCGACATCCTAAACTACCACTTTATTCCGGCGTCCTCGGACCTGTCGGGCGCATTGGTGGAATTGGTTTCCATGCCGGGCAGGGAATATTACCTGCGTAACTTCATACACAATTTGAGACAACAGTACGACTACATTCTTATAGACCTGCCGCCGTCCCTAAGCCTGCTGACCCTAAATGGGTTGATTGCCGCCGACGAGGTGATAATACCCGTCCAAGCGGAATACTACAGCCTTGAGGGGCTGAGCGAGCTGTTGCAGACGGTAGACCTTTTGCGCGAAAGACTCCACCATCCGTTGCGTATTGCTGGGGCGGTGGTGACCTTGTATGATAAACGGGAGCGATTAGCGCGCGAAGTTGCTAAAAACTTGCGTTCACATTTTCCATATCGGGTTTTCAACATAGAAATCCCGCGAGCTGTTTCGTTGGCTGAGGCGCCTGGCTTCGGCAAGCCGATATTGATTTACGATCCCGAATCGGTGGGAGCCAACGCCTATCGTCGTCTAGCGGAAGAGGTGATAGCTTTAGAGGGTGAATTGAAAAGCGAAGTATAAAAATAACCTATTAACGAAACATGTTAGGCAGAGGATTAGAGGCTCTTATCCCTTCGGATGGACAGGAGGGCAAAAACATCGATAAACCGCAGGAGTTCCAACCAGTGAACAGCCCGGACAATCTTACTAAGAAAGAGGTGCCTTTTATGGCCCCGCAGAGCCCAAAAAGGCAGGTTCCGACGGAGTCGGTATTCCAGATAGAGGTTGAGAATATCAGCCCCAATCCCCATCAGCCCCGTCGGCATTTCGACGAGGAGGCCCTCAAGGAACTGGCTATGTCCATCCGTGAATTTGGCGTTCTGCAGCCCTTAATCGTCACAAAGATAGAAAAGGAGAGCGAGGAGGGTACGACCGTAAGTTATGAGCTGATAGCCGGAGAGCGAAGGTTGATGGCTTCCAAGTTGGCCGGCTTGCACACCGTGCCGGCGATAATACGCAACATACCGCTTGAGCGCGAGAAGCTGGAGCTGGCCGTGATAGAGAACATACAGCGCGAGGATCTTAACCCAGTCGAAGAAGCTAGGGCCTACTCTAGGCTCCAGGATGAATTTAAGCTGACCCAACGTGAAATAGCGGCGAGGCTAGGCAAGAGCCGCGAAGTCGTGGCAAACAGGATGCGTCTCTTAAACTTGCCATCGGAGATCCAAGAGGCTATAGCCGACGGCAAGGTGAATGAAAGCCAGGCTAGATTGCTTTTATCGGTTGAGGAAATATCGAGGCAGAGGGAATTATTCGCCGAGCTTATGCATGGCAGCATGACCGTCCGTGAACTCAAGGCCAAGGTTTCCAACGTCAAAGCCGTACGAAGCGATCCAGTGGAAAGCGAGCCAACGTTCCCAGACCCAGAGATGGAGTCTTTCAAGGAGCAGTTGGAGGAATTCTTAGGTACGGAGGTGGATCTGACCCGCAAGGGCGGTAGCGGCAAGATAAGTATCACTTTCTATTCACCAGAGGAACTGAATGGCATCTTGGATAAGATACTCAAATCGCGTGGTAATCAATTTCTTTAATCTGCCTTATTCTCTTAAGTTTTAGAATCATCTTGGACATTTTGTCGCGGTCAGCTGTGTCGCAGACTATTTTTATGACGCTGAATCGGCCGCTATGCTCCTGACCCGACTGTATCTGAAGGATGTTAATGTGCGAACGGGAGATGGTCGCAGTTATATCTTTTAGTACGCCGATGTCATTCTCAGTCACTATCTTCAGTTCTGATTTAGGATTGTCCTTAAGCATCCCGCCCCCGCCTTTCATAGCCGCCTTTATCTTTTTCTTAGTGAAGCCGCCGACGACGAATTCAAGCCAATCCGACGACGGCTTCTTTCCCTTCTGAGTTATTATTTCCACGATATCCTGGGATTGCAGCTTGTAGTCCAACGGGACTATTTTGCCGTTAACCTTCGCCCCACTGCATTGGTTGCCCAAATCAGTATGTATCCAGTAGGCGAAATCTACCGGAGTCGCCCCGCGCGGCAGGTCGACAATCTCTCCCCGCGGGGTGAGCGCGAATATCCGATCCTTGAAGAAATCTATCTTCAAGGATTCCATGAATTCTTTTGGATCCGTGAACTCGTTCTGCCAGCTTCTCAATTGCTGAACCCATTTCAATTCTTTTTTATCAGCGAAGCTGGGCTTCTTCTCTTCAGGCATGTTGTTTTTAGCCTGTTCGTAGGCCCAGTGGGCGGCTATTCCATTCTCCGCTTCGTCATGCATCTCTTTGGTGCGAGTCTGGAACTCGACGTACCGCCCGCCATCGGCGATGACGGTCGTATGCAGGCTGCGGTAGCCGTTCGGCTTAGGCATGGCGATATAGTCCTTGATCCTGCCAGGAACCGGCGGCCAGATCTTATGGATTATTCCGAGCGTGGCGTAACATTCGCCGACATCGGACACTATTATCCTGAACGCCACGAGGTCGTATATCTTGTCGAGATCCGTGCCGTAGCGCTGCAATTTCTTATAAAGGCTTGAGTAGCGTTTCGCCCTGAAATCTATGGCTATGGGCTTTATGCCCGCTTCCTGCAAGGCCTTCTCCACCTTAGGTCTGATTGATTTAAGATATTTCTCCCGATCTTCGTAACGGTCCTTAACGTGACCAACAAGCCAGCGATGCTCCTCCGGACTGATATAAGGGAAGGCCAGGTCCTCTAATTCTCCCGAGAGATGCTGCATCCCCAGACGATAGGCGAGCGGCGCATATATCTCTGATGTCTCAAGAGCGATTCTCTTTTGCTTCTGTGGCGGCTTTGAAGAAAGCGTGAACATATTGTGGCGGCGGTCGGCCAGTTTTATCAGCACCACTCTGATATCCTCAGCCATGGCCAGGATCATGCGGCGGATATTGTCAGCCTGCTCAGCTTCTCCGCGGTATTTAACGTGGCCTAATTTAGTCACGCCCTCAACTAAGAACCTTACCTCGCTGCCTAGTTTCTTCTCCACGTCATCGAAGGTCTTCGGCGTATCTTCGACCACGTCGTGGACCAAGCCGGCGGCGATAGTCACTTCATCCAAACCTGACTTGGCTAGGTATTCTGCTGTTGCAACGGCGTGATTAAAATACGGCTCGCCGCTATCGCGCTTTTGGCCAGCATGGGCAGCCTTGGCAAAGTCATACGCTCGGCCTATAAGGCCGGATTTATCCTGGATTGCTTTGGAAAATTCTATCAATGTACCTCCTTTTTATCCTCTTTGGAGGCCTTTGTCCAGGCTACTTCTTGGCTTTTACGGGCTTAGCCTTAGGAGGGTTGGCTTTCCAATTCTTGTAGGCTTCGTCAAGTTCTTCTTGTGTCTCAGGCTTTTTATTCATGACGAAAGTGCAGTCTGGGAATCTGGTGCAGGCATAGAACGGCTTACCTCTGCCCCGGCCTCGTTTCTCGACTATGTCTCCAGGCTTGTCTTTTCGTTCTTCGGTCGCCAGGCAGTTCGGGCATTTAAATCCGGTCTTATTCCATATTCTTTGGACCCCTTTGCACTTGGGGTAGTCGGTGCACCCGAGGAAATATCCGAAACGTCCGCGTTTCACTTCCATCGGCTTTCCGCATATCGGACACAGCTCGCCTTTTGTTTTTTCCTGCAGCTCCTTTATCTTCGCTGCCTCTTCCGGCATAGGTAACGTTACCTTTGACTCCGGATCCGGACAGGCTAAGAACTTGCCCATGCGCCCGAATTTGATGAGCATCGGCTTACCGCAATGTGGGCAAGGCACGTCGGACACTTCTATCTTTTTCTCGACGCTTATCTCTTTCTCATCGAGATGCTTCTTGAATGGTTCATAGAACTCCCGACAGACGGTCCTCCAATTGATCTTGCCTTCGGCTATCTGGTCCAGCTCCTCTTCGATGTGCGAGGTGAAGTTTATGTCCACTATCTCCGGGAAGTTCTCCACGAGCATGTCGTTCACTATCGTGCCTATCTCCGTAGGATGGTATTTTTTGTCTATTTTTTCAACATACTCCCGTGCTTGGATGGTCGATAGGGTAGGGGCGTAAGTCGAAGGCCTACCCACTCCATAGGCTTCCAAGGATTTGATAAGCGTGGCGTCGGTGTACCTTGCAGGCGGTTCGGTGAAATGTTGGAAGGGGGCTATCTCGGTAGCCTTGACCTTATCGCCCGAAGAAAGCGGCGGCAGAATACCTTCTTCCTCTTCAGCTGAGTCATCCCGCCCTTCCGTGTATACCTTTATGAACCCGTCGAACGATATCACCTGGCCGGTTGCTCTGAATACGAACTTCTTGTCTTCCGACTCTATATCGGCAGAAGTCTGTTCAAGCGCGGCCGCCTGCATCTGCGAGGCGATCGTCCGTTTCCATATGAGGTCGTACAGCCTTTTCTGTCCGCGGTCCGAAAGTTCGAAATTGTCATTCAGTTTCTTACTCAGGTCGGTCGGGCGTATGGCCTCATGAGCCTCCTGCGCGCCTTTGGATTTGTTGCTGAAATATCTAGGTGTGGCCAGAGAATACTTGCTCCCGAACTGTTCGGTAATCACTCTTTGGGCCTGGGCGAGGGCGGAGCTGGCTAAGTTCAGGCTGTCCGTACGCATATAGGTTATGTGGCCGTTCTCATAGAGCTGTTGGGCTATGACCATGGTCTGTTTGGCAGAGAAGCCGAGCTTGCGGGCCGCTTCCTGCTGGAGAGTTGAGGTTGTGAATGGGGGAGCCGGGCTCCTGGAGACCTGTTTGGTCGAGACTTCGCCTACCGAATACTTGCTGCCATTCAGGTCCGCCAATATCTTTCTGGCATCGGTCTCGTTATTTATGCCCATTTTCCCGATTGCCTTTCCGTCTATGGAATTCAGTTTGGCGGGGAATGTCTGCTTGTCTTTCTGGAATCTGCCTTCTATTGACCAGTATTCCTCTTTATTGAAGGCCTGGATTTCTCTTTCTCTTTCCACCACTAGGCGTACGGCTACGCTCTGTACGCGGCCAGCCGAGAGCCCGTAGCGGATTTTCCTCCATAGGAAGGGGGATAGCCCGTAGCCAACGAGCCTGTCCAGGACTCTCCTGGCCTGCTGAGCGTCGACTAGGTTTATGTCTATCTTTCTGGGGTGTTCAAGGGCCGCAAGGATTGCGTCCTTGGTTATCTCATGGAAAACAATACGTTCGGTCTCTTTCTTCTTGTCTATGCCCAATGCCGCCGAGAGGTGCCAGGCGATAGCTTCGCCTTCGCGGTCTTCGTCGGTTGCGAGAATGATGCGCGATGATTTTCCAGCGAGCTCTTTAAGGTTGTCCACGACCGGCTTGGCTTTTGGGGGAATAACATATTGCGGTTCGAAATCATGCGCTATGTCTATGCCCACCTTGCTCTTTGGTAGATCGCGTATGTGGCCATATGAGGATTCAACCTTAAAGTCAGACCCCAAAAAACGGCCGATGGTCTTGGCTTTGGTCGGGGATTCTACTATCACCAGTGTTTTCATAATTTATGCAAATAACTCCAACCTGCAGCCGTTACTATAGAAAGTTGCGACGGGCCTGAGCTTTTGAATTCAAATACTAGTTAGTTCGTGGGGTTTGTCAATTATCAGTTGTTTGCGCCCTCCCGCTAAGGATATCTGCAACAAGCCATTTATGCCATAGAGTTACTTCCCCAAAAGGTCTAAGCTTATTATACTAATAGTAGTAATGCCTCGCGAATTTAAGAAACAGTTTATATTGAGCGTCGGGATAACTCTCGTCCTATTGGTCGTGATATGTACTTTGATGTACTACCTGCAAAACGATATAGCCATCAATTCAAACAGCATAAAGCAGGTAAATCAGGCTCTAATAAACGAGAATAGCTCCCTCAAGAACCTTAGTGACCTTCAGCAGGAGCAACCCGTGGCCGCTCCTGCATTGACCAATATGAGCGCCATAATTCCCAGCGAGGATATGCTCTTCTCAGTGCAGCATAATTTCCAGGCTATGGCCCAGGGCGACAACTTGGCTTTCAGCTCGGAATTCGGATCTGAGACGGCCCCGACCGCGAATATGCCCGGTGAAGTTGCTATCGAGATGACGCTGCAGGGCAGCTACGGCAACGTGCTTACGTTCCTCGATAACATCGAGAGCAGCGCTTTCGTTAGCGTATCGAGCGTAGACCTCATCGAGGAGCCTACCGGCGGCAATTTCAGCGCGATGATAACCGGAAATATTCCATTCCATTCATGAACAACAAAAGAAGTTTCGATAGATTGGAGATATGGGTAGTGGGCGGGGCGATAGTAACCCTGATTGCGACCATTGTCGTCGTTGTTATCTCCATCGGCCTCTTGAGCTCCGAGCTGTATGGCGCCTTTTCCCCCTCGCAGCCGTCTACGCCGAGCATAACTTTCAACATTAACGCCTACAACTCATTGGGGCTGCACTAACTTGTCTGACTGGGATTCGTACTATTATAATGGTTTAATCTACAGGCTGAGGTCTGGGCGTGTAGTTCAATGGTAGAACGCTGTCCTGATAAGACAGAGGTCGAAGGTTCGATTCCTTCCACGCCCACCAGGCGTCTTTAAAATGGGCCGGTTTAACAGCGCGATTAGCTCAGTGGTAGAGCGCTTCATTGACATTGAAGAGGTCGCAGGTTCGATCCCTGCATCGCGCACCAGAATCAAAGAAGGGTTATAATACCAATATGATAAGAATGGACGGCCACGATATATGGCGCGACAGTTCGAAAATAGGCTGGATCGACGGGATCTATCTGCATGCCCACGACGGGACCAAGTTGGGTTATTTTCAGGACAGGTTCATTTTCGATCTTAACGGCAAAAAGGTGGCCTATATACAAGGTGACTACCTGTATTCGGCAACGGGCAGCGACAAGGTTTCGCTGGATAAAATAAGCGAGCAGGTGACTGGAGGCGTGATACCGGACATAGCCAAGTGTGCGATATACACCCTGTTCTAGTCGGCGAATATACTAAGGTGTTCAATCTAGAAGTACTTTATGAAGACGACAATTTCCTTGCGGTCAACAAACCGGCGGGAATTTTGGTCCATCCGATAAATTTGCGGGGCGGCGAGGACACTATAGTCGACTGGCTTAAGGTCAATCGGCCGCAGGTTCTCAAGGTGGGCGACAACACCGAACTTCGTCCGGGAATAGTCCATCGTCTGGATCGGGACACCTCCGGCGTTTTGGTGATAGCCAAGACCCAGGAATATTTTGAGTACCTCAAGTCCCTGTTCCAGGAGCGCGAGCTAAAAAAGACCTATTTGGCATTGGTTTACGGCCATGTGCCTTCGGGTGGGATTATCGACAAGCCGATCGGCCTGAGGAACGGCAGCATAAAGAGGACCGTCACCACCGCTAGAGCCAAGATGGTAAAAGAGGCAATAACAGAATACAAGGTCAGAGGATACACTAAACTCGTCACTGCCCGTGGGCCGCAGGAGTGCACCGTCCTGGAGGTCTCCCCGCATACCGGAAGGACTCATCAGATCAGGGTGCATATGGCTTCAATAGGCTATCCGATCGTCGGTGATCCAATTTATGGAGGAAAGCATAGGGACAAGGTCAGCAGGTTGTATCTCCATGCCTATTCCCTAGAGCTGCCCATCGCCAGCGGCAAGCGGATAAAGATAGTGGCCGACCCGCCTGAGGAATTGGAAAAAGCCTTTAAGCAAGGCGTTTTATCTTGACTTTATAACCGGTGCACCCTAAACTTCCCTTCGATATGGATAAAGAAATCGCAGCCAAAATAAAGCCTGGAAGCAGGGTTAAGGTCCACGAGAAGAGCGGCAGCGTCTTCGAGGGGGTCGTAATCGCCAGGAAGCACGGCAGTGAAATAGGGGCAACTTTTACCGTCCGGTCCGTGGTTGCCGCCGTAGGGGTGGAAAAAGTGTATCCAATAAACTCACCGACAGTCCTTAAGGTTGAAATAATAGATTCTCCCAAGAAAGTTCATCGATCCAAGCTGTATTACCTACGCAGTCTGTCTGCTAGGAATACCAGGCAGAAGCTAAGGAATCAGGGTTAATTGGAAAGATCTATCGGCGGAATAAGTCGATAGATTTTTATATTCCCGCATTCTGGCTATAATGTAGCGTAGTAAACGCGCGGGTGGCGAAACTGGCAGACGCACTACCTTGAGGTGGTAGCGCCCGTAAGGGCTTGCAGGTTCAAATCCTGTCCCGCGCACTATAGTTAAAATCAGACCATCGTATATTAGTGAATTGAAAAAGAAATTATTAATCGCGTCGTTCGTAATTATTGCCGTTATAATCGGGTGCGCTATCTATTGGTTCTGCCAGAAGGCGCCGATTCTAGTCTTCTTTAAGCAGGGTACAAGTTCGGAGGATGCATCTAAGGTCATCGCTGAGTGCGTCTTCGGTGGCGTTATTTCCAGACCGGCATCTGGCACCGACGCTTTAATCGTCCAAATAGAGACGAATAGGTTCCAAAGGATTATCGCCGACAGGTGTCTGCCGAAGAATGCCGACGTAGATAATCTACTGGACGTTATCGTTAATTGATAATGAAGATCATCTTCCTCAATATATGGGGCGGCACGATGTTCGAACCGCTCATGAAGTTCATAAAAGAGTCCGCCCCATCCACGGATTTCTTCTGTTTCCAGGAGGTCTTCGATAGCGATAAAAGGGTCGACTTGGCGCCCGAGTTTGCGGGTTTCCGATCCGACATATTCAAGGATCTCAAACGGGGGCTTGCCGGTTTCGACGGGTCTCTGGCTTTAACCAACGTGCTAAACATAGGCGGCATCAAGGTCGATGTCGGGCTAGCGATATTCAGCAAAAAGGGAATTGAGATCGATTCCGAAGGTGATTTGATCGTCTATGTTAATGACCTGGAAGAAAAGCCGCTGGAAAGGATAAAGAATCTGCAATATTTCAGGTTTGTCCACGGCGGCAAGAAAATTACCCTCTGCAATTTCCACGGGGCCGCATATCCCTGGAATAAATTGGATAGCGATGGCCGATTGGGTCAGTCCCGACAGATAGCGGAATTCCTGACCTTGGAGAAGGGGGAGAAGATACTGGGCGGGGACTTCAACCTGATGCCGCAGACCGAAAGCGTGAAGATAATAGAATCGGCAGGAATGAAGGATCTTATAAAGAGCTTCAACATCGCTTCAACCAGAAGCGACCTAAATTATGAGAAGTATAAGTCCTCAAAGGTGCAGCTGCACTTCGCCGATTACGTGTTTACCTCTCCGGGCATAGACGTCAGGAGCTTTGAAGTGCCCAGGCTGAACATATCAGACCATCTGCCGCTGATACTCCAGTTCGACTAAAAAGGCCCCTTCATGGGGCCTTGTCGTTTACAGGATCTCTATATTTGTATATTTGACTCCGAAGTCTACGGCGCCGGTCACGCTGGGCATCCATATGTCTACGCAGCCCTTGTCATATATGTGGTTCATGTGGTCCTCCACGGTGAAGATCTTATCCCCGAATATCGCCGGGATCTTAACTTTGGTGCCGAAGGGCAGCCAGTTGGCGGCTATCGTGCCGTCGTGCACGTGTATGCCGGAGGCGGTAATGAAGGGATGGTCGGAGGTTTCCTCCGGGACGCTGGCATATGCGGTAATCCTGGCCTGCACTATGTCCGATGGGGTGGCGTCGGCCAATAAGGCGCTCTGGTACTCCGGCTTTACGGCCGGAGGATCAGTTGCACCCTGTATAATACCTATTTTAGTAGTCCCGATTAGCACCAATATGGCCACCAGAACCAGTCGTTTATTCATTTCAGGCATTAAAAAACTCCCTTCCGGGAATAATTTAACTTAACCGAATCTTAGCCTAAAAAGGTATAATAGTCAATGAAATCATGTTAGAACATTATACGACAGCAATTATCCTTGATGTCGAGGATAGGGACGATCTCGACCGGATGATCACTCTATATACTAAGGATTTCGGCCGGCTTAAGGCCAGGGCTAAGAGCGTCAAGAAGATAACTTCGAAGCTGGCCGGGCATCTTATGCCTGGGAACATAGTTTCCATACGTCTCATAGAGAGAGGTGAGGGCGGAAGCTTCCAAGTGCTGGATGCCCTGTCCGACAGACCGCCGAAGATAAGCCCGGAGCTGATGAAGTTCATCGATATCCTAAACAGGGCCTCCCCGTTGGGCCTACCAGACCTTGGGTTGTGGTATGAAGCCGAACGGGCCATCAGTCGGGGCGACTTCAGCCCGACCCGCTATCGCCGGATTTTGATGGGTTTAGGCATAGACGTAGATTCTGCGGTATGCGCGGAGTGCGGCAGCTCGCGCATTGCCTATTTCGTCCCCGGGGATGTAACATTTCTATGCGCCGATTCCGTGAAAAAAATGGGGATCAGCGAATATGAAATTGTTAAGATCTAACTGCGGCCGGGCAAAATCTTCGTCCCTATGGATAATAGGGACTATTATAGTCATCCTAATCGTCGGCGTGGGCCTATACCTTTGGACACGGTCTTCTTCGCAGGGGGTATCGATCGCCGCCTCGGTAAGCCAGAGTCCGGTCGTGGTCGGAATGCCGTTTTCAGTCAAAGTCGATTTAGGCGACACTTCCGACAGTGATTTGGAAAACGTGCAATTGTCAGTGTCCCTTCCCAGCTCTCTCGTTATGGCCGACGGCTCGAATATGTCCATTATTAACCAGAGCTTAGGCAATATTTCCAAAGGGTCCATCAACGAGCAGACTTTCCAGCTTGTACCCCTGCCAAGCGTGAACAGTTCCCAAACTATCGCGATAACCGCCTCTTACAGCATAGGTTCTTTAAGCGCCAAGTTTCAGACCACATCGAATCTGAACGTTAACGTGCAGAATCTGCCGTTGACCCTTGAACTGACGTCGCCGTCGACGACTTTTTCCGGCGAAGAGATGGAGTCTGTGGCGGCCTACGGATGGAATCCTGCGTCTATGAATATGAGCAGCAGCACGACCCTGCCGCCGCTATCAATCCAGTTCATCTACCCAGGCACATTTTCCTTAAGCTCATCGATCCCGTCCGCGAGCGCTGCAAACGAGAGTACTTGGCAGATAAATCCATTGGACCCAAGTGATCCGGGCAAGATCGTGGTTCGGGGAAAGGTAAGCCTACCTGACCAGACCCAGTTCAATACGACCGCCAACATTACGGCTAACATCCTAGGCAAAAATTATGTGATCTTGTCGAGTTCCGCTCAGACCACGGTCAACGCTTCTCCGTTGTCCTTGGATATCATGGTCAATAATTCAACCAGCACCGTGGCCCAGCCAGGCGAGACGCTGGATTACACGCTCAATTATAAAAATAACACCCAGGTGGCCTTCCAAGACATCGTTATCCAGGCCAATGTCTCCGGGGGAATGCTTGATTGGAATACCCTGCAGAGCTCCAGCGCCAATTTCGATCCAAATACGAATACCCTTACCTGGGACCCCGAGAATACTCCAGGCTTGGGATCTTTCGCGCCCGGGTCCAGCGGCAGCGTAAGTTTTAATGTGAGTTTGGACAAAAGTTATCCCATCAACCAGCTGAACGACAAGGATTTCTCGGCTAGCGTCAATGCGACTATAACTTCGCCCACTGTCCCGTATCTTATAACCGCAGATCAGACGGTGAACACGGCTTCATCGATCACCAAGGTAGGGGGATTGGTCTCCGTGCAGGCGGCGGGATATTTCAGGGATGCCGTATCCGGGCTTGTGAACTCCGGGCCATGGCCTCCGCAAAATGGGACGCCTACCGAATACACTATTCATTGGGATCTGACTAATTATTCGACCGATCTGAACAACGTGCAGGTAGAGGCCCAATTGCCGCCGGGCGTCACTTTCACCGGACAGTCGAGCTCGAACACAAGCTCAACGCTCCAATATTCCTCTTCGACCAACGAGATGATCTGGAACGTCGGATATCTGCCTGCCACCAGCGGGATACTGACGCCGGCGCCGGAGGGAATATTCCAGATATCGGCAACGCCACAGTCGTCCGATGTCGGACAATATATGAATTTACTCGGTCCGACGTCTCTCTCGGCCCAGGACAGTTTCACTAATTTACCGCTTACCGCAGGCAGTGACGCCATCACTACTCTGCTTCCGTCGGACAAAACCGTGGCCAGCGGAGACGGCATAGTTAAGTAGGTCTTTGTAGCCAGCGCAACATATCTGCTACAATCAAATCACTTGAAGTGATGTCAGAAAACGCGTCTTTAATGGATAAATGGATAAGCTTGGCCAAAAGGCGCGGATTTGTCTTCCCTGGCTCTGAAATTTACGGCGGATTGGCCAACTCCTATGAATATGGGCCATTGGGGGTGGAATTGAAGAAGAACATACAGGACGAGTGGTGGAATAATTTCATAAGGCAGCGTAGCGATATGGTCGGGCTGGACTCGTCGATCATACTGCATCCCAAGGTATGGGAAGCGTCCGGCCACGTGGCCAGCTTCGCCGATGCGATGATCGACTGCAAGAACTGCAAGTCCCGCACTCGTGCGGACCATCTGATAGAGGATTATTTCGAAAAAAAGGGTGAAAAGACCAACGTCGAAGGTAAAAGCGTCGAGGAGCTGGACAAGATAATCCAGGAGAACAAGATACCCTGTCCGGTGTGCGGCAAACGCGATTGGACCCCGGTGCGCAAATTCAACCTGCTGTTTGAGACAAAAATAGGCATCGTTCCGGAGGATCAGTCTAAGGTCTACTTGAGAGGCGAGACGGCTCAGGGGATATTCGTCTCCTTCAAAAACATAATCGACTCGACCCGGGTCACTCTCCCGTTCGGGGTCGGCCAATTGGGCAAGACCTTCAGAAACGAGATCACAAAAGGCAATTTCATATTCAGGACTCTGGAGTTCGAACAGGGCGAGATAGAGTACTTCTTCGACCCATCGGTCGAGGATTGGAACAAGCTATTCGAGTCTTGGAAGGACAGCTTGTGGAAGTTTGTTACGGGCAATCTAAACGTCCGCGAAGAGAACTTACGCTGGCGCGAGCACAGCGACGAGGAAAGGAGCTTTTACAGCAAGCGCACCGAGGACCTGGAATACAAGTTCCCGTTCGGGTTCAAAGAGCTCTGGGGATTGGCCTACCGCACAGATTACGACCTGAAGCAGCACATGAAATACTCCGGAGTTGACCTTTCTTACAGCGATCCGGTTTCGGGCAAGAAATTCATACCTCATGTGATCGAACCAGCTGTCGGAATAAACCGACTACTGGCTATGGTGATGCTGGATTCTTACGCCGAGGAAGGAGACAGGGTCGTGCTTAAGCTCAAACCGAGATTGGCTCCTTACAAGGCAGCGATATTCCCACTCTTGGCTAACAAGCCTGAATTGGTAGAGCTGGCCAGGAAAATCTATCTGGATCTCAAGAAGGAATTCCCTGTGGCTTGGGATGCCCGAGGCAATATAGGCAAGCGCTATTATTCCCAGGACGAGATAGGCACCCCTTACTGCATGACGGTGGACTTCGACAGTTTGGATAAAGACGACGTCACCGTGCGCAACAGGGATACCATGAAACAGGAGAGGGTCCCCATAAAAGAACTAAAAAATTATCTAAGGAATGCAATACAAGAAAACAGTTCTCAGTAACGGTCTGCGGGTAATCACCGTACCGATGCCGGGAAGCGCCACAACCACGGTTTTGGTACTGGTGGAGGCCGGATCGGAATACGAAACCAAGGAGATTAACGGTCTTTCCCACTTTCTGGAGCATATGTGCTTCAAGGGGACCACTCGGCGACCGAAACCGATAATGATACCGAAAGAGCTCGAGGCCTTGGGCGCAAGCTATAACGCATTCACTTCCACCGAATATACCGGCTACTACGCCAAGGCGATCAACGCCAATTTCCTTAAGATACTCGACTTGGTTTCGGGCCTCTATATTAATCCGATAATAGACCCTGCCGAAATAGAGAAAGAGCGCGGCGTGATAACAGAAGAACTCAATATGTACGAGGACATTCCTATGCAGAAAGTGCATTCGGTCCTGCAGGAGGCTATGTACGGCGACCAGCCGGCCGGATGGGAAATAGGCGGATCCAAGGAGACGGTTTCTAAGCTGACCAGGGAAGACTTCATAAAATACCGTTCGGCGCGGTACGTCGCCGCAAACACATTGGTAGTCATAGCCGGCGCGATAGATGAAAAGAACGCCATATCCGAGGTAGAAAAGGCGTTTCACAATATCCCGGTAGGGGATCGCATACCCAAGTCTAAGACGGTTATTTCCCAAACGGATCCGGTGTTGAAGCTGAAGACCAAAGAGTCCGATCAGACGCACATAGCTTTGGGGTTCAGGGCGTATGAGGTGCGCGATCCGCGCAGATTCGCGCTTTCGGTTTTGTCCACCTATCTGGGCGAAGGTATGAGTTCGCGCCTCTTCGCAACTGTCCGTGACCAGCTGGGAGCGGCCTATTACATTTCGTCCGAAGCGGATGAGTTCATGGACCATGGCGAACTGGTAATTTCCGCAGGGTTGAATCACGAAAAATTGGAGCTGGCCATAAAGACCATATTCGAACAGTGTCGCATGCTTAAAGACAAGCAGCTTACGGCAACAGAGCTGGACGAGATCAAGCAGAGACTGGTTAGCAGTTTCGCCGTGTATCTTGAGACGTCCGACGCCATCGCCAGGTATTACGGGTCGCAGGAAATCAGTTCTGGCGAGATACTGACTCCGGAAGAGGTGATACAACATTACCTAAAAGTGACCTCGGAAGAGGTGCAGAATGTCGCTAAGGACGTATTCAAAAATTCATCGCTAAATCTGGCCCTAGTCGGCCCGGAAGACGATAAGGCGTCATTGCAGGGGTTGCTGACAGTAGAGTAGAATTAAAATCAAGATGGAACGCCTCCGCCTTGAAATTTCCTGGGGCAGTCTATGGAAGGTGGCTGCAATAACGGCGCTTCTTGCGCTTCTTTTTGCCATACGTGAAACGATTATAGTCCTTCTGGTCGCGATACTTATTTCCTCAGCGCTTGACCCATTGGTCGAGAAGTTGGAGAAATGGCGGATGCCGCGAGTCGTAGGAACCATAGCCATTTTCGTCGTGACTTTAACGCTTTTAGCGTTGCTGACGTACACCATAGTACCTCTTTCGATCATCGAGTTCAGAGACTTGTTCGCCAATCTTGGCGGCGCAATAGGGCAGATACTCGGGACATCCGTGCCTAATACGTTCATAAATTCGATAACGCCGCAGATAAATTCTTTCGCCAATTCGCTTCTGGCGGGCAATGCCTCGTTCGTCGACGTGTTGGGCAACGTTCTAGGGGGTGTGACTCTGCTTATAGTTACGATAATCCTGTCATTCTATCTCACTGTGACTCGTGACGGCGTCGGTAAATTTATTAGAGCGATACTGCCGCGCGACATGGAAGACAAGGCGCTTTCCACGTTTTACCGTTCCAAACACAAGATAAGTCGCTGGGTGAATGGCCAACTGGTGCTCGCACTCATAATGGCGACTGCCGTCTTCTTCGGCTTGTTGTTCCTTGGGGTTAAATACGCGCTGATCCTGGCGATATTCGCCGGGGTCTTTGAGATCGTCCCATTGGTCGGCCCCATTTTCGCCGGGGCGCTATCGATCGCTGTCGCATTGAACCAATCAGCCGGCCTCGCCCTTTCGGTGCTCATTCTTTTCATCATCCTGCAGCAGGTCGAAGCGCACGCATTAGTGCCTCTTGTGATGAAGCGGTCGGTCGACGTACATCCGGTCGTAGTGATCGTTGCGATACTGATCGGCAATACCCTTGCCGGCATACCAGGAATGTTCTTGGCCGTTCCGGCAGCGGTGGTGTTCCAGGAGATAGTAGACGATTGGGTAGCAAAAAAAGATCGGCAACGCGAAAGTGAAACAGTCGAAGTCTAAAAAATTCTATATAACGACGACTCTGCCCTACGTCAACGCAGCCGCCCATATGGGGCACGCTCTTGAGTTCGTGCAGGCCGATATAATCGCTCGCTACCATAAGCTTTTGGGGGAGGATGTGTTCTTGAATACCGGTACCGATGAGCATGGTCTAAAGATCTATCGTAAGGCGGTGGAAGAGAATAAGGACCCCAAAGAGTATGTCGACGAGTATGCTGAGAAGTTCAAGCAGTTCTGCAAGGCGCTCGATATGGACTACACCGCTTTCATAAGGACAACCGACCCCCATCATATCAGCGCCGCCCAGGAATTCTGGCGGCTGTGCGACAAGAAAGGGGACATATATAAAGGAGCGTATAAGGTTAAGTATTGCGTGGGTTGTGAATTGGAGAAAACCGATTCAGAGCTAGTCGATGGCCGCTGTCCGCTACACCCTTCGTTAGAGATAGAGATAATAGAGGAGGAGAACTATTTCTTCAGATTTTCCAATTACCAAAAACAGCTGCTTGAGCTGTACGACAAAGATCCGGGATTCGTCGTTCCAGACTCGCGCATGCACGAGATAAGGAATTTCGTCGCAGCGGGGCTGCAGGATTTCAGCATATCGCGTCTCAAGTCCAAGATGCCTTGGGGGATAACGGTGCCAGGCGATGATAGCCAGGTAATGTATGTCTGGTTCGACGCGCTGATCAACTATATTTCTACGCTTGGCTGGCCGGAGAACATCGATAAATTCGGTGAATTCTGGGGAGATGGGGGCGACCGGAACGCGATACAGATAGCCGGCAAAGACAACTTGAGACAGCAATCGGCAATGTGGCAAGCAATGCTCATGTCGGCTGGATTGCCCGGTTCAAAGATTATTCTAATTCACGGATTCATTACCGGCGAAGGTGGCTTGAAGATGAGCAAGACCTTGGGTAATGTCGTTGACCCGATAGGTGTGATCAATGAGTTTGGAACTGACGCCTTACGTTACTGGTTCGCGCGCGAAATGCCGACGTTCGAGGATGGCGCCTTTACGTTGGATAAATTCAGAGAGTCATACAACGCCAATCTTGCAAATGGTTTAGGCAATCTAGTGAGTAGGGTTATGAAGATGGCCGCGACGCACGATGTGAGATTGGATATGGATATGGTTAAAAAGAATGAGGCGTACAGGATTGAATATAATAAACACCTCGAATTTTTCGAAATCCAGAAAGCGGCGAACCTGGTTTGGGATCTGATCAAGAAATCGGATTCGTTGATTGAAATTAACGAGCCGTTCAAGAAAATAAAGATCGAAGAGGAAAAAGAGAATGCCAAAACGACCATTAAATTGCTGTTGGCCAATCTTTATGAGATAGGCTATCTGTTGCGACCGTTGATGCCTGAAACGAGCGCTAAGATTACGAAGGCAATCGAAGACAACGCAGAAATAACAAAGCCTCTTTTCCCGAGACTATAATGCCCAGATTTTTCGACGTACATACTCACGCCCACTTTGCCGCCTTTGAGGATGACTATAAGGAGACCATCCAGCGCGCCTTGGACAGCGATATATGGCTGGTCAACGTCGGGACGCAGAAAGATACGTCGGCCAAAGCGGTGGAGGTGGCCAATAACTATAAGGAAGGCGTATATGCCGCAATAGGATTACACCCGATACATACCGAAAAGTCTTTCCATGATGTGAGCGAACTTGGCGCGGATGATAAGGCTAAGGCATTCACTTCCAGGGGAGAGGTGTTCGACCACGACTATTACCTCAGGTTGGGACGCGATGAGAAAGTGGTCGCTATCGGAGAGTGCGGATTGGACTACTACCATCTAGGAGAGGAATCCAAAAAGAAGCAGGAGGCTACATTCGTGTCCCAGATTGAATTGGCTAAGGAGCTGGATAAGCCTCTCATGATCCATTGTCGCAACGCATTTTCCGATCTAATCGGGATAATTAAAAGAGAGAGCTCTAAATTGGTGGGCCCGATCCCTGGCATAATCCATTTCTTCACTGGGACGGAGCGCGACGCGGCGGAATTGAAAGAGATGGGATTTTATTTCTCGTTCGGCGGAGTGACGACTTTTGCCCGCGATTATGATCCGGCAATCAAATCCATAGGAATAGAACGCGTCCTGCTGGAAACGGATGCGCCTTACGTGACGCCGGCGCCATATCGCGGAAAGCGCAATGAACCCGCATATGTGAGCTATGTGGCCGGAAAGATGGCCGAAGTTTTAGATACGGACGTCGAAACTATTTCAAAGATGACCACTGCTAACGCTTTAAGGGTATTGAGGATACGGCCGTAAACCGTGTAGGATTATAGAAATGTATCCATTTTCAAAAATAGAGAAGAAATGGCAGAAGAAGTGGCAGAGCTCCGGCATATACGAACCGAACCTTAAAACGGCCAAAAAACCTTTTTATAACTTGATGATGTTCCCTTATCCTTCGGCCGAAGGCCTCCATGTCGGGAACATGTATGCGGTCACGGGTTCAGACATCTACGGACGCATGAAGCGCATGCAGGGCTATGACGTCTTTGAACCGATCGGCCTTGACGGCTTCGGCATAAACTCCGAAAACTACGCCATAAAGATCGGTAAGCATCCGGCCGATCAGGCAAAGATATCCGAGAAGAATTTCTACCGCCAGCTGCAGATGGTCGGCAGCGGCTTCGCCTGGAATGAGCGCCTGGAGACTTATGACCCGGAATATTACAAATGGACGCAGTGGCTGTTCGTGCAGATGTTCAAGGCCGGATTGGCCTATCGCAAAAAACAGGCCGTCAACTGGTGCCCTTCCTGCAAAACCGTGCTGGCCGATGAGCAGGTCATAGCCGGGGAGTGCGAGCGTTGCAGCAGCCAGGTAATAAAGAGGCAGTTGGAACAATGGTTCTTCAAGATTACCGATTACGCCGGAAAGCTCGAAGCCAATTTGGATAAGATCGATTGGTCGGAAAAAGTTAAGGTCGCCCAAAGGAATTGGATAGGCAAGTCGGAAGGGGCGCTGGTCAAGTTCCCGATAGCCGACTCCGAACAATCAATAGAAGTTTTCACAACGAGACCAGACACCATGTTCGGCGCGACTTATGTCGTATTGGCTCCGGAGCATCCATTGGTTGAAGAGCTTAAATTGAAGGTTGTTAATCTGCCCGAGGTCAACAGGTACATAAAAAATGCCAAGGATAAATCCGAGGCTGAGCGTATCGATGAGGGTAAGGAGAAATCGGGCGTGGAGCTGAAAGGCGTTTTGGCGATCAATCCCGCCAACAGGAAGAGCGTGCCTATATGGATCGCTGACTATGTACTGTCGAGTTACGGCACAGGCGCCATAATGGCGGTTCCCGCACACGATGAACGCGACTTGGAATTCGCCAAGAAATTCAACCTGCCGGTCGTACCAGTAATCACAAACAAACTGAACGAAGAGTTCAACGCCACGGGACTATATGTAGGATTGGGGACTCTCCAGAATTCCGGCAAGTTCGACGGAATGAATTCCGAAAAGGCAAAGTGGGAGATCACCAAGTTCGTCGACGGCAAGAAGAAGGTCAACTATCACCTCCGTGATTGGTTGATCTCGCGCCAGCGTTACTGGGGCCCGCCGATCCCAATGATCCATTGCGACAAGTGCGAAGAAGCGGGGAGAGGAGAAAGAAAGGATATGCCTGGATGGTATACCGTTCCTGAAAAGGACCTGCCAGTAAAGCTACCGTATGTTAAGGATTTTCGCCCGACCGGAACAGACAAATCTCCGCTAGCCTCGATAGAGCAATTCTATAAGACGCGCTGTCCGAAGTGCCGTGCTTTCGCCCGGCGCGAGACCGACGTTTCCGATACATTCCTTGATTCAGCCTGGTATTACCTGCGCTATCCTTCCGTTAAGAATAAAAAGGCGGCTTGGGACAAGGCGATAATCAAGAAATGGTTCCCGGTTAACTTATATACCGGGGGAGCCGAGCATTCCGTATTGCATCTACTGTATGTGAGGTTTGTCGCTATGGCTTTGAAAGACATGGGGTTGGTAGATTTTGAGGAACCATTTCCAAAGTTCAGAGCCCATGGCCTCATCATAAAAGATGGTGCAAAGATGTCGAAGTCAAAAGGAAACGTCATAAACCCAGACATCTATATAAAGGACTTTGGTGCCGATGCTCTCAGAATGTATCTGATGTTCATGGGGCCATTCGACAGCGGCGGAGACTTTCGTGACAGCGGCATACAAGGTACTACGAGATTTCTTGAGCGCGTATGGAAGCTGAGTGGCAGCGTCAGGTTCGCCAACAAGGGCGGGGAGGACATAGACAGGCATCTACACCGAACCATTAAAAAGGTTACCGACGACATAGAGGTTCTCGCCTACAACACAGCGATATCGGCCCTCATGATCCAACTCAATCAGTTCGAAGAGAGCCGAGGCTTTGTATCAGAAGGACAATTTGCGGCGTTTGTGCAATTAATCGCGCCTTTCGCGCCGCACATCGCAGAAGAAATATGGAGCAAACTTTATGGCGCACGGATAAAATCAATTCACGTAACTGCTTGGCCCAAATACGATCCAAAACTACTGGTAGACAGTTCCGTGACATTAGTCATACAGGTTAATGGGAAGGTGCGGTCCACCGTCTCCGTCAACCGCGGCATAAGCGAAGAAGAGGCGGTGAAGATTGCTTTGGCGGATCCTAAGGTAAAGCAAATCCTTAGCGGTCAATATACAAAGAGGGTGATTTTCGTTAAGGACCGCCTAGTCAATTTCGTCATATAAAACATATAGCGCCCTATATTATTCGGTCCGGTTATCTCATCGGCGCCGGATTTTGCAGTGTTTACGGCCTTCAACGGCCACCGAAATATATCGCATTGTGCCCGATTGGTATTGACATATAACAAATATTATGCTAATCTCGAGCTACGAGAATTCCTGTTCTTTATAAACAAATTAATCAATAAACGGCTTAGAAGTGAGCCGCTTGGCGAAAGATAAAGGTCGACTTTATCAATAACCATCCGGCTTACTTCAACTCAAGAGTTGAATAAGACGGAGGGTGCTAATTACCACAAATATGAAAAAGGCATCTTGGGTCTTGTTCGGTCTAGCGATTTTCGGAATCCTATTTGTAATCTTTCTTGTACTTCTTCACTGTGGCGTACTGAGTGCGCCAAACGTGAACATAATCTGTACAGGCAAGAACGTCTATTGCGACGACATCATAGGATCCTTCAATCATAAAACTCAGGTAGCGAAGCCCGTGGTTAGTGTGCCATCCGTTGTGGTGAAGAAAACTACGACTTATGTCGTGGTCAACACACCAATGCCGGCCCCGGCGCCAGTGATTGTGCAGAGCAATCCTGAACCTCAGGAGTATAACTATGGTTATAACTACGGTTATAACAATTACACTCCTCCGGTATCCGAGCCTCAGACGTATAACTACAATTACAGTTACACGCCCCCTGAGAATTACTATAACTACAGTTATACGCCTCCTCAGAACTACTACTACGGCTACAGCTATACTCCGGCGCAGGTGTACACGTATTCACAGCCCCAGGCATATACCTATGGTAGTGCCCCCCAGGCTGTGACTTACGGCAGTGCCCCTCAGGCATACACCTACGGCAGTTCGCCACAGGCAACCACCTACGGCAGCGCGCCTCAAGCGACTACTTACGGCAGTGCCCCTCAGGCATACACCTACGGCAGTTCGCCACAGGCAACCACCGGTGCTGGAGCTCCTACCGCGAGTGACTGACGAAGAGTCGTTTATGCGATTGAAATCGAGTGAGAGCAAGTACTTGTGATACTTGCCCTCATCTTTAAATTCTTTAGTTGATCTAGAGACTTTAAAGATGGGGAAGTGTAGAGGAGAAACAAAAACGGTCTAATACAAACACAAAATAAATAAATGAAAAATATAAGTTTAGCGAACAAGGTCCTAATGTCCATTCTATCCGTGGCTGTTTTGGGATTTATCATCCCGTCGGCCGGAGCGTATGGAAACGCCCAGTTCAATAATTCGGTGGGGGATGCGCCAGTGTTGCAAGCTGTGGCCGGTGCGGCATATTCCGCATCGAATAATAGCTGGTCAACCAATGTATCGACCAATTCATCAAATGAGGTCAGTTTTATGATCTTCTACCACAATACTTCGGTTAACTCAGCCCTAAATACTCGGGTCGAGCTTAACCTTCCTTCCAATGTGTCTAACGGCACCACGGTCACGGCCACTATCACCTCAGACAACGCAGCTGCGGTGGAGGGCAGTGCGACTGTGTATACTAACTACAACAACTACGGCACTTCGCCATTGACCTATGTTTCCGGAGCCACAACTTGGTACGACGAGGGCTCATCCAGCCCGACTCCTTGGGCTTTCGGTCAGAACGGAGATCAGATAGTGTCTGGTAACGGCGGAGTCCTATTGGGGAACATCCCAGCAGGCGATGTCGGTTACGTCATTGCCCACGCTACGGTTGGTAACTCCGGTTATTACAGCAACAACGGCGTAGGCGCCTCGGCATCTACTGGTAGTGCCGTCAATATAACCAATACATCCGCGACCTTGGTTGGTTCAGTTTACCCCAATGGTTACACCACGACAGCTTGGTTCGAATACGGATATACCTCTTCGCTTGGTTCTGATACTCCATCGCAGCAGGTCGGGTTGACTACTGATACGAATTTAAGCGCGGTTGTAAGCAATCTTTTGCCTGCTACTACATACTATTACCGTATAGTCGCCCAAAATGATGAAGGCACTGATTATGGAACGGTACAAACTTTTGTTACTCCTAATTACTACACATCCTACTACACACCTACATACAACACGCCTACATACGCTTACAACTACGCTACCCCTATAAACTATGTGACATCAGCGGTTTCGGCGGGATCGACTTCGGCTACAGTTAGCGGCTCGGCCTATCCTAACGGTGCCGATAGCATTGCTTGGTTCGAATATGGCCCGACTGCTTCGTTCGGCTACACAACTCCGACTCAAGACGTAGGTTCGGGTTATTCCAATGTTAATGTCTCGGCTGTCTTAAGTAATTTAGCGCCTGCCACGACCTACTACTATCGTATCGATGTCCAAAACGCCTATGGCACAAGCTACGGGGGTACTCGGAGTCTTACGTCTTCGGGTTCCAGCGTTAACACCTCGGTAACATCAAATACCGGAACAACATTGACCTCGATACTTACGTCAATGAACAAGATCCTTCTGAGCATGAAGAACACCAATGCCAGCCAGGGCTCTCAGAGTTCTGTGGCGTTGGCCAGCGCTCCTGCTACCAGTTCGATCACGGTTAGCGGCACAGCTCTTCCGAACGGCGCAGATACCAGTGTCTACTTTGAATATGGTCCTACAACTTCGTTCGGCTATACAACGGCGGCCCAAGATGTGGGTTCGGGCTCGGTGACGGTTCCAGTATCGGCCACTCTAACCAATCTCGCCCCAAACACCACTTACTATTATCGCGTCGTCGCAACCAACGCTTACGGCACGGGCTATGGCGCTACCCGCAGTGTCACTACCAGTGGCGGAACGGCGACTGCCAGTTCCAGTGCGCCGAGCTCTAACAGCTATACCGCCAGCATCTTCTCGGCGCTAGGCGGAAGCTGGACCATCATCGGGCTCATAATTCTGGTCTTGATCGGAATTGGAGTAGTGGTCTTCTTGAGATTCGTGCTCAAATAATCCGAGACAGAAATAGTCTTCAATATCGCCAATATCGGCCCCAATTATGGGGCCGATATTGTGTTCATGGATTAAAATCTGGGTTAAGCATAGATTTATAGTGGCTCTTTCAAAGACGGTCGTTGAGCCGTTCACGTAACAGTCTAATGCCCTAAAGGAGGTGCATTATGAACCATCCTGTTTGGATGTACCTGCTTCTCGGGGTCGCGATTGCGGAGTTCGCTTCTCTCCTAACAACCGTGTACCTTCACCGGGGGTCAACGCACCGCTCGGTGATATTCAATCCAGTGCTCGAGTTCTTCATGCAGCTCGGTCTCTGGCTGACTACGGGAATTAACCGCAAAGAATGGGTCGCAGTCCATCTTTGCCACCACGCACATGCTGACGAGGAAGGCGATCCTCACAGCCCTATCCTGCTTGGACTATGGCGGGTCCAGCTAGGCAACCTTTTCTTGTACCGTCGTGCAGCCCGCGACCCTAAGGTCCTGTGGTATGGGAGGAATATCGTGCCGACATTCGCAGAGCGGACCATCTTCCATTCGAAGCTCCTCGGTCTACTGATCGGGATAGGCTTCCTGTGGTTCGCCCTTGGCTTTTGGCCAATGCTCATTGTCGCTGGGACGCATGTGTTCCTGTACCTGTTCTTCCTGAACAATCTGATCAACGGATGGTGCCATGTCAGGGGATACAAGAACTTCCCTTCGGCTGTGGCGTACAACAATCGGCTCATAGCTTGGATAACGATGGGAGAGGGGTTGCACAACAACCACCATCAAAAACCCGGAAGCCCTTCGCTCTGGTACAAATGGAGCGAGGTGGATCCGGGATGGATTTTCATCCGACTAATGTGTCTTTGCGGTCTTGCAAGGACGTCGTAGTGGGTGATCTTTCGACATCGAGGCTCCGAACTCTCCGGAGCCTCTATTTTTTAACCGGCAAGGCTTTGCCTAGAAGGGTCGAAAGCGCGACCTTGTATAAGGTCTCCAATCCAACCTCAGCCTTTTTAAGGTGGAATTTAGGAGACCACTGCAGTTCCGCAAGTGAGTCACTGATCGTGAACATGGCTCCCAGTTCCACTTTTCTATATTGGGCGACCGCGAATAGGGCCGATGCCTCCATCTCCACCGTGGCTACGCCTTCCTTCTGGTATCTGCGCGCTTCGGCGATGGTTTCGCGATATGGGGCGTCTATAGTCCAGCTTGTGCCTACGGAATAACTTTGTCCCAATGCCCCTAGGGCCTTCTCGATCTTGCCGGTCATATCTTTGGAGGCGTAGGCGTACTTCGATGCTTTCAAATAATGGTGCGAGGTGCCTTCATCCCGGATGGCCCTGTCGCAGACGATGAGGTCGCCTATATTAAGTTTCTTTTGGAGTGTCCCCGCAGTGCCGATGGATATGAAGCGTTTAACGCCGAAGGCGATCAGCTCCTCGACCAGCGTTACGACGACAGGGGAGCCTATGCCGAACTTTCCGATGATGGCGACTTTGCCTCCCGTCTCGTCCAATAGATACATCTCGCCGTAGAACCTTTCCACTCGCGTGGTCTTATGGTTCTTCAGGACATACTCCATCAACTTCCTTTGATAGCAGATGATCACGCCCTTGGGCGGACTAAACTTATCGTATTTCTTGTACTTCCTCTGGTATCTCAAGAAATCCTTGGGAGAGACCATAGAATCATTGCTGTGCTTGTCCTTGAAATTTGGGAAGCTCATGGTTTTATGCGG
>CAZLHU010000008.1:0-24329 GCA_964559765.1 uncultured Candidatus Saccharibacteria bacterium
AGCTGCCGATAAAACTGCCGTTGGTAATGTTGTTCACCGTCCCAAAAAGGCTGAGATGAATGAAAAACAAAGCTATTCCCAAAAGAGCGATGAACACATTGAGACTATCAGGTATGATCTGCTGTCTAAAATCTATGACCGACATCAACAATAGCGTTAAGAACGCTATCACCCATATGAAGATGGGCAGATACGGCGAATAGAACCTCCCATAGAAAGCGATCAACTTTAATGGCACAAAAACGAATATCAGACCGGCTATGAGCTCGACTATCGGATACTGTAAGGCCAGACGCTCATGACAGGTGCGGCAACGTCCGCCCTGGATCACAAAAGACACCAACGGAAGCAGCTCATACCACTTGAGGGTTGTTCCGCAATGCATGCAGTGCGACCGGCCGTATATGTCCGAGAATATGCCCTTGCCGTCCTGATAGCGCAGGGAAACTACGTTCAGGAAGCTGCCTATGGCAAGTCCGAAAATAAACAGCAGTATGTAGAATACAGGGGAAAGCAAAGTCTTAAATTACTTTTTATGAATTGACCCAGTAAGTGTTAGAACCACTGGCTCCGCAAGCCGGAACTCCTGGGATAGTAAGAGAGCTAATACTATTGTTCGTACCAGGAGGGTCGCCCTGCTGCGAACCGTGCAAGATACTATTATCTGTTTCAAGCACCGTCCCGAGAACATAGCTTAACCCGTCTGGACTTACGCCGTAGCAGAACTCCCTTCCGCTGACTGGATCGCTAGGAAATTGGGTGGCTATGCCTCCGGCCTCTGTCATTTCTGCGGCAAAATCAGACCACTTGGTTTTGTCAGGGGCGCCGGATACGCATACGCCGCTGGTATTCAGACTTCCCGGGTAATAACCGCATTTATTGAAGTAGAGCTCCAGATAATCCTGGATATTCTTCATATCACCGATTCTAGCCGTATCCCTGGCGCTTGCCTGGAAACCATTCACTCCGGTCAGGACCACCGCCGACAGGATGGCTATGATCGCGATGACGATCAACATTTCGATTAGCGTGAAACCTCCTATGTTCTTATTTTTCATTTTTATTTTGTATTAGAATGTATGCAATAAATTGTATATTGGGACAAGAATGGAGGCGAATAGTGCAGCGACCAACAGACCAATCACCACCATTAATGCTGGTTGGATTAATTCTACCAAATTAGCCACCACGCCATCAACCTCGCGCGTGTAGAAGGACGCGATCTTTTCAAGTAGGTCATCAAGACGTCCGGTTGACTCGCCTACTGCGACCATTTGAGATACAAGCGGCGGGAAATATTCTTCATTCTTAGCCAGCGACTGAGACAACAATTCGCCCCGCCTAACATCCTCGGCAATTCTGTGCAACGCGTCCCGGTATATGACGCTGCCGATGGTCTGCCCGGAGATCTCCAGACTCTGAGCTATAGGTATGCCACCCTTGGTCAGGATGCTTACCGATTCCGCAAACCGGGACACGTACATCCTCTTTAGCAGGCTGTTTACCACCGGTATGCGCAGGATTATCTCGTCGATCACCACCTTTCCCTCATCTGTCCTCATATAGTCGGCTATAAAACCGGCCAAGGCCACGATCGCTATTATTATTACGTACCACCAATTTTCCAGCAGATTGCTACTGGAGATTATTATCTGGGTGAATAGTGGTATGGGGACGCCGGCCTGGGTGAATATCGGTTCGATTTGCGGCAGCACAACGGTCGCCATGATTGCGGCTACGATTATGAAAAGCACGACCATGATCGCCGGATAGAGCAAGGCGTTATAGACCTTTGAAGTTATGTCGACCTCCTTTTCTATGTAATCCGCCAAGAAAGTCATCGTCTGTTCCATGCGACCAGTGACCTCTGCTGAACGGACCATATTCACGTAGAAAGGCGAAAATACGTCGCTGTACTTCTCTAATGATTGCGATAGGGAAAGCCCCGCATCTATATCCGAGGAAACTTCGAAAAGCGTTTCCTTTAACGTCACGTTTCTAGTCTGCTTCTGAAGAGTGCGCAACGCTTCGCCCAACGGGACTTGGGCATCGAGCAGGGTCGCGAACTGCTGGGTGAAGACCATCATGTCCTTCTGTTTGACCCGGTTCAAGAAGCCTAGGATCTGATCGTACCAATGACTCTTCTTCTCTTCCGTCAGGGAGAGAATGAATAAATCGTGGCCGGACAGCATATTCATGGCCGCTTCGCGCGAAGCCGCCTCGATTGATCCGACTTGTAGCTCCCCTTCTTTGGTCCGAGCCTTATAATTAAGCTTCATTGTAATATAACCGTCTTCCTATCCGGAAAGAACTACATGCGCTCCAGCAATATCCTGAGTTCCGATGGGTTCAGCGAGTACAATTCGCCGTTCTCCAGTGATATCTCTTTGCGCTTGATTAGTTCTGCTAGCGAACGGTTCAAGCTGGTCATACCTTCCTGCAGGCTGGTCTCGATGACAAGGTCGATCTGATAGACTTTGCGTTCGCGTATCAAATTGCGGATTGCTGAATTGGTGAACATGACCTCGCAGGCCGGAGTCCTGCCGCCATCGATCCTGGGAATCAAACGCTGCGAAACTATTCCGACCAAAGTGGCCGCAAGCTGCGACATTACTTGGCCCTGCTGCTCGGCTGGGAACGAATCGATGATACGGTCGATTGTCTGGGCGGCTGAGTTTGTGTGCAACGTAGAGAAAACCAAGTGGCCGGTTTCGGCCGCAGTCATGGCTGTAGCCATCGTTTCCGGATCGCGCATTTCCCCGATCATAACGACGTCGGGATCTTGCCTGAGCAATGAACGCAGAGACCTGTGGAATGACGGGCTGTCCGTCATTATCTCCCGTTGCGAGACGATGGAACGGTCTTGTACGAAAAGATATTCAATAGGATCCTCAATGGTGATTATATGGTCAGTCCTCTTGTGGTTTATCTCGTCCAGCATTGCCGCCAAACTCGTTGACTTGCCCTGTCCTGCCGGGCCGACGAGCAAGACGAAACCCTGGTTTATTTTTGTAAATTCATGGACTATTGGAGGCAAACGGAGTTCCTCCACCGTGCGTATCTGCGCTGGAATCAACCTAAGCGCAGCCGCCATAAAGCCGCGTTGGAAGAAAGCGTTGACCCTAAAGCGGGCTTTGTCCTCAAAGGTATACGAGAAGTCGACATCCCCATATTTGAGGAATTTCTGCTTCTGGTCCTCATTGAGCATCGCCAAGACCAGCCCCTGAGTATCTTCCGGAGTCAGGATATTCTCCTGCTGCAGACCAATCAGAACGCCGTCGATCCTGAGGGTAGGCTTACGTCCGACAGCGATATGCAGATCCGAAGCGTCCTGTCTGGCGGTAGTCAGTAATAAATCGTTTAGTTTCTGTTTGTAGTCCATTATTTACTATTGTATCACGATTCCGTGCTCTCTCGGAGCACTTCTTCCATGCTGACTGTTCCCGCCAGGGCTTTCGATATCCCATCCTGACGCATCGTCACCATCCCCTGCCGCTTCGCTTCATCGATCACCTTGCCCTCCTCGATTCCCGAAGATATTATCGCTTCGAGTTCCCGAGTCATGGTCATAACCTCGAAGATCGCTATACGCCCTATCGCGCCCTTGCCCTTGCAGACCTTGCATCCAGGAGCGTGGTAGACCTGATAAGGTTCGCTGTATTTTATATTCTTACGCGTCTCTTCCGGCAGCAGGCTTATTTCCTTCTTGATCAGCTCCTGCATTTCGGGGGATGCATTCTCAGCTTTCTTGCAAGAATCGCATAACCGACGGACCAGTCGCTGTGAGATCATAAGATTGAGGGCTGTCGGTAACAGAAACGCCTCAACGCCCATATCGATAAGCCTGGGAATGACCCCAGCCGCATTGTTTGTGTGCAAGGTGGAAAGCACAATCTGCCCGGTCAAAGCCGCCTGCACGGCAAGCTTGGCCGTTTCAGCGTCACGGATTTCTCCGACCATTATTACGTCAGGGTCCTGTCTTACGATCTGCCGCAGGCCCGATGCGAAGTCATACCCTATCTCAGGGCGCACCTGGGATTGGTTTAGGCCGTCGACGAAATACTCGACCGGATCTTCCAAGCTCAATATGTTCACGGAATCGTTGTTCAGCGCCTGGAGCAAAGCATACAGAGTGGTGGTCTTACCCGAACCAGTAGGCCCGGTGACCAAGATCATGCCGTACGGACGCTTCAATGCCGCATCCACCAATTCGAAATTGCGCCCGACAAGGCCAAGATTGTCGACTCCCTTAAGACCGACGGTGGGGTCGAGCACGCGGATCGCCATCTTCTCCCCCGCCGGCGTAGGGAATGTGGATACGCGAAAATCGATATCCCTTCCGAAAACCACGGTGCGGAAACGTCCGTCTTGAGGAACCCGGTTCTCGTCTATCTTCAAGCTGGACAATATCTTAACGCGGGATATGACCGGCTGGGCAAGCTCGAGTGGCATTGAGGTGACTTCCTTCAAAACGCCGTCCACCCTGAAACGAATGCGCAACCTTGAACGCTGTGGCTCGATATGGATGTCCGAAGCGTTCTCCTCAACTGCAGACCTTAAAGTCGACGCGACTATCTTTATGACGGGGGCGTCCTCCGAAGTTGAGGCCCCCTCTTCTATTTGCACTATGCGCTGGACATCATTAACTCCTTTGCCCGGCTTTATATTCATCGAGCTTAGGGCTGATTGCACGTCGGATTGATATGGATGATAGCGTTGCAGAACAAGTTCAAGATCGGAGGGCGTGACTATGTATACCCCTAGGCTCAATCTGTTCTGCTTGGCGATGAACCTCAAGGCCTCTTGCGCCCTTACGTCGCTGGGATTGATCATCCCGACGACCAACATTTTATCATCCCGGGACAGCGGGATGACGTGGTAGGTCTGTGCGGTTTCTTCCGGTATCAGTTTGAGAATGTCGTCCGGAATCTTATCGAACTCCACGGCCTTATAGGGTATACCCAGAAGCTGGCTCTTCACCTTGGCCACCTCGACCTCATCGATGAGTCGACGGCTATAGATGACATTTTCGACTGACTGTCTCAATTGCGTGGATTCGGTCAGCAACTTCTGGCCGGTCTCGGCGAGAAGCAACGATTTTTTGATCAACGCCTCGATCAAGGATTTATCGTCCATTAGTAGATTTGGAATGGATCTGAACGACCGTATCCGTTTATCTGCTGGGCCGGAACCAAACTTTTAAGATTGGTGTATGTACTCGAGGAAGTAAGGGATTGGATTATGCCTATGTCTATTTTTGAGACCTGCGTGATCGACTGCAGATCCGGAGGCACGATGATGTTCTGTATGGCCGGAGCCGGGCTAAAAAACAGATAATAGCTGCCGCCGATCAGCACTATCAACGCAATAATTACGATTATTATCGCGACCAAGGGGTTTTTCTGTTTTTCGCCTTCTACTATTATGGCCATTGTTATTGTTGATAGTATGTGTTCAGTACGATTGAATAGTTAAGATTGGCGTTGCCTGCCGTGCCACCTCCCGAGATGTTGATTGAGGATATGTCCATAAGGCGGATGTTGGTCTCTATATTGCCTAAGAATGCTTTGAATCCCTGGTAGGGTCCGGTGACGACCATAGACACCTGCAGCCTTCCGACTGGGCTGGTCAACGAGCCTGAATTGGTGGCTTGAATCGGCAGATATTGCAAACCCAGGGATTGAATGGTGAGTCCGTTCGCTGAAGCTAGTCCCTGCAACTGATATACGGCGGAAGGCGCCTCATCGTCCGTTGGTAGTATCTGGGATATGCTATCCCTAACCTGGGACAGGCTCTGATACTGCCCCAAAAGCTTATTGACTACATCAACGGCCTGTTGGTCCTGAGTTATAGTGTTCTGTATACCCTCCTGTTCGCTGCGTAAATTTTGTACCTGGTTATAAGCTGGCAAAACCAAATTGGTATAGCAAATCACAGCCAGCACCAGCAGGGTCAGGCTGCCCAATATCGAAAGCAATCTATAAGTTGAAGCTCGCATTGTTTAGTGTAAGTTTTACAGTGAAGCCCACTGCGTTGTTCGACAGGGACGAGCTTTCGAGAATGACGTTGTTGATGTCGGGCGACTGCTTATATAACGCCAATTGATTGGCCAATGTTGCATAGTCCTTGGCAACGCCGTTTATGACGATGTTGTTATTCGGGACGGATAAGTTCAAGGAATTGTAGGTAACGCTCTGATCGGTCATGCCCTCGAACAGCGGGAATATCTGGGAAGAGACGACGTGCGACCCCAGAAGCCTCTGTAAGTTTGTCAATTGAGAATAGAAAGTTACGAACCCCTGACGGTCTGTTGGCGACACCTGCAAACTCAGCGAATTAAGCGTGGTGTTGAGTGAGCTGATGGAATTGTTTAAATAGCCCTCGTAGCCGAAGGCCAGACCAGCATAAACAAGCAGGACGACTATAAGAAGGCCGCCCATAGACAGAAGGAGCCTCCATGGCCAGCCGACCGACATACGGTCCTGTAGGAATTGCTCATTTGTGTCCCGTGTATATGCCATTTGTATGCGTCTTTATAAAAATTGTCGGATGCCTAGGCCTAATGCCACTGAAAACGGTGGACCCAACTCACTTATTAATGGTGCCGCTTGCGGAGGATAGACGATCTTCGAGAACGGGTTGGCTTTTGCCGTAGGCAAACCGAAAGCGTCACTCACATATTTCTCTATCCCGAGAAGATTAGCCCCTCCGCCGGAAAGAATGACACGCTCGATCTTCTCCTTATAGGTTTTCTCGTAATCGTCCCGCACCCTTTTAACCTCACTTATTATAACATCCAAGAACGGCAGCATTAAAGTGGAGAGTTCGTATTCTCCCCCGCTACCCATGAGACCCCTCTGCTTCTTAAGCTCCTCAGCTCTGCGAATATTTATACTCAGACCGCCGGATATCGCTTGAGTGAGAGAGCTGCTGGCAAAATCGGTCTGGCCGCTTCCTTTGAGAACTCCGTTTTTGGCGACCAGAATAGCCGTCGAGCGCGCGCCGATGTCCGCTATGAGAGTAAGCGTCGGATCTCCGCTGGTCAGGATGCGCGCCAAGCTTAGGCTCTCCACCTCCAAGGCTATCAGATTCAATCCAGCAGCCTTAAAGATTCGCTGGTACTTCCGTATCTGTTCATTGGGAACGGATATAAGGAAAAATCGCTGCATTTTGTTCCCCTTCTCATTCGTATATTCGCCCACCGGGGTCCAGTCCAGCGTCACTTCCGAGATCGGCAAAGGCACGAACTGCCTGGCCTGGTACTGCATGGCCTGAATTGTCTCCTGCGGAGACATGATCGGCATCTCCAGCGGAGCCATAAACGCGGTGAAAGAAGGCAGCGAGGCGACGGCGTCAACTGTTTTTAGATTCAGCTGCTTGACCAGCATTATAAGCAGGTCCGCTGTTTCCTTATCGAGCATTTTCAGGGTTGACGTCTGGATGGCATTGTTAAGACGCTCCAGGTGGCCGTAGCTCTCTAGAATTCCATAGTTCTTCAATATAGGACGCTCCTTTGACGAGGATAGTTCGACTATCTTGATTGAAGTGGTACCTATGTCGACTCCCAGATAATTTTTATGTCCTGCTATGAGGCTCAACGGGTTGAACATGTATGCTGATTATAACACAGCAGACGCATCATCATGACTTGAAAGAGTTTAATGAATGTTAATCAAACAACATCAAGACCCCGCTATTGACGTTCCCATATACAAATCCGTTAGAAAGCGTCCCCAACGTACCGTCTGGATTTGTCACACTTACGTTGACGGCACCCGCAGAACCGGCAGGAGTAATGGCACTGACGCTGTTAGAAGAATTGAAGGTCGTTGTGGTCGCGGTGTTGCTGCCGAAAGAAACACTCGGGGGCGCCGCTACCTCAGCCCCAACTGAAGTGGTCGGCTGCGTAGAGGCGTATTGACGGACTCTGAAGTTATAAAGATCCAAAGTACCGCCTTCTCCGGGAGATTCGTTCCAGACCCTTGGTGCCAATATATAGGTCGTACCACCAACCGCTATACTCTGCGTAGAACCGACCTGTGTACCATTGCTGTAAAAACTGAAGTTTGAACCGTTCTTAACGGTCTCATAGTTAGCGAAAGCACCAGGGGTATAACTGCCGACGCTACTCTGTAGAAGAGTCCAGGTCCCAGATGTCCTTTTATATATATTGAATGCGTTCCCTGTCGTGAAGAATGGATAGTAGCCATTGCCGTCAGCCTGGTTGGCATCCATGATTCCAAGTTGTATGTTGCTGGCTACCGAACTGGCTGCTGCCGAAAAGTCCACGACGTAGTTAGGTATAGATATCCCGTCTAACGTCTGTATGGTATTAGTGTTACTTCCATTCCTGACAACCGCTAGGTAACCGTTCGCTTCAGTAATCGATCCGGCCAAAATTTGAGTCACCCACTTAGTAGTATCTATCTGATTGCCTTTAAAATCGTCGAACATAACAAAGGTATTATTGCCGTTGCTTGCACTTGTCATGTTAGGACTGCCATATTTGACGTAAATAGTCTTGCCTGCTGCTGGTATGGAAGGGACGCGAACCCAAAACACTCCGTCTTGTTGCATCCAGTAAGACAAAGGCGTGATACCGTCGGCATCAAAGAAACGGACATTTTGATAATTGTCGGCAGCGTGAGCCTGATAAAGGCCGGTAATTTCGGTCGAAGACAAAGTACGATTGTAAATACGTACTTCGTCTATATATCCATTCATAGGACCTCCATTTGGCGTAACGCCCGTATCTATCGCCATTCCGATTTGGGTATTAGTCCCTTGGTCGGTTGGGGTAATTGTTGTGGTTGTCGAGTTATCCAAAGATCCATTTACATAAAGCCTGAGAGCGCTACCGTCGAAAGTAACGGCGACGTGGTACCAGGAGCCTATAGAAAGAGCGGTATTACCCAAAACTGAGTTATACGTCGATCCATTGCCCATATAGAATTCTAATTTGCTGGTTGATGTCCTGATAATAAAACTGTAATTTTGATTTACGGCGCTTCCGCTTGTCCCCTTGTAAACAATAGTGTTGTAATTCGCGCCCAAACTTGACGGTATTTTCACCCATGCAGCGATAGTAAAGCTGCCCGTAAGTGGAATTTTCGGCGTAAGTATACTGCTTGTCGAGCCGTTGAAACTCGCTCCTTGGCCGAATTCTCCAGAAGAAGTCGAATACGTCACAGAGGTATCGGTACCATTGTTATTATTACCGGAGCTGTCCTGCGAGTTCCCCTCCATATGCCAACTCCCAAGGAGGCCGGTTTCGTTATATATGGGGGTTGTCACCTGAACCTGATAATCAGTTAACACCGAACCGCCGCCATTAGTTATGGTGATGGGTCTTTGATATGCATTGAAAAACCCGGTGCCGCCGACCGTGACATTTGTTCCGCCAGACGGCGAACCGACCGAAGGAGAAGCGGAAGTAACCGTTATTGGATTTATGGGATCCTCAGGCAGCACAAGCGTAGCCGATGTATAACTATAAAGACCCTTAGCTTGTGTGGCAGACAAAGCGGTGTTGTATATACGAACGTCATCAATATAGCCATTAAAGAACCTCCCGCTAGCGCCATAGGTATCAGAACCTAATTCTAAGTTATGCGAGCTGGTAAAAGATGGGTTTACTGAACCGGGTGAGTAATTTACGATAGGGATTCCATTTTGATATACCTGTATCGTTGTCCCATTTACAATACACACTAAATGAGTCCATACACCAACTGGTATCGAAAAAGTGTTGCTCCCATATCCATACCAAGAACCATTGCCCCCGCCAAAGAACACACTCCAAGCATTGGAAGTACCACTAGTTGTTCTCGATAAAATCATACCGTAGTTACCCGTGTCGTTCTGGTTGGTAAATATGGTTACATCTTGAGATTGTGTAGCGCTGTTGTTCCATACCCATAGACTTACGCTCATAGCTGTTCCAGATGAAACCACTGGACTAGACATTTGAATATATGAGGAGCTCCCATTAAAACTCCTAGCATTATTAATCTCTCCAGAGACAACCGCAGTAGCAGTCTCAGTGCCATTATTATTATTGCCCGAGGAGTCATGTACCGTACCTACAGTTGGTTCGTCCATATTCCAATCCCCTACCAAACCTGTCGGTGCATTCGACTGATAAGACGAATCCGTGTCGGTCGCATTCCCGTAAACCACATATATAGTCTTCGTCCCAAATGGGATCGATGGGACAGTAACCCAAAACTTTCCGTCTGTAGGGCGATAGTAGCTTAGGAAAGTCGTCCCATTGGAATCGACGAAACGGACATCCTGATAATTCAATGCCGCATGGGCTTGATAGAGGCCGGTGACCTCGGTCGAAGACAGGGCACGGCCATAAACACGGACTTCGTCGATATCGCCGTTAAAGTAGTAACTAGGAGAAGATCCTCCGTAAGCACCGATACGCTCTCCGGATTGTCCGGTCTGTAGCGCTCCAGACACAGCCACGCTGCTTTTCAATACTCCGTTGACATATAAATTTATCAGCGATCCGTTATATGTAGAAACTATGTAATACCAATTGCTGTTGGAAATGCCAGCGTTCGCCAACGTCGTATATTGGTTTATAAAGAGGCCACCGGATGAATTATAAGACCGTTGCACTACGCTCCCACTCTCGAAGAAAAGCGAATACTGGGTGTTAACCGGCCCCTTCTCGAAAATAAACATATCTTGAGAATAGTTCGTCGAATAAACCCAAGCCGCAATCGTGTAGTTCGAAACGTCGAAAGCGGTAGAATTTGGAATATTGATGTAGCTGCTGCTTCCGTTGAAATTCGCCCCTTGGCCGACCTTGCCGTAGCTCGTGCCGTATGCCATGTTAAGATCCGAGCCGTTATCGGCGTTACCGGAAGAATCGTTGGAGTTCCCTTCCATATGCCAGCTGCCGACGAGGCCGGTGTCGTTATATACGGGATTTTGTATCAAAACGGAGGAGTTAGTTAACGTCGTGCCGCTCAACACCATCGTCTGGCCATTGCCGCTGTTATACAAGTCGGAAATCTCTTGGGCGGACAAGGTCTTCGACCAGATGCCGATTTCATCCATCGATCCATTGAACCAGGCGCCACTACCCATATTAGTGGTGTCGGTTGCTCCAAAATTTATATATTCTGAATAGCCGCTGGCTCCCGGACTGGACCTAGTGCCGGTCGTAGTCCCACCCGCCACTCCATTCAGGTAGCTGCGAACAGTGGTACCGTCGTAAGTGAGTATGACTTGATTCCAGGTATTGAAAGAAGCGGTTCCGGCAGTAACAGCGGTAAGACTGTATACCCTCACCATTACATTGCCACTTGATAGGATTTCTATGAAATCTTGGTGCCAGCCTGCATTTATAGATGTCGAACCGGTCTCATCGACTATGACCCCGGCTGCTGTGGCTTTGAACCACACCTCGAACGAATAGGGCTGGCTGTTGGAATTGATTGCCGAAAGATTCGGGGTCTGGATATAGCTACCGCTTCCGTTGAAGCTTGCCCCCTGGCTTATCTTCCCGTAGCTTGTGCCATAGGTCATCGAACTGTCCGAGCCGTTATTCGAACTAAAGAAGTCTTGCGAATTACCCTGCATCGGATAATAGGCAACGAGACTGCTGGTCAAAGTGCCGTTTGTATCTACCTGAAAAGATTTGCTGGTAGCGGTATTCTCCAAGGTTACCGGCCGGCGATAACTGTAATTGGTCATAACGTCGGCATTTGCCGATCTAAAACTTAGATTTAGGAAAAACACCAAGACAAGCGCTGCAATAACCAGCGCCGCTAAGACCGTAATCGATAATTTTCTTTTACGATTCAGTAAACCCATCATCCCGACATCACATTCATCATTCTAACCACTATCAGAAATTGAGAGATGATCCCACCCCGTAATAGTTAGTGCCGTCATATATAAAACCTATGAAATCCGTTTTTCCGGCGGCCGTAGTGAGGGTTGGGGCCGTAGCGCTGGGCCATTTAACGTTTGAAGGCCACGTCACGGTATTGCTGCCACCTCCGCCCTGGATCAGTTCCAACATATACTTGCCTCCGGGGTGGCCGTTTGTAAATGTGAGCGTAGGCGACCCCGTAAGCGTAACCTGTTGGGTGTTGCCCGCACCCCAATTCACGTTGATGGTCGAAGCATATGTAAGATAGTAAAGCTCGCTGTACAGAGATCCGTTCACGTCCAGAGCTGACGCCGGACTGGGCGTACCTATTCCTACGTTGCCCATGAAATACGTACTAGTACCGCTAAGCACGAATGGAGAAAGGTTGACCCAGGCGCTTCCGTTCCAGACCCTCAAACTGTTCGAGGTTGTATTGTAGTAGATGTTCCCGGCCGAAAACGCCGTAGTGTCGGTAGAATTGACGCCTAATCCCAATAGCCCGGAGAGATACAGATTCTGCCACCTCAAAGTTGGGCTCCCCTGTCCTATGCTCAACGAGTTGTCAGAGCTAGGCAATATGGCGGAATCGAATGTGGCCGCGGATACCCGGCCGATCGCGGACTCGAGGGTTCTGGTTGAAGCCAGTTCGGGATTGCCGGTGTTGTAGGAGAAGGAGGCGTTGACTTGAACTGTGGAGTTGCCGCCCGGAATCGTATATATGGTGAACTGCATGCTGTTGACCACTATCTGATTGTTGGTCAGCAATACCGGAGTGCTAGTGGCGCCCTGTTGCAGATATACGCCGGTCGAGCTGGCCGTTATCCAGGTGGGGTCGTTGACCCCTCCGCTTCCGGCTATCCTTAATTCAAGAGTACAGAAATTGGTCGCGTTGGTGCAGGTAGTAGAGTCCGACGAACCCGTCTGATACGCATACTCTATCTCGCTGGATTGTTGGACCAGACGCTGAATGGTCGTCAGGACATAGTTCAATTGATTGTTGACTTCCGTGGAACTATTTTCGCTGCTTTGAATGCGCAGGGTATTGGTTGTTATGCTGGTCAATATAGCTGCGGAGATGGCGAATATGGCCACATACAGCATGAGTTCAATCAAAGTAAAACCGCCGTTTCCTTTATTATTGCCTGGATGCATATGCATTGATTATACAATATGAAAGTGCTTGTTAAAAACACGCGTCACTGTCCCGTGGTGGTGGATGTCTGCAGCTCCATGCCTAGGTCCGTAGAAAGTTTGGTATATGCGGATTCGATGCTCGTGCTTAGGTTGGACATACCATCGGTCTCGTTCTGAATGCCCCGGACGAGCGTCTCCGCTTGCGCATTGGTAAGAGAAACCGCCCTTTGGCCCGAAGCCATATCCTTATAATACTGCTCTGCTGGCGACAGCATCTGGGTCTCATAGCCAAGCAATTTAAGAAAACTCGCGTTTCCCTGCTGCCAAAGCGACACTACTTGCAGACTGTCATTGCGCACGGTCGAATCTTTGACCTTTTGAGCCACTGTGCTGAACTCAGATATGCTCGAGTTAAGGTCGCCGACTTCCTTAACGAGATTATCTATGTCGCTGATGTCCCGATTGACGACTTTGGCCGCATCGCCGTAATTGCCCGCACTGTCGTCCGCGCCGATAGACGACCCTATTCCAGATAGTTCGCTCGCCTCCGAATCAGAATCGGCGCTTATCTTTTGATACAGGGCAGTCACGGCGTTGAATTTATTTATATAGTCATCGGAGACTTTTGGCGCGCTGATGAACGCGTACCATCCCATGACCGACGCAACCACTACCAAAGTCACGCCACCGTATATGAACATGGTCGGTCTGGGTTTCGTTTCCTTGTCCGCGTCGGTTTTATCCAAGTTTGGATCTTTCACTGGCTCCATCTCCATTTGTAATAAACTCTAGGCCTTTAGGGGCCATAACACAAAATACCAAAAGCCGCCGATGACCGGCGGCTTTTTAGTTATATTGCTATTGTGACGAAGACGGGGGCGTCTGCGGCGATTGAGTTCCAAATGCGCTAGACCCGGCCGGTCTTATCTGTACGCTCTGCGCCGTGATGCTGCCATCCGAGTTGGCTGTTCCGGTCACGACAACGTTCTGCCCCACCGAGAGATCTTTCATAGAGCCTTCGGCAGATTTCATTATCGGCGTCGATGTCGCGATAAATACTACCTGGCTGTTGCCGCCAGCAGTCTGGACGGTTACGCTCTGACCGCTCGAGGAGACTATGCTGCCAGCAACCAACCCGCCGCCGGTGCCCGTACGGCCACTTCCGCCGAATCTCCCGGCATAAGTGGAGGTGCTAGACGTACGACTGACGCCAGCACTGCCGGCTGAGTATTGCATGCCGATATAGAATCCCAGGCCACCGGCCACGACAACAGCGATTATCACGGACCAAATTAACTTTTTCATTTGTTTAATCTTTTATTTATTGGAATCGCCGACCAACGATTCGTTCTATTCATATCTCAAAGCTTCTATTGGGTTCAGTGAGGCGGCCCGCCGCGCAGGATAGTAACCGAAAACTATGCCGATCACCGCCGATACCCCGAAAGCGAGCAACACAGACATCCAAGAGACTGAAGTGGCTATTCCCGCAAATTGCGTGACGAGAAATGCCGCTGCCCAGCCGAATCCCACCCCGATCACTCCTCCGAAGAAAGTAAGCGCGACGGATTCGGCCAAAAACTGGGTGGTGATGTCTTTGCTCTTCGCGCCGATGGCTTTCCTGAGCCCTATCTCACGGGTCCTCTCGGTAACGCTCGTCAACATCATGTTCATGATGCCGATGCCGCCGACCACGAGAGATATCCCCGCGATTGCTGCAAGAAGGATCGTGAGCGTATTTGTTACCGACGACGCTGCGGAAACAATCTGCGATTGGTTCAAGACGCTGAAGTCGGCTAAAGCGGGATTGGATATATTGTGCTGCTGCAGGAGCAGGGTGGTGATCTGACTCTGCAGGTCGGTCATCGAATTCTGATCGGGGGCCTCGACGCTTATTGTCGAAAGGTAGCTCGACCCTTCAAGGTAACGCTGGTCAGTCGATAGCGGTATATAGATCATGTCATCCGAATTGCTGAAACCTGTGCCTCCCTGAGACACGGTTATTCCTACTACCGTGAAAGGTATGTGATTTATGGTTATGGTCTGTCCTACCGGATCGGGGTCGGTGCTGGTGGAAAAAAGATCTGCCTGAGCGGTGGGGCCAAGTACGGCCACCTTATCCAGGTCCGTATTATTCTGATCGGTGATAAAGGATCCCTCCGATATCTGCACGTTCCTCACCTGGGAATATGCGGCGACCGTGCCTACGACCGTGGTGTTTGTATTCATGCCGGCAGCTGTGATTTGGTCCCTGCCAGTGTAAGCTGGGGCGACGGCCAAAGCGGTGGTCTGTTGGGCTATGGCGTCGGAATCAGCGAGGGTTAGAGTCTGGGCAGTTCCCCTGCCTTGGCTCACAATGGTTCCCGGACCGCTTACCGCTCCAGGCTCCACGATTAACAGATTCGATCCTAGCGAAGATATGCTGGACTCGATTGAATTCTGAGAGCCCTGGCCGATAGAGACCATTGCGATGACCGAACCGATGCCGATGACGATGCCGAGCATCGTAAGCCCCGTCCTCACCTTGTTAACAGTCAGCGAGAAGTACGTTTCTTCTATCAGGTCGGATAGTATCATTGTGTTATTTCCTTAACTATTCTCCTTCTATGATTCTTACTGTCCTCAAGTATCTGCCCATCCTGAATATGGATTATCCTGTCGGCATGCTCGGCGACATATTTCTCGTGGGTGATTAAAACGATTGTATGGTTGTGTTTGTCATTAAGTTCCTGGAAGGTGCCCAAGACTATCTCCCCGGTCTTGCTGTCCAAGTTACCAGTGGGCTCATCCGCCAATATGATCGATGGGTTGTTCACCAACGAACGGGCTATGGCCACACGCTGCATTTGTCCTCCCGAAAGCTGATTGGACAGATGGTCCCACCTGTCTTTGGGCAGGCCCGCGGCAAGAAGGGCCTTTTCTACTTTGGCCTCGCGTTCTTCCTTCGGAACGCCTGCATATAATAGAGGAAGGGTGACATTCCTTATGACGGTCGCCCTCGAAAGCAAATTGAACGATTGAAAGACGAATCCGATTTGGTTCCTGCGTATATCAGCCAATTCGTCATCGGACAGTTTCGAAACATCATGGCCCCCCAACTTATATAGGCCGGAAGTTGGGCTATCCAGCGCGCCTAAGATGTGCATCAAGGTGGACTTACCCGAACCCGAGGGGCCCATTATTGCGACGAATTCGCCGTCGGCAACATCAAATGTTATTCCTTTAAGAACGACTGTTTCAGAGTCATCGTTCTTATAGATTTTCACGATGTCTTTGCATTCAATCATCTTGAAACAATATTGGAGATTATAGTCCGCCGGCGCGGAAGACAGCTCCGCCGGCACCGCCGGTCAATCCCCTAGTGGAAGCCGCCGAGGTTGTCTGCGTCGCCGCAGCGGTTCCCGAAGATATCGTGCGCGTGACTACCAGTTGTCCAGCGGTGAGCCCGCTTGTGATCACGGTTTGTGTATCATTGGAAGCCCCGATCTGTACGGCTGTCGATGTCGGAGGAATTGTCGAAGTAACGCCTTGGGAGCTCGTATTTGCGGCCGAAGCGCCTCCCGGAATATTCAAAACCTCCACGTATGAACTAGTCCCCTGTGTGTGCACCGCAGAGTTAGAGACAAGAAGCACGTTTGGTTCTACGTCGGTTACTATCGCCGCGGATACGCTCATGCCGGGCTTGACCGAAGTATTCTGGGAATCGAAGGTTATCTGCACATTGAAAGTCACCACTCCTTGGGAGACGGTGCCGATGGTGTCTATTTCCGAAACGTTTCCGGCTATCGTGACGTTGGGCAGGGCGGGGAAAGTGAGCGTCACCTGATCGTTCAGCTTTATTTTTGCCGCATCCACCTCGTTGAGCTGTATATTGGCTATACCCTGCGTAGTTATGAGGGTGGCTATAGTCGAACCGCTCGAAGCTTGGTCGCCGACAATCAAAGGCAAACTTGCGACTATGCCGCTGAACGGCGCGCGGACGGTGCAATAAGACAGAGTCTGCTCGGCGTCGGTAAGATTATTCTGAGCGCCCTGTATGCTTAGTTGTTGCGCTTGGATCTGTAGCGCAGTCGGTCCGGACTGAAGCTGCTGAAAGGCCTCGTTTGCTTGGGTCAGATTCAAGGCATTCGTGTTCAGGGCAGCGGTGTCGTTCTGCAATGCATTCTGCTCGGCCGATAGGCTGTTGAGATCGGTGTTTACGGTGGAAGTGTATGATTGCGCATCGCTCTCATGAGTGGCCAAAACAGCAGGCACATTGATATGGAGACTGGCGTTGCTAAGAGTGGTATTTACCAAATCTAGGAAGTCCTTTGTATCCTTGACCGCTTCGGCGATCGAGTCGGTAGTGGTATATGTTTCGTTCAACAGACTGCTGATCGTGCTTGTTGAGGAATAGCGGCTCGTATTGCTGTAGTCCTGTAAGCTCTGATCGTATGCGGTAAGTGCCGTGTTGTAGCTATTGATCGCAGAAGTCTCGAATTGCTGGGCATCTGGGGCATATGTGGAAATCAGGTTGTAATAAGCGTTGGCGTTGCTCTGATCCTGACTGGAAGAGAAATTGGCAGTGCCGTTCAATATCGTGTTTAGTCCGCTCATAACTCCCGGAAGATTGACGAAGGCATTAACGATGGAGTTGAAGGAGTTCTGATAGTCGCTGGCAAGGTTTGCCGTGTCCGTCTGCTGCGAAGCCTCAGCTTGGGCTATCGCATCCTGATCCTGGGTCACCGAAAGTTGGGTCGGAGCCGCTTCAAGTTGTTGCAGGGAGAGATTCGCGCTATCCAAGGACAGTTGGGCGTTGCGCACGGCCTGTTGTGCACTTGTCGAGTCCAATCTAGCTATTACGTCCCCAGCCGATACAGCCTGCCCTTCGGTCACCGGGATTGAAGTTATAATTCCGGAGGTTTGAGGCTGCACATTCAATTCAGTCGAAGCGGATACCTGACCAGTACCTGTTACCGAAGATATGAAAGTTCCCTGTTGTACGGCGGAAAGGACGTATTTAGGGGCAGAACTGGGGCTGGTTATACCGGTATAAGCATAGTAACAACCGACGAGTAATACGATCGCGACAATTGTAGATATGAACTTGTGAGCCGCGGCATATTTCCATACCTTGCCCAAATTTATCTTTATCCAACCCATCATTTATTTTTATATTATTTTTATTCTTACTTATTTTATTGCGACTGAACTGGCGGCTGCATCCCGTCGGGAGACAAAGGAAGGGACGAAGGCGCAGGTATTACCCGGATCAATCTGGCCTCGATCTGTCCGGAATTGTCGGGAGAGCCTATAACGACAATCTGCTCATTGACCTCAAGGTCGCCGAATGGAATATCGCTGTTAAGGTCCCTTATCACAGTGTCCGTCGAAGTCATGATGTCCTTTTCGGTATTGCCATTCATGTCCTGGACCACAAGACCCGGAGAATCAATGCTTATGATCGGACCGAACACGCCATGAGCCATCATGGAGCCGCCATCTGGTCCCGGACCAGTGGCGGTCCTGCCTACGAAATTAGGATAGTAGTTCTGGCTCCAACTATAGGCGAAATCGGCTTTCTGAGACTGGACCATTTCCCCGGCCTTGAAGGCGACTAGCATTAACAGTACGACTCCGACCGCACAAAGAATAGTCACGAACGTTTTTGATTGGAAAAATGAAGACTGCTCAATCTGAACATCCTCTCCCTCAACCTGATCTTCGGATTTATTTTGTTCTATCTCTTTCTCTTTCATTTTAATTAATGTGTTTATATTCTGCTAAGTTTAGGCTGATGGATGATCCTATTGATATCACGCACAAAAAATCTCATCGATATCAATAGTATTAGGACGCTGCCCAGCACGGCGATCGTGCCCGCAACGGGGAAAGACTCCAATAGGGATAGGGAAAACTCCTTCCAAAAGGCCATCACGGTATTTGTGTCAGACAATAAGAGGGACAAGAATTGGGAAAAACCGGACTGATAAATCTCTGACTGGGTTATGAGCCAGGACGGCACTAGCGCGGCGAGGGCCGCAAGCGACAGGACGCCAGAAATAACGGTTCTCGCCCATAGCGCGCGACCGGCGGTTTCCTTCGATATTGATAGCGAGATCTTGTCTAAGAGTCCTACTGGAGGATCTTTGACCTCAAAACGCTCAAAAAGTCTTTCATAATCGCTTGCCATAGTCTTCAATCTTATACAATTGATGATACCAATTTGGTGCTTGGTTAGATAACAAGGAACTCCTTTAGCTGCGTCAGGGCCCGGCGATGGCGGCTCTTTACCGTATTTATCGATTCCCCTATTGATTCAGCTATCTCCTGAAAGGTCATATGTTCGTTGTAGTGCAATATAAGCACCGCTTTGTAATTCGGCGACAATCGGCCCATGGCCTCGGAAAGCTTTCTCGAGAGATCGGCGCGCTCAAAGAGCTCGCTTGGCAAAGGAGACGGGTCCGCAGTCGATTCGAGGAATACGTTGTCGCCTTCCTCATTCTCAAATCTTGAGAAATTGATCGGTCTTTTTTTCTTGATCCAATTCAACGAGGTGTTCTTGGCAATGGCGAAAAGCCATGTCTTAAACTTCTTATCTGGATCAAACCTGTTTATATTCCTCCAAACATTGACGAAAACGTCCTGAGTTATCTCCTCGGCATGGCTTTGCTCGCCGGTATACCTGTAAACGAAGTTATAGATGGGCCTCAAGTAGCGTTCGATAAGCGAACGAAGCGCGTGTTCGTCGCCCTTGAGATATTCCGCAATGAGTTGTTCGTCGGTTTGCATCAAGGATGTTATGTAAAGTAATCAGGCTCGCGTCGAGCCTAGTCCCATAAGGTCGTAATGCCTGTCCAGCGGCGAGGGTGAGATTCGAACTCACGATACCCTTTCGAGTATACCGCATTTCGAGTGCGGCGCCTTCGGCCTCTCAGCCACCTCGCCAATATCGCACTCACGTGTTTTAACCCATGGTTGCGCCTAAATCAAGTATAGCCGATGTCTATAATATGGTGTATAAGCGTCTTTTGTATTTTTTTATCGGCAACTGACGTAATATATGGTGCGGATGCAAGAAAAGACCCGTATCTGTGCCTGCGCAGGCTTAGGCCTAAAAATAAATTCCTCAGTATGAACAATCCATTTGAAAACGCCCTTAAGCAGCTCCATCGCGCCGCAGCTGTATATGAATTCCCCAATGATCTGCTCGAACGCATATCGCATCCGGATAGGGAGCTGCGCATCTCGATCCCCGTCAAGATGGACGACGGCGTACTTAGGATATTCGAAGGATACCGCGTGGAACATAACAACGCCCGCGGCCCTTATAAGGGAGGTATACGCTATCACAAAGACACGGATATAAACGAGGTCAAGGCACTAGCCTTCTGGATGACCCTCAAATGCGCCGTGGCCGACATCCCGATGGGCGGAGGCAAGGGTGGAATAACGATCGATCCTAAGACATTGTCCAAACGGGAACTTGAGGACCTGTCGCGTGGGTGGGTCAGAGGCATGGCCGACGTGCTCGGTCCAAAGAAAGATGTGCCCGCGCCCGACGTCAACACCACCCCGGAGATCATGGGGTGGATGGCAGATGAATTCGAGAAAATATCCGGCGACAAGACCAAGGCCACATTCACCGGCAAGCCTATCGCTCTTGGCGGATCGGAAGGGCGTGGCCCAGCGACCGGGCTTGGCGGTTTCTATGTGTTAGACCATCTGCGCAAAGAATATTCTCTGCCGGAAAGCTGCTCCGTAGTGATTCAGGGGTTCGGTAATGTCGGCAGCAATGCCGCTGAGGTATTTTCAATGCACGGCCACAAAATAATAGCCACATCGGATTCAAAGAGCGCGATATTTAAAGAGGATGGGATAGACGTCGACGGACTAACGGTTTACAAGACGAAGAATGGGAGATTAGAGGGATTCCCGGGATCGAAGACCATCACCAACGAGGAATTGCTGCTGCTCCCGTGCGACATACTGATACCGGCCGCGCTTGAAAACCAGATAACCGAAAAGAATGCGGGGAATATCCGCGCAAAATTCATCCTTGAACTGGCCAACGGCCCGATCACTCCGGAGGCCGACGAGATATTGCTGGCCAACGGCATCCCCGTCGTGCCGGACATACTCGCGAATTCGGGCGGCGTCATTGTTTCAACTTTCGAATGGGAGCAAAACCTCAAGAATGAGCATTGGAGCGAAACCGAAGTGTTGGATAAGCTGAAAGCCGTACTTTATAAACAATCCGAGACCGTATACCTGAAATCGGTTGAGCTTAAGACGGATATGCGCCGAGCGGCTTTTATAGTGGCTCTTTCCAGAATTGCCCAATCTATGGGTTATTGATTATCATTCAACGATGGACAAAGTATACGAAGACTCTTTGGAGCTGCATCGCAAGAACCACGGCAAGCTCGAGATTAAAAGCAAGGTGCCGATCGAAACGAAAGAAGATCTATCTCTCGCTTACACCCCTGGAGTCGGCGCAGTGAGCACCGAAATCGGCAAAGACCCTAATCTAGCCAACGAATACACTCTAAAACGGAACACTGTCGCTATCGTCTCCGATGGCTCGGCCATATTGGGGCTCGGAAACCTAGGTCCGGAAGCGGCCATACCAGTGATGGAGGGTAAGGCCGTCCTTTTCAAAAGATTCGCTAACGTCGACGCATTTCCAATATGTCTCGCGACCCAGGATGTGGAGGAGATAATACAGACCGTTAAACGCATCGCTCCAGTGTTCGGCGGGATAAATCTCGAGGATATTTCCGCCCCTCGCTGCTTCGAGATTGAGCGCAGACTACAAGCGGAGCTTTCCATACCGGTGATGCATGACGACCAGCACGGCACGGCCGTCGTTGTCCTGGCCGGACTCATAAACTCGCTTAAAGTTAGGGGTTCCAATAAGGACGAAGTGCGCCTGGTCATAAGTGGCGCCGGCGCCGCAGGCACCGCCGTAACGAATCTTCTAATGAAATACGGATTCAAGGATATAGTCGTAGTCGACAGCAAGGGGTCCATACACAAAGGCCGCAAGGACCTGACTCCCGAAAAGATAAAATTAGCAGAGTCCACAAATCCGCACAATCTTAAGGGATCGCTCTCTGAAGTTATAAGGGGATCCGATATATTCGTCGGCGTAAGCAAGGCTGGGATATTGAATGAAGAGATGGTTCGATCAATGAACCTGAAGCCTATAATATTCGCGTTGGCCAATCCCGTTCCAGAAATAATGCCGGACCTGGCGACAAAGACAGGCGCATTGGTAGTCGCGACCGGGCGATCTGATTTCCCCAATCAAATCAACAACGTCCTAGCTTTCCCGGGAATATTCCGTGGTGCGCTCGACAACCATATAGGGCAGCTAAACGATGAGATGTTCATACGTGCGGCCGAAGGACTGGCTGCGACCGTCGCCGAACCCAATCCCCAGATGGTCCTTCCCAGCGTTTTCGATCCAAGCACAGCCAGCACCGTAGCCAAGGCCATGCGCAATTAGTTATTTACCCAATCTCCTCTCTGTAGCGGAATATGAACCTATAGCCTCCTTCAACTCCTTGACCGAGAATGCCGGCCATAGAGTTTTTGTAAAATAGAGTTGGGCGTCCCTAACATCCCACATCATGAACCCGCTGGACCAATGGGGCTCCCCTCCCGTACGGATCACAAGGTCCACTGGAGGAAGGTCTTTCGTAAACAAATTCTGTTTTATGGTATCTGCATCTATATCTTCGGGTTTGCCGGATGAGATGCTCCTCACAGCCGAAACCATTTCATCTACGCCGCTATAAGCCATAAGGAACGTCATATGACGCTTGGAATGCTTTTTGGTCTTCTTTATAAGTTCGTCCATGACGGCAATCCCGCTTTTGGGAAAATAATTTCGCCACTTGCCCAGCATCTCTACACGCACTTCGTTCTTATATATTTTCTTATCGGCTAACAGCCTCTTAAAATATTTCTCGAATACCCTAAAGAGAAACCCCACCTCTTTGTCATCGCGCTTGGTTATGTTGTCGACCGAGCATCCCCAGAGGGTCACATATTCGACGCCGAGATTCATCGCCGCATTAATTATTTCCTCCGCTGTCTTGGCTCCCTTGCGATGGCCGAAAATGGAGGACAAGCCCCTCTTCTTAGCCCACCTTCTGTTCCCATCCGGGATTATGGCTATGTGCCTAGGTATATTCGTTTCCATTTAGATGTGGACCTAGCCAGAATCGAACTGGCGCCTCCTCGTTGCAAACGAGGCGTTCTACCACTTAACTATAGGCCCAACTAAGAATGTAGGTTACTGGATTTAATTCGATTTCTCAATCACTAGCTCCTCCTCGGGTTTACCCTTCTCCAAATCCTCTATAACCCTGTCCGCTACATACTGCGGCTCCATATAAGTATCGTAATCTGCTGGCTTGTCGCTGCCAAACAAGTCCGTCTTGATGCCCGCCGGGTAGACGGCTATGACTTCTATCCCGTAGGGCTGCGCCGCCAACCTTAGGGATTCACTGAACCCCCTCTCCGCCCACTTGCTCGCGGAATATCCGGCAGTTTCCGGACGTCCGGCCAGCGAACTTCTGGAAACGATGTTCACTATGGCCCCAGAACGCTGGGCTTTCATTTGGACCAATGCGGACTGGGAACCGTATATCGCACCAAACAGATTGACCTCCAGCATCTGGTGGAGTCGCGATATATCCAGATCTTCTATCGAAGAACTCGGGGCGTCTATCCCGGCATTGTTTATCCATATATCTATACGGCCGAACTCCTTAACCACTTCGTCCGCCAAGCCCTGTATGTTGGCTTTACTTGTGACGTCGGCGACAATCGCCGTGGCTCCTATCTCCGAGGCCGTCTGTTTAAGCTCATCCCCTGCCTTGGAGCTTATGACCACCTTGCACCCTTTAGTGACCAGAGTCGCCGCCATGGACCTGCCCAAACCCCTGCTTGCTCCAGTTATAACCACAACTTTATCCTGTAAGTTCATATTGTTGTGGACCTATGGGGAGTCGAACCCCAACCTAATCCATGCCATGGATCCGTAATACCGTTTTACTATAGGCCCGCCTGGACATCGCCTTGCGGTGTACCGATGATATTATCGTTATCGGCCTTTTTCAATCTTACTTTATTTTATAGATAAATAAAGTATTATGCTAAGAGCACACTTACGGAGGCGTGCCTGAGTGGTTGAAAGGGCTTGTCTTGAAAACAAGTAGGTCAGAAATGGCCTCGAAGGTTCGAATCCTTCCGCCTCCGCATAAAACCATGAGCTTCCCAAATTTCAAGGACAAGCACAGCAATGATTCTA
>CAZLHU010000009.1:0-21154 GCA_964559765.1 uncultured Candidatus Saccharibacteria bacterium
GGACCGTCCCTTCCGGCATCACGAGCATAACTGTGACTGCCTATGGGAGCGCGGGAGTCGCTGGCGCAGGTACCGGTAATGGTGGCGCAGGCGGTAATGGCGCTGTTGTGAGTGGGACCATATCAGTTAGTCCTGGAGCCACATATTATATAGGATTTCTTGCTGGAGGAGCCGGAGGAACAGGTACGTCTTATAATGGCGGCCCAGGCGGATATGCTTCATGGTTCGGTACATATAATACTTTTTCTGCGGTCAGCAACTTGCCTTTATTGGTATCCGCTGGCGGAGGAGGCGGCGCAAGTCAGGGTCAATCAGGAAGCTTTAACGGCGTCGGCGGAGGAGGCGGTGCGGGATTTGGAGGTGGCGCAGGCGGCGGCTCTGCTGCTGGAGGAGCGAGTGGTGGAACTGGGGGTAGTTTAGGCAACGGAACAGGAGGCGCCGGCGGCACAAATTCAGCAGCCCCTGGCAACGGAACAGGAGGTGCCGGTGGAGGAGGTGCCGGTGGAGGATCTAATCCTGGAGCAACTGCGGCAACAAATGGCAATGGGTCTGTGAACGGCACTGGAGGTTCGAGCAACGCCTGCTGCGGAGCGGGTTCTGGAGGAGCAGGGTCAAGCAGCGGAACAAATATCGCCGGTGGAGGAGGTCAGGGCGCAGGCAATATTGGTTCTCAATTAGCAGGTGGTGCCGGTGCAAGCAATGGTGGAGGAGGAGGCTCAGGCACAAACAATTATGCTTCAGGCGGCGGTGGCGGCGCAGGTTCAACATATCTATCAGGTTCCTTAACTTCTACATCCGACACATATTCCAATGCGACCACGGGAACCGGTGGAAGCTATGTCTATATAACGTATTAATTATGGATCAAGCGCTGATCGACTATATAAAGTTGTCCCGCCAGCAGGGACGAAGCGATGATGAAATAAAGACGCTGCTCTTAAATGCTGGTCACGATGGAGCGGATGTTGATGCGGCGTTTAATGCAGCTAATGACAATGTTGAGCCGCAAGCAGTTCAACAGCCTCAGAATACAGTTCCACAGACGCAAAACGTGGATCCGGAGATAAAATCTGTCGAACAAACCATTGGACAGATTGCTAGTGTAAATTCGGACGTCATCCCTTATATAAGAGCCAGGTATTTCAAACGCGCAATCGCTATCATAATTGTCCTGGTCGCGTTTGAAGCCGGTCTGGTGTATCTAGTAATTTCCAACCTATCAAATTTCGTCATGAATTCCGTCAGTATGCAGACTGCCTTGCAGATAGGACTGGCCCCTTTTATCATAGCCCCTATTTTATGGGGGACTCTCAAGGGCCGCATAGAAGATGCATTTATGGAGCAGTTCGCTGCTATAAATAACTTCTCGTTCCAAAAAACAGGCTTGCCCGACAAATTGGATGGCTTTATGTTCTCCTTGGGACACAATCAATCCAGTCGTGATTTAGTCAGCGGAAGTTTTAATAATCTGCCACTTTCCCTCTTCAATTATATTTACGTAGTCGGATATGGAAGGGGATCCCATGCCTACAGTTACACCGTTTTTAGATTGGATTATCCCTCGCCGCTACCTCCTATATTTCTAAAAGTAAGGGATTCTTTCTTTAGTCTTGGCGGGCATGAGTTCGGTGGGGCCGGACTTATCGTAAGCGACCAATCTCACGACCCAGAGAAAATACAATTGGAGGGGGATTTTAATAAGTTTTTCATTCTACGTACCAAAAAGGGATTTGAGACGGAGACGTTAGAGGTTTTCGCCCCTGATTTTATGGAAAAAATGAAGAATGATTGGAAAGATTTGTGTCTGGAGTTCGTCGGAAACCACGTCTATATTTATGCCTATCACGAGATATCCACAAAGGTTGAATTGGATAACATGTATTCGCTGGCCCAGTATCTTATTGATAAGATAGGGCCCCTGGCTGAGAGAATGAAGTCAGATGTGTCGGCGATGGAGGACTATAAGCAACCCGCTTAAGTTCCCAGCGAGTTTTAGTTGACACTTATATTAAAAGATTGTAATTTAGGGCATATCCGCGATAGAGCCGTCTCTACGCGACCAAATTAAAAAGGTCGAAAAGACGGTTCGGGTCGCGAACCTTCTTTAAAAATTAAATAAACTAATCTCACTTTATCAATTATGCGTAAAGATCGCAGACCCCGTGGGTTCAAGTCGCAGGTTGGCGTCACGAAAGAGAAGGGGCATAACAACGGCAAAGCCATACATCTCTTCAGAAATACGATTTACGGGATCATAAACGACAAGGAGTTCAGGGAGAGAAGCCCCAAGAAATGGAAGAAAAAACTTGCCAGACGGACCAAGGAGCTCTATCACAGGATAGAATCCGGCGTGTATCGCGGCGAGAAGGAGGACTTCGAAGTGGTGGCTCTGGTCGGCCAGATGCATTGCCCCTCCATGGTCAAAATGAGCTTATGGGCCATCCGTAATCTCATCGAGACCGCGAGCACTTCTGAGCTACGCCTGCGCGCAATGCAGAGACACTCTCTTGAAGAGGAAAATGTTTTTAAATTCGGCAGCAGGGAAAATCAGGCCGAATGGAGAAGAATCGGCAACCCTTCGTTCATGAATACCGGCCGGCATTAAGCGGCAGACAGCGATCAGTGAGAATGTGAGTCACAGAAAACCCGTGGAGCAATCCGCGGGTTTTTGTTTAGTCAGATAAAATGCGAATATAATAAGGCACATGAACACAACCATCGGGGGCAAAAGAACCCTTTTAATCTGCGGGCTTGCCGCCATAGGCGTATTTGCGCTGGTTTTGAAATATCCTCCGGCGTCCAGATCCGCATCGGGGGTGCAGATGCCTCAATCCGGCGGTGCTTCCCAGGCATATCTGGCCTCCGATGCTCTTCCCTCTATAGTTCTTTTGAACGACAAACATTATTACGTCGCGCAGGCTTTCGACAATTGCGGACCGGCGGCGCTTTCGATGGATCTGTCCTTCTACGGAGTGCACGTTAGTCAGCAGACGCTCGAAAGCATTCTGCGGCCATCTGGCGAAAAATCCGGAAGGAGCAACAATAAGTCGACTTCGCCGAACAGGATAGCGACGCAAGCGCAGACCTACGGCTTGGTTGCGTATTACCGGCCCAACGGCAACATGTCCCTCTTGAAACAACTCGTGGCCAACGGGTTCCCGATCATAACGCGAACTCTTTTCGCGACCAGCGACGACTTCGCCCATTACCGCGTCGTTAAGGGCTATAACGATCTGACCAATCAAGTTACGGAAGAGGACGGGATACAAGGAGAGAATATGAGGTTTTCCTACAACACTTTCCTTACCCTTTGGAAACCGTTCAACTATGAATACATCGTGCTTGCTCCGCCTGACAAACAGGCCGAACTGGAATCAATATTAGGCGGCGACGCGTCCAGCACCATCGCTTGGCAGACCGCCGCGAAGGACGCAGAGCAGGCGCTGCTATCCGACGCGACAGATACCAGGGCCGAATTTAATCTTTCGGTGGCCGATTACTATGTCGGCGACTACGCAGGTTCGGTACAGGCGTTCGAAGAGGCTGAGCCCAACTTGCCGAAACATACGCTCTGGTATCAAATCGAACCGATCGAAAGCTATTACGAGCTTGGAGATTACAGCAAGGTCTTCTCCCTTTCCCAATCGACCCTGCTCAACAACCCGGACTATCCGGAGCTATACGTGCTCGAGGGCGAAAGCTATCTTAAAGAAGGAATATTATCCCTGGCAAAGAGCGCATTCGAAACGGCGCTGAAATACAACAAGAATTTTGAGAGCGCGAAAGAAGGGCTTGCGTCCATAGCCAATTAGCCGCTCTAGCGGATTTTGACGTTCTGGGCGTCCTATTGTACTTTCTAGGCAAAGCTTAATATAAAGGTCGACGATTGCGTGCGCTTAAAAACTAAGGCATCGCGATCGGGCCTTTGTTGGCCGGTTCGCGATTCTTTCAAAACTTAATATCCAATGTACTACTATAAATTGCTGAGGATGAACCAGCGGGGCGAACTTGTGTCGCCTTACGGACATGGCGAAGGAGAAGAAAGGGAATACGTCTGGAAGATAGGGGAATGGAGGAAGACCGAAGGGCACTTCTATTCGTCGGAGACCATCGTCGAGGCGTTGTCGGTCGTGTGGATAGAGCATTTCTCCGTCATAGCCATCGTCGAGATAAGAGGGGATATAAGGCCCAAGGAAAGGATATTCACCGAGGTCATCAGCAAAGAGATGCGGATCATCAAAGCATTTCTGTGGCCGGAACGCCTGAAGTTGCTGATCGAAAGGGAGATCAGGTTTCCTGAAGATTTATCAGAGGGATTTATGGTAGTGCGTTCTTCGGATGAATTTTTCCAAAATCTTTCTCAGGAAGACAAGAGCAGATGGGAAATATTCTTGTCCGAGGAAATGAAGAAATTCGTCCCTTATGGGAAATAAAAGCAGCGATGATAAGTCGCTGCTTTTTGACCCACTAGTAGGCCACCGGGAAAAGAAACGGAAACAGAATATGAACCATGACCTGTATGGAGACGACGATTATGGTCGTTGTTATGCAAGCCATCACGGCGCCGACGATTATTGCGGCCAGCGCAAACTCCAGATTACCGGCATCTTCCATCCCAACGACATAGCGACTGTGTATCGCCAGGTCAGACAGGATTGCTCCTGTCCAAATACACCAGGACGCGGCGAAAAGCGTCAGAAACGGCGTAACTATCGGACAGAAGAATAGGAAGAAGAGGCCGAGGAGCACGAGAACCACGGCTAATAGCAAGAGGAGGTACCTGTTCCTTTCCATATTTTTAATGAACCCCATGACCCGCTGCAAGCGAATCAGGGATTCTGATTACGCTTTAACGGGTCGACCTTTATTGGTTTAGATGAAATTACAATAAAATAAGATATTCGTCAATTGCGTCGATTAAAAAACTCCGATCTCTCGGAGTTTTTAGTGCATATTCTCTTTTTCCATGCGTTCCGCTATATCCAATTTGCGGAGCATATACAGCAGCACTGTAAGAATGACGGCTGCAGCCACTGCGAACCATGTCATTCCGACGCCGGCCAGGACGCCGATCGCAGCGGTGGTCCACACTAGGGCCGCCGTTGTGATGCCGTGCGGCCGGTCTCCGGTCTTTATGATAAGGCCAGCGCCTAAGAATCCGATGCCGACGACGATGTTCGCTATGATGCCGAAGGAATTGGACTGCGCGGAGATATCAACTGCGGAGTTGGACATCGAGGCTGCGATGTAGGGGAGCATGAGGCCGATCATGGCGAAGATGGACGCCCCGCCCGCGACGAGCATCTCAGTTCTAATTCCGGCTTCTTTGCCGACCAGCTCCCGCTCAAGGCCGAGCAGGGCGCCAAGAACAAGCGCGACCGCGAACCGAAGGATCATTTCTTGGAAAGTAAGCATCGTATTAACGGCAATATTATATCATATTCTTAGATGAGTTGGATAAACAAAAACAGCCGCTTTATAGCGACTGTTTATTTCATATCCGTAGACTAAGGACAATCTTCCGCCTTCCCGGCGCATGAGCTTCCTTGCGCCCTTGGCCGGAAAAATTGGGAAAACGGCGTTGGGACCGAAAAGGTGGAAGATTATCCTCTTATAGACCAGTTTATTAAAAAGCGACTATGTAATTATACTACCATAATTAATGCAATATGTCAATTGCAGAATACGGCTAAGAGTGAGCTTGCAGTATGGATTGATATCTTATTTAACCGGCCCACTAAAATTATCCAGAGCTGAGCGGAATTCCGCTACTTGGCGATCGAAGGCGGGGATGACGCCGACAATGTTCAAAACCCATCCGATAATCACGATGACGATAACGGCGCCGATGATATATCCCGCCCCATAGATACAGCCCCGCCAAAGCGTTTCCCATATCCCTGTAGTCGCTCTATTCAGTTGCGACAGTTCGTTTTCCAGCTTCTTTAAATCTTTTCTTAGTTCTGGGTCAATCATAGATTAAGTATAACAATATTTGGTCAGATGTAATAAACGAGTTCAATCTCTTTCCAGAGATATCGTTGATATAACTAATTTTTACCCCGCTGTTGGCGCAGGCTCTATTTGGATAGTGCTAGTAGCCGGCAACAAACCAATCGTAAAGAAAGTTTTCATTTGATTATCGGCGTCAAAAACTCCTATGAGTATTTGATCGACCGATGACCCACTAGAATTAAGATCGTATTCTATGTTGTTGAATACTACTGTGTTTGGATATGTTGGTTGATCATAACAACCTACGAAATTTCGACCTATGGATGGTTCCATTGGGGTGGTTGTATCTCCAAACTCGTCATTGATAATTCTTATCCCGACACCCGATGCGGTTACCGGACAAGTTGAACGAGTATATATGGATAGCGTATGGTCAGGATACTGCTGATCGAAAAAGACAGCCTCTAATGAAACGGTGGAGTTGCCTATTTGCCAGGTTACTGGGGACTGAGAACCTGATATCCAGCTTGAGTGTTGGATATCCTTATTGTTCGATAATTGCTTTATAGTGGTTGTTGTGGCGGTTCTGTCGCCATCGCTTGAAACATTTTGAGGGCGACCATAGGCATAATACCAAGATCCGCCAATTATTACGTTGACATTACCGTTCTGCGAAACCGCGTTGTGACTGCTAAAATACCAAACTCCTCCAATTATCAATAATGATGTGATTAAAATAATCAGCAAAGAAATCCAAAACGGAATCTTATGGTTCATAAAATTAAGTCTACCACAAAAAAGAAGTGAAATATTTTGCTGGGGAGCAGGGATTCGAACCCCAATTAATGCCTTCAAAGGGCACTGTCCTACCATTAGACGACTCCCCAATACTTGAAAGATATTAGCTTACGCAGATACCTATATCAACTACAAAAACTAACGTGCGGTTCTGTCCGTCGGCTTAAGATTTTCTATGATCGCGATCTCCAAGGGGACGATTGCAAACGGACTGTAGCGCATTTCGCTGTATGCCCTAATCAAAGATTTGATTATCGCGATCAGTTTTGCGTCATCCTTCACGGCTGCGCCGTGCTTCTTCAGCAAAGAGACCTCTTCGCTGGTCAGCTCCCGTTTGAAGACTTCTTCAAGATTCGGGTCAAATCTCAGAGCAAGAACTCTTCTGAAATAATGGATCAGGTCCTTGTCGAGCTGCACTAAGTTGAAACCGGATTCGTTTATGTCGGCAAGGTAGCTCAAAGCGGATTGAACGTCACCGGAAAGAATGTATCCGGCCAATCCGGACGTACGGGTCAGACCGACTTTGCCTAGAAGCCTCTCCACACTTTCAAGCGTGGTCTTGTTGCCCATAGACACGACCTGTTCTAATAGAGATTCGGCGTCACGGAAACTTCCATCCGCTGCCGTAGCTATGAGTTCCAAGGCCCCGCCGTCGATTTCAAACTTTTCCTCAAGCACTATCTTGTTAAGCTTCTGCAATATCTCCTGGGTTGGCACGCGGCGGAAATGGAACCGCTGAGTGCGCGAAGTTATCGTGGCCGGAAGCTTATCGGCCTCAGTGGTTGCCAATATGAATATCGCATGCGCCGGCGGCTCCTCTAGGGTCTTCAGAAGAGCATTCGCGGCCTCCTTGGTAAGCTGGTGGGCTTCGTCGATGATGAACACTTTGTACTTATAAGAGGTAGGGGAGAGCTTTATGCCTTCCTTCAGGCTCCTTATCTCGTCGATGCCCCTGTTCGATGCCGCGTCGATCTCGATCACATCCAACGCGTGCCCCTCGTCTATCTCTATGCAGGCCCGGCATTTGTTGCACGGTTCTCCCTTGGCTCTGAACTTCGGGTCGTTCGCCCTAGTCTCGCAGTTGGCGATTTTGGCGACCAGCCTTGCGGCCGTCGTCTTGCCCGTGCCCCTAGGGCCGTAGAAAAGATAGGCGTGGCTGAGCTTGTCCTCGCGGGCCGCATTCTTCAATACGTCGACGACGAGATCCTGCCCAATCAGGTCCAACAACAACTTCGGCCTGTATTTCCTGTATATCGCTAGAGCCATTACTTTTATTATAGGTGGAAACGGCATAAAATGAAGCGTCAACGAATATTTGCGCCATGTCCCGGCAGACCATTGTAATAATCCTAATAGTAATAGTTGTGATCGGAGCCTCTATTTTAATGTTGAATAGGGGCTATCAAATAAATCTTGCATCGCCCTCATCCTTGGGCATATCGGCGACGTCCCAGACCGCGGACACCACAGTCATGGCGGCGACCGGAGATGCGGGAGGGGACATACCCGACCAGAAACCTATGGCTGATCCGCCAGCGGTGATAAAGGCTATTTATGCGACGGCTTGGACGGCCGGGTCGGCCGAACGTATGGCCGATCTGATCAATCTGATAAAGACCACGCAGCTTAACGCCGTAGTAATCGACATAAAGGACTATTCGGGCTACGTCTCGTACGCCATGGATGTGCCGGCGGTACAGTCTTCCGGAGCGGAAGACCAGATCCGCATAGCCAGACCTAACGCGCTCATAAAGGAGCTGCACGACAATAATATCTACGTGATCGGCCGCATAACCGTCTTCGAAGATCCGATATTGGCCAAGGCCAGGCCCGACTTAGCAATAAAGAGCGCCAAGACCGGAGAGGTATGGAAAGATTCAAGCGGACTGTCATGGATGGACCCGACCGAAAAGGATACTTGGAATTACGTCGTCGACATCGCGAACGACGCCGCGGCAAGGGGCTTCGACGAGGTCAATTTCGATTACGTCAGATTCCCGAGCGACGGGACCATAAGCCAGCTGTCATATCCGTCTTACACGACGAGCACCCCGAAATCGGTCGCTTTAGAAAATTTCTTCAAGTATCTTCATGAAAACGTAAAAGGAGTGAAAACATCGGCCGATGTGTTTGGACTGACCACGGTCGCCGACAACGACATGGGGATCGGGCAGGTTATCCAGGACGCCGCGCCGTACTTCGACTACATCGCTCCAATGGTCTATCCGTCGCACTATGCCGACGGGTTCATAGGCTACAAGAATCCGGCCGATTATCCGTACCAGGTCATAAACTATTCGATAGAGAACGGAGTCGACAAGTTCCTGAAGCTGGAACCCGCTTCAAGCACGACCAGCACTCCGGTCCAGATCGCAAAATTCCGCCCATGGCTACAGGCCTTCGATCTCGGCGCGACCTACACACCGACGATGCTCGAATCGGAGATGCAGGCGGTGACCGACTCGCTATGCATAACCCAGCCGACAGGCGACTATCCGCCATCCCCGCAGAAGGCTCCGGGACTGCAATGCTCGACGCATCAAGCCCAAGTGCAGGATATGTGGAGTGGGTGGATGCTATGGAACGCCGCAAGCCAATACGACTCTTACGCAAGCGCACTGGGCACCAAATAGAAATGAACGACTACGAACTAAAACTTCCGGAGTTCCAGGGGCCAATAAGCAAGCTACTCGAACTGATCGAGGACAAGCAGCTGGAGATAAACCGGGTCAACCTGGCCGAGGTGACATCCGATTTCGTGAACTACCTGGCGACTCTGGAGAACGTTCCGGCATCGATATTGGCCGACTTCATAACCGTGGCCGCCAAACTGATATTGATAAAATCGCACACGCTCATACCGTCCCTCATCCCAACCGAGGAAGAGGAGCATGAGATAGCCGACCTGGAGACTAGGCTTGCCATATACCGCGAGCTCAGAAACGCCGAAAAGCATATGCGTGGCATATGGGGCAAAGACAGGATGTTCAACCGCGAATTCCTGACCGACGTACCGGAAGGCTTCTATTTGAGCCAGCCGATAGAGCCGAAGCAGCTGCTTTCGATAATAGCCAGACTGAACCAGGAGATCGAGGTGCTGTTTCCCAAGGAGGCCGAGGAGAAGATAAAACTGGTCAGTTTGGAGGAGAAGATACACGAACTGGCGCAGGTCATAAACAAAATGATGACGACAAGCTTCGGCGAGATAACCGAAGGCAAGGATAAGAAAGAGATAGTTGTGCTCTTTTTGGCTTTACTACATTTGCTCAAAGACAATATAATCCAGATAGACCAGTCCGGAATATTCGAAAACATCAAGATAATCTCACAGAACAATGCCCAGCAACCTTAAAGCCAAGATCGAAGCGCTTCTGTTCATATACGGCGAACCCATCAAAGTGAAGAAGCTCGCCCAGCTGGTGGAAACCGACGAAGACGCGCTCAATAAGACACTGGAAGAGATCCGCCTGTCCTTGGAAGCGGAAGACCGCGGACTCAAACTGATGATCTATGACAACGAGGTTGGACTCACGACCAAGCCGGAACTGGGCACCCTGTTGCAGGGCGTAATAAAGGAGGAGATGGATTCGGAACTCACTCCGGCGAGTTTGGAGGCGCTCACGATCGTGGCCTACCTGGGGCCGTGCAGCCGCGCGGAGATAGATTACGTAAGAGGCGTGAACTCGGCGGTCATATTAAGGAGTCTTACCATCCGCGGGCTCGTCACCAGAAAACCAGACCCGCAAAAGGGCAACAACTATCTGTACCAGATAACGGGGGATATGCTTAAGCATATCGGGCTCGGCGCTCCGGGAGAACTGCCGGAATACGAAAAATACCACGAACTCATAAAGAAGCTCAGGGAAAACAATGAAGCTCCCGAAAATAAGTGACGACCCCGGAGTGACGGTGACCGCCGTCCTGGTTCTGCTTGTATTGATCGTCGGCATCGTCTACTTGAAAAAGGAGGTCTTCTCGAGCCTTTCGACCCCGGTCGTCACGGTGGACGTCCCCCAGACAGCGGCCGACACGTACAGCATCACGGCGACAGCCTTAATACCCAATCCCTCGAATCAATATTCCACCACGACCGACGCAGAGACAGCTGCTGCATATTCGCTGCAGGACGGCTCGGAGATATGGAGCTGGAACGACGGCAAGCAATGGCCGATAGCGTCGCTGACCAAGCTCATGACCGCTATAATCGCGACCGACCTGATATCCCCGAACCAGCGCATAGTCATAGAGCCGGCCGACGAACAGTACCTAATAGACGCCACGGCCAGCCCGACTTTCAGAGCGGGCGACGTGCTGACCTCCAAGGATCTCGTCACATCCATGCTCGTCGTCTCTTCCGACGATGCGGCTGAGACTTTGGCCGATTATTACGGCCGGGACAAATTCATCCAGGCGATGAACGACATGGCCAGGAACATCGGTATGGACGAAACGAACTTCGTGAGCCCCTCCGGCCTGTCCGCGCAGAATTTATCAACAACCGCAGACCTGTATAAGCTGGTATCATTCATATGGTCCAGGGACCCGAGCTTCTTTGCGACCACGCGCGAGACCAAAGCCGCCGTCACGGTATACGGCGCGACCGGCAAGGCGGCGACCAAATATCTGACCAACATAGACGAGTTCGCCGGGAAGAATAATTTCCTGGGAGGAAAGACCGGCACACTGCCGGTGGCAGCAGAAAATCTTATCGCCATATTCAACGTCGACGGGCCCAAGGCGATAATCGTCCTCGGATCCGAGAATAGGTACACCGAGACGGAAAAGATACTATCAATATTATGACAATCACCGCGCTTCAATCCATAAGAGTATTCACCTTCACTATCGTCGCTTTCCTGGTGGCGCTTTCGTTCACCCCGAGCCTGCTCAATTTCCTGAAGAAGATGAACGCCAGGAAACAGATACGCTCGAGCGAGTCCGCCCCGATATACTCCAAGCTCCATGCCGACAAGGCCGGAACGCCCACGATGGGCGGGATAATAATATGGGGGACGGTCATCGCCCTGGCCGTGATATTCGGCGTATTGAACTTCTTCTTCGGAGGGTTCTTCAAATATCTCAATTTCATAGACCGCGCCCAGACGTATCTTCCGCTCGCGGCGCTTCTCATAGCGGCCATCCTGGGGCTCGCCGACGACATACTCGGCGTGCTCAAGGTCGGACCGAACGGCGGGGGACTCAAGGTCAGGCACAAGCTAATCGTCTATTTCATACTTTCGGCCATCGGCGCATGGTGGTTCTATTTCCGCCTAGGTTGGAACACTCTATATATCCCGTTCTTCGGGAACGTGATTATCGGCGCATGGTACATACCGATATTCATGTTCATCGTGATAGCGACCGCCTTCTCGGCCAATGAGACCGACGGATTGGACGGGCTCTTGGGCGGGGTATCCCTGTTCGCCTTTGCGGCGCTCACCGTCGTGGCCTTCGTGCTCCAGCGCTATGACCTGGCGGCGATGGGCGGAGCCCTGGTCGGGGCGCTTCTCGCGTTCCTCTGGTTCAACATCCATCCCGCCAAGTTCTTCATGGGCGATACCGGCAGCATGGCGATCGGCATAACGCTGGGCATCATGGCGCTTCTCACCAACACGGCGCTTTTTCTGCCGTTCTTCGCCTCGATCATGGTTCTAGAATCGTTCTCAGTGATAGTCCAACTGATCAGCAAGAAGATCTTCAAGCGAAAAGTGTTCCTATCGACGCCGATCCATCACCACTTCGAGGCCTTGGGCTGGCCTGAGTCGCAGGTCACGATGCGCTTCTGGATCGTTTCGGTCATGTTCGTGGGATTCGGGCTGATCGTATTTTTCCTGGCCCGCGTTTTCTGAGCAATTCGATAGGATACAAACCTGCCGTTATAAGGCAGGTGCTATAATTCAAACAATGAGCTTACTTATAAAGGGTGTGCAGGTAATAGACGGGGAAGGGAAGCCACCTTATCAGGCCGACGTCCTGGTCCAGAAGAACGTGATCGGGGCCATAGGCAATTTCAAGAACAAAAGGGCCGATGAGGTCATAGACGGGCTGGGAAGCTATCTGATGCCCGGGTTCATCGACATAGACACGGACTCCGACCACTACTTGGACATATTCACTAATCCGTCGCAGAACGATTTCACCGCGCAGGGCGTCACGACGATCATCGGCGGGCACTGTGGTTCATCCCTTGCACCGCTCTTGTACGGGACGTTGGAAGGATTGGACAAATGGGCCAATCCGTCGCTCATCAATGTCAACTGGCACACGATGGGGGAATTCCTTTCCTCCTTGGATAGGATCAAAATGGGGGTCAATTTCGGCTCGCTGATAGGCCATTCGACCGTGCGCCGGGCGATAACCGGCGGGAACGAGCGAGCGCTCACAAAGAACGAGATGGCCGTCTTCAAAGAAGTTATCCGCCGGGCCCTTTCGGAAGGGGCATTCGGGCTTTCGACCGGATTGGGTTACGTCCACGGGCGCGTGGCGAGGGCCGACGAGATAAAGGAGCTCGTAGGCGTATTGAAGGATTTCGACGCGGTGTACTCGACCCACCTTAGAAGCCAGACTGAAAGGCTGCTAACTTCGATCAAGGAGACCATCGAAGTGGCCTCGGCGACGGGGGTGCAGACGCTCATAAGCCATTTGCGTCCGATACGGGGATACGAGGACCAATACGTAAAGTCGCTCAAGCTGATCAACGACAACGCAGCGACCGCTAGCATCTTCTTCGATATATACCCGCACGACACGAGCGTTTACCCGATCTATTCGCTGCTTCCGCGCGAGGCCCAGAAGAGAAGCCCAGCTGCCACTCTGGAATACATAAACAAGCCAGCGAACAAAAAGTCCATTGAGAAGCATCTGTCCGGCCTCAATCCGAACGACATTTGGATAGCAAGCGCGCCCCGATACGAGTTCATGATCGGCAAGACCGTCCGCGAGATCGCGGAGAACAGGGGGAAAACGCCGGCCAAGGCTTTATTCGAGATAATGCAGATGACCCCGATGGAGGCGACTGTGTTCTACCGGGACATAAACTACGACCTGATGGTCCAGGCGCTGGCGAATGACCGCGGCTTCGTGGCCTCCAACGGGAACTCTTCGCCTCCCGGAAAGTTCATGAAGCACGAGCGTTCGACCGACACGTTCCCGAAGTTCCTGAACATGGCCACAAAGTTCAACCTGATGCCGCTCGAACAGGCGGTGAAGAAGATAACCTCGTTGCCAGCCAAATATTTCGACCTAGACGACAGAGGGGTCATAAAGGAGGGGAAGGTCGCCGACCTGGTCGTCGTCACCAAGGACGACTTCAAGGTCAGGGAGACCATCGTCGGCGGCAAGCGCAACGGCACGGTCCTCCGCCACAAGAGCAATCGGAAGAAAAGGTAAATGGCTCAAAGGGGGCACATCGACTACACAATCCTGATATCGTTCCTGATCTTGATCACCTTCGGGTTTCTGATGCTGGCCTCCGCGTCGTCCGACTTGGGGAAGACGATGTTCAACAACCCGTACTATTTCATCGAGCACCAGATAATCTACGGTTTCAGCATCGGCATCGTCGGATTCTTGGCGGGCCTGCTCATTCCCTACAAGAAATATAAAAAACTGGCTTCGGTGTTCCTGTTCACCACCATCGGCCTGTTGGTTTTGGTCTTCATTCCGCACATCGGCGTATCGAGCGGCGGCGCGACGCGCTGGATACAGATCTGGAAGATAACCATACAACCGGAGGAGCTGACCAAACTGCTATTCATAATGTACCTGGCCACCTGGCTTTCGTCCTCGAGGGGCAATGGACGGATGAAGAGCGTATCGGAAGGGCTGCTGCCGTTCTGGGCGACGACCGGAGTCGTGGCGCTGCTGCTCCTTCTGGAACACTCGACCAGCTCGGTATTCATAATCATCATCGGCGCGCTTGCGGTGTATTTCGCCGCCGGCGCCAGAAAGACGTTCATCATCGCCACCCTTGCCTTGGGGGCGATCATCGTCGCCGGATTCGTATTCATAACGCCTTACCGTCTGGCGCGCATCGAGACATATCTTCACCCCGCCGCGCAGAACATATACGGTTCGGGCTATCAGATAAACCAGTCGCTCATGACGATCGGTTCGGGGAGCCTCTTCGGAGTAGGCTACGGCAATTCTGTGTCCAAGAAGTTCCTGCCGGCTAGGATGGATGACTCGATATTCGCCATAATCGCCGAGGAGTTCGGCTTCGTGGGCGCCGTTGGGGTGATCGCGCTGTTTTTCATACTCATCGCCAGAGGGCTGATCCTGTCGAGGAAAGTCTCCGACCCGATGGGCAAGATGATATTGGTCGGGTTTTCTACGATGATCGGCGTCCAGGCTTTCCTGCACATAGGCTCGGTCTCGCAGCTAATACCTCTGACCGGTGTGCCGCTGCCGTTCATAAGCTACGGCGGAACGGCCCTCGCTGTATTTATGACTATGGCTGGGATAATGTTGAACATAAGCAAATATGCCTACTAAAAAGTTCAGAGTGCTGCTTACGGGAGGAGGCACGGGAGGACACGTGTATCCTCTGATCGCCGTCGCCGCCGAGCTGCAGATAATCGCCGGAGAGAAGAATATGGACACCGACATCCGCTACCTCGGGGCCTTCGGCCCGTTCAAGGAGCTCTTCGAGATAAACAACATCAAGGTCGGCCGCGTGGCCGAGAGTAAGCTCAGGCGATATTTTTCATTCCGCAATTTCATAGACGTGCCGAAGTTCGCGTACAGCATCCTTCAGGCGGCGTTCAAGATGTATTGGTTCATGCCCGACGTCGTATTCTCCAAAGGGGGGCCGGGTGCGCTGGCCGTAGTGCTCGCCGCCAGGTTCTATATGATACCGGTCATAATCCACGAATCCGATTCGGTGCCGGGACTGACTAATTTGATATCCGGGAAGTTCGCCAAAGTGGTCGCCACGTCGTTCGAATCCGTATCCGAATATTTCCCGGGGAAGGAGATCGTCCTTACTGGCAATCCGATAAGGCGATATATGTTGAAAGACCTCGACAAGGAGTCCGTCGAAAGGAACAAGGGGTTCCTGGGATTCGACCCGTCGCTGCCTTTGATAACTGTGATGGGCGGATCGCAGGGAGCGTCTGCGTTCAATGATTTCGTGCTTGGACACCTCTCAGACCTTCTCAATATCACGCAGGTTTTGCATCAGACTGGTACGGCCAATTATGACGACGTCATCAAAAGACTGGAGACTTCGGCTGCGGGAATCGACGAAGACCTATTAAAACGCTATCGGCCCATACCTTACCTTAAGGATGACCTGCGGGCCACGCTTGTCGCTTCCGAACTAGTTGTCAGCCGATCGAGCGCAGGAAGCGTATTTGAGCTGGCTGCGTTCGGTAAACCATCTATTCTGATACCTTTGCCGGCGGATGTGGCCGCAGGAGACCACCAGACAAAGAACGCCAGCGACTACTGCAAGACCGGTGCGGCCGTGATGATAACCCAAGGAGAAATGCCCGGACGCCTGTTAACCGAGATACAGCGATTGTTGGGTAATCCCGCCGATCTTAGCGAGATGAGCAAGGCGGCCACAGGGTTCTCGAGGCCTGAGGCAGCTTTAAATATAGCCAAAATCATCCTAAGATTAGGAGGATATGGTCAGAGTTAGATTTGCGCCCTCTCCTACGGGCTCATTACACATAGGTGGCGTGCGTACGGCACTGTTTAACTGGATATATGCCAAGTCGCAAGGCGGCCATTTTATTCTGCGCGTGGAAGACACGGATCGGGCACGCTCCACTCCGGAATCTGAGGTGGATATTCTGGAGGGACTGACCTGGCTAGGGATAACCTGGGACGAATTCTATCGTCAGACCGACCGCATCGGCATATACCGCGAATATTTGAGGAAACTGCTGAATGACGGCAAAGCCTATTACTGCTTCTGCTCCAAAGAGGACCTGGAAGCCGAAAAGCAGGCTTTGATGGCCCAGGGATTCCCGCCCAAATATTCAGGACGATGCCGTTCGCTGTCCAAGGAGGAAGTCACCAAACGCCTTGACGAGAACAAGGAGCATGTGATCCGCTTCAAAGTCCCAGAGAAAGTGGTGGTCTTCCACGATCTTATAAGAGGCGAGGTAAAGTTCGATGCGGCGCTGGGCGGTGACATAATCATCGCTAAAGACCTGGACCAACCGCTGTACAACTTCGCGGTCGTCGTAGACGACGCGCTGATGGACATCACGCACGTGATAAGAGGGGAGGAACACCTTTCCAACACCCCGAAACAGATCATGCTTGCCGAAGCTCTGGAGATGAATGTGCCGCAATTCGCGCACTTGCCGCTGATCCTAAATACGGACCGCAGCAAGATGTCCAAGCGCATGTCGGACGTTGCTTTGCACGACTATCGCAACAAAGGATATCTGCCGCAGACCATAGTCAATTTCATATCTTTCTTGGGCTGGCACCCCAAAGAAGACAAGGATCTTATGACCCTGGAGGAGATCGCTTCCGAATTCGACATAAGCAGGGTCCAGAAAGGCGGCGCCGTATTCGACAAGGATAAATTGGATTGGCTGAACAGCCAGTATATAAACAGACTAAGTCCGGAAGAGCTCATAGAGGCCGCAGAGCCCTTCATTCCCAAAGAATGGGATCTTACTCCTTCGATGGCATCAAGTCTCAAGGGAAGGATAAAGACATTGGCGGAGATACCGGAAGTATTGGATATATTCTTCAAACTCCCGGAATACGAGACCGAACTCCTGAGATGGAAGGATATGCAGTTCCCCCAGATTGCGTTGAATTTGGAATCTGCGGCCACGGTGTTGAATAAGATCGACGGAAATGCGTACGATCGCGCCAACCTCGAAAAGGTGCTGGCGCCTTTGGCGCCCGAAGGAAATAGGGGAGAGCTCTTTTGGCCGCTACGCGTCGCCCTGTCCGGCCGCAAGAATTCGCCCGGCCCGTTCGAAATAATGGAGGCTTTGGGCAAAGAGGAAAGCTTGACCAGAATCGACAAGGCTATCGCCAAGGCCAAGGAACATGTTCAATAGAACCCGATCAGATGGGAAAATACTTCTATTCCTGACCCTAGCTATCCCCGTAGCTTATTTTGCCGTGTTTACGATACCCGCGCTCGCCCAGACAGCTACGACCACGTCGACCGGAAGCTCCCTTCAGGATCAAATCGACGCCAGCAACGAGCAGATCGCGAACCTGAACCAACAGATCGCCATATACCAGGCCGAGATACAGCAGGCCGGCGCGGACAAGAAAACTCTACAGGCGGCCATCAATTCGCTCGATCTGCAGCGCAACAAAGTGCAAACCCAGATTTACGTCACGCAGGCGCAGATAAACATAACCCATCTACAGGTCCAGCAGTTGGGGACGCAGATCATGACGACCAAGCAGACAATCGCCTCGCAACAAGCCGCTCTCGCGGACGATTTACGCCTGCTCCAGGAAGCGGACAATCAACAGCTCTTGCTGCAGTTTCTGTCATCGGACACTCTCGACCAGGTATGGAGCAACGCCAACGCCGCCTTGGAGGTTCAAGAGGTGATACAGGAAAAGATGCAGGCCCTGCAGGCCCAGGAAAATAACTTAGCCGATTCGCAGGCCGCCTCGCAGCAGAAACAGGCGACCCTCACCTCGCAACAGCAGTCGCTCGCATCCCAACAGCAGTCGCTTATCCAGACGCAGCAATCCAAGAGCGAACTTCTCTCCGAGACCAACGCAAAGGAATCAACCTACGAAAAACTACTAGCTTCGGCGGAGGCGGAACTGGCTAACTTCTCCAAGTTCACCGAGAACGCCGGAGGATCTGGAATCTTAGGAAGCCAGACCGTGTGCGATGCGTGGGGCTGCTATTACAACCAGCGTGACGCGGCATGGGGCAACGAGCCCCTCGACAACACGCAGTTCAGGCTTGCGAGCGACGGCTGCCTTGTCACGTCCCTGGCCATGGTCCTGACGCACTACGGCTACCGCAATATCACCCCGATAACAATCAACTCGAATCCGGCCAATTTCGCTCCGTACTTCCCGGCATATCTGTTGATCACCATCCAAGTGAATGGCCTGACCGTGACGCGCAAGGCAGCGACCATAGACGCCACACTTGCGACCGGAAATCCGGTGATAGTCGGCCTGAACGCCTACGGCGGCACCCATTACGTCGTCTTGATAAGCGGAAGCAAGGGGAACTACATAATGCGCGATCCCTATATCCCAGCCGGGAATGACATCGTTTTCTCCGACCACTATTCGTTGAGAAGTATATTTGCGATATCGAAGGTCACGATCAACAGCTAAGCACGCCTCTTACGACAACTGTTATTCCAAGGCTATTTATGATATAATCTGTCAAATGCAGTTCCAGACAATTATGAACAACATAGGTTCTCTGGGAGCGACTCTCATCGGTCCGGCAAAGAGCATCATTGTGGTCCTGTCGCAGATACTCATCCAGCTGATGCAATATACGATTTCCCTCCTGCAATTATTGATATCTAAGATATAGCTATAAGGATTTTATCTTATCAGAAGCCCCATTGGGGCTTTTATTTTAACTGATAATCAAGATTCGGCGGGGCTATTCCTCCTCTTTGAACTTCCGGCGCACATACCAACGGAAGATATAGTACCCCGATATTATCAGCGTGGCTCCGGCGATGACGTATTGCAGGTTCTCGACGAGAATCGTGGTCCTGCCTCCGAACGCATTGCCAAAGAAATATCCTACCAGTATCAGCGTGAAGTATTGGGCTATGGCGGCCAGCGCCCCGTACGCGAAGAACTTTCGCAGTTCCATCTTCACCATCCCGGCAACGACAATGAAAGCCTGGGCAATGCCATAGGAAAACTTGCCTATGAACATCGTCCGTCCGGGCTTCTCATCCCACAGCACATGGAGCTCTTTCAGGTGTTCCTCTTTGACCCCAAGCCTCTTGAGCATTCTGTGGGCGAACTGCGTTCGCGAACCGAAGTAGCCCAGGGAATAATAGAGGGCATCCATGATCATGTCGCGCGCGAAGAAGAAAACCAAGATCGCGTAAAGGTTAAAGTATCCCAGTGAAGCGAGCGTCCCGGAAACGAAGGCGACAATAGGCCCCTCTATTATCGCTAGGGGAACGATCACCAAATACCTGTATTCAATTATAAGGCTGGCTATGTTATGCGGGCTCATGCGCGGACAGTTATAAGTATAACAGACCCGCCGTCTATGAGATTATTTGAATCTCGGTGACTTTATCACCTGCACAACCTTGCCGTTGATCATGAAGTCGTCCTCGGGATGGATGTATATATGCGGGAATTCCTTGGTCGATTGGGACATCAGGACCACCTGGTTGTATTCCTTGTCGAAATAGAACTTCTTGATGTTGGCCATGCCGTCGATTATCGACAGCACGATATCGCCGTTCTTCGGGGTCCTTTCGTTCACGTCAACTATCACATAGTCGCCGTTTTCGATGCGCTTGCCGCCGATCTCCGCCCGGTTCATGCTGGGGCCGACAACCTTTATTGCGAATAATCTATGCTCCTTCCTGACAGGGGAGGCCAGTAGCGAGCTGGATATCTTCAGATAGCCCTCGACATTGGTCTCGGCGAACATCGTGGCCGGGCCGGCGCTGGCCGCTCCCAGGATGGGTATCGTGAGCAGCTTCTGGTGCATGGAGCTCTTCTGCCATTCCTGGCTGTTCTTCTTTATCACGCCGTGGGACTTGTCGATCTTGATCAATCCTTTGCTTTCCAACTGGAGAAGGTGATGCTTAACCTTCTGCGGGGACGTCTCGCCGATGAACGACCCTATTTCCCTCAAGGTGTATTGTCCCAGGTTCTTTTCCTGAGCGACCCGGAGAAGCTCTTGTTGTATTTTATGCATGTTCCAATTATAGCATATATTTAAGTTTATTTATCCACAGCCTTAAAAGTTGACAAGATATTTCGGGGACGCGCCCCGTTTGACATATATGGCGTTTTATGGTCTAATTGGCCAACAAGGTCGAGGTTCCTTTAGAAGTAAATAAACTATCTATCTACCACTAACATGAATTATGTTGGCATTTACGCGGTGCTGGCCGGCATGCCCATCTGGCTGATTGCGATCGTCGCATGGCTTGCCACTGACGGCGTGATCCATTTTATGCGGGACAGGTTGGAAGGGCTGGCCTATCAGACCGCCTGGTCGGCGAAGTTCGGAGACGCAGGGCTTTTGACAGCGATCCTTATCGCCGCAACGATCCTGCAGCGCGGCAGCGCCTATGTGCCGCTATGGCTGGGCATTGGCTGGCTCCAAGTCGCCATTCTCGCGGTTTGCGTCGCCCTGGGCTTCATAGTCTGGCGGACTACGCATGGCGTACGTTCAGCGCAGGCCGCTGACGCCTATCACGACCTCGTGATCGGCCCCGCGATA
>CAZLHU010000010.1:0-20040 GCA_964559765.1 uncultured Candidatus Saccharibacteria bacterium
CTCTGCAGGAGACGTGGGCGGTTTCTGCGGCGTGCTGCATGGGATGTCCGGCATGATGACTCATCTGAGCTTCATAGAGACGCTGCTAGTTTTCATACCCGCCCTATTCGCTGCCCTTACCCTCATTGGTCTGTCGTTCGTAAATAGATACGAATACGCTCCTTCGCATAGCCGCATCGCGATGCCGCTGCTTGAACATGGCCCTGAGATCTCCCGCAAAGAAATTTCCTGGCTGGCTCACCATACAAACAGCCCCGGCGCGTTTTAATAGCCTCCTTTCTATATTCCCATAAGGGTAATAATATGGACTGAGAGGTTTTTTGTTGCTCCGTCACGGATTTTTCTCAATCAATAAATTAAAACCCAATGAAACTAAAATATGTGATTATCGTCGGTCTGGTTCTATTGGTTGCCATAATATACTTCCATTCCATCAGTTCGTCCGGGTTCATGCCCAGCGCCTCTGGCGGGAAATATCTATTGCCGCTACTGGTCGCTTCGGCCCTGGTGGACAGCACCAATCCCTGCGCTTTTTCGATCCTACTTCTCACAATAGCGTTCCTATTCAGTATCGGCCGCCTCAGGTCGGACATATTGAAGGCCGGAGGGCTATATGTCTTCGGCATATTCCTTGTCTATATATTGATCGGGCTTGGGATATTGCAGACGCTGGACGTGTTCAACGTGCCTCACTTCATGGCTAAAATAGGCGCGACGATCCTGATACTGTTCGGCCTGATAAGCATAACCAATCATTTCTTCCCGAAGTTCCCGATAAGGCTGGGCATACCTCAGTCGGCCCACGAGCGGCTGGCCGAACTGATGGTGAAGGCCTCATTGCCGACGTCATTCGGACTTGGGGTTCTGGTTGGATTGTTTGAATTTCCCTGCGCCGGCGGGCCGTATCTTTCCGTGCTGGGCCTGCTTCATGATAAAGGGTCCTTTTGGGCCGGATTCGGCTATCTGATCCTGTTCAACGTGATCTTCGTGTTGCCGCTAACGGTCATGCTTTTGATTGCCAGCAATAAGACGCTTCTCGAGAAAGCCCAGGCCTGGAGAAAATCTGAGACGGGTAAGGCCAGGTTGTGGGGCGGACTGGCGATGGTCGTTATTGGACTAATAATATTCACGTTATAAACTAAGGGAAATTAATAAAATGGAAAACATTAAGAACTACGAAGATTTGGTTAAGAAGGTCGAGGATATGAAGAAAAGTGGGACAGTCGACCTTTCTACGGAGGAGGACCTGAGCATCGCCATAATGAACCTAATAAGCCTGGAGGAGCACTTCTTCTTCACTGCGTCTAAGACCGGCAAGGACGAATATTTCGACCTGCTCGGACAGGTAAGGGAGGTGCGTAAGAATCTCTTGGCGCGACTGATAGATAAGACCGAAGGGGAGACATGGTGTATCTCCAAGCATCTTCTTGCGACCACCATGCGTCTGATGGAAGTCGGAACCAAGCTGCATTCTGACGGCAAAGAAAAAGAATCCAAAGAGACTTTCCAGTATGCCTATCAGATCTACACTCTGTTCTGGGCGGTAAGGTTGAAGCTGGTCAATGTATCCGACCTGAAAGAAAAGGCAGACGCCGATAAGCCATGGGACCTGAAGGATATAGTCGACAAGATGGTAAATTGCTGCGATGAGTAAGAAAACGCGGGCGCTGGTCATCGCTCTTATAGCCATTGTCGTGCTAGTAGTAATATTCGCGGTCGTCATGCCGTGGGTCTGGAAATCCACGTCTGGCAATGGTTCAACCGTGCTGAATTCATTCGCCCAATGTTTGGCGCAGAAGGGTATAGTCATGTACGGCACCTATTATTGCTCGCATTGCCAGGAGCAAAAGGCCATGTTCGGCGCCTCGTTCAAATACGTCAATTACGTCGAGTGTACCCAAAACGTCAATAAGTGCCTTGCAGAAAATGTGACTAGCACTCCTACTTGGGTGTATCCGAATGGTGAAAGATACGTCGGCACGCAAAGCATCCAGAATCTGGCGAATGAAAGCGGCTGCATCCTTCCCGCGGCTACCAACTCTGCGTCGACGTGAAGGCAGCACCCCTAAGTGTTACAATGTTTTGAAATGGACGCCATATTGGTAGGCTCAATCTTAATTTTCGTGGTCGCGGTCGCTCTGTTTGTGTATTCGATTCTCCGACTGCAGGACAGAGAGAAAAAGGAAAGCCCATCCATGCTGTTGCTGCAGAATCAGCTCAATGAAATTACGCGCACCTTAGATTCCAAGCTTTCTGAATCCACCAAGGCGATACAAAGCCAGTTCGGCGAGAGCACGAAAATAATCAAGGAGATAACCCAGGAACTAACTAAGGTCAACGAAGGCCACGTCCAGGTGCTGAACATCACTGAACAGTTGCGCGACTTGCAGGACATACTAAAGAACACCAAGCAGCGCGGGATGCTCGGCGAACATTCACTGGAACTGATCCTGCAAAACTTTTTCCCGAATAATTACGAAAGGCAATACAAGTTTGAAAACGGCGATATAGTCGACTTCATAATCAAGATCAGGGACAAGATAGTTCCGATAGATTCCAAATTCAGTCTGGAGAACTACCAGCGTATCCTGGACGCCAAGACCGATGCGGAAAAGGAACAATACGAAGCTGCTTTCAAGTCTGATCTTAAGACCAGGATTGACGAGACCTCAAAATACATAAAACCCGGGGAGAATACGATGGACTTCGCCTTCATGTTCATACCGGCTGAGGCGATATACTACGACCTCCTGGTCAACCGCATCGGCGGCGTGAAATCCAATACCCGCGATCTAATAGAATATGCAAGTGAGAAACATGTCGTTGTTGTCTCGCCGACGTCCTTCCTGGCCTATCTGCAGACGGTGATGCAGGGTTTGAAGGCGCTGCAGATAGAGGAATCGGCCAAAGACATCCAGAAGCGTGTGGAGGAACTGGGCCGCCACCTTAAGAACTATGAAGCCTATATGAACAAGCTGGGCAACAATCTGACCACGTCCATGAATACGTATAATTCCGCTTCAAGGGAGCTCTCCAAGGTTGATAAGGACGTTCTTCGCATAACCGGGGAGTCCGCGGACATAAAGCCCATAACCATCGAGGCCCCCGAGGATAAGGAGGACAGGTTACTGTAATCGGTATCTTGACTACACCTTGGCCGACAAACTAATATGCTCTTGAAATGAAAATACAACCACTCTCGAATCACGTTTTTATAGAGCCGTTGGTAGAAGAGAAGACTACCAAGTCGGGGATCGTTATTCCCGATACAGCAGATAAGGAAAAACCTATCCGCGGCAAGATATTCGCCGCCGGTCCGGGCAAGCTAAATGAAAAAGGCGAGCGCAACCAGATGTCGGTAAAGGAAGGCGACACGGTAATATTCAAAAAGTACGGACCAGACGAAATAGAGATTGAAGGAAAGAAGTATCTTGTGGGCGACGAGGACGATATCGTCGCGGTCATAGGCGAATAAAATCTATAAATAACAAAACATGGCAAAACAAATAAAGTTTAACGAGGATGCGCGCGCTTCCATAAAGAAAGGAATCGACAAATTGGCACAGGCGGTCACGATGACCCTGGGCCCACGCGGCCGGGCGGTCGTGATCGAGAAAGGATACGGCGCCCCGCAGGTCACTTTTGACGGCGTGACCGTCGCCAAGGAAATAGAGCTCGAGGACAAATGGGAGAACGTCGGAGCCGAGTTCATAAAACAGGCCGCCGATAAGACCAACGACACTGTGGGCGACGGGACAACGACTGCTACGGTGTTGGCCCATGCGATGATAGATGAGGGGGAAAAAGTGATCCGGGAGAAGGGTTTCAATGTGATCCGTCTAGCCGAAGAGCTTAGGAAAGCTAGCGACTCGGTTGTTAAAGATCTCGAAGGGCAGAGGGAGCTCATAAATGAAAACAAGAAAATAAAGGAGGTGGCCACGTTGTCCTCCAAGGACGCCGAAATCGGCGGTCTAATCGCCGAAGTCATGGAGAAAATCGGCAAGGAGGGTGTCGTAACCGTCGAAGACTCGAACACCATAGGCAATATGTACGAAGTGGTCGAAGGCATGCAGTTCGACCGTGGTTACGTGTCTCAGTATATGGTTACTAATCAGGACAAAATGGAGTCCGTGCTCGAAGAGCCCTACGTCCTTGTGACCGACAAGAAGATATCTTCCATCCAGGAGATATTGAAACTTTTGGAAAAAGTTATGGAGAGCGGCAAGAAGGAGCTTTTGATCGTGGCTGACGACGTCGAAGGCGAGGCGCTTACCACGCTTATAGTCAACAAACTGCGCGGCACTTTCAACGTGCTTGCGATTAAGGCTCCTGGTTTCGGCGATCGAAAGAAGGAGATGCTGCAGGATTTGGCTGTAGTGACCGGTGCTACGTTGATTTCTGACGAGCTGGGCAAGAAACTGGACGAGGCTGAACTGAGCGATCTCGGCCGTGCGCACCGTGTCGTTTCCGATAAGGATAAAACAACCATAGTCGGCGGCAGCGGCGAAAAGAAGAATATTGAGGAAAGGATTTCCCAGATCAAAATACAAATAAAGAAGAGCGATTCCGATTTCGACAAGGAGAAATTGAAAGAGCGGATGGGTAAATTGGCGGGAGGCGTTGCGGTGATTAAGGTTGGGTCGCCTACAGAGGCTGCACAGAAAGAGCTCAAGCAACGCGTCGAAGATGCGGTTGCGGCAACCCGTGCGGCAATGGAAGAGGGTATAGTTCCCGGCGGCGGAATGGCTCTATTTAACGTAAGCAAAGGCATGGGCGGTGATGACCGTAAGTTTAAGCCCGGCGATATATCTGCCGCGGTTGCAAGGATCCTAAATCGTGCGCTTGAGGCTCCATTGAGGGCAATAGTCGAGAACAGTGGAGAGTCGGCCGACAGGGTGGTCGATGAATTGAGAAAAGAAGGCGATATTTGGACCGGTTTCAATGCGGTTGAGAACAAGCGCGGCAATCTAAAAGACGCGGGTGTCATAGACCCGCTGAAGGTTACCAGGATGGCTTTTCTGAACGCCGTATCCGTCGCTGCAAATTATCTGACCATAGGCGCTGCGGTAACGACGATCCCGGAAAAGAAGAACCCCCCTATGGGTGGCATGCCCGGCGGTATGGGAGGAGAGGATTACTAATGACTACAACCTATTGATATAACGACAAAACCCCTTAAGGGGTTTTGTTTTACCAACTTAACCCGTGCAGGATATAATCTGAGTATCATGCCGGACAAGAAACCGAATCCATACATAAAGAAAAACGAGGATGGTAGCTTGTCGATTACCAAAGAAGGCGAAGATCTTCTGAATAAGGTTGTTACAGATACAAAGGGCCCCGTGTACGCCTTTACCGGGGAGTCGTCTCCGCTCTTGGCTGCCGCGGCCATGGCTCGGCTTTCAAGACGGGGCAGTGACCTGCGCGAGATATATTTGGATGAGTTCGCTGCGGCGGGAGACGAAGGTGCGGAGGGTTTGATCGACCGCGTGGTGACCGGCTACGGCGATGATTCTGTTCAGCAGCTTATAACAGTCCTTACCGTCGTCGAGGATGCATCCAACCTGCTTACAAAGAGAATCGAATGGAGCCGCTTGGCTTCGTATCTTGAGCAATCGACAAGATATATATTCTACGATCAGAAGAATTCGCGCGGCGAATACAAGTATTTCACTCCGGGGGATCTTCCAGCAGAACTTAAAGGAAGGTATGAGGGGGACCTGGATGGAATATTCGATCTGTATTCGAAGATGGTGAGGGGCGTCACGGAATACGTGCGAAAGAAAAATCCAGAACCGTCTGATCCGGCGGAAAGAGCGGCTTGGCTCGGAGCAACGCGGGCGCAAGCCTGCGATGCGGTCAGGCCCACTCTTCCGGTCGCGACCAAGTCGACGGTCGGCATTGTTTGTTCGGCTCAGGCCATGGAAGGAATGGTGCGTCGGCTATTGGCCGATCCGCTGAAGGAGTGCAACGATACGGGGCGCCTTCTGCTCAAAGAATCGCGCAAGGTGGTAGGGGCCTTCCTAAAGCGCGCGGATCTGCCGGAGAGGGGTTTGGCTTGGGTTGTATATCTGAAGGAGAGTGAGCAGAGGATGCGGGAACTGGCCAAGAAATATGTGCCCGACGAAAGCGGTGATTTTTCTGAGATGGTCAGGCTTATCTCTTTCTCCCCGGAAGATGAGTTGGAGCTAGTGCCGGAGATGCTCTTCAAGTCTAGCGAGCTCTCCAGTATGGAGTTAAGAAAGGAAATAGGAAAGATGCCCCTGGACCGGAAGGAGGAAATATTTTCGGCGTATATGGGCAATCGCCTGAACAGACGCCACAAGCCTGGCCGGGCAATGGAAGACGCCCATTACAAATGGGAGATAGTGGCCGACTACGGCACGTTCCGCGATTTGCAGCGCCATCGCATAGTCGATGAGTGGGAGTGGCAGAACCTCACCGTAAAATATGGATATGACGTGCCGCAGCTGGTAAAAGATGCGGCCTTCGAGAGTGATTTCAGAAAATGCTTCTCGATTTCCGAGCGGCTTTGGAAGACGATGTGCGATGCGGGTTTGGGGGAGGAGGCGCAGTACGTGACGTTGCTTGGGCATAAAATGCGCTACCGTTTCATGATCAACGGCCGCGAAGCTTTCCATTTACTGGAACTCCGCACGTCGCCGCAGGGGCATCCCGGATATCGTAAGATATGCCAAGAGATGCATAATCAGCTGTCCAGAGTCCACCCACGCATAGGCAAGGCTATGAAGTTCATAAATCAGGGAGGAGACCCGCCGCTTACCCGATTGGAGGCTGAGCGGGCGACTCAATTGAAGCTCAAGTTATTGGATGAAGAACCGGGCAAGTGATAATTGCATAACCACTTAATTGTGTTAATATAAATCCAAATGATATACATATATTTAATAATCGCGATTTTAGTACTCTGGTTGGTGCTCGCATTCAACGGATTAGTCAGGTTGAGGACCCGCGCCCAGGAGGCTTATTCCGATATCGACGTTCAGTTAAAGCGCCGATACGACTTGATCCCAAACCTCGTTGAGTCGGTCAAGGGATATATGACGCACGAAGCTGACGTATTCGAGAAGGTGACGCAGGCGAGGTCGCAGGCCATGCAGGCGACGGGTTCGGGGAAGGCGGCTGCGGAGAACCAGCTGTCCGGAGCCTTGAAATCACTGTTCGCCGTTGCCGAGAATTACCCTCAATTGAAGGCAAATGAGAACTTCTTGAGTTTGCAGGGCGAACTTACTGACACTGAAGATAAGATCCAGGCTGCCCGCCGTTTCTACAACGGGATGGTCCGCGATCTCAATATGAAGATACAGTCATTCCCTTCCAATATCATCGCTGGCTCGTTCAACTTTAAGCCGATGAGTTTCTTCGGCGATCTGAGCGATGCTGAAAAGCAGCCGGTCAAGGTTGATTTCAGCAAATAACAGCCACAGAGCCGAGCATTCTTTGATCATACGATCGGGCCTCATGGCCAGATAGTTACTAATTATGACGAACTTATATACATATCAGGACTCTAATATCCGCAGGACGTGGATTCTGTTCATAGTCTTCTTCATAGTCGTGATCGGACTTGGCTGGGTGTTCTCCAACGCTTACGGAGACTACAGCATTCTCGCGTTCGCGATAATCTTCAGCGTCGTTTACTCGTTGATAAGTTATTGGTCCTCCGCTTCGATCGCCCTGAGCATGGCGCATGCCCACGAGATCCAAAAGAGCGACAATCCAATGCTTTGGAACATAGTTGAGAATCTCTGCATCGCTTCGGGCTTGCCCATGCCCAAGCTGTACATCACGCCCGAAATGCAGATAAACGCCTTTGCCACCGGACGGAACAAGGAGCACGCGGCCGTCGCGGTGACCCAGGGCGCCCTGCAGCGTCTGAACAAAGTTGAGCTCGAGGGGGTTCTGGCCCACGAGCTATCGCACGTCGGCAACCGCGATATCTTGGTTTCTACGGTCGCGGCGATTTTGGCGGGGATAATCTCGCTGATAGCCGACATATTCCTGAGATCATTGTTCTTGGGGTTCGGCGGAGGCAATCGCGGCAGGAACAGCGAGGGCAATGAGATATTCTTTATCGTGGCGATACTATTGTCTATCTTGGCGCCGATCGGGACGATGCTGATCCAGCTTGCGATATCGCGCCGGCGTGAGGCTCTGGCTGATGCCGATGGAGCGCTGCTGACCCGCTATCCGGACGGCCTCATCTCTGCTCTAAGAAAGATCGAGGTAGATACGGTTCCGATGGCATCCGCCAAAGATTCGACCGCTCATATGTGGCTCGATAATCCATTCAAGGGCAAGGGGTCCTCCTGGTGGCACAAATTATTCATGACCCATCCGCCGATCGAGGAAAGGATAGCCGCGCTCGAACAGCTCTCGGTCCCCGGCCAATCTTAGGGCGCAGTTCTGGATATTTTAGCCCATCCTGCTATCATCTCTCTTGAGTTAACCTGGAGGAGTGCGTGAGTGGTTTAAACGGCAGTCCTGGAAAGACTGTGTCTCAGAAATGGGACCGTGAGTTCGAATCTCACCTCCTCCGCATTGTGCAAAATGCTTAGGCTGCCCCAATATTTAATTGGACAGCCTATTATTTTTAATGGACTGACGCGCAAAAGGTATATAATTAATTCAAATATGAATTTGATCGACGGCCAGAGCGCGATAATCATAATTTCACTGCATGCCCTATTGGTGCTTATGACCACCTTCTTTGCTGTCATTGCCTTGCTTCACAATCCGAAGAGTGTGACTAATAAGGCACTTGCTGCGCTTATGGGGTCCATAGCCCTTTGGGGCATGGCCAACTTGCTGATCTATTTTCAGCAATCGATATTCTGGACGAGGGTTGCGTTGAGCACGGAACTGTCTTTTGCCGTTATCCAGACATTCGCAACGCTTTTCTTCATATGGGTGTTTCCTAGCGACGATATGCGCCCAACCAAGAGACAGAAATGGATCATATGGGGATGTGGCGTAGCCCTGGTGGTAGGGATCGTGATAAGCCCCGTGATGTTTACATTCAACCCGAATCATCTATACCCGGGGACTTTCGTTGAATATTCCCAGCCCCATCTTCCTTATCTGCCAATATGGGCCGGGATTCTGCTCGTAGCCATAGTATGGGGGATCGTCCTGGCCGTGAAAAAGTATCGGCGCGCCGATAAGAAGGACAAGGGCGCGTTCGCGTCGGTCTTATACGGCGCCATGGGCACCGGCGTGATACTCATGGTGACCCAGTTCTTTGTGGTCAATATCTTCAACACGATAACATTCAACCTATACGGGCCACTATTCGTAACCCCTCTTATTTTCGGTACCGGTTACGCCATCATCAAGCATCGCCTCTTCAGCATCAAGGTCGCGGCAACTGAGATCCTCACATTATCTCTGTGGATATTGTTGGCGGTGCGCATATTCTTCGAGATTACTACCGTTGACGCAATCGTCGACGTGGTTGTGCTTGTCGTAGCGGTTTTCATAGGCTTCTTCCTAATCAAGAGCGTCCTTAACGAGGAGCAGCAGATTGAAGACCTAAAGAAGTTAGACGAGGCAAAATCAAGTTTCATCTCGATAGCATCCCATCAGCTCAGGACGCCTCTTACCTCTATGAAGTGGTTCTCGGAGATGCTTATGGACGGCGATGCCGGAGCTATAACTGAAGATCAGAAGCACTTCGTCGAAAACATATACGAGTCGGCGAACAGGATGGTCGAATTGGTCAATCTGCTTTTGCAGTTGGCCAGAGTTGAGGCTGGCAGGCTAAAGATCGAACCTAAGGCGACCGACCTGAAGGAGCTTACCGAAGCCGTGCAGGCAACGCTTAAGACGGACTTGGACAAGAAATCCCAAAAATTTGAGATAAGGGTCGAACCCGACCCGTTGCCCATGATCCCCTTGGACCAGGAAATCGTATGGCAGGTTATCCAGAATCTAAGCACCAATGCGATGAGATATTCTCCCGCCGGAAAGACTATTCTTGTGAATATATCCGTTAAGGGCGAGTTCGTACAATATTCTGTGAAAGACGAAGGAATAGGTATACCGGAAGGAGAACGTGACCGTATATTCGAAAGATTCTTCCGTGCGGATAATGCGCTCAAACTGGTTCCGGAGGGATCGGGCTTGGGGTTGTCGCTGGCTAAGAGCCTGGTTGAGGAATGGGGAGGCAGGACGTGGTTTGAAACGGAACTGAACAAGGGGACCACTTTCTTCTTTACGATACCGGTTAAGGGAATGGCTGCCAGAGAGGGCGAAGTCAAAATTTCAGTGTGATATTATTAAATAATGGACGGTAAACAGAAGACGATTCTAGTAGTCGAAGACGATCCGGGCTTGCAGGAAGCGATAAAGCTTAAACTTAAGAAGGACGGCCTAAAAACCCTTTCGGCCGGCACTGGGGAGGAGGCTATCGATGTGCTTAAGAATAATCCCGATGTGGACCTTGTCTGGCTGGACTACCTGTTGCCGAAAATGGATGGCTTGGAGGTCCTACAAAAGGTGCGTCAAGACCCGGAAATCAAAAATGTTAAGGTAATTGTGGTCAGTGTATCCAGTAGTCCTGAAAAAATGAAACAAGCTTATGCCCTAGACATTGTGGGTTATATAGTCAAAAGCGAAGGGACCTTGGACAATATAGTTAAGAGGGTGGAGGGCTTCATCGTCTGAGGTGGATCGTATGAACTCGTATAGTGTTATAATAAGATAACCAAAACATAAGTTGTGCAATAAATGGCTGAGGAAAATAAGAAGACAATATTGGTAGTCGAAGACGACACGTTCCTGGTAAGGGCCTATAAGGTCAAGTTCGGTGAGAACGGCTTTGATGTGTTGGTGGCGAGTACCGGCGAGGAGGCTATGGCTTACCTGGAAAAAGATCCCGTCGACGTGGTCTTGTTGGATATAATGCTGCCCGTCACGAGCGGGTTTGATGTGCTGAAGGCAATACGCAGCAATGCTAAATGGGGTAAGGTCCCGGTGATAGTCTTATCCAACCTTGGGCAGGAACAAGATATTGAAAAGGGGAAAGCTTTGGGGGCAAACGACTATATAGTTAAAACCGACGTAAAAATAAACGACATTGTGGGGAAGGTTATGGGGTACCTAAAGAATTAGGTTTCTATCCCCTGAAAAACTCCATTCCGCGGTGGCCAGTCAGTTTGCCCGTAGGACCATACATCGGCACAAGACAACTTTCGACGGTGACAATTTCACCGTTCTTTAGTTTTAGTTTGCGGTCAGTCGCCCTAAATGCCCTATCACTTGCGAATAACATACCGAAATGTTCCGCTCCCGCAACTGATTTGGCGTCAACCAGAAAATCCGTTACATTTTTACCAATCAGATCCTTTTGGGTATAACCAAGTTTTTTGACGAGTTTGCGGTTTAAGAAACGCACCATAGTAATGCGTCCCATGATGTCCATGTCGAAGAGCAGATCGCATTGTTCCTCGCCATACTTCTTCGAGGATAAGGTTGGTCCAACTTGTTTGATTCTAGCCATTTTTAATATATTGGTTCTTTGCTAATTATTATATCAGATTTTTGTTGCAAGCCTGTATGGCAGCCATTTATAAGTTATAATAGTGTTTATGGAGATCAAACATAATAGGCACGTAAAGTGGATAGATATCACCAAGCCGACAGAGAAGGATCTAGCCTGGCTTAAAGAAGAGTTCTCGCTGCATCCAGTAATAATCGACGAATTGCGGGAACCGTCGACGCGGGCCAGAGTCGAGAGATATAAGGACTATTTGTATTTCATATATTATTTCCCGTTGTACGATACGAAGTACGAGTCTTCGGTGCGGAGTGAAATAGACTTTGTGGTCACGAAGAACACCATAGTGACCGTGCATTATGAACCGCTTGACGAGCCACTAAAGGGCATGGAGATACACGATGAGAAAGGCTCCGTCGAACTCCTATACCGCCTGGTGGAGCATCTGATAATCTTCGAAGAGCGGCAATTGCGCCATATCCGGGAGAAGGTGGAGAAGATCGGTGAGGATATATTCAACGGAAAGGAGAAGGAACTGTTGGAACGTATAACCTATTTGAAGCGCGACATTTCTGAATATCGGATCTCGGTCAAGATGCCCGAGCCAATCTTAAGGTCTCTTTTGGTAAAGGGGTCGGATTTCTGGGGGAAGGGGTCCGAGGTGTACATAAACGATCTCATTGGCGAGCAGCTGAAACTGGCCAACCAGATCCAGGATTATCGCGAGACCATCAGCGATTTCGAGGATGCCAATGACCAGTTGATGAACCAGAAACTTAACAGCGTTATGAAGACATTTACATTGCTGTCGTTTCTTACCCTGCCGTTCGTGCTGGTTGCGGCGCTGTTCAGCATGCGCGTTCAAGGCACTCCGTTCACCGATGTGCCTGGGGGCTTCTGGATAGTGCTCGGCATAATGGTCGTGGGTATGGCCATGATGTTCGCTGTTTTCAAAAAAAGGAAGTGGTTTTAGAATTATTGTATGGAATTAAATAAATTAACACCGGAAGAAGAGAAGGTAATCGTCGGCAAGGGAACGGAGGCGCCGTTCAGTGGCGAGTACGACGATTTCTGGCAGGAGGGTACTTATGTCTGCCGGAGATGCGGGGCGCCCCTGTACCGATCGAAAGATAAATTCGACGCCAAGTGCGGCTGGCCTAGTTTCGACGACGAAATCCCGGGGGCGGTCAAGCGCAGTCCGGATCCAGATGGGCAGCGAACCGAGATAACCTGTTCCAACTGTGGCGCGCATCTTGGTCACGTTTTCATAGGAGAGGGGCTTACTCCTAAGAACGTCAGAAACTGCGTAAATTCGGTTTCCATGAAGTTCATACCAAAAGGAAGCGAGGGTAAATGAAGGAAACAGCTTATCTGGCGGGCGGATGTTTTTGGTGCACTGAAGCTGTGTTCAAGGGGCTCAAGGGCGTGATATCGGCGACTCTGGGATATTCCGGAGGGACCGTCGACAATCCGACTTATGAAGAAGTCTGCGGTGGCAAGACTGGGCATACTGAAACGGCCCGGATCGAATTTGACCCGTCGATCCTCACCTACAGCGACCTACTCAAAGTGTTCTTTGGGACCCATGATCCGACGACTATGGACCGTCAAGGCGACGATACCGGTCCGCAATACCGTTCGATCGTCTTCTATGCTAGCCAAGACCAGAAAAATGCAGCCGATTCATACATAAGAGAACTGGAGGAAAAGAAGGCCTATTCAAAGCCAATCGTCACCGAGGTGAGGCCTTTCGTTAAGTTCTTCGAGGCGGAAGATTATCACAAGAATTACTACGAGGCTCATAAGGACGCCCCGTACTGTCAGATCGTCATCACCCCAAAATTGGAAAAACTGAAGGATAAATACAGAGAATTCTTAAGATAAAGGAGAGTAATTTCTGATATACTGGGAATATGACCAAGAATAAATTAATTTCGGTGCAGGACGACGAGCTTTTGAATAAGGTTCTTTCAAGGGAGATAGGCAACGACGAACTTGAGGTCTGTGAGGTGTACAGCGGCAAAGAGGGTCTGGCCATGATCTGCGAACAGGATCCGATCCTGGTCATATTGGATCCATTGGTGCCCGAAATGGACGGCTTCACGATACTCCAAGAGCTTAAAAGCAACGACAAGACCAAGGATATCCCGGTGATAGTGATAACCATACTTGCCGGTGAGGAGGATATGAAGAAATTTATGGATCTTGGGGTGAAGGAGTATAAAGACGCAAACTTCAATGTTCGATATCGTACAGAAAGTTAAGTCCCACTTGGGCAATAGGGTGAAATGACGCAAAAAAGAGCGCTTTTGATATTCGCGATAGTGGCCCTCGTCGCCGGCCTATATTTAGTTGTGGATAAATACATGTGGGTGCCGGGAAATGCGGTTAAGAACGCTCCGATGATCACTACCAATGTGATGCATTACATTCCCCAAGCCAACGCCTTGCCCGACACCACCGAATCAGGCTCATGCTTTACAACTTCCATAGCGGCTCCGTATAGGGCCGACGCTTGGCGCTGCACCGTCGGGAACGAGATAAGCGATCCGTGTTTCCAAATATCCGGGAGCAAGGATCTGCTGTGCGAACCAGATCCAGCCGACACTTCGACGCCGTCCGGCTTCGTCTTGAAGCTGACGGGACCTCTGCCCAAGCCCGAGGTGTCAACGAGCACCTCGAATCAAGGATGGATGGTGGAACTGTCCGACGAAACGATCTGCACGCCGTTTACCGGTACGTTGCCCTTCTCGGTTGAAGGGGACGTGGCGAACTATTCTTGCAATTCCAAGCTGCCTGTCGAGGGCCTGCTCTTTAATGGCTTGGACAGCAGCACTACGCCTTGGACGGCTGAAGCGGGCATGCTTTCCACTTCGACCATTTCCTACCCCCCGCGCCTGATATCGTCTACCACCGTCCAGATAAAGAACGTCTGGCAGTAAAAACTTTGCCAGGGGACTGTCTATTGAGCTAGAATTCCAGCAATGAGGAAGTGGCGCGTAGCAGTCCTGATAGGGGGACCGTCGTCGGAGCACGATGTGTCTTTGTCTACCGGCAAGGTTGTCATGAACTATCTGGACAAGGAAAAGTACGAAGTGATTCCGGTGATGATCACCCGCAATGGAGAGTGGCCGATAAGCCCGAAAGACCTTAAGGACCAGGCTGATATCGCATTTATCGCCATGCACGGAGAGTATGGCGAAGACGGCAGGGTGCAGAGGGTATTAGAGGAGGCCGGCATCCCTTATACCGGCAGCGGCGTAATTCCCAGTGCATTAGGTATGAATAAAATATTTTCCTCGCGCCTGTTGAAAGCGTACGGCATAAAAGTCCCCGAATACATTCCGGTCAGCAAGAATGAGAGTTTCGACGATATAAAAATACCCTTCGGTTTCCCAGTCGTCGTTAAGCCCGTGGATCGCGGGTCTTCGGTCGGGATAACAATAGTGCGCAAGAAAGAAGACCTTCTCGAGGCTTTGGAAAACGCATTCAGGTTTAGCTATGACGCAATGATTCAGGAATACATTCCCGGCCGGGAGCTTACCTGCGGCGTAATCGACGACGGCGATGAGACCATCGCATTTCCGGTCACCGAAATAATCTCGAAGGCCGCTACCTTCTACGACTACCGCTCGAAATATTCGCCCAATGGCTCCGAGCACATCATACCGGCCGAGATATCCGAGGAGCAGACTAAAATAGTCCAGGATATAGCGATGAGGGTTCACAAATACATCGGGGCGTACGGCATGTCTCGCACGGATGTCATCCTCGGACACGACGGCAATTTCTACGTATTGGAAATAAACACCATCCCCGGCATGACGCCGACGAGCCTGCTGCCGCAAGCGGCGCTGAAATACGGAATAACATTCCCCGAGCTCTTGGACAAGATAATAAATTCAGCTTTCCGCAGACATGGCGTCACCAGTAGAGGAGATTAAGGAGAAGATAGACATAGTGACCTTCATCCGGGGATACCTGGAGCTGAAGCCCGCGGGCAAGAATTTCAAGGCCATCTGTCCGTTCCACAACGAGAAGACGCCTTCCTTTATAGTCTCGCCCGAACGGCAGACGTGGCATTGTTTCGGGTGTAACAAAGGCGGCGACATCTTCAGGTTCCTGATGGACTACGAGAACTTGGAGTTCTACGAGGCCCTGAAGATTTTGGCTGAGAAGGCCGGTATAGAGCTGCGGCACGTAAGCCCCGCCGACCAGCGTCAGTTCGGGGTGCTATATGATATAAACGCCGCCGCCTGCAATTACTTCAGGGAAAATCTTGAGGCGTCAAAGAGAGCTAAGGAATATCTGTCACAAAGAAAGCTTAAGCCAGAAACCGTAGCCGAGTTTGAGATCGGCTTCGCGCTGAACGAGTTCGACGGGCTGACCGTCAATCTTATAAACAAGGGATATGCCGTTGAGGACATAGTCCGATCGGGGTTGATCGTGAAGACCGAGCGGGGCAAGTATCTGGACCGCTTCCGCGGCAGGATCATGTTCCCGATTCACAATCATTTTGGGAAGGTCGTCGGTTTCTCCGGCAGGTCCTTGCCTGAGCTCGAGAGTCCCGATTTTGGGAAGTACATCAACAGCCCGGAAACCGCTATATTCAACAAGTCCCGCCTGCTCTATGGATATTGGAAGAGCAAGGGGCCGATCCGTGAAGCCAACGCGGTTCTGATGGTCGAGGGGCAGATGGATTTCCTGATGACCTGGCAGGACGGAGTGAAGAACGCCGTCGCGTCTTCTGGTACGGCTCTCACCATAGACCACCTGCGGGTGCTGCGGAAGATAGCCGACCGGCTGCTTATAGCTTTCGACAGCGACAAGGCCGGGGTAATGGCCGCGGAACGGGCCATCGATATGGCTAATTCTGCGGACTTCAGCGTATCAATAGTCTCCTGGGGGAAATTCAAGGATGCCGGCGAAGCCGCGGCGGAAGAGCCGGGTTTCGTGGTCAAGGCGGTATCTTCGGCAAAGCCGGCCATGCAGTACTATATGGATAACCATCTTAAGGACCTTAATTCTTCCAACAGGAAGAAGAACATCCAGTTCCTCTTATATAAGATAAGAAATATAAGCAGCAAGATAGAGCAGAGCGATTGGCTGCGCGAATTGGTCCACCGCACGGGCGTCCATGAAGAGCAGCTGATGGAAGAAATGGCCAGGCTGCCGGAGGAGCAGGCCAATACGGTCGCGGTACGGATGGATAATGCGAGCGGAGTGACCGCCGACGATTTACCCAAGCCTGCTTCCCGCAATGAGTTATTGGCCCAGCGGATACTGAGTCTTGTGTATATACACAAAGAACTGGCTGAAAAGCTTGAGCCGTACAAAGAGCTCATGCCCCGGGAATATCAGGCGGTGTACGAATACAATCTGAACGGAGGCGTTACTTCCGCCCCGGAGATCGAGAGGCTGGCGGCGATAATAAACCTGCGTTCCAGCTTTGAATTGGAAATGTTGGGTGAAGAGAGAGTAACATATGAGTTCGATAAGCTTCTTAAGGAGTTGAAGCTGGAAAATATGAAGGAATCGCTGGAGCGGATAGGGCGGGAGGTGACCGAGGCTGATGCTGCGGGCAATGTCGAGGATAGGGATAAGAAGCTTAAAATGTTTGACGAGGTATCGCGCAAAATGCAAGATATAAAGAATGGCAAAACAAACTAAGAAAAAGACGGCTAAAACGAAGAAGAAGGCGACTAAGAAACCAGTCAAAAAGGCCCCCGTTTCGAAATCGAAGCCTAAAGCCGCTCCTTCAAAAGCCAAGCAGGAAGCTGAGCTGGAGGAGTCCTTAGTTGAGCTCATAGATCGCGGTCGGCAGAAGGGCTTTGTCACCAATTTCGAGATATTGGATTATTTCCCCAGAATCGAAAAGGACATCGACTATTTGGAGGAGGTATACACCGGATTGGAGAAAGCCGGGATCAAGGTGGTTGAAGTCGAGTCGTTGATTCAGAGTTCGGCCAACGAGGTGACGGAAAAGGAGCTCTTGGAAGCGACGAAGATAGATGGGCCGGTGCCGGACAATATTCAGATGTATCTTAAGGAGATTGGAAAGACGCCGCTATTAAAATCACAGGAAGAAAAAGACTTGGCCAAGCGCGTTCTCAAAGGCGATGAGCAGGCCAGGCATAAATTAATCAACGCCAACTTGAGGCTTGTGGTCTCAATCGCTAAGCGTTATATAAACCGCGGGCCGCTCAACATCTCCGACTTGATTCAGGAAGGAAACTTCGGCCTATTCAGGGCGGTGGACAAATTTGATTACACGAAGGGTTTCAAGTTCTCAACCTACGCAACGTGGTGGATAAGGCAAGCCATCACCCGCGCCTTAGCCGACCAGTCCCGCACCATCCGCATTCCAGTGCACATGGTCGAGACCATATCAAAATACACCCAGACTCGCCGCAAGCTGGCCCAAGAACTCGGACGCGATCCTTTAACAGAAGAGATCGCTGTGGAGATGGGCTTGGCCGTCGACAAGGTAAGGCACATAGAGAAGATATCCCAGTCGGTGGTCTCGCTTGAGGCGCCGATCGGGGAAGACGACGACAAGTCCGTGCGCGGGGATTTCATACCGGACGACAAGAACCTGACCCCGTTCCAGAGTACATCGCAGGAGCTGCTGAGGGATCAGATCCGCAAGATCCTGGGCGATTTAACCCCGCGCGAACAGAAGGTTCTAGAAATGCGCTTCGGTCTTACCGACGGCGTCACCCATACATTGGAAGAGGTGGGTAAGGTATTCAACGTCACTAGGGAGCGCATCCGGCAAATAGAAGCCAAGGCTTTGGAGAAGATCCGCCAACATCACGAAGCTGAAAAATTAGGGGACTATTAAGATAGCGATGATGGAGATTGGGGAAGTGCGTCGCAAGTATCTGGAATTTTTCAAAAGACATGGGCACGTCATAATCCCATCCGCGTCCTTGGTGCCGGAGAACGATCCGACAACCCTGTTTACGGGAAGCGGCATGCAACCTATGGTGCCGTATCTTCTTGGGGAGAATCACCCGGAAGGAACGAGGATAACTGATTCGCAAAAGTCGTTCCGCACAGGAGACATCGAAGAGATCGGCGACAACCGTCACACGACATTTTTTGAAATGCTCGGCAATTGGTCGCTGGGCGATTATTTCAAGAAGGAACAACTGCCTTGGATATTTGAATTTCTTACTGAGGAGATCGGATTGGACCCCAAACACCTTTATGTAACTGTGTTCATCGGCGACGAGAAGAACAACCTTCCCCGCGACACCGAATCCGCGGACATATGGAAGTGGCTTTTCAAAGAGAAGGGAATCGATGCCGAAGTTGCGGTGATGGGGTCAGAAGCAAACGGCTACGAAGTGGGTATGAAGGGCAACGAGCGCATCTTCTATTATGATTCGAAGAAGAACTGGTGGAGCCGCGCCGGGGTGCCGGAGAATATGCCGCCGGGCGAACCCGGAGGTCCGGATTCGGAGATGTTCTACGATTTTGGCACGCCGCACGATCCCAAATTTGGCAAGAAATGCCACCCTAACTGCGATTGCGGGCGTTTCCTGGAAATAGGCAACAGCGTCTTCATGCAGTATCTGAAGAACCCCGACGGTTCCTTCTCTCTGCTGCCGAAAAAGAACGTAGATTTCGGCGGAGGGCTTGAACGCATCACTATGGCAGTATCGAACACGCCGGACATAATCGCCGTCTGCCACCGTTCCATCGTCGACAAGTTGGAGAAACTGTCCGGAAAGAGATACGGCGCGGACCCGAAAGACACTGTGTCGTTCAGAATCGTCGCTGACCATTTGAAAGCCGCCTCGTTCCTTATAGGAGACGGCGTGTTGCCTTCAAATATAGAGCGAGGTTATTTCGTTAGGCGCCTGCTCCGTCGCGCCATCCGCCACGCAGATTCCCTCGGTATCGAGAACATCAGTCTATCAACGCTGGTCGGATCGGCGTTAGAGCCTTACCGGGAAGCGTATCCTGATACGTTTGCTGCAAAGGAAAATATAATTAAGGAAATAGACAAAGAAGAAGCTAAGTTCCGAAAGACCCTAAAGGAAGGCTTGCGAGAATTCGAGAAAATTGTTTCAAGGATAAATCTTACTAATGGCTCTGAGTTAAAAGGAGCAGCGAATATCCCCGCTGGTATTTCAGGCAAAGAGGCTTTTGATCTTTATCAAACATACGGTTTCCCATTGGAATTGATTGTCGAACTTGCTAAAGAGAGGAATATATCCGTCGCCGTTGAGCATTTCAACGAGGAATTTAAAAAACATCAAGACCTTTCCCGTACCGCTTCAGCGGGTACATTCAAAGGCGGCCTTGCGGATCACTCAGAGAAGACCACGCGATTACATACAGCGCACCACCTATTATTAAAAGCATTGCAGACAGTTCTTGGGCCAAAAGTTAAGCAGCGAGGAAGTAACATAACAAGCGAACGTCTGCGCATGGATTTTTCCTTCGATGGGAAAATGACGGACGAGCAGAAGAAAGAAGTAGAGCGGATTGTAAATGAAAAAATTGAGGAA
>CAZLHU010000011.1:0-19670 GCA_964559765.1 uncultured Candidatus Saccharibacteria bacterium
TTGCGTAAGGACCCTGCCTTACTTGAATGCCTGGTACCAGAAATACAAGGACTCTGGACTGGTCATAATCGGGATCCATACGCCAGAGTTCGACTTCGAGAAGGACTACAACAATGTCCTGGCTGCAGTTAACAAATACGGTATACAGTATCCCGTGGTCATGGACAGTAATTACGGGACGTGGGACGCTTATCAGAATAATTATTGGCCGTGCGAATACCTTATCGATATAGGCGGATATGTCGTTCATAACCAAATAGGAGAAGGGGACTACGCGACCACCGAGGCGGCCATTCAGGCCGCATTGAAGAACAGAGCAGCGGTGTATGGTCTGCCCGACGACATTCCCACGGGCACGGTTTCACCCTCGAACGCCGTATCTATGGATGTTTCCAAAGTCACAAGTGAAGAGACTTACTTCGGTTCGCAGAGGAATGGTTTTCTTACGAACGGCGTTCAGGACAAGAATGGAATCCAACAATTGTCTATTCCTGCGACTATACGGCCAGACAGTCTCTATCTCGGCGGGACATGGAACTTTGAGAATCAATTTGCCGAGAATACAAGCACGAGCGGAGCGAAGATTGTGTTCGAATACGGGGCCAAAAACCTATATTTTGTGGCCAGTTCCGACAAAGGGGTAACTATAAAAGTGTTGCGGGACGGCCAGCCGCTTGGCAGCAGCTCGGGAGCCGACGTAAGCGCGACCAGCAGCACGGCTTTCATAAAGAGCCAGAGGCTATATAACCTAATCCAGGGATCGGACTACGGACAGCACACCATCGAAATAGACATAGAGGGCGCAGGATTGGACGCCTATACCTTCACCTTTGGTTGACCTACTGGAACTTGAACGTGCTGACTATATTCTGCAGCAGGGAATTTATGGCGTCTTCGCTGAAAGGCTTAAGATTGTATGACGCCGGATAGTTGGCTATTTGGCTTGAGTGCACGGTATATTCCACGGCGAAACATTTGCCATTGTATATTGTCCGATAACTCGTCGTCTCGTAATAGTTCCCGGCGCCGGCATCATTAGAGCGGAAAACAGTGAACTCCGTTCCATTGATGTTCTGCGAAGAGGTTGCCGACTCTCCGGGCGCGGTCGGATCGGGCGTCATGCATTCAGCCACTGCCGTTTTGTTGCCGCTTGAACCTACCGTCAAAGTGGCGTCGGCAAAATTCGTCTGTGGCTCGAATGCCCTAGGCACTGCGAGGGAGATGTATTTCACGCCCGACGTATTATCGGAGTTGACCCGCCAGTCGGTCGAGGGGATTGCGGCGAAATTATCGTCCACCTGAAAATCTATCGGATAGGCGATGCTAAATATGCCGCTGTTGGCGTCCGTCTGCCACGCGGCGAAATCGCTGTAATATGGATTTTGCAGACCACTCTGATCGGAAGCCGAGGTCGATGCTGCATTCCCGCCTGCCGAACCGGCAAGCGAAAGGTCTCTGCCGTACTGCTCGCCGTAATAAAAGCCGACAAAGGGAAGAGCGATGAAAACGATTGCCGCAATGAGCTTTGAATACCAAGTCAATTTATTCATAGTTAAGTTGATATTTTTATTATCTGACGGTATTACTATATAATAAAACCGCTGTAACATATAGAGTTAAAACCAAATAAAATAACATTAAATGAAGACAGACAATAAAATCGATTCTAAGGGATCGGGTTCGTCACAGTTCAGCTTGATAATAAAAATACTATCCAAAATACTGCTCATTTTGTTGGCGTTCGTGCCCCTCCTCGTGGATAACAACGTTATATTCCCATATATATCCGCGAAGATGATAGCGATCAGGATATGTATCACATTAGTGTTTCTGCTGGTATCTCTGAACCTGATAATCTCTAAGCATTACAGGCAGGAGTTCTATTCAAAAGTAAAAAGACTGGTCCATAATCCGATCTTCATCACGGCCGGAGCGTTCATCCTTTCCATCGGGCTAAGCGTGCTTTTTGCAATTGATAAGTACAGAGCATTTTGGGGCAATGTGGAACGGGCCGAGGGTTTCGCGGGCATAGTGTTCTATTTCGCCTTTTTCCCATTGGCTTATCTAATTTTCAGTCGGAAGGACTGGATATGGTTTTTTAAAGCAACCCTACTTGCTGGTCTTATACTGTTCATAGATCAGGTATTGTCCATACCAAGCAATGCCAGGCCGGGTTCATTTACCGGCAATCCGTCATTCCTGGCCGGTTTCTTCCTGTTCGTGATCATGTCCGCCTTGGTCGTAATTTATGACAGCAAAAAATATAGGCCAGTGTTCAGATATGCATGGCAGATAGCTTCCGGCTTAATGGCCTTAGCTTCCATATTGGGGATATTTTTCACCCAGACGAGGGGGACGATTTTGGGGCTTGGCGCCGGTTTCGTCGCGTTGGCTATATATTGGGCTGCCAAAGGCAAGGGAATAGCTCTCTATAAAAAGCTAAACCTAAGGACTGCTGCAATAATACTTATATCTGTGTTGGTGATTTTCTCGGCGTTTTTCATCGCAACGCAAAAAGACTCTTTCTGGCAGAAAATACCGGGCATGGACAGGTTCACCAACCTAACCTTGGGCAGCTCCAATGATGGGTCCGTGCAGACGAGACTTATATCCACTGAAATCGGCTTGAACGCGATAAATCCGGCCAATAGCGGCTACGTGCGTTTCATATTCGGATGGGGCCAGGAAAATTTTGACGTAGCTTACAACAATTTCTACAACCCGAGATACTTTGAGTTCGAACAGCAGTGGTTCGACAGAGCCCACGATAAGATCATGGATGCGTTGGTAATGAACGGAGCCTTGGGGTTGCTGGCCTATCTTTCCATGTGGGGCTCGTTCGTATGGATGGGATTCAAAAAGAAGGGTTTCTCATTCGATAAGATGGCCGCCTTGTTCTTCGGCGTAGCGTTCTTCGTAAATCTGGTGACCCTTTTCGACCAAATTTCGACTTATATTCCGTTATTCGCCGCATTGGGCTTTATGGCCTTCATCAGCGACGAGGAACATCATGACAGTATCAACAGCACCCCGAGTAAGTTATGGCCTTATGTTCTGTATGCGGCCGTCGGGATCGTGCTGGCGTTTTTCGTGTACGTTGCCTCTGTGAGTCTAGTGGTCTATTCCCAGCTAAGAGGATATGTGGGGCTTTTAGAGACCCAGAATCTGCAGGACATAGAAGACGGGCTACCGGGCGTGCTGTCTCCCTATACTTACGGCCAGCAGGACATACGAGGAGACTTCGTGTCGGAGATATCCTCGCAATACAGCAATAACCCTGAACTAAAGCCCGTCCTAGACCAAGCTATAGGCTTTGAAGACCAGGTCATAAATCTCGATCCATGGGATCCCAGGCAGTCGCTTATTGTCGCCGAAGCATACGACACAGAGGGCAGGGTGACCATTCAGTCTTCGACCTCCACCGATGCCTCAGTTGAAGCCTTAACCTATTTCAAAGATGCCGAGGGGTTCTATAGGGCAGCGCTAAAATTGGCGCCGGAAAGGCAAGACGTCCTTCTGCCCCTAGCCCAAAACTTGGTCTATCAGAACAGGGTGCCCGAGGCTCTGGTATTGCTTAAACAGTGCTATGACGAAGACCCGAAGGTTACAATATCCGATTATGAATACGGATATGTGCTAGCCCTTGCTGGACAGCAAAATTATTCGCAGGCGGTGTCTTTGATGAATGTTGGATTGCAGGCCTATGCGGGCAATTTGAGCCAAATAGGGGATACCAACCAATTGACCAAGATGTACGAGGCCTTCGGCAGTTATTTCTATAGCCAGAAAGATGCGGCGGATTTCGCAGTGGCAATGAAGGGATTAGACATACTGCAGCCCGGCGACTCAAGTGATTTCGATAAGGCCGCCAACAATGCGCAGTCAGGCAATTGGTCGGGGATACAGTAGCTATTTGTCCGGATTCAGCGCCGATTATGCCTTTTGTGCTAAAATAAACGCATGAAAAAGGGGCGTACCCTCAAGACAATTACGCTTTTTCTTGGCGACATCGTCGTGCTCTACGCGGCGTTGTTTGCCGCCCTTCTTATCCGCTACGGCAACAGTTTCTATCGCCAATTCATAGACGTCCATTTTGTCCCCTTTACAGTCATATTTGTGCCCTGGCTCATAATCTTCTATATCGCAGGGCTCTATGATTTGCGGCGCTTGCGCAACGGTCTTGATTTCATGAAGACGCTTGCGCTAACCCTTCTGGTCAATGCGATCGTTGCCATGTTCTTCTTCTATTTCATACCGGCATTTGGCATAGCGCCGAAGACGAACCTGTTCATCTTCATTATCTGCTTTGCCGTCATTGAAGTGATTTGGCGCAGAATATCGAATACTCTTTTTGCCTCGGGGGAGGCCCCGAATAGGATGGTCCTTGTCGGCGACGGCAATTCCGCCGACGAGATAGCCAGAGCCGTAACGGATAATCCGCAGATGGGCTACCTAATAGTCAAACGGATATCCGAGAAAGACGTATATGGGCATCCGTCCTTGCTCGAAGACGCAGTGAAGGAAACGGGCGCCAATCTGTTGGTCGTGCCCAGGCATTTTAAATATCAGACAGATCTCGCCATGACGCTGTACTCGTTTTTCGGCAAGGGCATCTTGATCGTCGACGTCGTTGCCCTGTACGAGCACATCCTGCAAAAGGTGCCGCTCGCCGATATCGAAGAGACGTGGTTCATCGATAATATCGAGGGCGTTGGGAGGTATTACGATTCTCTTAAGCGCGCCGCAGAATTCCTTTTTGCGCTCATATTCGGCATCATACTTCTGCCAATCGAGCTTATCGTGGCCCTTCTTGTTAAGACATCCTCTCCGGGGCCGGCGATATACAAACAGATCCGCGTCGGACAGAACGGCAAACCGTTTACGCTGTATAAGTTCCGCACTATGAGACAGGCCGACAAGAACGAATGGCTGGATGCCGACAAGTCGCGAATTACTGGCGTGGGGAAGGTCCTCCGCAGCACCCATCTTGATGAGCTGCCACAGTTCATAAACCTCCTGTGCGGAGACATTTCCCTGGTTGGGCCGCGTCCGGATTACATCGAATTCTATAACAAGCTCAAGGACATAATCCCTTATTATTCGATACGGACGATCATCAAGCCCGGAATAACCGGATGGGCCCAAGTGGCCTTTCCTGTGACCGAATCGATCGAGCAGACCAAAGAACGGCTATGTTACGACGTATACTACCTCAAGAACCGCTCTTTGATCTTCGACTCTCTGATCATTCTAAAAACATTAAAGACAGTTGTGATCGCTGCGGGGGAATGATGCGATATACTTATATAAGATGAATGTAATTGTCACTGGCAGCGCCGGTTATATCGGCGGACTGCTTGTAAAAAAACTGTCGGCTGACGCTTCAGTGAAGCAGATAGTCGGCATAGACCTTCTCCCGGAACCTAAGGAGATGCTTTCCGATCCGAAGGTCCGGTGGATCCAGGCCGATCTGGCGGTCAAAGGATGGGAGGATGAGCTGCCCAAAGACCTTCCAATCGACGCCGTGATCCAGTGCGCCTTCAAGATCCGGAATCCTTATGGCAAAAGGAATGAGATCGAAGCGAACAACGTGGGGGCGAGCCGCGCCGTATTCGAATTTTCCATCCGCCGCAACATCCCTAAGCTCATCTATCTTTCGACCGTATCGGTGTACGGCGCAAAGCCGGAGAATATCGGCAGATTCCTTTCAGAAGACGAGCCGCTATCCGAGCGGGAGAACCCATATGGATATCAGAAGATCCTTACGGAACACGATTTGAGCCTGCTGATGAAGAAGAACAAGACGACGACGCAGGTCTTCGTGCTCCGCCTGAACAGCGTCACTGGGCCGGTGGGGCAGAGCCTGGGCAGCAAGTTCGGCCTGATTACGTTCCTTAAGAAGCTTTTGCCGGTGATAATTGAAGCCAATCCCAATTGGGCGCGGCAGTTCGTGCATGAAGACGACGTTGTCGAGATAATCTATCTTCTCACCGTTAAGGGGGCGATGAATCCCGGAACGGCGTTGAACATATTCAACGTGGCCCCGCGGGCATTCCTGACGGCGAAAGATATGGGGAGGGTGCTCGGGAAGAAGAGACTTATCGTCCCGCCGAAAATGATCAAGCCGCTGTTCTTCCTTGCCTGGCACATTTCTCTTGGCCGGATACCGACGCGACCCGACTCGACTATGGGGATGATATATCCGATCAACGTAGACGGTTCGCGCATCGAGAAGGCGACTGGGTTCCATTACGCCCATACCGCTGAAGACGCCTTCATGGGACGAAAATAATATATTAAAATTATTAAGAGCATCAATAATATGAAAGCTATCATTTTAGTCGGCGGTGCAGGCACCCGCCTTAGGCCGGTAACATATGAGATACCCAAGCCGCTGGTCACCGTAAAAAAGAAGCCGATAGTCAACCATTTGATAGAGTTTTTCGCGCGCTATGGGATCAATGAAGTCGCGCTAATAGCTTCAGTGGCGCATGAGACCGATTTTATGCGCTGGAAAGACACGTGGGGGAGAGAACTCCCGATACCTATCGCCCAAATAGACCTGTTCTTCGAAGATAAGCCGCGCGGTACCTTTGGGATGGTGCCTTCTCTAAGGAATTGGATAGGCGATAAGGACTTCGTGCTTTCGAACGGCGATGAGCTGAAGGACCTGGACCTATCCAGGCTCATAGCGTTTCACGAGGCCCAAATGCCGTTGGGCACAATAGCTTTGGTTAAGGTTGAGAAGCCTCAGGAATACGGCGTTCCGGTCATGAAGGGGGACTATATCATGGAATTTCTCGAGAAACCCGAGAACCCTCCATCAGACTATGTTTCCTCCGGTTTATATGTCTTAAGTCCTAAAATAATCGATTACTCCGATCCTAAGAAGGAGTTCGTCATGATAGAGAAGGATATCTTCCCGGTGGTGGCCAAAGAAAATAAGCTGGCCGGGGTTAAATTCGACAACGCTAGATGGTATGACTGCGGGAGCCTTGAGCGCTGGGAAAAGGCCATTAAGGAGTGGTAGCGGCTTATTCCGCCTCTTTCTCCTCGTCTGCCGTGTCCTCCACTTCAACCTTATCCAGTTCCTCGACTGGCGCCTGTTTCTTGCCTTCCAGTATATCGAAAGTCTTCCTATTCATAATTATCGTCTCCGCCATGCTTCGCAGATAATCCTCGCTCTGGTCGGGATAGCGGAATTTGAGGAATTCGGCATTCATCTCGATTTCTTGCTGGGTCGCTAGGATATTCTCAGCTTTCTGTATTTCGCTCACCACGAATTGGGATTTCAGCTGCTCCTCTATGAAGGCGCGCTCTTCCTTTGCCATCACCTCGGCTGTCTTGCCGGATTCCTTTAGGTAGCTCTCAAAGGTGAAGCCGGCGGCTTTTATGTTGATATCGCGCTGCTCCTTAAATCGTTCCAGTTCCTGGTCTACCAGCAGCGGGGGAACGGTTAATTTCGATCCCTTAACTATGTCGCGCATCATCTCGTCTCTTTTCTCCTCCTCCTGCTTATTCTTCTTGTCTTCTGCGAGCTGTTTCTTCAATTCATCCTTAAACTCATTGACGCTCTTGAATGGTCCGATTTTTTTGACGAACTCGTCATTCAATTCAGGTGGCGTGGCCGATTTGGCCTTGTCCTCCTCGCTTATCAGCATCTTCTGGACGCGTTCTATGGCTTGCTGCAGCTCCGTGTCGCTCACGTCGGTGTTATCTTTACGTTCAAATACCGCCTTGGCTATTTCTTTATAGTCCGGCAGTTTTATCTCTGGGAACAGCGCGAATTTAACCTTGAAAACGATCGGATTGCCTACGGAAATCTTCTCAAGGGAGATCTGCGGGGAACCGACGATAGACAGGTCCGAGTCCGTGGCTATATCCCGAATGGCGTCCTTAAGCGCCTCGTTCGCGGCGTCTTCGAACAAGTGGGTCTCGTCGACGTGCTTCCTGACCACGTCCTCTGGAACTTTGCCCTTTCGGAATCCGGGAAGCTCGAAGGTCGAGCTGATATCCACCATCACCTTGGCCGTATTCTCCTCAAGTGCGGACAAAGGTATTTCCGCCTCGAATTCTATTTCACTGTCGTGCGACTTAAGCTTCTTGAGCTTAGTGTATGATGTGCTCATATTTATTTACTTTTGTTCTATCTTACCGATTTATACCCGCCAGGAATGCCGTTCTTCGAGAGCACCATTTGCCATAGCTGCAGCTTCCTGGATCGGAAGCCTCCAGCCGAGGATAATAGGTAGAATTTCCACATTCGGTAGAAACGCTCGCCATATTTGCCCTTAAGCTTGTCCCAGTGCTTATCGAAGTTCTTAAACCATTCCATCAATGTTCGGTCATAATTGCTGCCGAAATTGTGCAGGTCCTCCATTATAAACAGATTTTCAATAGAAGCGCCAATCTGCTTTATCGACGGTAAGACTCCGTTGGGGAAGATGTATTTGTCGGTCCATGGATTGGTGGAGTGCACGGAGACGTTGCTGCCTATGGTATGCAACAGGAATAGTCCGTCGTTCTTTAGGCAACGGTGGGCCACTTCCATGAAGGCGCGATGATTCTTGCTGCCCACGTGCTCGAACATCCCCAACGAGACTATGCGGTCGAATTTCTGGTTGACGTCCCTGTAGTCTTGCAGCCTTATCTCAACCGGCAGGCCTTTGCACAGTTCGGTCGCAAGCTGGACCTGTTCCTTTGATATCGTTATTCCCAGCACCTTAACGTCGTATTTCTCAGCCGCATATTTTGCGAAGCTGCCCCAGCCGCAACCGATGTCCAAGATAGTCATGCCCTTCTTAAGATGGAGCTTTTTGCATACAAGATCGAGCTTGGCCTCCTGGGCGTCATCTAAATTGTCGGCCTTGTCCCAATAGGCGCAGGTGTAGACCATGCGCTTGTCCAGCATCGCCTTGTACAGGTCATTACCGATATCGTAATGCTGCTCTCCCACCTTGCGCGATTTGGATTTGCTCTGCCGGTTGAACAGTATCGCCTGCGCAAAATAGGGGATCAGCCGCCAATTGAACGCGAATTCCCTGTCTATGTTGGATGCGAAGACCCTATAGAAGAACTCATCCAGCCTATCCGCGTCCCACCATCCGTCCATATACGATTCTCCTGCGCCCAGGGTGCCCTGTTTGAATACCCGATTGTATAAGGCTTCATTATGAACCTTGATGTCCCACGGCCTAACCCCGTCGATCTCTATGTCGGCCAAGGTCAACATCTCCGTTGCCAGCTTTTTAGCTTCGGTGTCTTTCATGGTCAATTTGTCTTACTTAATTTTAGATTAATAGCTAATAATGTTGCAATCTGTCGCGGTTAATTATGGATATGACCGGGGCTTTATGTTATATTTAAGCCATGGGAGCATTAATTTTCGCGAAGACATTATTTTATTCAGTGGTCTCTTTGGCAATAATAGTGTTGGGGATATTGTTGACCATAGTCAGTTATGAGATCGTGAAGATAACGGAGAACCTCCGTAAGGTTTCGGAGAATCTGTCGTCCTTGTCCAAAGAAACCGAAGAGAGGATAAAAGAGATAATAGAGAAACTTTCACAGCTGCCGATATTGTCATTTTTCATGAAAAAAGATTCGCATAAAACTGCAAATCAAAAAGGTCGTAGTAATAAATAAAATAAATTTATGGCTAAAAAAATTAAGAAATCCGGTCATTTTATGGAGGGAGCTCTGATTGGCGCCGCATTGGGCGTTGCCGCGGGGATATTCGCCGATTCTAAGGCCGGCAAGAAGTTCGGCAAAGAGGTCGTGCGGAACGTGAAGAAGGAATCCGCAGATTTCTATAAGTACATGGCCCCAAAGATAAGCAAGGCCAAGAAGATGAGCGATTCTGAATATAAGGTTTTCGTTAAGGACGCCATCAAGGCCTACGGCAAGGGCAAGAAGATGTCCGCCAAGGATGCGGCCAATCTGCTTAAAGAATCGCAATCTTTGTGGGCTCGCCTAAAGAAAGGATCAAAGCCAAGCAAGGTTGTTAAGTCCGTAAAAGCGAAGAAACCGGCTAAGCGGAGCAAAGTTAATAAGAAGAGCAAGAAAAAGTAGGAGCTCAAATAACCTACTATAGGCATAAAAAGACGGCTGAATCAGCCGTCTTTTTATCTATTCATGAACGTATCTATCAATATATCTCTTCCTTCTTGCCGCGGAGAAAAGTGCTGAAGCTCTCAATGAACAGTATCAGCACCTGGAACGGGGCATCGATAAGATTGACTATCACCACCAGGAACTTGAATTGGCTCAATCCGGATATCGTAAGCCGGCCGATCCATATGAACGGCATAAACAGAAGATCTCCTATGAACGACCAGAACGAGGCCTTTACCGGTTCGACGCTTATGTCTCTGGCGCGGTTGTTGACCCTGACGCCGGTCGCGGCCACGATTGAAGTGAACAGTATCATTACCACTGAGCTGGCGGGGGAGAAGCCCAGCCAGGATAGGAACTCCCAAGTCTTCCATAATATATATATGGATACAACCAGGAATAACAGGTTGACCACGGCGTCTGCGGCCCTCTTTCTCTTGTCGGGTACGGCCAGAAGATATCTTTTCTTATATTTATCGTATACAGCGGCCTTAACCTCTGCCTGGACAAGGTCGAGGTTCTTCTTCGACGGCATCCGGATGAGGGCAACTATGAATATCATCAGGAGCGGCGGGAATATGATGCTGGCTACGGTGTTGGCCCAGGACAGCGTGTGCAGGTAGCTGTCTATAGGTATCTCGACCGCCAGGGCGATTATTATCTTGGTTATGAAGATCGATACGACGCTCAGGAAGGCTATGCTCTTGAGGCGCCTCTTCTGCTGCTCATAGCGTTTCCCGTAGGCGACGGTTATGGCCGAGGCCAGTTCGCTCTCGCTGTTGAACGTCTGTTCGATTGTGGCCGCCGGCTTCTTGCCGTTGAAGGTCACGTCTCCCAGGAGGAGGAAGACCGTATTGAATTGGTTGCATATCTTGAAGAAATAGCGCCGCAGGGGGCTCCTCATATATCCGTCCATAGTCCGCTTTATCGCGAGCAGGTTATTCGCAAGCTGTTCGAACTGCTCCGGGGTAGGATTGTCCCAATAGGGGTACATCTGCTTCAGTAGGCGGTAAGAGAGCTGGTCTTCGTCGACGCGCAGCAACGCCCTCTGTATACCTATGAAAAGCTGGGTGTCCTTTTCGTTGTCGTCGATTTTCTTGCCAGTTACGACCATGTTCTGCTTCATGGCTATGAACATCGCGTTAGCGGCCGCACGGTCCTTTATTGGCGGGTCTATGCATTCCTCTATGGCCGATGCGGTGACGGTGATAAGCCAGGAGGATAGATCGCCCTTCCTATAGACCTTGTTCTTCTTGGCCCGATCGATGAAGGAGATAAGGTTATCGACGAGCCTCTGGACCTGAGCGATCTTGGCCTCGGGGATTTGGTCGTTGCCAAAATGGCCGGCGCGTATCATCTCCTTTATGAGAACCTCGGCAATATCCTCCTGATTATGCAGGAGCATGTCCCGCTGCAGGGACCTGGATATGCTGTGCTGGCGGAGGAGGTGTTCTTCGCGGTAGTCGACGATGTTGTGTATCTGCTCGTAGAACTTGGCGAATTTCGAGGCCACTTCGTCGACGTGAATATAGACCGTCGTCTCGGAGGACGGTTCGGTCGGATTGAAATAGTCTTTATAGGTATTTAGCAGGTAGCGTATTGCTTCGGATAGCATGATAGGTGTCGCCGGATTGAGGGCGCCTAATCTATTGTATCAAAGGACGTTGCAAGATAGGGGAGGCAAAGCGTCAGAGCCGGCCTCCCATACTTATAGGATAGGACGTGAAACTCAGGCCGCCTCACTCCTGGCCTCCACTACTTCGAAGACGACCGTAGGCTTAATTGAAGCCACATCAACGGTGGTTTCTCTGCCTTGCCAACCATCTACGAAGCTGATCCGGCCGAACTCCATCAATCCGCGTATCTCTCCTTTGAACCAATAGCGGGTAACGGAATAGCAGCCGTTCTGTAGGATCACCTCCTGGTTTACCGGCTCATGAGTAGAGCGGAATTCAGGGAATGTCACGGGTCACCTCCTTAAAGGGCTGTATTATGTCTACAACGGACCGTGCCGAATATCAAATGACTCCTCTTGACTATATTCTAATTTTATGCTCTACTTCTGGCGTTAAAATTGCCAGGAAATAAAAACGGTCGGACCTGGAAAATATTAATAAGCAGACCCAGTCAAATCTTTTAAAGAGGCTTCGCTAGGGCTGTTTTTTATGTTCCTTCAAGACAAAACAAAACAATCCCGATTAATGGATTACTCGAAGATCAAAGAAATATCCCGTGTTCTAGTCGAACGCGGTCTGGTAGAAGGACGTTCGGCCTTGGTGCCCAACCTCATTATCGGTGCCGCTGATAGCCATGCGGCAGAGAAGGAACTACGTCGCGGAGACGGCGTTATGGACGATGCATGCGCAGCGCTCCTGTCGTATGTTTCTGACAATTTTGACCGTATCGTGATCAAAGGCGGACTTCCTGCTGAAGAGCTGCAGGATTTCGTTAAGGCAATCGTATTGATGGCTCGTCCCAATCTAGCCGGAGATATACCCGAATAGTGTAGATAAAAGATCTATATCGGCAGATAAAGAGCGCACTTTTAAAGTGCGCTCTTTTGAGGGTCGTCGAAAATTGACAAAACCCAGATAATATCGATAATAATATTCGGCGTCAGCTCAGAGTTTCCAAAACGTGGTGGAGCTAGCTATTCCACAAACGGCGGTTCTAGTCGCTCTTTCGCATCGGTGAGCACTTACCGCATTTAACAATATATCGTTCTTTCGAGCGACGCCGTACAGAGGAGACCTACTGGTTCTCCGCTTACAGTAATTGGGACATCCCAATCAAGTAAGTGGAGTCCCACGATCTCCTCTTACTTGTTTCTATGCATATACTCAAAAACCCCGCAGAACAATCTGTGGGGTTTTTAGGTTTTTCTCAGGACTTCTTAGGAGGCTTCTTTGGGGAGGGTGAGTCCCTAAGTATCTCCAGGAGATGCATGACGTCGTAGCCATTACTATCGACGTCCCTCACTTTGCCGTAGCTGTTGAAACTGGCCACGTGGCGCAGTTCCTCCCTCTTATATCCGCGCACCACTTGTCCGTCCTTAATTAAAAGGAATGTGCGCTTTTCTTTAACGGCATTGGGATCGTCGAGGATCCAGACCTTGAGCTTGTCATTGGCGTTGGCTGCGCCCTTCACCATATATATCTCGGCCGTGCGGCTCATCTCAATGACGAGCTTGTTGTTAACGACCTTCTCAAGATCGATGTCATTCCTCAGCGGAACCAAAAGCGATTCGGGCATGTTTTTCAAAACGCATACTTGTCCTGAAGACCCGTAGGCGTCGGTTATTTTTATATCTCTGCGACCTTTGATCCGGTCTTTAAGACGTCAAATTACTGAGGCGCTTACGCGTCCTTTGTTCAATTCTTAAAGATCGACTGTGTGGGGTCTGTATACAACACATTAAATTGACGTGTCAAACGAAAGGGGATATGGTTTTTATCAGTACCTTAGGTACTGGTTCCTTAAGGAGGACCGATTGTGTACAGAGCGTATATGTGCGACTTTCGGTGCGGTGCGGCTTTCGAGGACATCTCCAAGAAGCTACAACACCAAACCACGAAGTGCCCCAACCGACCGGTAAGTACGGACGGAAGGGCGGCAGTTCACGCAGTGAACACTGCCATGCTCCCGGCAATGCGGGCAGCACGTAGGTCGTTCACGGCAAGTCCAGCGCTGCAAGCGCGGGGTCTCCTGGTCACCTAACCCTCAAAGAAGCAGGCAATTCTAGTAAGTTGTCTTAACCGAGAAGGGAGGTGATTCACCAGAGGGGGCAGACGCATAGTCCGCCCTCTTAATTTGCCCGAAAACGGGCAAGCCTAAGAAAAGCCTTAACAAAAACACCCACTGATTTCTCAGTGGGTGTTTTTGGGTCACATCTCAGCTTCCGATTCTTCCGATGATATCAGCCCGACGATCTTTTCTGCGACCTGCTCCGGCGTATCCACCTGCATCTGCGGGCGGTCTCCGGGCCGCGCTTCCTGGAACTCCGCCGTCCTTATCGAATTCCTGCCGAAGTTGGTCGCGGTCATTTTAGGGTGCATAACACTTACGACTATGTTGTCCTTGGCGAGCTCCTGCCTCGCGGTAAGCGATATCGCATTGAGGGCGTATTTGGTCGAGGCGTAGGCCCCGAGGTTTGGAAAGTAATTCTTCGACACCCTGGAACTGACATTCAATATCATGCCGCCACCCTGCCTGCGCATATGCGGAATCACCTCCTGTATGGCGATCAACGGGCCGTAGACGTTCAATTCCATTATGTCCCTGTATCCGTCGACGTCGACGCTCTCGATGGGCCCGTACATGCCCTGCCCGGCGTTGTTGATCAATATGTCGATTCTGCCGTACTTATCCAGCGTCCTCTGGACCATGTTCTTTATGTCGTCGGTCTTGCGCATATCAGTCGCGACCGCGAAGGACCCGGGCAGCTCCTTTTCCATGGAGTTGATCGTGTCGGACGACCTGGCGGCAAGGACCACTTTCGCCCCTTTGCTCGCAAGAAGTTTGGCGACGGCCAGGCCGATTCCCTGGGAGGCGCCCGTCACTATGGCCACTTTGTTTTTTATTTCCATGCCGATATTATACTTATTTATATATAAGCAATCTATTATAAGCTTTCCAGGTCCAAAGTCTGGTCTATCCTTATCTGCTTAACAAAATCCGGCACGTGGCTTACCAGGATCATCGCGCCGTCGTATCTGTCCAAGGCCTTGGCGATGACCGGTATGTGCCTGAAGTTTATGTGGTTGGTGGGCTCATCGAGTATTAAGAGGCCCGGACGCATGAAGGCCAGCCTGGCGAAAGCCACAAGGCCCTTCTGTCCCTCGGACAGCGAACCTATCTTGCTCTTAAGCATCTCGGCGTCGATCAGGAAGCCGGCCGCATGTGCGCGCAATTGCTGCTCTCCGCCCATATCCATGGCGTCGGACAGGGCCTTGTATACGGTCTCGTCGAAGTCCAGATTGGAAAAATCCTGGCGGTAGTATCCGATGCGCACTCCGTCGGCAACGTGCTCGTCCTTGGCTTTGCCTGAAGCGATCTTCTCGAGAAGCGTCGTTTTGCCTATGCCGTTGGGGCCGGTAAGCAATAGATGCTCGTTCTTCTTAAGGGCTATGTTCACCTTTTTCGAAGTAGGCTTGTGATTTTTGATGACCGATACCGATTTGAGCTCGATTATATTTCCGACCAGCTCTTCTTGGCGGGGGATATGGAAATTCTTGATGGTCTTATCCTCGTGGCGCACCTCGACAACCTCCTCTTCCAGTTCGTCTATCTTCTCGCGCATCTTTCTGGCCACATCGCGCATGTGCCCTCCTTTCTGGGCGAAGAATCCGGCCTGCTCCTTGCGATGCTGGATGTCCTTTTCCAAGCGGACATTCTTTCTCTCTTCAGCCTCGCGCCGGTTCTTTATCTCCTCGACGACGTCGAGATAGTCGCCGACATACTGCTCTATCTTATGGGTGTATCCCTCCAGGTATATGACCCCGTGGGTGAATGAGTTCAAAAATCCTGAATCGTGGGATATGACGATGCATGTCTTGCTGTAATTTATTAGGAAGTTCGTCAGATGGTCTATGCCGGCCTTGTCTAGGTTGTTGGTCGGCTCGTCCAAGAGCAGAATGTCGGGATCCTGAATAAGGGCCTGGGCCAATAAGAGCCGCGCCTGCTGCCCGCCGGAGAAAGTGCTGAGGGCCCGGTCGTGCGGCGCAACGAGGTTCACCGCCTCCAGTACCTTGTCTATCCTCGGATCTATGTTGTATACCTTGCCTGGCAATACGCTCTCGAAGAACTCCCTGACCGACATTCCCATCTGGTCTCTCGGGATGACCTGCCTCGCCGTGCCTATAGTCACGCCGCGGGCGAGCGAGATGCGTCCCGACTCAGGCGTGAGCAGGCCGGTGATCAGTTGGAAGATTGTGCTCTTTCCGGCTCCGTTCTGGCCCATGAGCGTTATCTTCGATCCGCGGCGCAGCGAAAATTCGGCCTCATTCAATATGGGCTTGTTGTGCCCATATTCGAAAGAGACCTTATCAAAGCGCAATATGACTTCGTTTTGCGGCATGTACGAATAGAATCTAATGTAAATGAGGCAATATATCCAGTACAATCTTATTGTGTCCAACATATAACAGATGCGCATACAGAAATATCTATCGGAAAGAAAGATCCTGTCCCGCAGGGAAACGGAGGATTATATAAGGAGGGGTTTCATAAGCGTGAACGGCGCAGTCGTAAAAGAGCTGGGCATGCAGATCGATCCGGACAAGGACGACGTCCAAATCCTCCCGTTGGGGCTCAAGGCCTCTTCGATGAAGACCACGGTCGCCGTCTATAAGCCGCGGGGCGTGGTCTCCTCGAGGATAAGGTCGGAGGGCCAGACCGTATTCGAAGTTTTCCCGAAATACAAGAACCTCAACGTCGTCGGCAGATTGGACAAGGAAAGCGAAGGACTCCTTTTACTCTCCGACGACGGGACGGTCACGTCGAGCCTTACCGGCAACGACCATATCCTCGAGAAGGAGTACGAGGTCTATGTCCGCGAGAACATGACTCCAGGAAAGGCGAAGAAGATGGAGGAGGGGATGGTCTTGGAGGACGGGAAGACCCTGCCGGCCAAGGTGAGGATATTGCGGCCGAACAAATTCATGATCATTCTAAGGGAGGGCAAGAAGCATCAGATAAGGAGGATGTCCGCAAAGCTCGGTCTGACCATAAAGTCCCTGAAGCGCATCCGGATAGGCAATATAACGCTGGGAGAGCTAAAACCTGGTAAAAGCAGGCGATTAGGCGAGATGGAGGTGCGAAAACTGGAGGATATGGCCGTTAACAGGTAGCTGTGGATTGATAGAATGGGGATTACGTGTATAATCATCTCGTAAGATTAAAAGCGGAGACTATGTCGGGTTTCTAAAAGCAAAACAAATCCTGAAAGGAACTATCAAGAAGCTTACGGATAACGGGTTTGGATTTATCGCTCGCGAAGGCGAAGCGAAGGATCTTTTCTTCCACTCCAAGGAGCTGAAGGGTGTCATGTTTGATGAACTCAAGGTTGGCGATGAAGTCACCTTTGATGTAGTCGACACTGAGAAGGGCCCAGCTGCTACCAACGTAAGCCGCGCCTAGAAACCCGATTATATCGAGTATTAAAAACCGCCACTTAAGGAAAGTGGCGGTTTTTATGACCTCATGCGAGAAATCACTTAAAGAACATTGGCGTAGATCGCATTCTCGGAGGTCTTTATCTGATTCAGAGAATTGGCAAGGCCGGAAAGGTAATTCAGCCTCACGCCGATTTGGGTCACTTCGACTGCCTCGGCCGCCGCTTCGTTGGGCGTCGGGTTGACTATCGGATGCTGCTCGAAAGCAGTAATTTCGTTTTTCATACTGAGAACGGCCTGATCCAACTTCAGCGACAGCACTTGGGTGCGCAGTCCGAGGACGTACATATCCGAGGCTATGATGCTGTATTGGGTCAGAGTGAGATCGGTCTTTTGATTGACGACGGCGATCGGAGTTGCCAGGGTATCCGCCTTAGCCTGTTTCGGCAACAGGGCGGCGAAGCTTACCACCAGCAAAGCGACGATCAGGAACGCTGACAGGAGAACAAGTTTCTTGTTCACGTGATTTGATTCGCATGCTTATTTATTGGGCACGCGAGAGCTTGATTAGTTTATTTCGAACTCGGCCTTTGGCTCGAATCCCTGAGACATAAGCAATCAAGGCGTCTGCACGCCCAATGGTTTTATGTTAAGGATCGACCCGTTTGGCCTGAAGAATAAGACAGTTTTGGGCAATGCGTCAATAAATAGGGCCCTATTCGAGGCCCCAAATAGGCAAGCATCCAGCTATTGACATATATCAATATATATGGTATATTACCAGCATAATTAATTCAGTTCTTTAATTATTTGTAATCTTCTAGACAGTTGGAATGGGACGCGTCCGCATCGATAGCGGGCTGAGTGGGCTATAAGCGTACTCTTGACCAAGGTCATGTTGAGAATAGCTTCCTTAGCGGGAAGCGGCGTATCAACGGTTAACCAACCTTCGGCCATCGAACTGCCTAAACCGTCTAGAAAAATTGCAATCTCGAGGACTCCAAAAGAGTCCTCTTTGCTTTTAACGATATTCAGTTAAGAAATAGGCTGCAGCCAAAAAGGATCTGCAGCCTGGATAGGACCCTCCTGAGGACAAGTTGATGTGGATTATTTCGCGGTCTTTGCCGCGATTTTTTTCACTGCTTCAGTGTGATTGGTTTTGCGCTCGATTCTGCGCTTGGCCCGCCTCGCATTTTTGATGCGTAGGCGACTGGCCCGTCTGCGCTTGTGGCAACTCTCACACTTGCCGCAGCGATTACCGCCATCTAGACACATAGAAAGAACTCTCCTTTTCTGGGATTGTGCTGACTCAAGGGGCACTAGAAAGTGCTAAATTAATTAATACCAAGAATGCGGGTTAGCGGTCAACGGGGTGTGTGAATTAGACGTTTCTATGCATAAATCCGGCCGGAATGATATCATAATCAATGCATGACTTTAATTAAAAAACTCATTCCTTTCCTAATCATATTTTCGGCCGTTTTCTACTTCATAAGGACCAGTTCCATATACAGCATCCACCTTTTGCTTGTCGACGCCGGGGGTATACCTTACTTATATGCGGTGGTCGGTACCGTGTTCGGCATGCTTACGGCCTTCGTGATCCAAAAGGAGTGGAGCGAATGGAACTCCCTGAATGACGCCGTTCGCGGCGAAGTCGACGGCCTAGAAAAACTATTCCTCTGGTCCAGCAACTTCCCGGACAAGATAAAGGACAAGATACAGGGCGACATCAGGAAATACCTCTCGCTCATAATCCGCGACGGATGGAAATTCAGCGAGAGGGGAGAAAAGAGCCAGGAAGTCGAAGATACCATCATCGAGCTTAACAACGACATATACCGCATCTTTGACGAAGCGCCGCAACTGATGCCGACCTCATTTGCCCTGCTTTCCAACATACTAGGTAACCGCTCCGCGCGCCTGCAGCACAGCGCAGAGCATATGCCGCCGATATTAAAAAACACACTTCAGTTTGCCGCTTTTCTCCTGATCGCGCTATCGATGTTCATCGCCATAAGGGATATCGAACTTGCGTTCCTATTCACGGCCAGCATCGCCAGTTTGGCCTATGCCATATTCTTGGTGCTGATCGATCTCGATAACCCGTTGAAGCCGGGGGATTGGCACATCACCACGAAGGACTATAAGGCGCTGCTCGACAAGATTTCATAACAATGAAGCTCTCCAAGAAGGCCTTCACCTTAATAGAGCTCCTGGTCGTGATAGCCATATTGGGCGTCCTTGCGGCAGCCGTCACTATAATACTGAATCCTGCCGAGCTCCTGGCCCAATCTAGGGATGCCACAAGACTTTCTGACATGGGGACGATCAGCAAGGCCATAGCCCTGGTCCAGGTGTACAACGTTCCCTTCTGTTCCAATCCCAATGTAGTATACGTATCGGTTCCTGATGCCTCTTCCACGACCTGCGGAGATCTTAGTC
>CAZLHU010000012.1:0-18875 GCA_964559765.1 uncultured Candidatus Saccharibacteria bacterium
TCTACGAGCAGATTAGTTTATTTATTGCGACTTTTTAAAGAACGCCGAAATGTGGACCCGAGGGGAATCGAACCCCTGCCTCCGCAATGCGAATGCGGCATTTTACCACTGAACTACGGGCCCGGGAGGACACTATTTGTCGGGCTGCCGAGACTCGAACTCGGACTAAATCCTCCCGAAGGACTCGTGCTGCCATTACACTACAGCCCGTCCATTACACTAGCTTATAGGTAAGGCCGGTTTTTCTCAACAACCGCCCGAATCGTTGAGTATTACTTTACGTAATACTTCTTTTTCATCTCGTCTTCAACCCCGGACTCGAACTCCTCCTTGCGCTCGCGGGCCGACACGGAAAGCTTGGCCAGGTTGTCGTCGGTCAGCTGGGACAGTTCCCGCACGCGCGCTTCGAGCTTGTCCCGCGAATTATTGGCCGGTTCGTCCAGAACCTCTTCCAACAGAACGCTAATTATCCAGCCGATGCGCGGTCCGGGCGGAACACCCAGTATATCCATGATGTCGCCGCCGTCTATAGCCAGCATCTTCGGCGATACAGGGTCCGACTTCACCTTCTCGATCATGAACTTAAGGTGGCGCAATTTGTATGGCACGGCTTTGGGCACTCCAGATCCGATGCGGTCCGCCTCGCGGACCTTCATCAGGTCGTCGATATTCTCCGGACCGACCCGATTCAAGAACCTGCGGACGCCTGCGGCGGTCACCTCGCCGACGTTATAGTAGAAGAGGTGGTTGCGCACCAGGTGGGATATATGGTCGATAGTCTTCTTCGAAAAATGCAGGCGGTTAAGCATCTCGACCGTCATTTTCGCCCCGACTATCTCATGCGCGTAGAAGGTCGAGTCGGCTCCATCTCCTTGTTTGACCCGCGGTTTGCCGACATCGTGCAGCAAGGAAGCAAGCCTGACCTCAAACGAATAACCTTCTCTCGCGGAATAATCCAAAGCGCGCAGATTGTGCTCCCACACCGTGTAAACGTGGTGCTTGTTCTGCCCGACATCTATGCCCTCGCGAAGTTCGGGCAGGATATACTGCAACAATCCGAACCGTTCCAGCATTTCTATCCCTTTCCGCGCTCCGCCTGCCGGACTCATGATTAATTTTACCAGCTCGTCGCGGACCCTCTCGGAAGCTATCTTTGCCAACAAGGAGCTGTTGCTGGTTATAGCTTCGGCGGTTTTCTTCTCTATGGAGAAATCCAATTCCGATGCGAATCTGACGGCCCTCAACAGACGCAACGCGTCTTCATGAAAACGGATGTTCGGATCGCCAACCGCACGGATAAGTTTATCTTTCAGGTCGGCCGCACCGCCAAATGGATCTATGACGTCCCCTTTAGGATCGAGCGCCATAGCGTTCACGGTAAAGTCCCTGCGCGCAAGATCTTCTTCGATTGTCTTTGCGAACTCGACGTTGTCGGGGTGACGGAAATCAGAGTACTGCTCCTCTTTCCTGAAGGTCGTGACCTCTACTATTACCAGCGTCGGCTCCGCCGAACCGGTCTTTATGCCGACGGTCCCGAATTCATTCTCATATACGCTCTCCGGAAAAAGCTTCTGCACATCTTCCGGCTTGGCATTGGTCGCCAAGTCCCAATCCTTTGGTGCCCTATCCATCAACAGGTCGCGCAGCGAACCGCCGACAAGATAACTGACGTGGCCGGCCGAGACAAGCCGAGCCGATATATTGATTATTTCCTGCGGTATGACTAATTTCATATCTATTTAAGTTTAACTCCTTCCCGGATTAGAATCTCACGCTTGAGCCTTCCGCCACGGTTGTATCCGCCGGCCGTTCCGTCCGAACGGACAACGCGGTGACAGGGTATCTTGGGGTCATGGTTCTTGTTCAGGATATTGCCTACCGCCCGATACGCCATTGGACGTCCGGCCTTCCTGGCCACTTGTCCGTAAGTCAGCACCGAACCGCGGGGTATGCGCCTCACTACCGACAGCACCCGTGGGCCGAAATCGCTCATTGACTGAGGATATCCTGGATGACCTTCTTGGTGTCCACCGGTCCCCTGACAGCGATGCATTCCACGCCCGTTCGCCTCGCGGCATAGTCGTTCCCTCCCGGGAACAGGGCGTCACCTATGAAGATCATGTTCTTGATGGGGATGTGCAGGTGCTTCTCGATCTGGCGCACTCCGTAGGCCTTGTCGATTCCCTTACGGGTCACGTCGATCGAAGTGAAACCGGCCGCATGCACCTCGAGTTCGGGCAGGCGCTTCTGGACCAGTTTGGCTATCTTCAGCTTTATCGGAGTGTTCTTCTTGGTCCACTCCTCCTTAAGGCGGACCCCCTTCTCGCCCAGCATCGCAACCACATCCTGGCCGAGGGCTGAGAAAGTCACCTGGCTTTTCCTGTCCTCGATCACCCGGCCGTAGGTCTTGGCTGGAGGGACGTAATGTATCTCCTTGAAAACATCGTGGAACGCATCTTTGACCTCCTGCCTCTCCTCTTTGGAAAGCTCGTACGAATAGACCTTCTTCCACCCGCGGTCATATTGATAGAAGGCCGTGGCGGTCGTCGGGAAAAGAAACAGGTTTTTGAACAGCTTGGGCGAACAATCCAGTTCGGAGATGAACTGCTTGCGGAACTGCTTGTAGGTGCCGCCACCGATCACGGCGACCTTCTTCTCTTTTAGGAGCTGCCCGAGAACCCAAGACATGTCCGACTTAAGGTTGGACTTGGTTTCGGTAAGCGTGCCGTCCAGATCGAATACAATAAGCTTCTTATTGATCGTCGATTTTTTCACGAGTGCGCTCATATTGTTTATTTGGGTGCCCCCACGAGGGATCGAACCTCGGACCGTCTCCTTAAGAGGGAGCTGCTCTACCAGCTGAGCTATAGGGGCTTACTATACAGACCTTACTATAATGGGAAAAACGGTCTTACATCAAGAGTCTACGGCTTTTTTAGCTCGAGCAGGAACCTGGCTGTGTTGGTCTTTATGCCTTTGTTGGTCCTGTTCCTGGCGATAAATCCGTCCAGGATATTGAAATCTTTTTTGCTGCCGAAATCAGGTATCGTCGGGGTAATTTCCAGGAATCTTATTAATCTGGCCTTATTTGGGAAGTAGTACGTGATATTCGACACGTTTCTTTTTACAATTCTGAATCCGGCTTTTTGGGCCTGCGCCGCGTATTTCTCGATCAGCATCTTCTTGCCGTCCACCTTATAGCCCTGCCCCCTGCCGAAAGCCGTCTTGAGATTCAACTTGTCCGTTTCATGGACTTGCTGCGTGACGACAATGCCCCCGGGCTTAGTCACGCGGAAAAGCTCTCTGAAATTCAACGGAGCGTGACGACATATTACTATGTCGAACTTACGAGCCGGAAAGGCCAACTTAGCCGCGCTCATAACCTTAAAGGAAATATTCTTAAAAGGTTTGCCATTTCGCTTCGCCAACCTGATCATCGTCGGTTCGATATCTATGCCAACACCCTTGCCGATCACGTCGGCGATCCTCAAAAATCTTTTGCCTTCGGCCGTGCCTATATCAAGGACTTCCTCGCTTCCTTTTAATCTTTTCCTCAGGTTGATGTAGACGTCTCCCCACTTCGCATCGGCGTCTTTTCCGCGTATGGATTTTGCCCAGCCTCCTTTCTTTGCGGCGTCCTTATATATCTTAGAGTAATTTATTTTATCGCTGGGCATCGGATTGAACCGGATTGTGCTCCCGGAGGGAATCGAACCCCCACTAACTGGTTCGAAGCCAGTTGTGATATCCATTTCACCACGGGAGCTTCTATAACAGTTTTAGCACGCCGCACAGACCGAGACAAGAAATGCCGTGATTAATATAGAGTATATAATCATAGATGATGACCAGATTCGACGACCCGCTTGAGGGTATCAAAGGAATAGGTCCGGGGATACTGACCAAGCTTAAGAAGCTTAAATTGGTAACGGTCCGCGACCTTCTTTACCACTTCCCTTCCAGATACGAAGATTGGAGCGAAGTGATAAAGATTGCCGACCTTAAGCCGGGAGATACCAAGACCATCCAGGCCACAGTCAAGGAAATAAATGTAAAACGGACCTGGAAGAGAAGAATGTTCGTTGTCGAGGCTCTGCTTACCGATGGCTCCGGGTCCATAGCGGCCGTATGGTTTAACCAGACATATATAAAGAACACGCTCAAGCCCGGAGTGATAGCCAACTTCTCCGGCAAGGCGGCGATGCGCAAACAGGAGCTGTATCTATCCAGCCCTGCCTATGAAGTCATGGGACGAGAAGATGAGAGCGTCATCGATTACGGTGAGACCGAGCCGGAGATAATAAGGGCTGACACCAAGCACACCGCAAGACTGGTGCCGATATACCCAGAGACGAGGGGCCTCACCTCGCGCGGGCTCCGTTATCTAATCCAGCCCATCCTTGACGACCTGGAACCGCTCGACGATTTCATGCCTGAAGAGATATCGGAGAAAGAAGGCTTCCCGGAGCTGAACGATGCGCTGCACGCGATCCACTTCCCTTTGTCGCTGGAACAGGCCAAAGACGCCAGACAGCGGTTCGCCTTCGAAGAACTGTTCCTGCTGCAACTGAGGGTTATAAGCGAAAAGATGGCTCTGGCCAAGGAGAAGGCGCATCCGATCAAACCCGACGCCAAATTGCTCATGAAAATAATCAATATGCTTCCCTTCAAGCTTACCGCTTCGCAGAACGATTCCCTCATCGAAATATTGAAGGATATGTCGAACGGCTCCCCGATGAACAGACTGCTCCAGGGCGACGTCGGTTCCGGCAAGACGATAATCGCCGGGATAGCCGCGCATCTCGCCGCAGACGAAGGGCTCCAGGTCGCTTTCATGGCCCCGACCGAAATACTTGCCCGGCAGCATTACGCGACCATCAAGAAGTTCTTCCCCGAGTTCAAGCTCGGACTCGGGCTAATCCTGTCCAAGGAGACTCGCGCCTACTACGGCGAAGGGCTGGAGACCGAGCTCAAGAAGACGCAGTTCATAAACGACGCCGCATCGGGAAAGATAGCCATCCTCATCGGCACGCACGCACTTATAGATAAAGGAATCGTCTTCAAAGACCTGGGCCTGGTCATCGTCGACGAGCAGCACCGCTTTGGAGTGAAACAACGCGCCATGCTGGTCAAAGAGAATAAAGACAAGGCGATGCCGCACTTCTTATCGATGAGCGCAACGCCTATCCCCCGCACCCTGATGATGACCGTCTTCGGCGACCTCGATCTGTCCATCATCGGCGAACTGCCGAGCGGACGAAAGAGCATCGTGTCTAAAATCGTGGCCCCGGAGAACCGCAACAAGGCGTATGCCTTCATCCGCGGCCAGGTCAGGAAAGGCAGGCAGGGTTTCGTGATATGTCCGAGGATAGACTCCGAAATCAGCAACGAGGATGGCGCCGTGAAGCTTGCTAACAACTGGGACGAAGTTAAGGCGGTCAAAGACGAATACGACAAACTGAAGAATAAGATATTCCCCGACCTCAGGGTGGGAATGATCCACGGCAAACTCAAGACCGCGGAGAAGACCGCCGTCATGGAAGGTTTCTCCAAAGGAGAGATAGACCTGATAGTCTCCACCTCGGTGGTCGAGGTCGGAGTCGATGTGCCGAACGCGACGATAATGATGATCGAGGATGCCGACCGCTTCGGGCTGGCACAACTGTACCAGCTGCGCGGACGGGTGGGACGCGGCGAGCATCAGTCCTTCTGTTTCCTGTTCACGGAATCTCATTCTGAAACCATCAAGAAAAGATTGGAATCCATACTCACCGCTAAAAACGGTTTTGAGTTGGCGGAAAAGGATTTGGAGATACGCGGACCGGGAGAATTCCTGGGCAACGAACAGTCTGGCATGCCGGACATAGCGATGCGCGGACTTCAGAACCCCGCCCTGGTCAGGAACGCCAGGTCCGCTGCCGAAAAATATCTGGCAGAAGATCCCTCCCTGGAAAAATATCCGGCCCTAAAGGACAAGGTGAATAGACTAAACGCCTTGATGCATCTGGAATAATCAGGCTTCCTGCTTGACCAGAGGTTCGGCTGTTTTATTGAACCTGGATTTTGGCGTGACCCAGAATCCCAAACGGAACTTGCCGCCAAGCATAAGCCTGGTCTGAGCCTCCAGCCCCGGAATGGCTCCGAAGACGATCAGGGTTACTGGCATCAGTATCCATTGCAGTACATACAGAAGATAGTGCCAGCTCTTGAACCATTTCGGCTTCGGCGGGAGCAAAGCCACGGCCAAAGCGGCCGAGGTTATGACCCCAAGCATTGCGAGCGTCATCACCGAACGGGTGATGTGCGGAAGATTGCGGGCCAGGAGGGTGGTATTAAACCTGTTGCCGCCAAGCATTGCCGGCAGCCAGCCCAGGACGAACAGAATAATGCAGTTTGTGGCCCAGGAATGAAACCCTTCGATGACATTGAACGTCCAGTAGATCTTTTTGCGGATGGAGATGCGGGTATCATGCACGAAACCGTAGAGCATGTAAGGGACATTCTCCACCCCCCAGCCCCAACGGCGTTGCTGTTTATAGATGTTGACCATGGTCTTCCAGAACTTGGAAGTGACATTCGAGTCCATCGACACGGGGTAATTCAGCGGAGTCACCTTCCAGTCGCCGTAGTGCATGAAGAACTGCCAGAATATCCTCGAGTCCTCCGAGACGTGATCGGTCGTCCAGAAACCTATTTCGGTCAGGGCCTTGAACGGCATGGAATGCGATGAGAAAGTGGTCAACCTTTCCGGCCTCGCCTGGTTCATCATTTGCCAGAACGTGCACGAGAAGGAGACGACACGGGCAAGGGCCGGCGCATCGAAAATATTATTAACGAAAAGAGGTATCGGCTGATAGCTGGAATGCTGCCTGTCAGGAGTATTCAAAAAGACATAGGTAAGGCGAGCGAAATAATCCTTGTTCACTTGCGTATCTATGTCGAAAACCGAAGTAAGTATGTCCTCGTAATTGATCCTGAGCGGATCGATCAACAGTTTCTTTACCTCTTTGGCCGCCCAGGCCTGGTTGGAGCCCTTTCCGGCAAGCTCTCCTGGTATATCGGCCGGATGCGTAGTCACCAGGAAATTGCGGAACTTAGTCCCGTATTGCTCCTTTATCCTGGATGCCACGCTTTGGCCCTCGGCCCCGGCACGTCCCTCGGTCGCAAGCACAATTATGAAATTATCCAGCGGATAGTTCACGTTCGTCAGCATTTCGAACGTCTCTCGGACGACCTCGTACGGCTCCTTGTACATAGGGAGGATGACGAGATGGCGCACCTTTTCCCAACCCGCTATTTTCTTGACCTCGGGCAGCCAGCTCTTTTTAAGATTTTCGCGCATCGTCCCAAAGGTTGAACGGAGGTGCAATGACAGGTATATGGTCTTCAGCAGCCAGTAGGTATCGAAGAAGAGTATGAAAATGGCCATCCAGAACGGCAGATAGCGGGAAAATACGACTATGAGTATCAATGTCCCCCAGGCCAAAGTTCCAGGAAGTATTTCGAACGCCCTATAAAGCCAGCTGGATCTTCCAGCTGACTTTACATTACGACTCTCTGAAGTTTTAGCGCCAAGGGAAATATCCGACATGGACGAATGACAAACGCGATTGGACAACTATCGATGGCGGTCGGCCAAGAAGAACCTAGTAGAACAACGCCCCTAACGAATAAGATGCCCCACCACCCAGGGCGATGAGGGCTATAGCGGTCGCTAGCAATAGCAGATCGAATTCATATCCGTTGGCAAACCCCTTGCCTTGTTTGATCTTCCACAATGTGGTGACTAACATCTCAATTGCAAACAGAATTGCGATCGGCTGGGTGAATACCCCTAAGATAATTGCCAATCCGCCGATAGCCTCGAGGAGGGCAATGAAGGTCCCCCACAACGCCCCCGGACGGAATCCCATAGCATTGAAGCTTTCCTGGGTCTGTTTGATATTCTTTATCTTCGGCCAGCCGTGTACGACGAATACGAGCCCGAATACCACCCTCAGGACAAAAAGCGCCATTGGCCCCCAAATAGACAAGATTATGAATAGATTTGAGTACATTCGCTAGAAATCTCTAATTATCACGACCTTTATTTTTACAAGAGTCTATATATTATACCCCTTTGCAGATGTATGGAAATCTCGATTTCCCAATCTTGCCTATAGCGCATAAGGACGCGTAGAATAAGGAAAGTTTGGTCCTGTCGTCTAATGGCTAGGACGTCGCCCTTTCACGGCGGCAATACGGGTTCGATTCCCGTCAGGACTACCAGATTCAAACTTAGATCCCGAGCGCAATAGGTTATGTTACTTAACGCCGGCCCACGACTTAAGATCCTCATAAGGGACTTCGCCGCATATCATGGCATCGGTGTCCGTATTGATGAAGAATGGGACGCCGCCGCAGCGACCCTTGTCATAGCCCTCCATCTTCTTGGCGTTTTCGTCGCTGTGCCAGACCTCAATCCTCTCGACCTTAACGTTGGCCTCTTTCTCCAACTGTTTTACGAGAGGTTCCATATTATGACAATGAGGGCATTCTCTGCCGTAAAAATCTATTAACATGCTTTTCTTTTATTATAACTGATTGCTATACTGTAAATACAACTGAATAAATTATCCTGAGTGGCGTGGAGAGCTCTGGCTCGTCGATCCGCCCGGCAACCCTCAACTAGGAAAGGTGCCAAATCCAGCCCGTAAGGGAAAGATAAAGGTCGAGACGCTTTTCTTTCGGGATAGGCGTTTTTATTTTATTCGGTTGCAGATAAATAAATCACAAAAAACAATGAATACACCTATAAGAACAGCGGAATTCGTCTCGCCGAAGCATCCGGACAAGGCCTGCGACCGCATTGCGGACACACTCCTCGACGCATATCTAGCGGGCGACCCTAAAAGCCGGGTTGCCGTGGAGATCATGGGCGGCCACGGCCACATTTCGGTCTCGGGAGAGGTGACAAGCAATGCAGAAGTGGACATCCAAAAGATCGTGCATGGAATCGTAGGGGAAGATTTCCAAGTCCATGCCTATCTGACCAAGCAGAGCAGATTCATAGCGCAGGGCGTTGATACCGGTGGCGCGGGCGACCAGGGAATAATGATCGGCTACGCGACCAGGGAAACGAACAACTTCATGCCGCTCGAATACGAGCTGGCGCGCAAACTATGCCGCGGGGTATATGAGAAATACCCATATGACGGGAAAACCCAGGTGACCGTCGAAGGCGACAAAGTGCGCACGGTCGTAGCGAGCTTCCAGAACACGAAGACGACCGACCTCGAAAAACTGGTGCGCGGGTTGATCGTTGCGGACGAATACCTCATTAATCCCGCCGGAGAATGGACCACCGGCGGATTCGACGCAGATTCGGGTCTATCCGGCCGCAAGATTGTGATAGACAATTACGGACCCGAGGTCGGAGTTGGCGGTGGGTCTTTCTCCGGCAAGGACTACACCAAAGTTGACCGGTCGGGAGCGTATATAGCAAGGCGCATCGCCGTGGACCATCTTAGGAAGAATTCTGGCGTGAACGTCGTACGCGTAAAGCTCGCTTATGCGATCGGAAAGAGCGATCCCGTCATGGCTGTCGCCGAACTCGACGGGAAACAGACCGACATTAAAGACTACGACCTGACGCCTGCGGGAATCCGCAAGTTCCTGGAACTCGACAAGGTTCGCTGGGCCGAGACGGCGGAATGGGGCCACTTTGGCAGAGATTTCACCTGGAACTGAGGTTGAACCGGAGCGGGGTGTCAAAAATCGAAAATCTTGCGTAAAATGGATTCTGATTGATCCCTGTAATCCGATCAATAGAATAAAACCCGTGAAGATATTATCCATAGAAACAAGCTGCGACGAGACGAGCCTGGCGATAATCGAAGCCAAAGGAGGCAAGACCAGCGCCGACATACCCCGTTTCAAGATAGAAAAGAGCTTGATAGCCTCGCAGATAGAAATCCACCGTCCCTTCGGCGGCGTAGTGCCTAGCCTGGCGAAACGCGAGCATCTCAAGAATCTGCCCATACTCTACAAACAGATCTTCGGAACGGGACAGAAGGAGAAAAAGCTCTGGGACAAGATAGACTTAATAGCGGTGACCGTAGGTCCGGGACTTGAACCGGCGCTTTGGGCCGGAATCACCTTCGCCGAGGAGCTGGCCAAGAAGAACGATAAGCCCTTAGTGGGGGCCAATCACCTGGAAGGCCATCTGTACAGCTTCCTATTGAAGAGGCCTGCGGGATCAGTTAAGGACAAAGCATCCGACCTTTTCCCGGCGATAGCGCTCATCATAAGTGGAGGTCATACTATCCTCCTCGAAATGGACAACCTGTATGAATGGAAGAAGATCGGCGAGACGAGGGATGATGCCGTAGGCGAAGCCTATGACAAAGTCGCCAGGCTGTTAGGATTGCAATATCCCGGCGGGCCGGAGATCGAGAAACTGGCCAAGGTCGGCAATCCGAAAGCGATCGATTTCCCGCGTCCTATGATCTATCACAAGAACTATGACTTCAGCTTCTCGGGGCTAAAGACGTCCGTCCGCTACTATATAGTCACCCACCCCGGCGCAGAAAAAGACCCTAAAACCAAAGCCGACATAGCGGCATCGTTCCAGGAAGCAGCGCTCGATGTGCTGTCCCGCAAAACAGGCAAGGCGATAAAAGAGGTGAACGCGAAAGCACTGTTCATCTCCGGCGGCGTGTCGATAAATAAAACTCTGAGGGAGCGATTCAAAAAGGATTTTGGCGACGAAGTCGCGGTCTATTTCCCCCACCGCGAACTTTGCAACGACAATGCGGTGATGATAGGCGCGGCAGCCTACATAAAATTCATGCAGGGCAAGAAATACCGCACGGTTGCGCAAGCCAACCTGAACATGTAGTTATTCTGGGTCTGCGGGTTATAATCTAATTACGAATGGAGGAAGAGTTCCCGTCGAAATACGACCCAAAAGAGGTCGAGGAAAAGATATATGAAACCTGGGAAAAGTCGGGCTTTTTCAACCCCGATATATGCATAGAGAAGGGTGTAACCAAACCCGATGCCGAGCCTTTCTGCATCGTACTGCCGCCGCCTAACGTCACCGGCAGGCTCCATATAGGGCATGCATTCGAAGATACCCTACAAGACGTAGCCGTGCGCTACGCACGGATGAGGGGAAAGCGGACGCTATGGATCCCGGGCACGGACCACGCCGCGATCGCCACCCAGTCCAAGGTTGAGAAGGATATTCTTAAGGCCGAGGGCAAATCCCGGCACGACCTCGGCCGCGAGGAATTCCTGCGCCGCGTGAACGAGTTCGCCCAGGCAAGCCACGATACGATAGTCCGCCAGGTCCGGCGCATGGGCGCATCGCTCGACTGGACTCGCGAGGCATATACGCTCGACGCCCGCAGGAACCTGGGAATCCGCACAGCATTCAAAAAGATGTATGACCTCGGCCTCATCTACCGCGGCAGCCGCGTCGTGAACTGGGATCCGAAAGGACAGACCGTCATATCGGACGACGAAATAATCTACCAGGAACGGAAGGCCAAACTTTACACTTTCCGCTACGACAAGGACTTCCCCATCGCCATCGCGACGACGAGACTTGAGACCAAGTTCGGCGACACCGCGGTCGCAGTGCATCCTTCCGACGAGCGCTACAAGCAATTCGTCGGAAAGGAATACGATGCAAATTATTGCGGCGTGCCCATCCATGTGAAGATCATCGCGGACGAGTCCGTCGAAAAAGACTTCGGTACAGGAGCTCTGGGAGTCACTCCGGCACACAGCATGATCGACTGGGAGATCGCCCAACGTCACAACCTTCCACTCAAACAAATAATCAACGAATATGGAAAGATGACCGTACCCGGCCCCGTGAACGGCAAGAAATCCGAAGAGGCCCGCGAATTGGTCGCCGAAGAGCTGCGTAAGCTTGGGCTGATAGAAAAAGAGGAGGATATAGTGCAGAACGTATCTACGGCCGAACGCACCGGAGGCATAATCGAACCGTTGCCCAAATTGCAGTGGTTCGTAGCGGTCAACAAGCCTTTCAAAAACAGTTCGGGAAAAGAAATCACCCTAAAACAGATGATGCGCGACGCCGTTGCAAGCGGCGGGATCCGCATAACGCCGGAGCAGTTCGAGAAGGTGTACTTCCATTGGATCGACAATCTGCGCGACTGGTGCATCTCGCGCCAAATCTGGTTCGGGCACCGCGTTCCGGTATGGTATCGCGGCGACGAGATATACGCCGGCATCGAAGACCCGAAGGGTGAGGGATGGGAACAGGATCCGGATACCTTGGACACCTGGTTCTCATCTGGGCTATGGCCATTCTCAACGCTAGGCTGGCCGGATAAGACGAGAGACCTGGAAACTTATTTCCCCAATTCGCTCATGGCGCCGGGCTACGAGATCCTCCCGCTTTGGGTCGCAAGAATGATCCTCATGAGCGGCGTTCTTCTGGAAAGCATCCCATTCAAGACGGTCCTAATCCACGGCATAGTGCGGGATTCAAAAGGCCAGAAGTTCAGCAAATCCCTCGGGAACGGCATAGATCCCCTAGTCCTTGCTGATACCTACGGCGCCGATGCGCTGCGCATGGCGCTTATCGTAGGCGCAGCCCCGGGGAACGACGTCAAATTCGACGAACAGCGCGTAAAAGGTTATAGGAACTTCTCGACCAAGATATGGAACATCGCCCGATTCATACAGACGAACAAGCCCTCGCAACCGGAGAAGACAGACATCTCAAGGCGCGCCGAAATAAAAGAGTTGGAAGGCATCAGGACAGAGGTGTCGAACCGCATCGATAACTTCGAATTCCATATAGCGGCGGAACAGCTATATCACTACATATGGCACACCCTGGCCGATAAGATCATCGAGGCGGAGAAAGAGAACCTCCACAACGGAACAGACGCGCAGAAATCAGAAAGCTACGAATTACTTGAAACCCTTCTCTCTGAATCGTTGAAACTATTGCATCCATTCATGCCATTCGTAACAGAAGCGGTCTGGGAACGTCTGCCAGACCGACGCGGTCTATTAATGGTTGAAAAATGGTAAGCTCACTGATATTTTTATTCTTCCTCGGGTTGGCCCCATCCCTGTTCTGGCTGCTTTTATTTTTGATAGAGGACAGTAAGAAGCCCGAACCAGTGGCTATGATCGCTGAGGTATTCTCTGCAGGGGTCATTGCCGGAGTCGTGGCGGCGATACTGGAAGAACTAGCGATACGCTATCTGACCCTAAGTAATTGGTTTGGGATGAATGCCGCAGGCGAGTTCCTGTTATTCGCATTGATTGAGGAGGTAGTAATATTCTTGGCCGTTTATATGATGGTCTCCAAAAAGAGACTCCGCGACCAACATGTCGCCGCCATGATTTACATGATAACCGCAGCCTTGGGATTCGCGGCCTTGGAGAACGTTTCCTATCTTATATCCGTCGGCCCGACCGTCGCCCTACAGACGGCGCTGATCCGCTCGGTTGGGGCAACGTTGTTGCATGCGGTAGCTTCCGGATTCATAGGATTCTACTGGGCTGAAGGAAAACTGTGGAAGGGCATCATAATAGCCACCCTGATACACTTCGCCTTCGATTGTATGTCGTTCTTCCTACCCCAGCAGGTATACTCAATCGCGTTCGTCCTGTTGTGCTCCTTCTTCATTTTCCATGACTTTGATATACTTAAGGGTGAGAAAAATGTCGGAATCACAAAACAAGCAGAATAGCCAAATGGATGAAGGTGAAGGCCAGTTGACCGTCGACGTGTATCAGAACGGCGACGAGATAGTTGTGCAGGCGCCGATTGCCGGCGTATCGCGTGAGGATCTGGACGTAGAAGCCACAAGCGAGTCGGTAACCATTCGCGGAGAGCGCAAAAGAAACGAGGATGTGGATGATACCGACTATCTGTATCAGGAATGTTTTTGGGGTAAGTTCTCAAGATCCATAATCCTACCCCAAGAGGTGGATCCGGATAGCGCCAAGGTATCTCTAAAGAACGGGGTTCTGACCGTACGTTTGCCTAAAATCAACCGCGGCACTGCGCGAAAGCTGCAGGTCAAAGAAGACTAAGGAGGTTTGAAATAAAGGTCGGAAAATAATAATCATCTAATTAGATGGATAATAAACCTATGGATATGGAGGGCAAGACATGTCATTGCCCTCACCACACGGCATTAGCTTGGATAGTTATACTATTCGGCGTACTGTTTCTCCTCGGCAACCTGGGCATATCTTGGACCGTAGTCTCGTGGGTCTGGCCAATCCTGGTGATACTCGCCGGATGGGCAATGCTTATGAAGAGGGGCTGCAAGTGCTGCAAGGGAGACATGAAATAGAAACTCTTATAAAAATACCGCATATGCGGTATTTTTATTGCCTAGACTATTCAAATAACAAATATTCTCTGTTAAAATCAAAGCGTTATGAAAGACACGGACGATCATCCCAATGGAGGGGAATCAAACCGAATTGAAGAAGCCTATCGAAGAGACGTTGGTCGACAGTTTTGTTAAGCCTAAAAATAAATTCTTAAACAGGATAATCCCTCTCAAGCTGGCCAGTAAGTACTGGAACACGCTTGGACCGGGATTGACCACTGGGGCGGCTGACGACGACCCGTCCGGCATAGCCACATATTCGCAGACCGGGGCCCAATACGGCTTCCAGCTGTTGTGGCTGGCCCTTTTCACTTTCCCGCTGATGGCGGTAGTGCAGGAGATGTGCGCCCGTATTGGATTGGTGACCGGAGAGGGACTGGCCGGCAATATAAAGCGACATTACGGCAAACGGATACTATACACTTCAGCCCTCCTTCTATTCGTCGCCAATATCTTCAATCTTGGGGCAGACTTGGGCGCAATGGCCAAAGTAAGCCAGTTATTGGAGCCGCAGCTCGGTTTTCCCCTGCTTGTGATAGGGTTTGCCCTGATCAGCCTGGTTCTGCAGATATTCACCACCTACGGGAACTACGCCAGATACCTTAAGTATCTGGCATTGGTTTTATTCTCATACGTCCTATCCGCGTTGGTGGTCAATCTAAACTGGCACGAAATATTGATACATGCCGTCATACCGTCGATAGCATTTTCCAAATCGGAGATCTTTCTGATATGCGGAATTCTTGGGACCACCATTTCGCCTTACCTTTTCTTCTGGCAAACCTCCCAGGAGGTCGAAGAGGACATATTGAAAGGAAAGATGACCATTGAAGAGCGTCAGATCACGAGCAAGGCCGACATACGGGAAATGAGGACTGATGTATGGACGGGGATGTTTATATCCAACCTGGTGATGTTCTTCATAATTGTGGCGTGCGCAGCAACGCTTTACGTCCATGGGATAACGAACATAAGCACGATAGACCAGGCGGCGCTGGCATTGCGGCCGCTCGTCGGCAATTTTGCCTTTCTCCTATTCACAATCGGGGTCATAGGTACTGGGATGCTCACAGTACCCATACTTGCCGGATCAGTCTCCTATGCTATCTCGGAAAGCTTCGGATGGGACCAGGGCCTGTATCTTAAGTTCGAGCAGGCATACACGTTCTACGGCGTGATAATACTGGCGATGCTGATAGGGTTAGGGCTGAATTTCGTAGGTCTGGACCCAGTTAAGGCCCTGATATATTCAGCGGTAGCGAACGGCATAGTGGCGCCTATAGTCCTGATTATGATTGTGAAAATCAGTAGCAATAAGACGATAATGCGGGAGCATTCCAACGGGCCGATAACCTCAACCATTGGATGGGTAACGATCGGCCTTATGGCCGTGTCCGGAATCGCAGCCATAGTTTCAATATTTTTCTAACTCTGGTAGAACTCTATTAGTGCTCTTGAGCGTTCTTCTGGTGGAATCAGCTCATCGAGATAAAACAGATGCAAGGTATTAATATTTTTTGCCGAGGCAAGGACTTCTACCGCAGCCTGGAGGACGAAATATCCCTGGCTAAAAAGGAGATACTCATAAACGTGTATTCTTTCCAAAATGACGCTGTCGGCAAAAAGTTCGTCCATATTTTAAAAAGGAAACTAAGCGAGGGCGTAGCGGTAAAGATAATCATCGACGCCCTAGGCACTCATCATACCAGCGAGGAAATATCGCGCGCATTCGGAGAAAATAACGATATCGTCCGCGTGTTCCGACCAAAGGACAGATATCTGAAGCAGCATCCCGTTAAGTACTTCCAACGCAATCATGCGAGGATATTCTTAATAGACCGTAAAATTTTGGGCGTGGGCGGGATGGGCATCGGGGAGATATATAACGAGCGGCAGGACCTCGTAGCATTCGTCCCGATTGCCGATGCCAATCCCATAGCTTCTTATTTCAACGATCTATGGGAATTGTCCGGCAAAGGAGATTGCAATCACGTATCGTCTCTGGATTACAGCAGACCGATACCAATAGCACAAGGTATACAAGCGCTTATTTCTACTCCAGCCGAAGAGGGGCAAATGATATACAGGTGGACTATAGAGCAGATACGATCCGCCAAGGAACGAATCATAATCGTATCGGCGTGGTTCCTTCCGACCATAGAGCTTGTTAAAGCGCTATGCGACGCCAAGGGGCGCGGTGTCGACGTTGCCATCGTCACACCATCTCACACCGACAAGCGTTGGTATGATGACTTCCGTGGCGCAGTAATGCCGAGACTGCTTAAGCGGGATATTGTATGGCACGGAACTCAGGAATACTTCCACCAAAAATACTTCATAATTGATAGTGATTGGTGCCTAGGAAGCGCCAACTTCGACATGGTTAGCATGAATAGGGATTACGAACTTAATCTGTGCGGCCCGGGAGGTGAGGTACTACAAGAGCTTCAAACCAACTTCAACGCACTGATCAACAACAGCGAACAAATAAGACACGCCAAAATACATTGGCTTGTACACCTCCTTGAAGAAGCAGTATATCCATTATTTGAAGCGATTATTGTTACGCGACGATAATATCGCCGATTGCAATTAACTAATGCCAAACGCCAAGGATTGCGCCCATAAGCAGGAAGCCTATTAGATAATAAGAGACGTTAATAAGCCAAACCTTCCACGGTCGCCCCTCCCAAATAGACATAGTTGCCTCACGGGTTACAATGAAACCGATCCACAATAGGAAGGCAATCCACATGCCATAAAAGGCGGTCCATACTTGATAATGCACTTCGGCAGAGTTAATAAAAATAGCCATAACAAAACTTATAAGCAGGTTATTTATAACCGACATAACGTACATGCTTGGTCCGTTTCCTGTGTCTCCGGGCAATCCCTGTAGTCGGTCACGAACCCTACCAAGGAACGGCCCGTACCACCAAATCCCTAGGGCTATTTGTACGAAAGCAGCGACCAAAACTGCCCAATAATTAATTGTTACCATAATTTAATTTTATAATATAGACAGATGCTCGTAAATTTTCTGGAAGGGATTTGTCCCCCACTATGTGAACTTGCCCTTTCTCACTGTGTGCCCGGGGTGGGGGTCGAACCCACATGACCTTGCGGTCACGACATTTTAAGTGTCGCGCGTATGCCATTCCGCCACCCGGGCGTATACCGTATATTTATATACCGTCTGGATACTACTTTCCAGATTAATGCATTTTGAGGCCTAGGTCGGAATCGAACCGGCGCATAACTGTTTTGCAGACAGTCGCGTTTCCACTTCGCCACTAGGCCACCCGTTTTAAGTCTATTATATTCTTAACGTCTTTATCAATCTTTAATGGGCGGAGCTTAAAGTAGTTATAGAAAATATTAAATTTCCTTTTTAGGAAAACGTCTTTAGGAACATTTTTATACAACCACTTAAATATCTTTATACTATCTGCCGTACTGTATCTTAATTGGTAAGCTCTTTGGCTGTTGTATATAAGATCGTTTTTAGACTAAGCCTATTTTTTAATATAGCTCCAAGCCTAGATAAGAATTTTCAACTACCACTGGTAAAAAAATAATGCTCAACTTCTTAACAACAATCTTTATCTTTTTACCCTGGATTTTATATGTGTATACACACCCATCGCCATCAAAATACCCTCTTACAAAATCACCTAGGAATCTTGGTGGGATATCAGGGAACTTATAAGCAAAAGTTTGCTAATCAATACATCAACTCAGACCATAAAAGCTACTCGATCTACTATACCTCTCGGAGCAACTTATCTATCTTTGCCGCCTTATCTAGGCCATAGTCAGCCTCGAAATTTATGCGCGGCATGGGTTTGATGTTCATTTTGTGATTAAGCAGCCTCTGAAGCCATCCTTGTCGCTTTTTCAGGTTAGACACCACATCTTCAGTACTCTCCGTAGGAATTACACTTACTCCGATTTTAGCCTCTGTATTATCGGGGTTAACCTCAACGTGACTTATGGTCACCAGCGTCCCGGTCGGAGGCTCGATCTCACGCGCTACGATCTTGCTCAGCTCCTGCTGGATCAGACTTTCTATCTTTTCGTGACGATAAGGTCTCATTTAGAAAAGCTGTATATTATCCCCCGTTCTTACAGATATATCACTATCAAAGAGGATTCCGCACTCCGTACCCTCGGTCACTTCCGTAACGTCTTTCCGTCCCACTTGGACGTTGAGAATTCTACCCTCACCTAAGACGTTATCTGTGCGACTGATCTTTACAGTCATACCCCCTTTTAATGCGCCGAGCGTGACCTTGCCACCAATAGTCTGCCTACGGCCGCTTGTACTAAAGACTTTAAGGATATTCAATTCCGCTACTGGCTTGCTCATCTCCATGGACTTAAGACGCTTATCTATAGCCTCGTTAAGGCGATAAATTACGTCGGAGGTGATCACCTCAACGTGCTGCGCCTGGGCCAGATTCTCAGTGGCCTTATCTATCTTCACATTGAATCCGA
>CAZLHU010000013.1:0-16082 GCA_964559765.1 uncultured Candidatus Saccharibacteria bacterium
CTTCGCCGGCAAGTTCCCGGTCTGGCTCGCACCAGTGCAAACAACCATCCTTCCAATCAGCGAGAAATTCTCTGATTACGGAAAGAAAACGTACGACGCGCTCGTCGCTGCGAATATCCGAGTGGAGTTCTCCGATGAGAACGAATCTCTTGCAAAGCGCATCCGCACGGCGGAAATGATGAAAATACCATACATAATTGTTGTTGGAGAAAAAGAAACCACCGATGGAACGGTGGCCGTAAGAAGCAGGAAAGATGGAAGTCAGACAGTTATGAAACTCGACGAGTTTATACGCAAGATCGAGCTCGAGATAAAAGATAAGGCTCTCTAAAATAATAGTAGGCTCTAGCGACGGATCGCATAGAGCCTACTTTCGGACCCAGGCGGCCCATTGCGCGATTAGCTTTTCGGACTTTTGTCGTCCAGGCCCAAAGAGATAGGGCCGGACTTGCCCCGCCGCACGACGGCGACGAGAACCAAAAGAGCGACAACCACGATCACCGGAATCAGCCAATGTGGCATGTGGACTCACCTCCTTCCTTTGGAATGTACCAGGTTTATGTAACAATAATATAGGCTGATTGTCAAATGAAAAATAGAGATAAAATCGTGGTCGTACTCGGGCCGACATCGAGCGGCAAATCCGACCTAGCTGTCGAAATAGCAAAAAGAATAGGCAGCAAGGCATGGCGGAAATCTTTGGGATTTAAGGGGGCGGAGATAATCTCGGCCGATTCGAGACAGGTCTATCGAGGGATGAATATCGGTAGCGGGAAGATAACAAAGGCCGAGATGCGCGGCATCCCCCATCGCCTGCTCGACGTGGCCTCGCCAAAAAGTATCTTTACCGTGGCGCAATATCAGAAGCTATCCAAAAAGGCCATAAAGGAAATATTGGTCAAACATGAGGTGCCGATTATATGCGGCGGTACGGGATTCTACATCAATGCGACCGTCTATGATTTGGACTTGCCCGACGTTCCACCCCAAAAAGAGCTGCGCGCCAAGCTTGAGCCTTTGAGCGACGTACAACTATTCAACAATCTAACCATTGTCGATCCTGAAAGAGCCAAGAATATCGATCGATACAACAAGCGGCGCCTAGTCCGTGCATTGGAGATAGCACTCACCACAGGCAAACCCGTGCCGGCAATCGGCAAGAATTATGAATACGACGTCATGAAGATAGGGATAAGCCTGCCCCCTAAAAAATTGAGAGAACGAATCAATTTACGCTTGGACAAACGCCTCAAGGCAGGACTTGTATCAGAAGTATCAAAACTACATAAGAGCGGGGTAAGTTGGAAGCGCATGGACGACTTTGGATTGGAGTATAGGTATGCGTCCCGCTATCTGCGCAATCTACTGTCCTACGAGGACATGCGTACCGAACTGCAAAAAGAGATCTGGCGGTATTCAAGACGGCAGATGACCTGGTTTAGAAAGGATAAGGATATTATTTGGATAAACGATCCGCGAAAAGTTTACGCAAAACTTCTGGATTTCCTCGCCCCTTAAGTTCGCCCATAGCCCTTCCCACCAGAGCTTCTACTGCCGTGACTTTGCCTTGTTTATAGTCACTTACGGCCTTAGGAGTCGATTCTATGACTTTGTCGACTATCTTCATAAGCTGGCTCTCGTCGTGGATTTGACCAAGATCGCTGTCTTTCAGAATATCGTGCGGATCAGATCCAGTCTCAGCCATTTTAACGAGCATATCTTTAGCTGTGCGACTGGATATTTTATCTAGGCTAATAAGTGATATCAGGTGCGCGAAATTGGCTGCGGTAAGTTTCTCACTTATGCCCGAAATATCTATTTGGTTCTTTTGCATAAGACCTTTCAGGTCCGTCAAAACATAGTTGGCCAACAACTGATAAATCTCAGGTTCTTTGCCCAACTTCTCCGCTGCCAGCTCCGAGGCCGCCTCTTCAAAATATTCCGATAAGAGCAGATCGTCCGTGACCAGGCTAGCCTGCTCTGGGCTTAGCCCGTACTCCTGAGCGAATCTGTTGCGCTTCGCTTCTGGTAGCTCGGTTAAATTAGCCTTAAGCTCGGCTATCTCATCTTCGCTTATCAAAAGCGGCGGAAGGTCTGGTTCGGGCATATATCTATAGTCATGAGCTTGTTCCTTTAGACGCTGCGAAACGGTGACTCCCCTCTCATCCCAACCACGGGTCTCTTGGATGACCTTGCCCCCGCCTTCGATTATCTTGGTCTGTCGTTCCACTTCGTAGTTTATGGCGTCACGCACCGCTCGGAATGAATTGAGGTTCTTTACCTCCACTTTCGTGCCTAACTTGGCGCCAGGTTCGGCTATAGACATATTCGCTTCCACTCTCATCTGGCCCTTTTCCATATCAGCATCAGACGCGCCTAGGTATCGAAGGATCGACTGCAGTTCCTTGGCAAATTCCACAGCCTGTTCAGGAGAGCTTATGTCGGGTTCGGTAACCAGCTCCATTAGCGGCATGCTAGAACGGTTAAAATCGACATAACTATGATCCTTGTCGCGACCGATAGTCCCCGGCAACTGATGAGACAACCTTCCCGTGTCCTCTTCCAGATGGATACGGGTGAGTCTGACGCCTTTTAAAGAGCCTCCAAGAACCAAGGGCTCGTCATACTGACTGATTTGATAGCTCTTCGGGAGGTCTGGATAGAAATAGCTTTTGCGATCGAATTTGGACACATTTCCTATCTTTCCCCCCAAGGCCAAGCCAACCGATATAACTTTCTTAACCGCATCGCCATTGATGGTAGGTAGAGCTCCAGGATGGCCCAAACAGACCGGACATACATTTATGTTGGGTCGGCGCTCCTCCGGATCATTGAGGCAGCCGCAGAACATTTTCGTCTTAGTCTTAAGTTCAGCATGAATCTCAAGACCTATAGTGGTTACAAAACGGGACATGACTAGCTATTTATACAATTTTTTCTACTATCTTCCAAACCTTATCATGAATCTCGTCTATCGTAAGCAGGCGTCCGCCTTCAACGCATTCCACGACCGTGAAGTCATTCGGGAATAAGAGAGCAAGCTGATGGTAGACCTCCTCGGTTCGCTTAAGATGGTCGATATTCGACTCGTGTATGTCTTTCTTGCCCATCAGATATTTACGCTCAAGCTTTTGGCTCGCCAGTTTCTGGGCCGTCTCCGCAGGCACATGCAGGATTATGCTCAAATCCGCTTTTGGAATTCCGTTGATGTTATATTCCAGGTCGTAGTTCCACTGGAAGTACTGTTCACGCTCCTTGGGATCGGAAAATTTTGAGCCTTGATGCCCCAGATTAGACGCAACATAACGATTTGATATCACAACCTTGCCCTCGTCAATCGCCGAACGGATCTGCGGCGCGGCCGCATAGCGGTCCAAGGCATAGAACAAAGAGGCGGTTTTCGGACCGACCTGTTCAATGGTGCCAAAACCGCCCCTCAGATACTCGCTGACGAACCAACAGGATGGTTCGTTGTACCTAGGAAAATCGAATGGAGCAACATCGTGGCCGCTGTCTTTCAAGTGCCTTACTAAACGCAGGGTTTGCTCCCCTTTTCCCGAGCCATCCGTCCCTTCGATCACGATAAACTTACCCTTAACCATAATGAATAGATTATAGGGCAAAAAAATAACCCCGACCATATGGTCGGGATTATTTTCCTCACTTTCTACAAATTATTATACTATATCTATTCCCATCGAGCGAGCTGTGCCGGCGATTATCTTCTCTGCCGCTTCGATATCATTGGCATTCAAGTCAGCCATCTTCCTCTCGGCTATCTTGCGCAGATCAGCCTTGGTTATCTTCCCAACCTTCTGTTTGTGGGGCACCGGGGAGCCTTTTTCTATCCCAGCGGCTTTCCTCAGCAAATCCGAGGCCGGCGGGGTCTTCAACTTGAAGGTGAAGGTCCTGTCCTCATAGATCGTTATTTCAGCCGGGACGATGTCGCTGCCCATCTCCTTAGTGGCGTCGTTGAACTTAACGCAGAATTCCTGGATGTTTACGCCATGCTGGCCCAAAGCCGGCCCTATCGGTGGGGCTGGATTGGCCTTGCCGGCCGCAATCTGTAGCTTCAATACTGTTTTTATCTTCTTTGCTGCCATGTTCTAAAATTTAGCTTCTAAATCCTAAGTTAGATTCGATTAAATTGCAAAGTTTATACCTTCCTTATCTGCAGAGAATCGAGCTCGACCGCCGTATCGCGGCCGAATACCGGTACCATAACCTTGACCCTTCCCCTCTCTTCATCGACTTCGGACACCCTGCCATCATAATCCCTGAATGGACCGTCAGTGATCCTGATCAGATCTCCTACGCGTAGATCAACTTTGAACTTGGGCTCGCCAACTCCTATCCTGGTCATCAAAGATTCGACTTCTTCGTATGAAAGCGGCGTCGGCTTTGTCGGATCGGCACCCACGAATCCGGTGACTCGAGGAGTATTGCGTACAACATACCAAGAGCCTTCGTCCAAAATCATTTCCACCAGCACATAACCGGGATATATTTTCTCCTCGACGGTAAGGCGCTTGCCGTTCTTTATCTTGATCTTCTTCTCCTTCGGCACCATCACTTTGAAGATCTTATCCTCCACGCCTAGGGACTCTATGCGCTGTTTAAGATAACGGGCCACAGCGTCCTCATATCCCGCATAGGTATGAACCGCATACCATTGTTTTATCCCCTGCTTGGCGGATTCTTCTAGTACTTTCTTTTTAATAGCCATTTTTAGTTTTGATTATTGACCGATTAATTTGCCCAACAGGTATAGGAAGAAGTAATCGACGGCGCCCAAGAACGCTGCGACAACCAAAGAAATGCCGATGACAATAAAGACCATCCTGGTGGTTTCTTTCCTGGTCGGCCAATTCACATGTTGGAATTCCTGCCGAGATTCCTTTAAAAACGAGTTAATCCTCTGAAACATATATGTTTATTAACTAAAAGCTTTACAACAGTATCTCAAATAGGGCCTATAAATCAAGGTTGGACACGAGATGGCCCTGGGTCATGATGAAATGCTTTCTAGGCATGACGTCCGTACCCATAAGCACGTCGAACATATGGTCGGCCTCCCTGGCATCGTCCACGGCGACCCTCAACAGGATCCTGTGGGCCGGATGCATCGTTGTCTCCGACAGCTGATCCGGATTCATCTCTCCAAGGCCCTTATAGCGCTGGACGTTCGGATTGGCGGCTTTGCTATCCTTAACCATCTTGTCCTTCTGCTCGTCGGTCCAGGCATATTCGACCAATTTACCGGCTTGGACGCGATACAGCGGAGGCTGGGCAATATAAAGATATCCGCCCTCGATCACCTTCGGGAAGTGTCTGTAGAAAAGACTCAAAAGCAACGTACGAATATGAGCGCCGTCAACATCGGCATCGGTCATGAATATTATCTTATGATATCGTAGCTTGGCTATGTCGAAATCCTCGGCGATAGCTGTTCCCAAGGCCACGATAAGCGCGGTTATCTCCTTGTTGACCAGCATTTTATCCAAACGCGACTTCTCGACATTCAATATCTTTCCGCGAAGCGGCAATATTGCCTGAGTGCGCCTATCTCTGGCCATCTTCGCGCTGCCGCCTGCAGAGTCTCCTTCGACTATGAATAGCTCCGAGTCCTCGGCTTTGCGAGACTGACAGTCAGCTAGCTTCCCGGGAAGGGTCAATCCATCCAGAACCCCTTTACGCAATATCGTGTCTTTGGCAGCTTTGGCAGCCTTGCGAGCCTTTGCGGCCAACAGACATTTGGCCATGATATGCTCGGCGTCGCTCTTATACTTCTCCAAAAACTCCCTGAAGCCAGCATTCATAACCGTCTCAACGGCCGTACGCGCCTCTGGGTTGCCAAGCTTTGCCTTTGTCTGACCCTCGAACTGCGGATTAGCCAGCTTTATCGAGACTATCGCGCCCAATCCCTCTTGGACGTCATCGCCCGTTAAATTCTCATCCTTTTCCTTGATGTAGTTATTACTCCTGGCATAATCGTTCAGTGTACGGGTAAGAGCAGATTTGAATCCGGTAAGATGCATACCGCCCTCCGGGTTTTGAATATTGTTGGCGAAAGCCAATTCGGTTATATCCACCCCATCCTTATAGCAAAGCGCTATTTCGACAGACATGCCTTCGCTCTCTTTCTCTATGTAGAAGACATGGTCCTGAATAGGCTTATCCCCATCTGAGTCCATGTAATCCAAGAATGATTTAATCCCCCCTTCAAAACAGAAGCTGTAATAGAAAGGCGCATCCGATCTTAAATCCGAGAAATTTATCCTTATGCCTTTCGTAAGGAAAGCCTGCTGTCGCAGATATTCCAAAACCCTTTTGCGATCGAAAACGATCTCCTTGAATATCTCCGAGTCCGGAGAAAAAGTTATCGTTGTGCCGTTCTGAGAACACTTGCCGTCCTCCTTAACTTTGTACTTAGGCACGCCACGGACATATTCCTGAACATATCTTTTGCCGTCACGGCATACCTCCGCCTTAGTTTCGGTGGATAACGCATTTACCACAGAAGCTCCGACTCCATGCAAACCGCCGGAGACCTTGTACGATCCGCCATTGAACTTACCGCCGGCATGCAAGACGGTCATGACCGTCTCCAACGCCGACTTCTTGGTATGAGGATGTATATCAACCGGGATGCCGCGACCGTCGTCCTTAACGCGCACAGTCTTCCCATCGGACAACAGAGTCACGTCGATATTCTTAGCGAAGCCCGCCATGGCTTCATCAATGGAATTGTTAACAACCTCCCAAATAAGGTGATGCAGTCCATCCGGTCCAGTGGAACCTATGTACATTCCAGGGCGCTTTCTGACTGGTTCTAGGCCTTCCAGAACGTCAATATCCTTAGCTGTATATGAATTTTTTGGGTCTTTAGCCATATAAAAAAGCCTTTTTCCAGGTTTGTTAAATTATACCCTTTCCAAACATCTAAAACAAGGCCATTTTATGGGGTATTACCATTAAAAAGACCCCATAAACACTGGGTTATTTCAATCGACGATAAAAGCGCTAGCGGACGACCGCTTCGAACTCTTTTGTGGTCTCTTTTTCTATCTTGTGGTGCAAAATATCTACCTCATCGTTGGTGAGAGTGCGGTCGCTGCTGCGATAGATAATCCTGTAGGCATAGCTCTTTTTGTCCTTGCCGAACTTCTCGTCGTTCTCATATTGGTCGATGAGTTCGACTTGTTCCACTAGATCGCCCGCAATGTCGCGCACGAGGTCGAAGTAATCATTCGGCGAGAAACTCTTTGGAACGACGAACGAGATATCGCGAATCACTGGCGGGAATTTACTTACTTCGACAAATTTATGGCCCATATGAAGCTGTTTCGTCACGCGCGGATCCGTCGACCATAATAGACGGATATCCGGAAGGTCCATACTAATAATCGCAAGCCGCTCCAGTCCGATGCCGAACGCCCATGCGTTATATCCTTCGACGCCGAACTTCTTAAAAACGCTATCTTTTGTCATACCTCCGCCGTTTATCTCTATCCAGCGGCCATTAATTTCAACCTCGATCTGAAGCGAGGGGTCGGTATATGGGAATGTGTCTTCCAGAAAACGATAGTTCACATTTTCACCGAACATCGCCTTAACGATCTCGCTCAAGACCTTTTTCAACTCATCGATCTTGAGCGGCATCGTGTCGGATGGCGACATGTACCATGCGCCGAACTGATGGAACACGTTCATGTGACTATTATCTATCTCGTCCTTGCGGTAGACCTTCCCGTAGCAGACCACGCCTAGTGATTTCCTCTCTTTGATCTTTTGCTTTACCTCCGGCAATTGCGTGTAGTAATACCACATGACCGTGTCGTGTGGGCGCAAAACATTGGTGTCATCGGCATAATACGTGTCAGACTTACTTCGTGCTGGGTGGTCAGGCGCGAAGTCGAATAAATCAAAGAGAAGGTTGGTAGGAATGATTTCCGGAATAATGATGTTATCGAAATTCTTGAACGTCGGAAGGCTACGTATAGTGGTCACTATTTCATATAAAGGGCTGCCTGGCGTACGCGAGAGATCCGGCATGGCAAGATAGCGCTTCATGCGCTCAGCCTCTGCGTCGCGCCGTGCATCAACCTTCTTCAATATCTCAATCTGGCTGTCCAGCGAGATTTGATATTCCTTCTTCTCTAGATTTGGGTCTGAATAGATAGAATCCATTGCAATATGAATATATTATAAGATACATGCGTCTTTGACAACGTATATTCATAGACTTAATATTGAGTCGCTCCCAAGAAATTGGATAATCGCGGGGTAGAGGAACGGTACCTCGGAAGCCTCATAAGCTTCAGGAGTGGGTTCGACTCCCGCCCCCGCAACATATTATTATTTACAGTAAGCCGGCGTAGCTCAGTGGTGGAGCGAGGGACTCATAAGCCCTAGGTCGCAGGTTCGATCCCTGCCGCCGGCACTAAATGAGTCGGATAGCAATCATAGGGTTTGGTCGCGAAGGACAAGCCTTGTCCAAATATTTGGGACGAGAGAGACCACGACACGAGATTACCATCCTTGATCGAAAATCAGATCCTGACTATCTTAAAAATCTTGAGCGGTTTGATCTGATATATCGCTCCCCCGGAGTTCCTTATAATCTCCCCGAGATACAGAGGGCGATAAAAAATGGCGTTAGATTCTCCAGTGCCACGGAATTGTTCTTCGAGAAGGCGAAAGGAATGATAATAGGCGTTACAGGGACCAAGGGAAAGGGAACAACCTCAAATCTCATTTATAAGATATTGAAAGGTGCCGGGCGTGACGCATATCTTGCCGGCAATATAGGCAAGCCAGCGATAGCCGTGCTTAACCGCCTTAATAAGAGCTCTGTGACGGTATTGGAGTTGTCGAGCTTCCAGCTGCAAGGCCTGCATTATTCTCCCCATATTGCTGTGATATTAGGCATATTTCCCGACCATATGGACTCCCATAAGAGCTTCAAAGAATACTTTGAATCCAAGGCGCAGATAACCAAATTCCAGGTCAAAAAAGACATAGCGATTTATGCGGCTGGCAATAGATATTCGGAAGAAATAGCCCGAAGGAGCCGTGGCAAAAAGATAAAGGTGGAAATTGGCCATAAGGGTTCACCCGTAATCGACCCAAATGAGTTGAAGATATACGGACCCCATAACCTAATAAACGCGACGATGGCCGCAGCAGTCGCCAAAGAACTGCGCATTTCTGAAAGAATCGTACACAAGACCATTAAGGCGTACCGCGGCCTTCCCTTCAGATTGCAGCACGTTGGGATAATAAAAGGGGCGAGGGTTTACAACGACTCCGCTTCAACCAATCCCATGACCACCATTGCAGCAATCAACGCGTTCAAAGAACCGACGATAATAATCATGGGCGGAAGGGATAAGAATCTCGATTTCAGTCCGGTTAAAAGAGCGCTTGCGGGATCGAATGTTAAGCTGGTCGTGTTGTATGGAGAATGTCGCGAAAAAATAGGCAAGTCGATAAAAGATGGTGCAAAAATTGAGATGATAGAGGGTGATTTAGATGAAGCCTTTAAAGCGGCTCTTTCTATGGCTGAAGGCGGAGATTCTATAGTATTTTCTCCGGGGGCCACAAGCTTTGATATGTTCAAAGATTATCAGGATAGAGGCGATAAATTTAACGCAATTGTAAAAAAATCGACTCGCCGTTATACTTCAAAAAGTAAAAAGATGCAGCTGTAGCTCAACGGCAGAGCGCCGCCCTGTCACGGCGGAGGTCGCGGGATCAACACCCGTCAGCTGCGCCAATATAAAACCGCCTGTACGGCGGTTTTAGTTTATTTCTTTTCGTAATACGTACCTAGGCCTAAGATATCGGCTTCATGCCAATGCTTGCCGATAAGTTGGAATCCAACGGGCAGTTTATCGCCCCTTCCTTTAACCGGAATCGATATACCCGGTAATCCCGCCAGATTTAGAGGGATTGTGAATATGTCCGAAAGATACATCTGGAGGGGGTCGTCGGTCTTCTCCCCTATCTTGAATGGCAGCGTCGGAGTGACGGGGGTAAGGATCACGTCGACGTCTTTAAACGCATCGTCGAAGTCCTGTTTTATAAGCGCTCGGACCTTTTGGGCCTTGGCATAATAAGCATCATAATAACCGGCCGACAGGACGAACGTCCCTAATATGGAACGTCGCTTTGGCTCCAGGCCCAATCCGTTCCCGCGGTCCTGATAGTACAGATCTAAGAGATTGTCCGCCTTGGCGCGATCGCCGTAACGTATGCCGTCGTATCTTGCCAGATTTGTGCTTACCTCCGCTGGCATGATTATGTAATATGGGGACAAGGCATATTTGGTATGCGGGAGATGTATCTTCTTAATCTTTATCTTGAGAGATTCGAATTCTTTAATCACGCTCTGTACCGCATCAGCGACCTCAGACTCTATACCTTCGATGAAATACTCTTCGGGCACGCCTATGGTCAGTTCACGCACACTCTTCATGTCCGGGTTCAATAGTTCGTCGCCATATTCAGGATGGGCGCTGGTTGCGTCTTTAGAATCGTAGCCGGCCATTTCCTTGAACAAGATTCCCGTGTCTTCGACTGTCTTACAGAAAGTTCCGACTTGGTCCAGACTCGAGGCCATGGCTATCACGCCGTAACGAGACACCGCCCCGTAGGTCGGTTTCATACCTACTACCCCGCAGAATGCAGCTGGCTGACGTATAGAGCCGCCTGTATCTGTCCCCAGGGCAGCAACGGCCATATGAGAAGCCACTGCGGCGGCAGATCCTCCCGAAGAGCCTCCCGGCACGCGTGTTAGGTCGTGCGGGTTCTTGGTAACTTTGAAAGCCGATTGTTCGGTAGAGCTCCCCATAGCGAATTCATCCAGATTGGTCTTGCCCACAAACAACGCGCCGGCGGCCTTCAGTTTCTTTATAACCCCAGAATCATAGGCGGCGACATAATGCTCCAGCATCTTAGATGCGGCCGTTGCCGGCAATCCCTCGATTAGGATTAGGTCCTTTATGCCCATCGGCACTCCGGCAAGAGGAGGTAGTTTATTTCCACTGGCCACCGCGGCATCGACTTTGCGGGCCCCCTCCAAAGCGCCTTCGCGGTTAAGGGAAAGATATGCGTCTATCTCCTTGTCCTTAGTATCGATGTATTCAAAAAGAGACTTAACGACCTCGGAGGCGCTGAACTCCTTCTTATCCAACCCCTCCCGGAATCTTTTTATTGTTAAATCTTCAAGCTTGGCCATTTATTCGAAAATCTTAGGTACCCTTAGGAACCCGTCCTTTTCATCTGGGAAGCTGGCTGGCCCTTTGCCGCAGTCATCGAATATATTCGGCATATCCTCGCGATAGACGCTACGCAGGTCAGTGCCGCCGGTCATAGGAGAGACATCCTTTGTGTCCACCTCCTTGAGTTCTTCTACGTGCACCAAAACATCGCCTAATTCTTTGGCGAGCCTGGTTTTTTCCGCTTCGGTGAGCTTGATTCGTGCTAGACGTGCGAAATATTCAACATCGAACTCCATGGCTATTTAATAATACTCAGAAATTCATTTTCGTCGATAATCTTGACCCCCAAGCTTCTGGCCCTGATGATCTTGGATCCCGGTTCCGCGCCAGCAACGACATAGTCAGTGTTCTTGCTTACAGACTCGGCTGTGTTGCCACCTAAAGATCTCACCCTATCCTTAGCCTGTTCCCGCGTTAGCGACTCCAATGTTCCGGTAAGAACGAATGTCGTCCCAGCCAGCCTATTCCCTTTTGTAGCTGCCTCGGGGACCAAGACTATGCCTACTTTGGAAAGCTCGCTGAGCAAGGCTGTATTCTTCTTCACTTTGAACCAATCTACTATGCTTGAAGAAACTTTCGGTCCGATGTCGGGTATGTCCTGAAACTCCTCTATAGATATAGTACTGAATATCTTCGATAGGTCCTCCGGGTCCTTGACCGCGACTTTCTTTGAGATGAAAACCGCCAACGATCTTGCAGTCTCTTCGCCGACGTGGAGTATGCCCAGCGCATATATAAACCTGGGCAAGGAAACCCGCTTTTTACTATTGATCTCGTTCAGTAGATTCTCGGCTGATTTGTCGCCGAACCTTTCCAACGCAGCTATATCCCCTTCTTTGATGGTGAAAAAGTCGGCGGAATCGGCTATCAGACCCTCATCCAAGAGACGGTCTATGATCTTCGGTCCCAATCCTTGTATGTCCAGGGCTGCGCGCGAGACAAAATGCCTTAACGACTCACGCAACCTGGCGCCGCACTGGCTATTGGAACATTTATATATCGCACCCTCCTTTATTATTTTCGAGCCATCGATTGGACAGCTGCTTGGAATTTTAAAGCTCTTCTCGCGGCCAGTGCGCAACTCTTTCAGAACTTTGGTGACCTGAGGTATGACGTCGCCAGCCCTGCTTACTATGACCGTATCGCCTATTTTGAGGCCTAGACGCTGTATCTCGTCATAATTATGCAGCGTAGCGTGGGTTATGGTTACGCCGCCGACTTTGATCGGCCTCATCACTGCAACTGGCGTCAATGCTCCGGTACGGCCTACTTGGACTTTGATGTCTTCGACGATGGTCGTCGCTTCGCGCGGAGAGAATTTATATGCTATAGCTCCGCGTGGAGATTTGCCGATAACTCCCCCGTCTCCAAAAATCTTATTGTCATTGACTATGACCACGAGCCCGTCAATCTCATAAGGCAATTGATCGCGATGTTTGTTCCAATATTCCTGAAGCTCGAAGACCTCTTCCAAAGAATGCACGAGTTTGTTGTTCGGATTAGTTTTGAACCCGACTTTCTTCAAAAATTCATGTTCTTCCTCATGCCTACTCTGCCCAACATCGGTTATGACCGCATATTCGAACGAGTCCATTTTGCGCGAAGAGGCGACTTTCGGATTGAGCTGCCTGATCGATCCCGCGGCGATGTTGCGGGGATTGGCAAAGAGCTTGCCTCCCTTTTCCTCCTGTTCCCTGTTTATCCTGTCGAACTCCTTTTTGAAGACGATTATCTCGCCCCTTACAACGAGCCTGCCCGGAAGCTCTACGTCGTCGGGCGGATCAAGTTTCAAAGGAATGGCTTCTATGGTGCGCAGGTTCTGCGTCACATCCTCGCCTATCTGTCCGTCTCCTCTGGTCGATCCATGAACAAAAAGCCCGTCTTCATATTCCAATTCTATGGCCAGCCCGTCTATCTTCAATTCCACATAGAAATCCTGCTTCACCTTGTGTCCGAGATATGTCTCGAGGCGAGTGAACCAATCCCGTATATCCTCCTGGGAGAACGCGTCGTTGAAGGAAAGCATGGGTACGTCGTGGCGGACCTTTTTGAATTCAGCCAGCGGCTTGCCGGCCACCCGTTGAGTTGGAGAGTCCGGAGTTATGAGCTGCGGGAATTGCTGTTCGATATCAAAGAGCTCTTTTTTTAAGGCATCCTCAGCCTCCGGAGAAATCAGCTCCTTGTTCAGCACAAGTCTGGAATAGCGATATTTATTGATCAGCTTTTTAAGGTGATCAATCCGTTCTTTGGCGTCTTTTATGGTCATGGCGTAGAGGTGGCGAAATTATCGAAGTTTATTTCGAAAGCGCGGCTGGATGGGCCGGATGTTCCGACGGACACGAATACATTGGGATCGGACGGGGTGCTGGTCGTGTTAAATACCGCACCGTTGGTCAGGGTGCCCGTGTTGCAACTGATCGGTTCGCCGGCGAACTTATAAGACAGGCATTCCGTGCCCGCATCAGCGGCGAAGATTGCGGCGCCGGAGTTCTTGACGTCCGTGACTTGGCGCAACTGGTATAGGGTCAACAATCCCGCCAAAGAGGTCGCGGCTATAACCATGGCTGACACAACCATCGCCGTAAGCAGCATCACCTGCCCCTTGTTCCTGATTTTTGACTTTGTGTTCCTCATTGTTAGAAATTCCTTGCGCTGACGGTTGTCTCAAGGTAAGTGTTTACCTGAGGCTGGGTGCTTGTCGGTGTGATGACCGAAAGGACGATGGTTATGCGCGGCACCCCTGTGGTCAGATTGAACGGTATGAAGCTCATGCTGGCTATGTCCACGCCTGGCGGGGTTATCGGTTGGTAATCCCCGGGCGTTTGGCAATTGTCCGAACTGTTCAGGCAACGGACTATTGAGTTGCCCGACAATCCATAACTGACAGTCGTATCGTTCTCTTGAGCGCTGGTGAACGTCAATGTCTGCGCAGTATCGGGAGTATTGGCATCTGGTAATACTTGCGTGATCTGCTGACCGCTGGCGTCCAAAGCGGTAAAGGCATACCCGGTTCGGATATCGCGGGATATCTGTTCCAAAACCTCCGAGGCGCTTTCATTATCGGAAGTGATGTACGTTATCTCCCTCTGCGCACGCAGGGTTTGTATGAATATGGCTGTGGACAGCGAAACCAATATTATGAATATGGTCATGGCCACCATTAGCTCGATAAGCGTAAACCCGCTGTTATTTTTCATGTCCTTGAAATCCATGTTTATTGCGGTGGGGTGCGGAAATTATAGAAATCATCCTCCAGATTGACCGAATCCTTTATGCCTCCCTGGTCGGACCAACTGACGATAGAGTTCACCTGCAGCTCATTGTCATTTAAAATATTATTTATGGTTATTTCCCTTGTGAATACGGTGGGGTTGCCGGTCTTATAGCTATAAAGGCCGGTGCTCGGATCAAATAGAAGCGGTTTGTTTTGGTCCACTGAGTCAAGGGTCACGCTGTCGTACTCGACAGCATAATCGCCGTTTGAATCGAGATATTGATTCCAAGCATGCTGGCCGACATTGGTGTCGATAATGTTCTTAACCACCTCTATTCCCTCCGCAGCAAGGTACGTGCCGACGTATTGGTTGGACGTGACCTTGCTTATGCCTAGGGAGTTCGACAGTACGGAGAAAACGCCGAGAAGCCCGACGGATATGATGCCCATGGCAACCATCGCCTCTATCATCAGCTGCCCTCTATTATTGCCAACTAATCTGTCCAGCATTGTTTATGTCCACTTCCAATTTTTCGCTAGTATTGCCGACTAGATCGAGACTAATACCGCCTTGGGTCGCTACCGCCGAATTGTCCGTTTCCGCATCCGTATACGTATATACATAAGTCTGCACATTGGGCGAGGTGAAGACCACGTCATCTAAATTCCCCGCTGAATCATTTGTCAGGTTTAATTTGCTTGTATCTATTACGTATGAGTTCAGCGATCCGCTAAGCAGCACGTCTCCCGTACTCGAAGAAAATCTGTAGTCGGACCTTGTATCGCAATCGGCAGATTCGCTTTCGAATATCGTCATGGTTCCGCTACCCCTATCCACGTGCAAGCCGTATCCGCAGGTAATGAGACCCGATGGATTGGATGGCCCGGAGTTGTTCGGGGAATAGGCTGCCAACGCATCGGATTTAGTCTTGTTATACAACTGGACTATGCTCTCTCTGGTCAAAAGCAGGAACGTTTGCCTGCCGCTTTCGGCGGAATAACCGATCATTACCGATGCCATAACACCTAAGATAGCCAGCGTAACCAATATCTCTATAAGCGTAAAACCCGCTGCCGAATTGGCTGGAATCTGCGGCTTAGGGGCCGAATGGATGGGAGTGCGCATTAAGAATATCGTACCTTAAAAATAGGACTAAGGTAATACCTATTATCACGAACCACTTATAGTAAGGCTATATATGCAGCCCGGAACCCGAGAAAAGAGGCCCCATGTATGAACCGATTACGGAATTTATTCCAAAAATATGAAAATATCCGGTGAGAATGTTGAATCCGAAGAAGAACACCAAAGCTATGCCTATGGCAATGAACGGGCCGAACGGGACGGCGTCGCGCCTCGATTTATGGCGAAACAGCATCAACCCGCCGCCTACGATTGCCCCTATTATGAAGGCGAGGATCAAAGCCAGGGCGATATCCGGCCAACCCATCAACAGTCCTGCCGCTGCCGCAAGCTTCACGTCGCCAAAGCCAATTCCCCTGCCGAGCGATACCACATATATCAGGCCGATGAAGACCAGGCCAAATATCAGGCCGAGCAAAGTGTTCACGATCAGCGAGTT
>CAZLHU010000014.1:0-13003 GCA_964559765.1 uncultured Candidatus Saccharibacteria bacterium
ATCTACCGCGAGCAAGGTCAAGTCGGCATTGGCAGATATAAGGTCATTTCTTCTGGAAAATAGGACGACCGGGCAGACCGTGGCGAAGAATACGATATGGCTCTCTATATCTAATTTTGGCGGCCGCCTCCTGAAGGCGGTCGTCATAATCTACGCTGCGCGCGTGTTGGATCCTGTCGGATGGGGGATATTCTCCTACGCCGTCACTTTGGCCGGATTCTTCACCCTTTTCGTGGATCCCGGCATAAATGTGATGCTTATGCGCGAGGGGTCAAAGACCGACGAAGACGGCAAGGCGAGGGTCTTTTCCACGACCTTTTATATGAAGCTGGTGCTCATAGCGCTTGTAGTGCTGTTCGTAATATTCGTCGGCCCGCTGTTCACGACCCTGCCGGGGGCATCGGCCCTGTTGCCGATAGCGGCGCTCATAATAATCGGGGACACGCTCAGGGAATTTTTCTCGTCCTTCATAAGGATGAAGGAAAAGATGGAATGGGAGGCGGGCATTTTCATGCTCACCAATGCCTGCATCGTGATATTCGGGTTCATAGTGCTTTTCACCGCGCCTAGCGCACGATCTTTCGGATGGGCGTACGCCGCCGGCACTTCTATAGGGGCGATAGTGGCGCTGTGGCCCATCAGGTCGTACATCTCCAAGCTGTTCTCGAGCTTCTCGTCGAAGCTGGTATGGCCGATCATCCGTTCGGCTTGGCCGTTCGCGGTCACCGGGGCCTTGGGAGTTCTCTTAACGAACGCGGACATTTTGATAATCAGCTGGATGAAGACCGCGGCGGATGTCGGAATATATTCGGCCGTGGTCAGGATTATCCAGGTTCTGTACCTGTTCCCGACGATCATCCAGTACAGCATCCTCCCAATACTGTCTAAGGTCGCCGGCAAGAACCCCGAGAGGTTCCGCCAGATATTCGAGCCGACCATCGCTGTCATATTCGCGGCCTCGATACCGATGGCGTTCGCCGGGATATTCCTGGGCACTCCGATAATGAAGTTCGTCTTCGGAGCGGCTTACGCCGCAGGCGGACTGTCGCTCAGCCTCCTCTTGTTGACCATGATCGTCGACTACCCGGGCGGAGTCATAAGCATCGCCGTGTTCGCCCACGACCATCAGAAGAGCCTGATAACCGCTTCGGTGATCGGAGGCGTTTCGAACGTGCTTTTCGACCTCATCCTCATCCCGCGTTTCGGCATAACCGGATCCGCCGTCGCGACCCTGATAGCCCAGATCCTGAACAACGTCTATCTGTGGTACGTGATGAAGAAGATAAATTATTTCGAGGTACTGCCGCGACTGAAGAAGATAACGGCGGCTTCGGCGATCATGGCGGTTGCAAGCGGACTGTTGCTTTACATGCACGTCAATCTATTAGCCATCATCGGAATCTGCGTGGTGATCTACTTCGCCCTGCTTATGGCGTTTAAGGACCCGCTGTTCAAGGAGATGATAAAGACGGTACGGATGTTCAGCAGATCAAATAGAAATCCAGAGATATCGACATAAATGGAGAGACATCGCATAAAAGTTGGCAAGACCGAGATATCCGTTGAAACAGCCAAAGATACGCTGAGCATAATGAGGGGCCTGTCGGGCAGGCCGTCGCTCAGTCCGAACGACGGAATGCTTTTCATATTCCCGCGGCCGAAGAGATACAGGTTCTGGATGCCCGACATGCATTTCCCGATAGACATAATATGGATCAACGATGACAAGGTCGTGGACATAACGGAAAGCGCAAGCAATAAGTTCAATCCGCTCCATCCTAAGTTCTACCGTCCTTTGTGCGACGCGAACTATGTGCTTGAGGTTAATGCCGGATTCTCGGAGGAAAAAGGCATAAAGGTGGGAGATGTGGTAGATCTGGACGGCGCCAGCCGCAGATTCGTTATTCAGAATGCCGGTCCGGAAAGCGAAAGGGAGTGGAATAAGTTCGTCAGGGAGAATCATCCGCCCATAGGGGCGTTTCTTGGTTCTTGGGAGTGGAGCGATTTTCAGAAGAGTCTTGGATGGGAGGTGAACCGCTACCTGGTTAAGGAAAACGACAAACTGGCGGCGGTGTTCGCCGTGGCTAAGTATCCGACCTTCTTCGGCCTATCCCACGCCTATACCCACCGCGGGCCGGTTATCGCAAAGGAATATGTCGACGATGAAATCGCAAACTTCGAGATATTGAGGACGATACAATCCTGGGCGAGGAAAAATCTCACGTCGGTCATCTTTTTGAGGACGGAACCGTCGCTTTCTTCCATCTCTCCGGATATCGAGAAGTACGGCTTTCATCGGCCGTCCTACTACATACAGCCGCGATATAACACCGCCGTGCCTTTGGGGCGCAGCGAAGAAGAGATATTCGCAGGTTTTCATTCGTCCACGCGGTCCAATCTCAGGCGGTCCGGCAAGCGGGGAGCGACGGTGGAAATGAAGAAAGAGCTCACGGACAAGGACCTCAAGCAGTTCTTTTCCATGGTGGAGAGCACGTTAAAGAGGAATCACGGCAAGAACGCCTATCCCGACTTCAATTATCTGAAAATTTTCTTCTCCGGGCTCCCGGTATTGGACCCGGATAAGAAATATGACCCGACCAAGCTTTCTATAGGAGTGTTCTGGGGATACCAGAACGGGGAACCGGCCGCCGCGCATTTCGTCGTCTTCTTCGGCGATACGGCGACATATCTCTTCGGGGCGTCGTACGCCGACAAACTTGGCTCCAAGATCGAAACGTCGCTGCATTGGGCGGCGATGCAGGAAGCGAAGAAGCTCGGAATGCATTATTACGACCTTGGCGGCGTGGACGAACGGGTCTGGCCGACGCTCACCGATTTCAAGCGTCAGTTCAACGGCGAAGAGTTCCAATACGTCGGCAATATCGACATACCAATACATGCCGGTTCGTATTATCTATACAACTTCCTCAAGAAGGCTAAGAAGAAAGTGCGCAACCATCATTGGTAAGCGCGGATCGGATTAAGCGCCATGCGTCATACGAGCATACTGGAAAAGTTTACCGCTTCCGTAATCAATACGGCTTTCGTTCTGGATCTATCCATACCGTTCTACCTTCTGTGGGGATTCGGCCTCGCATGGAAATGGTCGGTGATAACACTCTTCTTCATCGTGGAATTTTCGTTTTTTGTCCTCGGCCGCGACAGGGATTTAGGGATGAGGGTCGTCGGTTCCAGCTGGAAGGGAAGATACTCCGCAAAACGTCATTTCATATACGTCATTTTGTACACCATCAGCTTCTCCACGGTGCTTTTCTACATATGGCTCCCGTTCGACCTATTGTTCATAAATCTGCTATGCGTCCAATTGCCTACGGTCCTGCTCACAGGCACTACGTTCCATGGATATCTGACTGGGCTGGAGACGGTGAAGCCGGAATAAATTATAATTTATGCAGACGGGTCGATAAATAAAAAATTAATAATTAAACATCAAAATGAAAACTATGACCTGCAGGGCGATGGGCGGTCCTTGTGACATGCCCATGACCGCGGCGACTCCGGAGGAGATGGTGAAGATGGGTATGGACCATGTCACCGAGGCCCATCCGGAGATAGCCGAACAAATGAAGTCCATGTCCAAGGAGGACAACGACAAGTGGATGGAGGACTTCAAGAAAAAATGGTCGGCAACCCCAGATATGTAGTCTTCTGAACCGGCTTTAAGCCGGTTCTTTTAAACTGTTACAATTATGTCAATGTATGTCCTATGGCTGGTGATACCAGTTATGCTAGTCCAAGAGCTGGCTTTGACCGAAGCTACCCTGATATTCGTATATCACAGCGGCTTTAATTTATGGATGGTGCATGCCATCTGGCTTGCGGCAACGATAATAGACATCACCATAGGTTTCTATGTCGGCAGATATCTAAAGAATAGGCTTGCCGGTTTCAAGTGGTTCAACGCGACTATCGGCAAATGGTCTGTGAAGTTCAAGGGTTATGTTGGCCAAGGAGGCAAAGCGCTAGCCCTCGTCCTTTTAGGGCTATTCCTCTTCCCGTACTTCGCGGCGTTTCTCGCTGCTTGGTTCGATGTTGATTTCACCAAGGCGATAATCTTCGTTTCTTTGGGCAATCTGGTATGGTACCTGTTCGTTTTAGGAACGGCATTAGGCATAAATTTCTTGGTTCCTAATATAAAACTGGCCATAACGCTTGTGATATTGGCGGTCGTAATAATTGATGTGTTCTCGCGATTGATGCGGAAGAGAAGTATCATAAGGGAGTAGTCAAAGATGCCAACAAAATCATTGGAGGAGATAATCCAGGATATGAAGGTGTCTCACAGGACCCTGTACGTCTTATGCGGCCTACCTTATTCCGGAAAGACCTATTTGAGCAGGGAAATACGCGCGAAGATACCCTGCGTCTACGTTAGTATCGACGAAATTTTCCGCGGGTCCGGATATGATTGGGATTCGAACAGGCTGCCCGACGAGGGCGGGTGGAAGAAGATATTCAACGACTCATACCGCGACTCGCAGGACGCGCTGAAGAACAATATGAACGTCCTCTATGATTCAACCAACCACACCAGGGCGAGCAGGGACGAACTGCGCAGGATCGCCGGTGATGTCGGCGCGCGCACCAAGGTGATCTATGTCGATGCGCCGGTGGAAGAGATATGGAAGCGTTGGGAAAAGAATAGAACGATGAACGAGCGCTCCGTAGTCGACAGGAAGCTTGTGGAAATGACGGTCAATTCTTTCGAGGTGCCGACCGAAGACGAGAGCGTTCTTGCTTTTAAGGCTGTCTGACCCGGCTGGTTTTAAAATATCGAAGATAGTAATAAAATCATACTTGAATATGAAAGAGGAACCCTTGAATCTGGAAGAGCTTGCTCGCCGCTTAGGCGAGCGTCTTTGACCTAGCTGGCAAAAGACTGAGGCTGGGCGTCCTTGAATCGGAGATATCCGACCCGAACATATGGAAAACGGACCGTGCATCGGCCGAGTCTAAGAGCAGGGAAGCTGGCGAGTTGCGCGATCTTATAAGCCGCTTCGACGATATAGACTCTTTGGAAAAGCTTCAGGCATTCGAGGCCAGCCTCCTTTTCGCGGGCAAGTACGACGGGATGTCGGCTACCGTATCCACCTATCCTGGGGTTGGCGGCGACGACGCCGCCGACTGGGCCCATATGCTGCTTTCGATGTACGTGAAATATGCGGAGCGACGCGGGTGGAAGGTTACCAGCATCGACGACGACACGGTGGAGATAAAAGGGAAGCAGGTTTACGGCTTCCTCAAGAAAGAGACGGGGGTGCATCGACTGGTGAGGATTTCCCCCTTTGATTCGAAGGGGTTGAGGCATACCTCGTTCGCCTTGGTTGAGGTCCTACCGGTTCTGCCGCCGGTAGAGCTGGAGAAGTTCAAGATACCTGAAAGCGACATCAAGTGGGAGTTTCGCCGTTCAAGCGGGCCCGGCGGGCAGAACGTCAACAAAGTGGAAACGGCCGTCAGGGTGATACATTTGCCGACCGGCATAGGCGCAGCCTCGCAGGTCGAGCGGTCTCAGGCTCAAAACAGGGTCAAGGCCCTGGCTATTCTCACCGCCAAGCTGGTCAAGCTAATGGAAGATACCGAGGCCAAAGAATTGAGCGACCTGAGGACCAAGGTTAAGCCTGAATGGGGCAACCAGATACGCTCATACGTCCTCCATCCGTATAAGATGGTCAAAGATCACCGCACAGGAGCGGAGACGTCCGACGCCGAAGGCGTGCTGGCGGGCAATCTGGAGGACTTCATAGAGGCTGAGCTGCGCATGGCGCCCGGCAAGCAATAAAGCGGGGCATGACATGGGTATATCTTTGTAGTAAAATACGAAAAGATGATTAATTTCCAGAACGTCTCTCGGGACTATAATTCTCATCACGCTTTAACCGACGTTACTTTCAAGATTGACCCAAAGGAATTCGTGTCCATTGTGGGACGGTCCGGGGCCGGCAAATCGACAATCGTTAAGCTTTTAATAGGGGAGGACAAGCCGAGCAAGGGCCGGGTGATTTTCGGGCCATACGACGTAGGCAAGCTAAACTCGGGAAGTTTGCCCAGGCTGCGTCGCCACATAGGAACCATTTTCCAGGACTTTAAGCTCCTGCCGTACAAGAACGTTTATGAGAACGTTTCTTTTGCGTTAGAAGTCGCCAACCGCCCGGAGAAGGATATACAGGAATTGGTCATGGAAGTTTTGGACCTGGTGGACCTAAGGAGTAAGACCAAGAATTTCATAAATGAATTGTCCGGCGGCGAGAAGCAGAGAGTCGCGATCGCGCGGGCTATGGTCAACCGTCCGGACGTCATCCTGGCGGACGAACCAACCGGCAACTTGGACCCAGTCAATACCATGGGAATAATCAGCCTGCTTACCAAGATTAATGAATTGGGCACAACGGTATTGCTGGCCACCCACAATAAAGATATCGTTAATCAGCTTGGCAGGCGCGTGATAGTTTTGGAGGACGGCCGCCTGATCCGCGATGATCCGAACGGACGTTACTCTATATAATAATAAATAATTAAGAATGGCCACTAGTCTATATAGAATCATAAAGCACGGTTTCCAGAACTTCTGGAGGCACAGTTTGCTCTCGGTCGCGACTCTTTTTGTGATCTTATTGGCTCTGATGGTTTTTGAGGGCCTTATTATCTTCAATCAGATATCCAACCAGGCCCTGAACACGATCCAGGACAAAATAGACATTAGCGTCTATTTCAAGACGACCGCGTCGGAGGACGACATATTGAACATCCAAAGCCAGCTGCAGAACCTGTCTGAAGTTGCGAGCGTCCAATACATCTCCCAGGCCCAAGCCCTCACGATTTTCGAATCCGAACATCAAGGGGACCAGACCATAACCCAGGCGATACAGCAGCTGGGCTCGAACCCATTGGAGGCATCGCTTAATATAAAGGCGAAAAATCCTTCAAATTATTCCGATATCGCATCCTATCTTGAGAATCCTTCGCTCGGCAGTCTGGTCGACAGCGTGAGCTACCAGCAGAATCAGGTGGTGATCGACCGACTGGCGAAGATAGTCACTATCGGACGTGAGGCCGGCCTCGGCCTTACGATACTGTTCGCGGCCCTCGCAATACTCGTCGCTTTCAATACGATACTGCTCGCCATATATTCCAACCGCGAGGAGATAGAGATAATGAGACTGGTCGGGGCTTCCAACTGGTTCATCCGCGGACCTTTCATAATCGAGGGGATGATATACGGGACCATCGCCGCGCTGATGAGCATAGCCATAGGTGCGCCTTTGGTATATTTCACGTCTCCTTATATCGCCGTCTTCATACCGGGAATGAACCTGATGGGTTACTTCACGTCGAACATCTTCAAGATATTCGGTTATGAGTGGCTTTTCGGAATCGCCATAGGGGTGTTCTCGGGGATGATCGCCATCCGCAGGTATCTGAAGACCTAGGCCGCATTTATTTTATGATGCCCGCATGTATGCACGGAGTAGCATACGATGTGATTAGAATAATTTAAATTTGCTCCAGTAAATGAACTAATGGGAAAACCTCACGGTTTCACCCTTATCGAACTTCTGGTCGTAGTCGCAATCTTAGGGGTATTAGCCGCCGTCACCACCATTATCATCAATCCGGTGGAACTGTTGGCCCAGTCACGGGATGCGACCAGGTTCTCCGACATAGATACCCTCAACAAAGCCATAATCCTCGCCAAGACTGAATCCCAGGTTTCCAATTTTTCTCTAGGCAATACTAACACCATATACGTTTCGATCCCCGACGCTTCCTCGACCTGCGGAGATCTAAGTCTGCCGATCATCGCGTCCGGGTGGGCATACTCCTGCGTCAGCTCGACAAGCTCCAAGAACATCAATAGCACGGGATGGGTCCCCATCAATTTCACATCTACCTACACAGGTTCCCAGCTGAACTCCCTTCCCATAGATCCCACCAATTCCCCAACTACGGGCCTGTATTACACCTATGCGACCGACGGCACGAACTACGAGCTTACCGCCTACCTTGAATCGCAGAAGTTCAAGTACAGATCCCCATATATAGTGGGAAGCATTCTTACTCTCCTTGGTTCAGCCACAAACCCGAACGCACCGACAGTGGTATCCATATCTCCCACGAGCGGCAACAACAGCGGTTCCATATCCATAACGTCGATATCCGGGACTAATTTCGCTTCGGGCGCGACGGTCCAACTGACCATGAGCGGACAGAGCAATGTGGTTTGCACCGGCTTCGCTCTTACCAGTTCCACCACGCTCTCTCTCGGGACCTGCCCAATAAGCGGAGTCGCGTCCGGGGCATGGAACGTCGTCGTCACTAACCCGAATACCCAGTTTGGTGCCCTGAGCGGCGGCTTTACTGTGACGCTTCTTGCCCCGACCGTTACCGCCATCAATCCGACCAGCGCCGTCAATTCCGGATCCGCCTCTATAACCTCTGTAAGCGGAACTAACTTCGTGTCTGGCGCTACGGTCGCGCTTACCATGAGCGGACAATCCAATATAAATTGCACCGGTTTCACTTTCACCAATTCCACGACCCTCTCGTCCGGAAGCTGCCCGATCACTTCAGCCATGCCCGGAACGTGGAACGTCGTCGTCACCAATCCCAGTATGCAAAGCGGTACTCTGTCCAACGGTTTCACTGTAAGCCAGCAGACAGGCCAGGTCGCCAATTTCTCTCCTGGATCGGGACAAAGCTGGGTGGTTCCGGCGGGCATCACTTCGGTTACAATCGATGCTGCAGGCGCATCGGGAGGAGGCGGCGGCGGTTACGGCGGCAGGGCGCAGGGAACGATTTCAGTTACGCCAGGTGAGACGTTGTACATAAGTGTCGGCTCGCAGAACGGGGGAATGACTTGGATTTCCAATCAAAGCGGTTTCTCTCAGGGCACCGTGTTCTTGACCGCGGGCGGCGGCGGCGCAGTCGGGGGCAGTGTGTCCGGCGGATGCAGTTCGGGCGCCGGAGGAGCCGGTGGAGCGGGCGGCGGTACGACTGGCGGTACCGGCGGCTACGGCAATAATAATGGTTATGGCCAAGCTAGCGGTGGTGGGGGAGGAACTTCGGGTGGCAGCGGCGGCGGTGGTGCCGGCGGTCAGGGCTGGAACAACGACAACGGCGGAGGAGGATCGCCTGGAAGTTCTTGGAGCGGCGGAGCGGGCGGCGGAGGCTGTGGCTGCGGCGGCGGTACGGGTGGTGTTGGTGGCAACGGTTTTTATGGAGGCGGCGGAGGAGGTGGAGGTAGCTGCGGCTCTATGTCCTACCAATTCGGCGGAGGAGGCGGAGGAGGTGGAGGATCGTCTTATGTCTCGCCTTCCCTAACTTCAACTTCCATAACTAGCGGATATGAGTCGGGCAACGGCTACTTAACGATCTCGAACTGGTAATCCTGAGTCCAGTCACTTAAGGGCTTCGATAATCCTTTCCAGTGATATTTTCCCTTCGCGGATTATGACCACTTTATTTTCCTCTGCCTGTACGATTGTCGATGGCAGGGAATTTTTTAATCCTCCGGCGTCTATGAATAGATCGGGCTTGTCTGGTCCGGTAAATTGTCTCTTGACTGCCGCTATGGTAAAACAGCCAGATTTTCCGGATATATTGGCCGAGGTGGAAATTATCGGCGCACCGGACAGCTCTGCCAGCTTTGTGGCAAGGGGATTGGCCGAAAAGCGTACGGCTAGTATGTCCTTTCCCAGGACTGCGGCTAGTTTCTTCGACTTCGTCTTAAGAATCAGCGATAGCGGCCCTGGCCAAAATTTTTTGGCCAGCTTTAAATTATTACCGTTAAGGATGAAATATTTTCTGGCTTGTTCCATGCTGCCGACTATGACCGGAAGCAATTTGTCCGCAGGGCGTTTCTTGATGAGGTATATCTTTTTCACCGCTTCGGCGCTCGTGGAGATCGCGCCCAAGCCGTAGAGAGTCTCGGTGGGAAATACGACCGTGCCGCCCCGCTCGAGCGTCTTCAAAGCTTCTTCAATGCCGGATTTGTTGTCTTTTACGGTTTCTGACATTTCATGCATATCCATGTTCCGCGGCCGCCGACCACGATGCGTTTTATCTTGCTGCCGCAGCGCGGACAAGGCTTGCCCTTGCGTCCGTAGACTTTCATGTATTTCTGGAACTCGCCGCTCTTATTGTCGGGATGTTTCCAGTCCTTCAGAGTTGTGCCGCCGGCCTTGATGCCGCGGTGCAATACCTGCATAAGCGAACGGTGGATGGAATCTATCTGTGCGTCGCTCAGGTCTTCGGCTCTTTTTCGCGGATGGATCTTGGAGCTCCATAGCGTCTCGTCGGCGACGATGTTGCCGATGCCGGCCACGAAGTCCTGCCGCAATAGCAGGGGTTTTATCATCCCGTTATGGGCCATGAGTCTTGCTTTGAATTCTTTCAGACTTAGATCCAGCGCGTCCGGGCCGATCTTGGAGAAATAGGGGTAGCCTCTCACTTCCTGCGGCGTGCCGTACCAGATTAGGCCGAACTTGCGCGGATCGTGGAACCTCAGCTCCGTGCCGTCCTTGAAGCCGACTATCGAATGGATGTGTTTGGTCTCTTTGGGCGGTATCTTATCTTTGCTTTTTGCGATATTGAGCCGACCGCTCATCCGGAGATGGAAGGCCAGCAATTTTTCAACGGGCCCATTCTTGGAATTCTTTTTGCTTAACTCTATGAAAACGACCTTGCCGTGGCGTGAAAGCCCGAGGACTCTGCGGCTCTTAATATCAGAAGACAGCGACTTGTTGTTCTGTTTGGCTTTCAGTCCGCGTGGCCAGTCGTTCCAGAAAGAGCTTGCCGTTTTTCCGGCGAGCGGCCGAAGTTTTTTCCTTACGGTTTCGACTTCGGGGAGTTCCGGCATTATCTCATTATCAGTTTGGATATCATTACGGCCAGGACGATGACCGTTATCTGCGATGCCAATCCCACGAGCCCGTGCAGGTCCTCTTTGGCATGCACCCGATTATGTATCTTTTGCAGGGTGGTGAATGGTTCGCGTCTGATCTTGAAATACACGAACTGCAGGAAGTCCGGGAACACTCCGCCGGTCGCACCCGCCAAAAGGGACAGCGTCGCGGCGTTGTATCCTAATCCGCCTTGGAATATAAAGATGGCCAGCAAAAAGCCGCCGACGCAGTCCAATCCTATAAGCAGCAGATCGCCAAAGAAACGGCGGTCGATCTTCATGTCATCGGACAGCCGGTCGCCCTCCTTATACGTCCTTGAGGATAGGCTGTATTGCGAATGGGGGATGGCGTCGAGCGCGAAATGGCTTACATACCCGGCGGCAAAAGACAGCCACGGATTGTCGAACAGTCTTCCGGCCGCAGCTCCAACTATGGCGTGTGTCGCTAGGATCATGGCTATCAAATCTGATATGTTGTACTAACCTAATTTTACCCGTTGCGACCCAGTAGTCTATACGAGTATCATTATTGAGTACTAGACATGGATCAACCAGTTATAATAATCAAGGCTTCTGGGGAAAGGGAGCCTTTCGACGAATCCAAGTTGCGCCGTTCGCTTCTGGGGGCCGGCGCAGAACCAAATATAATAGAGAAGATCTTGGCCCGTGTCCGGCTTGAGCTCAGGACCGATATGACCACGACTGAGATATACAGGCGGGCTTTCGATATGCTCCGGGAATATAAGCCGCACATTGCCGCGCGTTACAGCCTGAAGCGGGCAATGATGGAGTTGGGGCCGAGCGGCCATCCGTTCGAGAAATTCGTCGGAGAGGTGCTGCACAGCGAAGGATACAAGACGGAGGTCAACAAGATAATCCAGGGGATATGCGTGACCCACGAGGTTGATGTTGTCGCCGAAAAAGAAGGCCGCCGGGCGATGATCGAGCTCAAGTACCACAACGCTTTGGGAATAAAGACGGACATAAAGATAGCGCTGTACATCCAGGCCAGATTCGAGGATATAGATAAGAGCTGGCAGCGCCATCCGGACAACGGCATCAAATTGCACGAGGCCTGGCTTATGACCAACACGAAACTAACTTCCGACGCGATCGCCTACGCGCGTTGCGTGGGGATGAAGGCGATTGGATGGAATTATCCTGAGCAGGGGAACCTTAAAGAACTTATTGAACGTTCTGGTCTGCATCCGATAAGTGCGCTTACCAGTCTAAGCCGTTCCGAAAAGGAGAAGTTGCTGGATAAGGGGTTGGTTATGTGCCGCGACGTGAAGGCCAATAAGGATGTGTTGTCGTTGATAGGCGTCGGAAAAGATGAGTCAGACCAGATAGTCGCCGAAGCGGACAAATTATGTGGCGGCGAATAGCCACCAAGATGAATCTTATTCAAACATCCAAACCAAACCGTAAGAAAGGCTTCACTCTGATAGAGCTTCTGGTGGTGGTCGCGATCCTGGGAGTGCTTGCCGCTGCCGTGACCGTGATCCTGAACCCGGTGGAGCTCTTAGCACAATCAAGAGATGCGACCAGGGTCTCGGACATGGGGACGATCAGCAAGGCCATAGCTTTGGTCCAGGTGTACAACGTCCCTTTCTGCGCGAATCCCAACGTAGTATACGTATCGGTTCCTGATGCCTCTTCCACGACCTGCGGAGATCTTAGTCTTCCCGCAGCCCCCAACGGCTACACCTATTCCTGCGTGACACCTTCCAACCTGAAGAACATCAACGGCACAGGCTGGATACCCATCAATTTCGCATCTTCGACCACGGGAACTCCTTTGCCCAACCTTCCGATCGATCCCACCAATTCAGTATCAGCCGGCCTGTACTATATCTACGCCTGCAGCGGATCTTCATATCAAATATCCTCGACTCCTGAATCCGCTAAGTACAAGTCCCAGCCCACCATCTTCGCCCAGGGTTCCAACCCATCTCTTGTCTCTCTTAGCGGAGGCTCCGTGACTCACGGCAGCTCGACCATCGCCTACAGCGGATCCGTCCAATCCTGGACCGTCCCTTCCGGCATCACGAGCATAACTGTGACTGCCTATGGGAGCGCGGG
>CAZLHU010000015.1:0-12862 GCA_964559765.1 uncultured Candidatus Saccharibacteria bacterium
GCGGCGACTTCGAGACAAGCTGGCTTACGTTGCCGGAGACTTCCCCTGGTAGATCTATCCCCGTCTTCTGATCAAGGCCGAACTTCTTGAGATAACTTAGGAAGACGTCATTACCGGTCTGGTTCTCCGCCCATATGGCACCCGTGTTTATAGAATGTTCTATTACCTGGGTCATCGTGGTGCCTGGACCGTATGGACCGTGCGTTGTCAGATCGTAGTTCGTGATACGCGATTTATCTATGGTCAATGATCCCTTATCGTCGTATGTCATATCCGGGTTTATCTTCCCCGAATCTATGCCCGCGGACATGGTAATGACCTTCATAATCGAGCCAGGCTCATACACCGATTGGACGTTGCTGTTTAAGAAATTGGCGATCGACGAACTTGCATAGTCATTCGGGTCGAAATCAGGAACAGCGCCCATGGCCAAAATAGCTCCCGTCTTGGGATTTTCGACGATTACGCTTCCTCCGCTTGCGCCGTTGGCAGTCACCAGATTATCCAAAATCTTCTCAGCCTCGATCTGTATGTTCGGATCTATGGTCAGGACCACATCCGAGCTCCCGCCGCTGACATCACTCGACGTAGCCGAACCGCTCAGGACGTCGTTATAGTATTTTTCGATGCCGTAATGCCCGCTACTGCCGGTGCCTGAACTATCGGGGCCAGTAAATCCCAACACCTGCGACGCGATTGTACCCAAAGGATAAAAACGCAGGTCTTCTTGCCCCACATCAACGCCAGGCAAAGAATCGGCGGCAAGGGCGCTTACTTGATCGTCTGAAGCTTTATGCAATATGGGCATATATACGCTGCCGGCCGTGGTCACGAGTTTCTGCAAAGAGCTTTCACTGACTCCGGTTATGGATGACAGCTTCTGTACTATGTCGTCAACGCTTGTTTGGCCAGACTCGACAGATTGGCTGATGGTTTGGGGATCGACATAAATTACCGGGAACTCCTTGTTTAAGGCGGCTGGCACCTGATTACCGGAGTCGTCGACGAAATAAATATTCCCACGTTGTGGGACGGTGAGACCGGCTATCTCGTCATATTGGGCAGCTTCAGCTTGATAGTTGCTGCCGTGAATTATTTGTATGTTGTACACCTTGAATATCAAAGCGGCGTACAGCAAAGCCAGTATTCCGATTATTGTGCCGATACGATAACCCATTGCGGATTCTTGTCCTCTATCAGACCCCTATCTGCTACTATTTTACCCGTTGCATCAGAATCCGTCTCTGTGTATAAGCTGGTACTCAGCTCGGCGTTCTGAACTTGCAGGTTAGATAGGCTGTCCTTAAGTGAACCGATATCGTGGGTTATGCTAACTGTTTTCGAATAGATGACTATATTGCCGACAGTAAAGAGCATAAACATCAAACTCAACCCTACGATGAGTAATATTATATTTTGTTTCTTATTGGGTTGGATTATGCTCATATATTTTTATTTAAATTATTTCGGCAACTCGTAGTTTGGCCGAACGACTGCGTGGATTTTGTGAGATTTCTTCTTCGGTGGCTGTAAGCGGCTTCTTGGTCAGGATATTTATCTTTCCCTCCCTTCCTAGCGACTGGAAGCTTCTTTTGACTATCCGGTCTTCGAGCGAATGGAAAGAGATTATGGCGACCCTTCCTCCAGAAGTGATAACCTGATCTAGGCCATCTAGGATTGTTTGAAGCTCGGTCAGCTCACTATTTACGTAGATTCTCAGGGCTTGGAAAACGCGCGTTGCTGGGTTTATCCTCCCTCTCTCGTAATTCCCCGGAACGGACGATCTAATCGCCTCGACCAGTTGAAAGGTGGTAAGTATCTTTTCCCTCCTGCGTCTTTCGACTATTCCTCTGGCGATACGTCTGGAGAACCTCTCCTCGCCGTAATGGAAGAAGATATCAGCGAGCTCCTCGTCGGTGGACTTGTTCAGAATCTCTGCGGCGGTAACTCCTTTGGACTGGTCATAACGCATATCAAGCGGCTCGTCGCTCTGGAAACTGAATCCTTTCCCGGCAAGCAACTGGTCAGAGGAAAACCCTAGATCCAACAGTAAGCCATCGGCTTTAGGCAGATTCTCCTTACAGAGTATCTCTGGCAATTCTGCATAGCTTCCGTGGGAAAGCACTATCCTCGGACTAGTCTTGATAGCCTTAAGTTTGACGTCCAACCTTTTTAATAATTCTCCGTCTCGGTCTATTCCAAGGAATGTTCCCTTTTTACCCAGACGTTTGATTATCTCCAGGCCGTGTCCTCCGCCGTCTACTGTCCCATCGACAATAAACTTGTCTTTATCTATGCCTAAGACTTCTACGACTTTATCTAAAAGAACTGGAATATGCGGCATTCAACTAATCCCATCATTCGACCGCGTTATTTATTTTCTGTGTCATTGGAATTAGTTGCGTTGTTTATATGCCGAGCTCACCAAGCTTCTCGGCGATTTCTTCGGAAGAGCCTTCTGTCTTGGTCCGGTATTGTTCCCAATCGGCTGCGTTCCAAATTTCCATCCTGTTGTACACGCCGCAAACTACGGCTTCTTTATCGAGGCCCGCATATTTACGTAGATAGTCCGGCACCAATATCCTGCCCTGGCTGTCCAATTCGACATCAGCTGCGCCGGACAGCATCAAACGCACAAATGCCCGCGAGTTGGCTTGGGCCAACGGCAGGCTAATTAATTTCTGAGCTAGCTTCTCCCAATCGGATTCGGTCAATACGAAAAGACAGTGATCTATTCCACGAGTGACAATGGCGCCGCCGGATATCTTACTGCGGAACTTTGCCGGTATGGCTACGCGGCCCTTGGGATCGATAGTATGTCTGAATTCACCTATGAACATTTTATTTGTTTAACTAAGCTTCCCCAAGCCCAGTGCCCTTTTGTGGACTTATCCACAGAAATGGGTACTTATCCACATACTTATGCACAATTCCCCACTTCGATTTTAGTCTATTGCACATACACCCCATTGTCAAAGGACACATAGGATCGTTGGGCCAGTAGCTAAAAACTCCTTATTTAAAGGAGTTAATGGCTATTTTCCAACAACTTATCAACAAGATATTAACTTTCGTTAATGCACCGTACCTATAATTGGGCTTTTATATGCGTTTCCCCACTTCCCCTCTCCCTATTAAAGGAGCTTCTTTCGGGCCAAAACGAGTAGCCCGCAGAAAGTGTCCATAGCTGTGACGGTCAGAAGATAAAGGGACGTCGTGAGGGTGAAGTTCGCAATCGCGGCGATTGCGAATGCCCCAGACGCGCCGCTAAGCAGATGGGTAGATGCGGTTTCGGTATCTGGTTCAAGATACGCCTTTCTTAGGGTCGGCAAAGAACCAATGACGTCGGTGAGCGTAGCGAATATTATCGACAACAAGGGATTGTGAAGGAATAGATACACAGTTAGTGCGATCAGCGCACCAAGGAGGCAGACTGTGTCGAACCTGGTCACGTTCTTAGTCCCCCGCTTGAGCGACAATATGAATATGAAACCGCAAAGCACCGCACCAATCACGGAAGAGGCTATCGCCACTCCGGCTCCCCCGCTCCACATGGCCGCCGCGGCGATTGTCTGCAGGACGGCCCATATGAACCAGCTATAACTGTGCGGCTTCGTCTTGTTTAGAAAAATGTCGCGTATGTAAGGAATAAAACACAATATTCCCACGATCGAAGATACGCCGGCGAAGATGATTTTCAGATTCATTGCGGATAGTAATATCACGTCTTCTTTTGTGGGCACACAAGGGATCGAACCTTGGACCTCCCGCGTGTGAAGCGGGCGCTCTACCACTGAGCTATGCGCCCAACATGACCTAAACTGACAGAACCGGGCTTCTATCGATGAACGATAGAGATGCCCGGTTCTTAGTTTACGTCAGTAAAGGGTTTTAGAAAACTACTGTATTTCAACGAGAGCTCCGGCAGCTTCAAGCTTCTTCTTGAATTCCTCGGCCTCTTCCTTCTTAAGCCCTTCCTTCACCATCTTCGGAGCTCCGTCGGCCAAATCCTTGGCTTCCTTCAACCCAAGAGCGGTGATTTCGCGTATTGCCTTAATAACGTTGATCTTCTGCTCGCCTGTAGCCTTTAGGAATAGATTGAAGCTGGTCTTCTCCTCTGCGGCTTCAGCTGCTGCGCCGCCGGCGGCGACAGGTGCGGCTGCCGAGATACCGAACTTCGTTTCCATTTCCTTTACGAGCTCAGCCAGCTCTCCAACGGTCATCTTCTCAATAGCGGAAATTATTTCTTCTTGTTTCATGATTAATCTTTAATTTGAATTATGAGCTCGACCTTTTGCCCTTTTCCTGAACTAAATACATAAATGCGCGAAGTGGCGCAACCATAGTCCCAAGCACCTGAGCCAACAGGACCGGACGAGGCGGCAACTGTCCGATAGTCTTAACATCCGCGGCCGACATCGTCTCCCCTTTCTCCAAATCAAGCGCGCCTAAAATCTGGAATTTCTCGCTGGTCTTGGCGAAACGGAACACTGGACCGGCGACTTCTGAGAAATCGCCGCGCACGAATATTGTCGCCAGCTGCGCCGGGGCAAATTCCTGGGCCTTGAAGTCAACTCCTTTGTTCTTCAATGCCACGTCGAGTAAACGTTTCTTGACGACGGTCATCTTTGCCGAGACTTCCCGCAACGAATGTCGCAAGGCGCTCAGGTCTGACACCGGCGTACCGTTAAAATCAGCGAACAGAAGAGATTTGGACTTCTTCAGTTCATCGGCCGTTTCGGACACTATTTCCTTTTTCTGTAGTTTTGTTTTTGCCATTTTGATTAAATAAAAACTGCGGCTTGTACCGCAGGCGAGAAAATGACTTCCTCAATAGGTCTTATTTCCGTTCTAACGGAAGCCTATTTTCTGCGGAACTTGGTTAGATAGTATCAAAGGGGCCTTTTAGTGTCAAATCGGGTTAATTTTCCTTGATAAGCGGGACGAAACTGAATCCTAAGTAGCTGTTCGTCTCAAACTTCTCTGGGGTTACCTTACGCATCACAACTATGCTCTGCCCCACTGGTGCGACCAAAGTCCCGCCTATTTTAAGCTGGTCCTTCCATTCCGTCGGGATTTCTTCGCTCATTGCAGCTGCGATTATGCGATCGTACGGCGCTTCCGGCGCATAGCCGACAGAGCCATCGCCGATCATCATGGCAACCCTGCTATCCAGTTCAGGAAGATTCATGAGATTATCGACGGCGGAGTTCCTCAGTTCCGCTATCCTTTCCATTCCGACGACCTTCCCCGTTTCCCCGACGATATACGACAATAATGCACTCTGCCAGCCGGAACCGGCTCCTATGTCTAGGATCTTATCTCCGGGCTGTGCCTGCAACAATTCCAACATAAAGGCGACGGTCAAAGGCTGGGAGATTGTTTGGTCGAAACCGATCGGCAGAGGTTTGTTCTCGTAAGCCTCATCCTTATGCTCCGCCGGAACGAAAAGTTTCCTATCCACAGACTTGAACGCATCTATCAGGGTGGGGGTCTTCAGATACCCACCTTTAACAAGTTCATCGACTAGCTCGTCTAGCGTCATGTCCAATGAATCTTATTATTTAAGCTTAAGCTCCTTATGAGAAGTGCGCTTGCGGCACCACTTACAGTACTTCTTGAACTCGATCTTCCGCTCAACCTTCTTCTTGTTCTTGCGTACGTAATAATTCGCGCGACCGCAAACCGTGCACTTTAGCCTTATTAGATTTTCCGAAAATTTAGATTGTGCCATTTTTATTTATTTATCTTTAATAATATCGCGGAGCCAGGAGGGAGAATCGGACTCCCGACCTCTTTCTTACCAAGAAAGCGTTCTGCCACTGAACTATCCTGGCATTTAAGCCACGAAACGGGAGCCACCTCTCGGATTCGAACCGAGGGCCTACTGTTTACAAAACAGTTGCTCTGCCGCTGAGCTAAGGTGGCTTAAATGTAAATGTGTGGGCAGGGCAGGATTCGAACCTGCGTAGCCGCTAGGGCGCCTGATTTACAGTCAGGTGCAATTGACCACTCTGCCACCTGCCCAGGCTTCTACGAGTTTAAACGACTTTCACTCTCTCTTCAACCCCTTTGGATCTCAGAGCGGTTTTATAGTCTCGTCCTTGCGGTTGTTAAGATGCCTGCTCACAAAGTTGTCCGCTTTCAATATCCAAACCTTTATCCTACGCAACGTCTTATCGGTTATACCGGCGATAAAATTATCTATGCGTTCCAAGGGAAGGTTCTTCGCCCAGTTTTTCACCGGATGCTCTCCGAAATGCTGGTCGTCCTGAACCCGAGGCGCAGCTATGGCGATCAAGTACACAACAGCACCCAATCCCAACATTAGAGCTAACTCAAAAATAAGGTACAACATTTAATTTACGAATGCCTGATTAAACGACAGGATAACTATATCTCGAAACGAGCGAAGCGCTCAACAACGATATTCTCGCCTACTTTAGCAATGACCCCCTTTATAACGTCCACAACCAACGTTTTCTGATCCCTGATAAAGGGCTGCTTAAGAAGCTCCTCCACGTTCTCGGGCTCCATCGCCGCGATCTGCATTGATATATTCTTGGCGAGTTCCCTGAATGGGTCAGATTTGCCTACGAAATCGGTCTCGCAGCGTATCTCAAGCAACACTCCGACCCGATCGTTATGTATATACGAGGTGACTATACCGGAACCTGCGACGCGGTCACTCTTCTTGTCAGCCTTAACAAGGCCTTGTGCCTTTATGAATTCCTTAGCCTTTTCGAAATCGCCGTTAGCTTCAGTGAGAGCCCGTTTGCAGTCCATAACGCCGGCGCCGGTCTCCAATCTTAGTTTTTGGATGTCGCTCGCCTTGATCATTAGTTAGATGGAGGTGGTACTACGGCGGCCTTTTTGGCTAAATCCTGTTTGGCTTCCGCTACGGCCTTCTCGATGTAAGTGGCGAGCATGGCGAGGCTCTTCGGATTAGTCTCATTGGCCGGTATCGCCAAACTAACCGCATCCGGGTTTGAGCCGGTGTTCATGAAGGCGATGCTCTTTATCCCGATCTTCTTGGCTTCCAATGCCGGAGTTTCATTGCCGCTCAGTCCGAAGATTATGACCAGTCCGGGAAGTTTTTCCAACGACTCTATGCCGCTGAAGAACCTGTTCAACTTTCCTATCTCCCGATTAAATTCCACCCTTTCCTTTTTGGTGTATTTATCCAAAGCTCCGCTCTCGGCGTCCGTTTTTAGTTTCTTGAAATAATGGATGCGGTCCGAAATCGTCTTGAAGTTGGTGAGTGTTCCCCCCAGCCAACGCTCCGTCACATGAGGGACGTTCAATTTCTCCCCAAGCTCTTTGACTATGCCTTTTCCGGCCGGCGTGGTGCCGACCAATACGACCTCTTCTCCAGCCAATATCTTATCCTTGATCAGTTCCTGGGCCTTGATTAATGCCTTTAGGGTTTTGGCTAGGTCTATTATCTCCACACCCCCCTTAGAGGTCAGGATATAGCCGTTCATCTTGGGATTGGTCCTGGAATGGCTCTGCCCATAGAAAACTCCTGCTTCCATAAGCTCTTTGACCGCAGCGGTCTCCTCCGGGGTTAGCGGGGTCTCAGATACTGGGGCGTCCACCAAATCCAAGGCGGCGTCGATAGCGATGTTCTTTGTTTCTTCCATATTGTTACGCAACAAGTATATCTTATTTTATTTTATGTTCAAGGCGCCAGCGTTCTACGGCCTTATGGTCCCCCGATAGGAGTATTTCGGGGACGGCGTGCTTTTTGCCCTTATATCTGAATTCAGCCGGCCGAGTATAGGCCGGAACGCCTACCCCGTACCTTTTCTCCTCCAAGGATTCTTCCTTTCCTAGGACATCCTTTATCTTTCTGCTTACCGCATCTATCACGGCAAGAGCCGGCAATTCGCCCCCGGTCAGCACATAGGGACCGATGGACACTTGTTCCGGCTTGAAGATCTTATTTATGCGCTCATCAATCCCCTCATAGTGCCCAGCGATGAGAATTATGCGCTTATATTTAACGGCCAGGCCGTTGGCCATATTCTCGTTGAATTCTTTGCCGCCCGCCGAGAGCATTATCAATTTCGAACTGCCCTTGCTTATCCGCAGGCTATCTATGGCCCTTATCAGCGGCTCGGGTTTCATGACCATCCCCGGTCCCCCGCCATACGGCCGGTCATCGGCTTTTTTGTGTGGGCCGGTCGCGAAATTCCTCAGGTCGTGGACGCGCACCTTGATCAGGCCGCTTTTAATGGCACGGCCGATCACAGACTCTTTCACGTAAGAATCGATAATGTCCGGGAAAAGAGTGATCACCTCGAATGTTATCTTGGGCTTCATATCCTGAATAATTATATAACGATATGAAGAATGGCCGTTGTTCGCGGCCATGCTTCGTTCTATCTATCGAACTGTAGGTTTAGAGATCCTTTATGTCGTCGATCACCTGATCGGTGATTCCACGCTCATGGACTACTGTGTGAGCCGGGCGCTCTGCGCGCTCCGAACCCTCCGGTTCCTCTATCTTCAGGTTAACGCGGGCATTGTTCTTTATGCCTACGATACGAAGTAGCGAACGGATGGCCTTGGCGGTCTGCCCCTGTTTGCCAATCACATTGCCCATATCCTTTGGATCAACGTGCAGCAATAGAAGTACGCCCATTTCATCAACCTTCCTTTCAACTTTTACGCTATCTGGAGTGTCGACTATAGATTTAATGAGAAATTCAAGAAACTTCTGATCTGGTTCCATTATCCGATTCTGGGAAACTGCTTATATCTTTCGACCTTTTTATTTTTAATAATCAACTGCAACCTATTTAGACTTAACCACCGGCTTCTGCTTGGCCAAAAGCTGCCGGACGGTTTGGGAAGGCTGCGCGCCTTTTCCAATCCAGTATTCGGCACGATCATTCTTGATCTCAGCCTTATTGATGTGGGGATTCCACCAGCCAAGGTCCTCTAAAAACTTTCCCTGCAATTTTGAATGCGACTCCTGAACAACCAGCCTAAAAGAGCGCTGGTGTTTCTTGCCGACATTTCTTAATCTGATTGATAACATAAATTCCGCTCTATGTTACGGTAGTGAGCAATAAATGTCAAAATATCTAGGTGTCATAAACAACAAAAGAACCAGCGCTTTATGAACGCTGGTTCTTCGTTATTACCGTATTGATCGTCTAGAGACCGTGGAGGTGGAATCCTCCGAACCAACCATGCATGAACCCGTACCATGGGCGCGAGACGACATTGTTGGAGACAGTCACGGACAGATAGGCGCAGGATGAGTTGTTGTTGCTCGAACAGACGTTGAGGACGTCCGTTCCCGCGGAATTTCCGTAGACAGTGAGGGTGTTGCCGTTTACCGAGGCGGTGGCAATGGACGAATTGGAGTTATTGGAGACGTAATAATAGCCTCCGCTACCTCCGGATATCGTCACCGACACGCTCTGACCCGCATACATAGAGGCCGTGCTCTGGCTCAGGTACACAGGATACGAATATTCGTATGGCTGGGTATATGGCGAAACGTACGGTTGAATGTATGTCGGCTCATACTGGTATTGCTGGAAGTAGGGACTGTATATCGGCTGTTGGGACTGTGACTGCGTGGCGAAGACTTCTGCCACGAAGAGCACGTTCTGGCCGTTATACGTACCTGCGGATACGCCGACACCTATCTCGGCAATGTTATTGGCTCCATTAGCACCCATTGATTGGACGTCCATCGGAGAAACAAAGCTGGGATTGGCTGCGTAGCCGGAAGTGCAAGTTGGATAGACCATTATAGTCTCTCCGACATTGCTGTAGGTGAAAGCATATCCACTGCTCTCGTCAACCTGTAGGGCGGCATTATCCAAGTTTTGCGTCAGCACCGGAGCGGAATCAAGATAGAAGCCGTTGGAATTGGTCAGGCTAGAAGCCTTGGTCCCCGCAACCTGCAGAAGCACGCTATTCACAATCGATTGTGGGAATTGGTTCTCCAATTCCTGGATGTAGCTGGAATATCCCGATCCTACATATTGGCAGACATTCTGGCCATAATAATTCTGGCCGTAATAGGGATATGTCTGCGCCTGAGCCTTGCCCACCACGCCGAACGACACACCGACGATCAAAACGATAATTATGAAAACAAATAGTTTGTTTTTCATACTTATTTTAATGAACTCTTAGCCATGGCCTGGCTAAGAGTAATTAGTTTATTACCCTTAGCCGTCGACATCCGACCCTATTGGGCCGCAGCTAATTCGGCTTTATTAATACAATTAATTTTGACTTAAGTCAAATATTTAGGCGTCATAAAAAACCGGCATCTGGTAAAAGACGCCGGTTTTTCAGGATTATCTTTGCTATGGCAGTACCGTGACCGGTACCCGCATGGTCGCCGGATTAGGCGTCCAATTGTACATCCATTCTGCATCGCTGAAGTCCAGGTTCACGCAGCCGTGGGAATGCGTTTGGCCGAACGAATCGTGCCAATATGCGGCATGGATGAAATCGCATCCGGTGCTGTCGCAATAGAACGGCATTGAGAACGGGACGAACAACGTGTAGTAGTCGGTCGGGCCATCAACGGGCAGTCCGGGCAATGGGCCTTCCATGATCACCAACGGGGTCTTTCTGCATGATGCTGAAATTTCCGGTGGGCGTCGGGAGGTCGGGATTACCAGTCGAGACTTTGAAAGTCTGGACTATATTACTCCCCTCCTCCGCGTACAAGGTCTGCGTATGCAGCACGACCACAATGTGTTTCGTGGCATCGGCCTTGGAATCTATGGGAGAGAATACAACCGGCTGGAAGTATTGTGCGGCCACATACCAGCTGCCCTGGATGCGATTCGGATAGATCAGGGTGCTTGTAGGTATCTGCAACTTGAGCCACTCTTGGCCGTCAGTGCCTTCGACGATCTGCGATACTTTGAACACCTGTCCACTGCGAACCTCATAGGGATGGTCGCTGACAGGGACACCTGGATATGCACTGAAGTGCTCGACGGCCTTTGGATAAGATACCCCGGGGCCCGTCCTCACATTCACGCAAGGTCCTCCAGCGAATTCCCAGTCGCAGCTAGCTGTCACTTGGAAGAGCGCCGGCACATTGAAGTTGGTGATGACCTGTCCGGCTGTTAATGTCGAAGTCTGTCCGACAGTTAAGCTTGAAGACGGCGCACTCGATATATACAGACCCGCTCCATCGGCTTTATTGACGAAGACAACGAAAAACAGCAGTAGGACCACAACAAAGATAATGACAAAAACGAATAAACGTTTAGTCATGGATTTTAAAGGACAGGAATACCCTTAGCCGACTTTAGCGCCGGTTAAGAGTAAATCATGTCATTGATTAACTCTTAGCCGTCGACTTTAGCCTTTATGGCTTCGGGTAAGGTGACATATTAATACAATAAAAAAGGTATAAAGTCAAATATAGATTTACGATAAATCCACATATCCGACATAAAAACCCTCGATATGAGGGTTTATCTTTATGTCCCGACGGCAAAGATTATTCCAATTTGAGGGACACTATTTTCGAAGTTCCGTCCTGTGACATAGTCACACCATATAAAACCTCCGCAGCTTCCATAGTGGCCCTGTTGTGGGTAACAACTATGAACTGGGTCTTCTTAACGAAGTCTTTCAATAATTCTCCAAAACGCCTGGCATTCTGTTCATCCAAAGCCGCATCCACCTCGTCCATTACTAGGAACGGTGGCGGGCTCACTGAAATAAGAGCGAAAAGCGCCGCGATGGAGACGAGAGCCCTCTCTCCTCCAGAGAGCACATCTAAGCCTTTTATCTTCTTTCTGGGCAACACTATCTCCACATCAACCCCTGGCGTTACCTCAGATCCGGCCTGTTCAATAACAACGCCCTCTTCATTGACGGCGTCCGTCGGCATCTCCTCAATCTCCTGGACTACCATAGATGCTCTTCCTCCCCCGAACATCAATTTTACGAATTTCGTGAATTCCTCATTTATGAGCTTCATAGCTGAATTGAAATCAGTGCGTATCTTATGCTCCAGCTCCTTGATAAGAGATTTGAGGTCCGCAGACGCCTTTTCCAAATCGTCTATCTCGTGCGTCAGGAAGTTATAACGCTCCTCCGTCTCCTTGGCTTCTTTGACTAGGTTCTCATCGACTTCACCTATGCCTGCCAATTCCGAACGCAGTCTGAACATCCTCCTCAAAGTTGATTCGTCGCTTTCTGACTGAGAAGAAGAAATATTCTTGAAATCATCAAGCCCTCTTCCGATTTCAACGATTTGCCGCTTCAGCTCTTCGAGCTGCAACGTTATCCTCTCCTTCTCGAAAATAACCTTTTGTTTTTCCTGATTTAGCTGCGAAAGTTTTTGGCGGTCTTCCTCCAATAGAGTGAAGGCCTTTCTGAAGCTCTCGTTAAATTGCTGCAGGTTCTTAGTCAGTTCACCTTCCCTCTTTATCAGCATGTCCGCCTCTTCTGCGAGCAGCCTGAGATCTCCGACCAATTTTGCCCTATCCTTGCCGAGCCTCTCGGACTCGTCGGATTTGGAATTGCCGAGTGTGGTTTCGACGATCCTGACTATATTCAGGATGCCGTCTCTTATCTTGCCCATGTCGGTTTCCGCCGTCATAACGGAAGCTAGGGATCTGATCTTTTCAAGCGCACCCTTCAATTCTGCGCTGGCCAGCTCGGCGGGAGTCGAGGCTAGTTCGAGACGCGCCTCAAGGCGCCCGAGTTCTTTTTGAACGTTCTGTTGCCGATCGGAAAGGTCCTTCTTCTTTGACTGTATCTCCTTGATTTCAGCGTTAGCCTCAGGCTCGCTGCTTCTCACGGCCTCCAGTGCCTGCTCTGCTTCCTTGACCCGCAGCTGCTGCGAAGAAATATTTTT
>CAZLHU010000016.1:0-9976 GCA_964559765.1 uncultured Candidatus Saccharibacteria bacterium
AATTCTCTGTTGAATCTATCTTTCCAGTCCCCCGTAAATCGATTTTATGAGTCACACCATTTTTGTGACCTACTATCGCATTCTGATCAAGGGTATAGGCATCTATCTGGCCCGGCACGATAGGTGCGACCTCATCACGATGGAATGAGTCAGAGCTTCAATCACTGATATTATATATCTAGTCGGGTCGGGGGTAAGAAAGATGGTGGATAACTTAAATGGGATTACATGCCCTTTATGGGGCGCAGTTGTGCTGGTAAAAAACAATGTGTCGGCAAGGGATAGTCACTAGCCCTCAATAATTGACTAATACCCGCATTTATGGCTAAATCTAGTCGAGATTTTGGCCCTCTGCGGTTTGGACAAAAGTCGAGCCGAGAGCCTAAATCAGTTAGTTAATAAATTAATACTATAGGGAGATAAACCTCGCGACACGAGGGATAATCTCGCCTATAAAACTATGGATTTCAATTTTAAAGATGCGGAAGAAGAACACGCACGTTTATCGAAGATTGCCAGCACGCTCGGGCTGAACACCGGACCTAAATCATTCGTTGAATGCCGAATGGCCTTCTACGACACACGTCTTAGCGAGTATCTGAGAGAGCACAAGGATCTGCAATTCCAGATCGCCGGATGGTACATCAGGCAAGCCAACGCCTTCATCCAGAAGGACGGCGGCAAGTTCGATGATTACCTGTTCCTGGCGGAACATGCGTTGAAGTATGTGCGCGACTACCAATACCTCTACACCTTCGCCCTGAAGCATGCCTTGGATATCAGTACGACCCTAGAACAGTCGTTCCAGACCAAGAAATGCTTCGAACTCGGCAAGGAACTCTGGGCCGAGAAGAGGCCAATGGGCATGTTCGATGCCCAAGCGCGGTGCAAAAGGCGCGGCGAAGAGTGGGGTTTCGGAAAGAAGTACTACAGCTTCCGCGAAAGGGCCAGAATATGGTTGTGCGAGGCTACTGGAGCCAGGATGTGGCAAACCGAGAACCTGCGGACCTGCTGGGGGGAAATGGGAAAGGAACTCGACGACCGCATCAACAAGCTGGAAAGACAGCTCGGGTAGCACAGTTCATAGTTTCTAAGAGGAAAAGCCCCGCGACGCAATCGCGGGGCTTTTAGCGTCCGAGCCCTTAAAATGCTATCCTTATATCCGAGCAGTGGACTTATATAAGTTCGGTTATGAGCTATATTGAAACAATCCTCCGCCATTGATATGCCGGAGTCCAACCATAAAACAGCGGATCCAAAAAGGTCCGAATTTCTTGTTTCATCCAAAACAAAATCAATCAATAAATGGCCTTCCTAATCCCCATCTTTCTCGGAGTGCTCCAGCTGATACTTTTCGTATTCCACCTGTTCGAGTACGAGGTAATAGTGACCGTGTTCGAGATCACCAATCCAGTCATACTGCTGGTACTGCAGATAATACTGGGAGCGCTTTCAGTAAGCTTCGTGCTCGCTTCGATACTTGAGAGTTTCTTCAACAATCGTTTCACAAGGGTCGTTTACAGAATTGCCGCCGTCTGGCTCGGATTTCTGACGTATCTTATCGTAGCCGATATCATCTTTTATGTGATCTTGGCGGCATTGTTGCCATTTAACGTTGGGATGAGGGTTGTAGCCCTGATTGGCAAGGTCCTATTGGCCTTTGCGCTAGGCATAACTCTGTATGGGCTATATAACGCCCGCAGGATGCGAGTGACACGCCTGGACCTGAAATTCGACAAATTGCCCGAATCCTGGAAGGGTAAGAGAGCCGTTTGGGTAAGCGATCTTCAATTGGGTCAGGTGTACGGCAAAGGGTTCTCAGAGAAGGTCGTGAATAAGATAAAGACGCTCAATCCAGATATCGTATTCGTAGGCGGAGACCTATATGACGGCGTCGCCATAGACGTGGATGCTTCCATAGCGCCGTTCAGTACGCTGCGTCCGCCATTGGGAATGTATTTCATAACCGGCAACCATGAGGAATTCAACGATAACGCTCCGTATCTCAGCGCCGTGCATAAGGTCGGCATGAAATCGCTCATCGACGAATCCGTGAACGTGGACGGGGTCGAACTTGTCGGCGTGGATTACACATCCACAGAAAAGAAGACTAATTTCCAAAATATCTTAGGCGGACTGACCAAAGATAAGAGCAAGTTCTATATATTGCTCAAGCATGCGCCGGCACATGTGAGCGTGGCCGCCGACGAGGGCGTCTCTCTAATGATTTGCGGGCATACCCATCGCGCTCAGATGGCACCGCTTAACGTCCTGACTCACTTTATCTATAAAGGCTACGATTATGGTCTGAAAAAGGCCGGCGACATGCTGGAATACACCTCGAGCGGCGCGGGAACCTGGGGCCCTCCGCTTAAGGTCGGCAGTAAATCGGAAATCGTATTGGTGACATTCGATCGGACTTAAACCGTCCTGATTACGCTATATAATAAACGGGTTAGATGAAGGGTATTGATACAAGTAAAAGAAGTTGGGAATGAGGCCAAGCCTTTCCCCTCAAGTTCTACTGTGTGGCAGCATCCTCGAATCCGATTTATATATCAGACCTTAACCCAAGGCCTTCATTATGTATTCGATGGCTTTCCAATCAGGAACCTTGCCACCGAAACGTTCCTTAAGCTGATCTCCGTTGTTTTTGTACATTCCAACAAGCCCCTGTTGGATTTTGGGATCTCCGCCGGTGAACTGACTGACCATTTCCATCCAACGCTTGGCCAATTCCTGCACAGCCGGATCTTTGGGGTCCGTCCCCTCCCCCATGTGCACTTTTACCTCGGCGATAATCTTGGGCCATTCGTTTTGTACCCGCATTATCTTCTCCGGGCCAAGTTTCTTGGCCTGTTCGATTATCTTCTTCTGTTCGGCGCTGCCGAAAAAACTTCCCAAGTTCATTCCTATTATTTTAACATGCCCCAAATCGCGGGATCGTTTCCGGGATTCAGGCTGAACAATATCGCGCCCTTCAATTTATATTTCTTCGCCAGCTGGATCTTCTGGTTGATGGAAGTGGCATCGGTGAAATCCACGAATTTCTCTGATGTGGATGTACCCGTGGTCGCGACGCCGTAAGTGAAGCTCAGCTCCCCTGCGCTGTTCCTATTAGGAGTTACGTTAACGCTTTTCGCCAAAGCCATTGCGTCGGCATAGGAGATGCTTGTCAGTCTGTTGTATGTGACCTGTCCTCCGCTTATCGTCACCTGATATTCGTAGCCGTAGGTCGGGATACCCAGCACTATCTTGCCGGGCTTTATCGTCGCCGCCGTTTCCTGGATCACCTTAATAACCCAGTCGGAGTCGGCGACCGGCATATACAGCTGTCCATTCGAACCCTTGGACGCGTTAAGCTTTATGTCGACATTGTCTTGATCGTAGGCCAATATGTCGACTTCGTCGCAGTATTTGTTTATGACGGCATAATCGTTGGCATACTGAATGCCGCTTGGCACGACCGCAAAGCGCGAAGATAGCGGCGTGCGCGCCTCTATCGAGCAGACCAGCGTCTTCTTATCGGCGTGCAGCGCTTTCGAGAGCGATTCGATGAACGACGAGAAGAACGGTTCGGTGGAGGCGGTCTTATCCTCGTAGTCTATGTTTACGCCGCTGTACGGAGCGGTATTGGCGAGAGCGACCAAGGTTGCGATATGGGTCTTGGTGGATGTGGGGCTCGAGAGAAGGCTGTAGATTTGGCCTCCGTCCGCCCAATTGACCGTCGGTATCACTTTTACGTTTAACTGGCTCACTGCGGTCACCCAATTGAGCCAAGAGCCTTGGAGGATGTTGACGTCATCTTTAAGAGATCCGTCGCCGTTCACGTCGTATGCGAACGGGCTGATCTCGCTAAATTTGGTTATATTCTTGGTAAGATCCTGGATGATGGATGATTTGTTCCAGTACGGCATCCAAGCGCTGTAGTACAAACTGGATCCTGTCGTCGCAAATACTGGGCTCTGAAATACAGAGAGTCCGAAAAGAACGGCAACAGCCAAATAAGCGATAGACTTCTTCATGTGTCGGTATATTACACAATATTGCGGAGTTTATGAACAGAGGCCCCTTCTTGAAAGGGGCCTCTGAACGATAAAGATACGAAGATCGGGCTTATTGTCCCGACAGATCGGAAACCGAATTGGCGCTGTCGTTTACCGAGGCTGGGGCCTTGCAGCTCCTAACCGAGCTCCTGAAAGCAGTCCACGCAGAATTCCTCGCTTTTACCCAGGCCGCTCTGGCGGTCCTGACGGACGTATTGAAAGCCGACCAGGCAGCCTTTATGCCTGCCTTGATCGAAGCGACCGAAGTCGAAGAATAGGCAGCCTTCAAGGCGGAGGCTCGGGTGGTATAGGCCGCATTAACGGCGGCCGTATAAGTCGTCATGGCCGCATCTATGGCGGTCTCACGGACGTTCACCGCGTCGCTGACGCACGCAAGAACGGCGCTTGAAACGGTGCTGTTATTAGTCGTGACCGGCGTAGTTGAAGCGGTCTGGGCCAAAGCCGGAGAAACTGACAAAGCGCCCAACATCGCGGCGACCAAGGCTACGCGAATGAGAGTTTTGTTCATGTTTATTTTTAGTGATTTTTTCGACCTTTTTTGTTAAAAATTTAATTCTTAGAGCTGCAAAGCAGCTCCAGTCATATTATATATGGGACGAAAACACCGGCGCAAACGGCGGCAGCTGTGGAAAATACAGGTCTACTTGTTTATGTGGTCCATGGAATAACCCAGACTGGAGTTCACCTTCTTCCCTGGGTTGAATATGTCGTCCGGATCGAATATCTTCTTGACCTCAGCGAACAAACCGACTATCTCCTTGCCGTACATCATCTCGAGATAAGGGCTCCTTATCAGCCCGTCATTGTGCTCGGCGGTTATCGAACCGTGATATTGCGATATCAGCCTGTATACCTGGTCGGAGATCACCGGTATCAGGGCGCGGACCCGCTCATCCTTAAGGTTCATCAGCGGGATAATGTGGAAATTACCGTTGCCTGGATGTCCGGCTATGGTGTAGATGAGATCCTTGCTATATTCGTCCAATATTGCGTTCACTTTCGGAAGCACCTCCGCCATGTATTCCGGCTTAACTATGAAGTCGTCGATGAACGGCGCTGTATCCAAGCCGGTGGTGTTGTTGTGCAGCAAAGCGAAGCTCTGGCGCCGGATGGTCCAATATTTCTGCTCCTCCTTCTCGTTCTTAAGAGCGTGCACCTGTATCCCCGAATGGGTCTTGGCGAAACCGTCTACGTCCGCCTTTAACGCCATCAACTTCGACACCAATTCCTTTTCGTCGTCTCCGGTTATCTCAACCATCATGATCATCTTCGGCATGCCGCCGCGAAGGACCATCAGAGCCTCCGGAATAAACTGCCAGGCCAATACGAATACGTTGCCCTTCATCGAGGCGATCACCTGCCGCCACAGCTTCACCGCAAAACCGAGGGTTTTATCGTCATACGATTCGATGCTCTCTGGCTTGAATTTAAGCGCCTCTTCCACTATGTCCGCGGCCCACCGCAGATCCTTCAGGAATATGACAGCAAGGCGGGAATGCTTCTTGGCCTTGATCAGCCCGAGCTTGGCCTCGGCGAGCAGCCCCAGCGTCCCCTGCGAGCCTACGATGACCCTGGTAAGGTCGAACGTCCCTCTCTCCTTGTCCCATACGTTCCACAAGTAGTAACCGGCGGAGTTCTTAGAAACTTCGGGCTTCGCCTTCATGATCGTGTCGTAGTTCGACTCTATCAGCGCCTTCAATTTACGGTACACATCCCCTTCAAAACCCTCTTCTTTAAGTTTTGATTCCAACTCATCCCCCGCAAGCGGCTTGATCACGTGCTTCTCGCCGTCGCTCATCACCAGGGTCAGCTCACGCACGTAATTCTCGGTCTTGCCGTAGGCCAAGGTCTTCTCGCCGCCGGAGTTGTTGTTCACCATACCGCCCAAGGCGCACAAGTCCTTCGATGCGGGATACGGCGGATACAATAGGCCCCTGGCGATAAGCTCCTTCTCGAGATCGCGGAAATAAACGCCCGGCTCCACTCTTACGTAGTCGTCCGCGATCTCCCTGATGTGATCGAAGTATTTCGTGAAGGACACGATTATCCCCCTGCTCAGCGGCCCGCCGGTCATGTCGGTTCCGGCAGAACGTCCGGTCAGGGATAGGTCCTCCCCCGCCTTCTTTTTTCTCTCCACGAATTTAACAAGGTTCTCCAGATCCTCCACGTCCTTCGGGAAGACGACCACCTGCGGCCTGACCTTGAAGATGGAGTAATCCTTGCTGTACTTCTCTAAGTCCGCCTCGGCGTCCGATATGTCGCCTTTAAAGAAGGCTTTGATTTCGTCTTTGATATCCATACCAATAATTATACAAGATGGCCCGGCCCGTTTATTCCATCGAATAGGACAAGATCTTCAACAGCTTCACAAGATCGGTGGTGGCGACGCCTATTACCTGGTCGGCCGCGCCGTAGTAGATGAACAAAGTCCCCGACCTCTCGACTACGCCGCAAGGAAATACGACATTGGACACTTGGCCCGTCTTTTCATATGGCATCTCCGGCGAGAATATGTATCCGGTCGTTCTGGACAAGACCACGTCTGGGTTGTCGGCGCTCAAGAGCACCGCGCCCACGCGGTAGACGCCCTCCGCCGAAACCCCGTGATAGAAGAGCAGCCAGCCATAATCCGTTTTCAGAGGCACCGCCGATATGCCCACTTTCTGGCCATCCCACATCCCCGGCCTGGGTCCGATGATCGGCGTGAAGCTCTCTATCTTGTCCGCTTCAAAATTGAGCGACTTCACTGGATCTAGGCAGATATGATTGTGCGCCCGATGCAGCACGAGATAATGGCTGTTGATCTTCTCCGGGAACAGGCAGGCGTCCTTGTCGTCCACGCCGGACGGGCTGATCACCGCGGGCTTCGCCCAATTCCATTTCTTGTTCAGGAAATCCTCGGTCTTTATGCTGGTGGCCGCAACGCCCGGCGCATCCATGCCGTTGTAGGCCGTATAGAACATATATAGAGAGTCTCCCATCTGGGTTATCCTGGGATCCTCGCAGCCGAAACCGGGAACGCCGCCGTTGTAAGCGGATTCGAAAGGCTCCCTGGGCACATAGATAGGCTGATTGAGCCTCTCGTCTATCTTTATACCGTCCTTCGTCGAGGCGTAGCCCATCACCGATTCCCTGCTTTCGCCCATGGCCCGGTAGACAAGGTGTATCTTCCCGTCCAGTTCTATGGCCGCCGGATTGAAGACCGCCTTATCCTCCCAAGGGTTCAGCTCGTTCGGCATAAGTATCGGGTTGCTTTCGGCCCGATGCACCACCGGTTTCTTTTCGATGCTTTCCAGGAGGTCCTCCAGATCGACGTCCGCCCGGCAGCAGGTCGTGTCCGTAGCCCCGTAGTATATGTGAAGCTTGTGCCCGGAGATGAAAGAACCGGAAGGGAAAACAATGTCCTGCACCTGGCCGAACATCTCGTAAGTCTCTTCCGGCACCAGGATTGGGCTGTCCGTCCTAGCGATTATCTTCTTCGGGTCGTTCAGATCCAGAAGTAGGGCTTCTATCCCGAATATCTTGTTGTTGGAATAATAATTCTGGATATGGGAGTAGATGACCAGCCAGCCTGACTTGGTCCTTATCGGCACCGCCCCTATCTCAACCTGGTCGCTCTCCTTTCTCTTCACGATGAGCCGATGCGAGTCTATGTCGGCGTGCCATTTGTCCCAGTATTCCTTGGACCAGATCTGTTCGATCGAGTCGAATTCTGCCATGCATATTTTTACCGGCGGCATGTCGGTGTGGGCCGTGAGAAGCGCGACGTATTTCCCGTTTATCTTCTCGGGGAAGAGCACCATGGCCTTGGCGTTGAACGGCGTGACCAGATGCCTCTCGTCTATTTTCTTGAAATCCTTCGTGGTCGCCACCGCCACCTTTATCCCGTCCGCCGCGAAGGGATAAACCGACAGAGCGGTATAGAAGATATAGTAGGTGTCGTCTATCTTGGTCACCCGCGGGTCTTCGCAGCCAAATTTCTCCCAGTCCTCTTCAGGGGCGATCAGTTGCCTGCGGTTCTTGAAGTCTATCCCGTCCTTGCTGTCGGCATAGCCGATGCTGGACATGTTAAGGTCGTGCTTGGCCACCAGGCTCTTTTCCGACATGGCCCGGTAGACGCAGTGTATCTTTTCCTTGTCCTGTATCGGGCACCAGTTGAAGGCCGCAAAGGACTCCCAAGGATGATCCGTCATCGGACTTATCAGCGGATTGTGCGAAGATCGTTCAACGACAAACATTAATTGGTCACTTCAGCGGTCGAGCCGATCTTATGGAATACGAGGTCGTCCTTTTCCTTGCCTGTCACGAGATCGTCCAGGAACTTGTCGAAGTCGGCCGTCGCTACGCAGACGACGCTGTCGGCGCCGCCGTAGTACACGAAAAGCTCATTGTCCTTAACGACCGCTCCGCAGGCGTAAACAACGCCGGACTTGAATCCCTGGTTCTCGTACATCTCCACTGGTTCTAGTATCGGGCGCTTCGAGCGGAACAGCACCTTGGTCGGATCCTTAAGATCGAGGATCATCGCCCCTAGCTTGTAGCGGTTCGGATCCCTGCGATCCATGGCGTGATATAGGACAAGCCAGCCGTATTTGGTCCTTATCGGCGGCGCGCCGGCGCCTCTCATAAGATTGTCCCAGCGCTTCGAATTCACGTTGCCGTTATGATACGTGTTTATGTCCTTTCCTCTCGAATCGAGGCTGTCCACGTAATCCACCAGTATCTTCGGCGACGTGCTGTGCAGGATCGCATATTTGCCGTTTATCTTCTCGGGGAAGATCACCCAGTTCTTGGTCAGCTCGCCCGGTTTGGACAAGAGCACGGGTTCGGACCAGTCCCACTTTTTGTCCCTGAAGTCGTCCACACTTATTGAGGTCACGGCGACTCCCGGCGGGTTGTAGCCGTCGAAGGCCACATATGTCATATATATCTTGTCGTCTATCCTGGTCAGTCTCGGATCCTCGCATCCACCCCAGCCGCCCCCGGATATGTTCTGCAGCGAGAACCTCTTGACCTTCTTCCCTTTGTAATCGAGGGGCTGCGTTGCATATATCGGCTGATCGAGTCTTTCGTCGATGTGGACCCCGTCGCTCGAGGACGCATAGCCGATCACTGAAATGCCGCTCTCACCTATCGCCCTATAAAGCAGATGGACCGTATCGTCCAGATATATGGCCGCGGGATTGAAGGTCGAAACGTTCTCCCAGTCGTGCTCCGGATTGGGCGTGATGATCGGATTCTCTTCGCTCCTCTTAAGGCTGGATGGCCCGATCGCCGCGACGTTCTCCCAGGTGAAGAAGGACATGGGTATGGTCGAAAGGAATATCTCATTGCGCTTGGAGGACCAGTATAAATAAATCTTATCGCCGAAGATCACGCTTCCCAGCGAGGTCAAAGGATAGTCCCGCTTGTCCACTTCTATCTCCCAAAGCGGAGAGTCGGCCCTCCATATCAGCTGTCCCGGACGGGTCAGCGAGAATATCGCCGCACCTACGTTGACCCTGATTTTATCGCGCTTGCGGGCGCCATTCGATCCGTAAAAGACCAGAATGCCCTTGTCCGTGGTAACGTTGCCGATTATATGCAGCTTGCTCTCGTCGAAGCGATCCTTCCTGGGAGAAAGCAGCGGATCGGTGATGTGCCAGGTATCGAAATCTTCTGAGTCGGCGGCCCGTATGACGTCCTGGCCGAAATATCCGAGGAAATAATGCCTGAACTTGTACAGGGGCACTATGGCTAGAGGTCCTTTGATCTGGTCGGATCCGCCGGCAACTTGGAAGTTGACCATGTCGGTAGATTTTGCGACGACGACGGTCGGTTTCTTCCTGAACACGCGGACGTAGGTCAGATAGATCGTATCGCCGAAAGTGGCCAGACGAAAACCGCTGCAATTCCCAATAGCCTCCCTC
>CAZLHU010000017.1:0-8292 GCA_964559765.1 uncultured Candidatus Saccharibacteria bacterium
ATCGTGGACGACTCATCACGCGCGCCAATCAATAGAAGGTTGCCGTTGGGCAGGGTCAGCTCTATGTCATGCCTCTTCGAGAAGCTCATGCCGTCATCGCTTACGGAGAAAAACAGCTTCGTCTTCAGCAGCGTCTCGTCCTTATGCAGAATCGCAATGCTCTTGTTATAGACGACCACGGCCAGAGATGCGTATTTTTCCTTTGTCATGGAAGATGACTTCGCTTTAGGCATTTATTAAATTTCGATCATTTTTATGTTCCCCAATTTAATATTAAATATTAACTTAAAAAATAAATTCGAATAAAAATTAAGAATCGGTATGCACAAATATTATACAATACACCGACCAAAATATGTGCCTGTTTTTAGGCTCTGTTCACGTCTTCCTTGAAAATCGACGGATAGATTTCGAATAAAGCTAGCAAAAGGCTCAGCGCCAGAGGCCCTAAGACCAATCCGATCGGGCCGAAAACCGATATTCCGCCTATAACACTGAATAAAACGAGCAATGGGCTCACATGCGTGTCCCGGTCGATGAGTTTTGGCCTCAAGAAGTTATCGATCACTCCCGGCAAAAGTAATCCCCATATTGCGAAAGCGACGGCTATTGACAGGTTGCCCGACAGCCAGACGATTATCGCCGTGGGTACGACGATCAGCGCCGGCCCTATGACGGGCACGAACGAACAGATGATCGCGACCGAACCCCACAGCACCGGATTGTGAAGCCCGAAGAGGTAGAATCCGAGGCCTATCGATAGGCCCTGCAGGGTGCAGACCACCAGCGACCCCTTAATGACCGATCCGACCATCTTTGAAAGCTTGTCCAATATCTTTTCGGTGTCGTCGTGCTTCAACGGACTGATCCTGACCACGGAGTCATGGATCTTGCGCCCGTCCTTCAGGAAGTAGAACAAGGCAAAGGCGGACAGGAATATGATCAGGGTTATCCCGGCGACCTGCGAGAATATCGGCCCGATGTTGGCGATGAGCCAATTCAGGAATCCGTTCGCATACTGGCTGAAGTCTATGTTGACCGACGGGAAGAACTTGGCGACCTGGTCGCGAATGATGTTCGTGATCTGCGAGTTGCCGCCGGAGATGGAACTGGCGTAGACGCTTTGCGCTTCGCGGAATACGGTTACGCCGAAGAAGATCAGCGGTATGAGAATTATGATTATCGTAAGCAGAACCGTGATGAAGGAGGCTAAGCCTTCGTATTTCGGCATGAAGCTCCGCAGCTTTCTGTACACGGGATCGAATATGACCGCAAAGACGATGGCTATGGTCAGGGCGTTAAGGTACGGGAAGAAGATCAGTCCGACGACCAGTGTCGCCACTACGAGGAGACAGAGGAAAAAGTTTGATGCTATATGTTCGCTGTTCATGTTACCCATTTAGTCTATTACTTCCCCGTGCTTAATTCTAATTGCCGTATATCCTGATGAACTCGTTGAATTTAAGGGTCCTTTCTCTCACCGGCGCGCCTATTTTCAATCCAAACACTCCGGCAGCCCTGGCCAGATGGATTATGAACACATCCTTTGTTTCCCCGGAACGGTGGGAAACTATGCATTTAAGGCCGTTCTTGTGGGCGGTCTTTATGGCCTCGCAGGCCTCGCTCACCGTGCCGATCTGATTGGGCTTTATTATCACGGCATTCACAAGATCGTCGTTGGCGCTTTTCTCTATGATGTCCGGGTTGGTTACGGTAAGGTCGTCTCCGACGACTATCTTGTTCTTAAGGGCCGATTTCAGTATCCCGAAGGCGTCGTAATCCTTCTCATAGAACGGGTCCTCTATGGAAATCAGCTGCTTGGAATCCTTGAAATATTTCAGATATACGTTATGGAGCTGGTACGACGACAGCTTCTTCCCGTCGAAGACATATCTGCCCTTCTCGTAGAAATCGGAAGCGGCCGCATCCAGGGCGATTGAAAACTTGTTATCAAGCTTATAGCGCGCGATTAGCTGGCCCAGCACTGAAATAGGCTCGAAGTTGTTTTTGAAATTGATCGAGTATCCGCCCTCGTCGCCTATCGGCAGGATGGATGTCTTATATTTATTCTTCAGGAACGAACCCAATTCCTTATAGAAAGAGATGAGTTTCCTGACGCTCTCGTCCGGCGAGCCCTCCCCTTTCACGACCACCATATATTCCTGAATATCAAGGTTATTGTCGGCATGGACGCCGCCATTGATCAGATTGGAGAATATGAAAGGCATCTTCGAAACATTCTTGCCGCCGAAGAATTCGCCCTGAAGCGCCTGCCAGACATCACGTTTGTGTTCGAATGAGACGGCCCTTGCGAAAGCGACCGAGGCGCCGAGCATGAAATTGCCGCCCAGCCTGCTTTTATTGGCAGTGCCGTCGGTTTTGATCAGGAAGTCGTCGAAGTCCTGGATGCACTTGAAATCCTTTCCGCCGATCGCTTTTTTGAGGATCTTTTCGGCGATCTTCACTTTGGCCAAAGGCAGGACCGCCGCCTCCTTGCTGCCGCGGCTTTTTCCAGACGGCACCTCGGCATAGAAAAACGAACCTTTGTTGTTCTCCAACTTGACCTCGATCGTCGGCTCCCCGCGTGAATCGAATATCTCACTCGCGGTTAAGTTCTTTATGGTCATTGTTCTATGGTATTAGATTGGTAGGCTTACCGGCTATGAAGGCCTTTATATTCTCTATTGTCGTGTCGAGTATTCTGGCCACCGCTTCCTGCGTATTGAAAGCGTTGTGCGGAGTCACGAGGACATTCGGCATTTTCATAAGAACGTCGTTAGCGAGAATCCCCTTAAGTTCGTCTCCGCTGGCTTTCGCCAGCATCCGCGATTCGTCTTTGGTCTCCTCCTCTTCTTCCAATACGTCCAGGCCTGCTCCGCCTAAGGCATCGCTCTGCAGCGCATCTATCAGCGCTTCCGTTTCGACTATCGCCCCGCGGGCCGTATTTATAAGATACGCACCTTTCTTCATCAGGGATATATTGCCCTTATTTATCAGATGATGGGTCGACGGCAGATACGGCGTATGGATGGTTACGACATCCGAATTCTTCAATAATTCCTCCAGCGTCACGTATTTGAAACCCAAAGCGTCCGGGAGGGTTGCGTTCGGATACGCATCGTAGGCTATCACCTCCATGCCGAATCCTTTGGCTATCTTTATAACCTCCGCGCCGATGTGCCCAGTGCCGATCACGCCGATAGTCTTGCCCTTAACGTCCATGCCCCTCAATCCGGCCAAAGAGAACGAGCTCGTCTTTTTGACTTGATCGATTGTCTGGTACATCTTCCTCGTAAGGTTGAGAATCAGGCCGAAAGCGAATTCGGCCACGGTATTCACTCCGTAGCTCGGCACATACACCACGGCGACTTTGCGCTTGGAGCATTCCACGCAATCGATATGATCGAATCCGGTCGAACGCGTGGCCAACAGCTTCAGATTCGGAAACTGGTCCAATACCTTCGGACTGACCTTCGAATCGACGAATATAGAGACGATATCGAAGTCCGCCTTTTCGGGCATACTCGTCTCGCTCACCTTATCCTTGCTCAGATATATCTCGTCGGAAGGGAAAGCCTGCTTGATCGCACTCTCTTCCCAACCCTCGATCCCAAAGAAGGCTATCTTCATCGCTGGCTCTTTTCTACTTTCAGTGTATTGATGACGGTCTTTATGACCGTGTCCGGATTCAATGACATGCTCTCGATCTTGTGCTTCACAAGGAACTTGGCGAACTCCGGATAGTCCGACGGGGCTTGTCCGCAGATGCCGATATACTTATGCCTGGCCTTGCAGACCTTTATCACTTCGGTGATCAGCTTTTTGACCGATTCGTCGTTCTCATTGGTTATCTTCTTTACTCTCTCGTTGCCATCGCGGTCTATGCCCACGGTAAGCTGGGTCAGGTCGTTCGAGCCTATGCTCATGCCGTCGAAAACGTCCAGGAACTTATCGGCCAGGATAACGTTGGCCGGTATTTCGCACATCACATAGATCTTAAGCCCCGACTTGCGGTTCAGGCCGTTCTTCTCTATCAGACCGACGCATTTCGCCCCCTCTTCCGCCGTACGGCAGAACGGTATCATCACTTCGACGTTGTCCACGCCCATCTCCTCCCTTACCTTCTTTATGGCTTTCACCTCCAGCACGAACGCGTCGGCGAAGTCCGGAGCGTAATAGCGCGAAGCTCCGCGCCAGCCGATCATCGGATTCTCCTCCTTGGGTTCGTACAGATCGCCGCCGATAAGTGTCCGGTATTCGTTCGTCTTGAAATCTGAGAACCTGACTATCACCGGCTTCGGATAGAACGCCGCGCCGATCTTCGCTATCCCATAGGCCAGCTTGTCTATATAGAACTGCGTCTTGTCCGCATAGCCTATCGTCTTCCTGTCTATCTCGTTCACAATCTCCGCCTTCGCCCTGTCCTTCTTGCCCTCAAGTTTCAACTTGTCGTAGTTCAACAACGCATTGGGATGGATCCCAATATCGGAAGCGATTATAAACTCTTCCCTAGCCAGTCCTACGCCGTCGTTCGGCAGAAAAGATTTCTCGAACGAGGTGTCCGGGGTGGCGATATTCATCATTATATGCGTCCTCGGCTTCTTCAGATTCTTGATGTCATGCTCGACAACCTTGAACGGCACCGCGCCCTCATATATGAGCCCCTCGGTACCGGTCGTATCCACAGTCACTATCTGGCCGGTCCTTATCTTCTTGGTCGCATTCTCGGTGCCCACGACGCAGGCGATACCCAGTTCCCTGGACACGATTGCGGCATGCGAAGTTCTTCCGCCCTTGTCGGTGATTATCGCCGAAGCTATCTTCATGATCGGCTCCCAGTCCGGATCGGTCATGCCGGTTATCAAAACTTCGCCCGGCTTGAAATCCTTGATGTTCTTCGGATTTATGATGACCCGGGACTTCCCGCCGGAGATCTTGCTTCCGACCGAAGTGCCTTTAGTTATCATTTTGCCCTTGCCTTGGAGAATGAATTCCTTGATCTTCGAGAAGTCGCGGCTCGCCTGGACCGTCTCAGGTCTCGCTTGGACGATGAACAGCTGACCCGTCCTGCCGTCCTTGGCCCACTCCATGTCCATCGGCGTCCATTTCTTATTGTGTTCGGTATAGTGCTTCTCGATGAGCGCTCCCCATCTGGCCAATTGCAATATCTCCTTATCGGTCAGGACCCAGCTGACCTTCTCTTTGTCGGTCGTGGGAATCACCTTTGTCTTCTTAGTCGAAGCGTTTCCGGCCGAAGAGTAGACCATCTTGCGGTTCTTCGTTCCGAGTTTCTTATCGATTATCGGGCTCAAACCCTTCTTATTGAGGTTCGGCTTGAATACCAAAAACTCGTCCGGCGTCACCTCGCCTTGGACGATCATCTCGCCCAGTCCCCATGACGCGTTTATCAATACCACATCCTTGAATCCGGATTCGGTGTCCACCGTGAACATGACTCCGGAACAGGCCATGTCGGAACGCACCATCTTCTGCACGCCGACGGACAATGCGACCTTAAGCTGATCGAATCCCTTGTCGACGCGATAGGACGTCGCCCGTTCAGTAAATAACGAGGCCATCGCCGCGCGGACCGCCCGCACGACCTCCTCAGCCCCGCGGATGTTCAAATAAGTGTCGTGTTCTCCGGCGAACGATGCGCCGGGCAGATCTTCGGCCGTAGCCGAGGACCTAACCGCGACGTCGGCATTCCTGCCATATCTTTTTTCCAACTCCCTATATCTTTTAATAATGTCCTGCTTCAGGTCCTCCGGGAATTCCGTGGCCTTAATCGTGTCGCGGACCTTCTCGCAGCGCTTGGCCAAATCCGGCAGGTTTTTGGTGCTCATGCCCGCGAGCGTATCCTTGATGAACTTCTTGAGACCGGTCGCTTCCAGGAAATACCTGTAAGCGTCGGCCGTCACCACGAATCCATTGGGTATCGGCACGCCCTCCGGCTCCAAGTGCCTGATCATCTCGCCCAGAGATGCGTTCTTTCCGCCGACCAAACCCACGTCCTCTATACCCACCTCCTTGAACCAAAGCGTTAATTTATTTTTTTTCTTCATTTATTGTAATTATTAAATCTGAGACATTGGATCCGGTGTCGCCGGTCATCAAGTAATCGCCAATCTTCTCCCAAAACTCATACGACCTGTTCTCGGAGAGGTATTGCTCTAGATCGATGCCTAGGTCCTTAGCCTTCTTACTTGCTATTGTATCACAAAGCGCTCCGGCGTAATCGGTATTGTCGTGCCCATCCGAATCGAACGGAAGAATTATCTGCCCGTCCTTGATCATCCGCAGGGCCGACAGGGCCAATTCCAAGTTTCTCCCGCCCTTGCCATCGTGTTTCACCGTGACCGTGGTCTCTCCGCCGTAAAGATATGCTGTGTTCGCAGGAGCGGCCTGTATCCTTTCGACCAAAAGCTTCGCCACGTCCTTGGCTTCGCCGGAAAGGCTCGTGGTCGACACTTCCGTCCTGAATCCCATCCTCTCGGCCTCCTTCCGCATGGCCTCCAATGCCGTACTGTTCGAAACCACGAGAATATTGGCCATATTCAAGAAATACTTGTCATCCTTGGGCGTCTCGATTAGTCCGCATTTTTCCATACCGCAGGTTTTAAGAACATCATATTTGGCCAGCACCTCTAAAGCATCCTTTATCGTGGTCGTGTCTTTGACCGTCGGGCCCGAAGCGATGAAACTCACGTCATCCTTCGGCACATCGGAGAAGATCAGGGCGACGCCATGGGCCGGATATATGTATTTTGCCAGATAGCCGCCCCTCGCGAGCGACATATGCTTTCTTATAGTATTTATCTCCTCAATGGTCGCGCCGACATTGATCAACGTCTGCATGATCGGCTCTTCCTCTTTAGCGCCCTTGTCCTCCGGCAGATACAAGAGCGTCGAGCCGCCGCCGGAGATAAGGAAAATGACCAGGTCGTTCTCGTGGAGGCTGGAAATCGTGTCGACTATCCTCTGCGCAGCGACCTCATTCTGGGAGCTGGGCAAAGGATGCGTGCCCATATAGGTCTCTATGCCATCGAGCTTCCCCTCCCTCACATCGACGACAACTCCGCCGGATATTCGGTTCGGCAATATCTTCTGCATCGCTGCGGCCGCATATAAGGAACACTTGCCTATGCCTATCAAAAAGACCTTCCCCTCATCCAGGTCGAAGGCCTCTCCCTTAACTTTCAATATATTCCCCTCCAATGAGACGTTGCTGTTTATAACCCTTTCCGTGTCTATGGCCTGCAAACCCGCCTCCGCAATCTGCAGCGCCTTCGTCCTTGTCCCATCGACAGCGAGCTTATCAAAATTCTTTATCTTGACGATATCCATTGGTTGATATGACCTAATTATATGATAACCGTTCGCAATACGATAATTCGAACCGAACCGGATGAGGTTAGTATGTTATATAGATATAGGCTCCGCCCGTTCCTGAAATCGTATTTGAGTATGACTCTGAGATCGACGACCAACCGGCGCCGAAGTAATCGGAGCCAGCTCCGCCGCCGCCGCCGCCGCCGCCCGTTCCCGTTCCCGTTCCGCTATCCCCGCCGCCGCCGCCCCCAGCAAGATTTGTTCCGCTGTTTGACCCCGTTCCCCCAATGCCTTCGCTTGTGCCAGATCCATTTCCACCGCTTCCATTGGCAGAACTTCCGTTACCGTTAGAGCCGGTACCCGTCCACGTTCCAGACGAGCCTATTTCGCCGCCGCCACCACCGCCACCGTTGCTTCCGCCAGCCGCGCCGTATTGGTAAGCCGCATTTGCGCCGCCACCACCGCCACCGCCCGCACCGCCCGTACCTGGCAAACCTGCCGAAGCATTGCCGTTTCCGCCGTTACCCCCTGTGCCATTTCCGAGAGAGCCACCAGCGCCGCCATTATAAGTTGAACCAGCGCCGCCGCCTCCACCGCCGCCAAATCCAGCGCCGCCTCCACCGCCCGCAGGATAATAACCGGAGGTCCCCGCTCCGCTACCGCCGCCTCCGCCAGCCGCTACTAAAAGAGGGAGGTTGGAGACCGCAGAAAAGGTATTGTATATACCGAACCATGAAGCGTATCCGCCTGGGCCGCCCAGAGTTCCCACACCTCTGTCACTACTGCCGCTGGCGCCGCCAGAAATAAAGCCGATGTAATAGGTCGCACCGGGAGTCACGCTTAGTTTCCCAGAAACAATAGCTCCGTTTCCACCAGCGCCCGCGTTCGTTCCAGCGCCTGCATTGCCCGCGCTCCCATAGGCAGTCACAGTTATGCTCGTGATGCCGGAAGGGACGGTCC
>CAZLHU010000018.1:0-7369 GCA_964559765.1 uncultured Candidatus Saccharibacteria bacterium
TGGTGGCGAGCTGCCATTGGCGGCCGATCGCATCTTTGAACATAAAATCGAGCTTTGGTCCGTAAAACGCCGCTTCGCCTTCGATGCGCCGGTAGGGAAGCTTGTCGGCCTTCGCCGCGTTTTCGAGGGCGCTTTCCGCCGCGTGCCAATTTTCATCGGTGCCGAGATATTTTGAACGGTCATCGCCGCGAACGGAGAGGCTTACCCAGTAATTTTCGAGCATGCCCATCGTTGCATAGAATTTTTTGATTATGCCGGAGATGGTCTTCACTTCGTCTTCTATCTGCGAAACGCGGCAGAAAAGATGGCCATCATCCTGCGTGATGGAGCGGACGCGGGTAAGACCGGATAGTTCGCCGGATTTTTCATCGCGGTAGACCGTCGCCGGTTCGAAGTAGCGTATCGGCATATCGCGATAGCTAAACTGGTTGTCGGTGAAGAGCTGCATGTGATGTGGGCAGTTCATCGGTTTCATGAAAAACTTTTCCTCCTTACCTTGCACGCGGAACAGCTCGTCGCCGAATTTGGCGGCGTGGCCGGAGGTCACATAAAGTGCTTCTTTGGCGATATGAGGTGTCCAAACCCGCCAATATCCCTTGCCAGCATGCAATTCCCAAAGGTAATCCTCAATAGCCCTTCGTATGATCATCCCCTTAGGCTGGATGAGCGGCAGTCCTGCTCCGATTAAGTCGGAGATGGTGAATAATTTAAGCTGTTTGCCGAGAACGCGGTGGTCTCGCTTCTTAGCCTCCTCGATAAAGACCAAGTAATTTTTTAACGCCTCCTTGCTCTCAAATGCGAGGCCATAGATGCGTTGCAGCATCGGATTCTTCTCATCGCCGCGCCAATATGCGCCTGCAACCTTCTCTAATTTGAAGGCGTCGGCCGGAATTTCTTTTGTGTTTTCGACGTGCCCGCCGCGACAAAGATCCATGAATATCTCGCCAGTACGGTAAATGGTCAGGTCTTTGTTCTCCCCAGAGAATTCCTTTATAAGCTCAAGTTTGAATGGCTGCTTTGAGAAGAGCTTGTTTGCTTCGGCTACAGATATCTTCTCGCCGGAGAAGGGAAGCCCTTTGTTTATAAATCCCCGCATAACCTTCTCGAAGTCCTTTAAGTCTTCCGGGGTTAAGCTGCGGGATAGCAGGAAGTCGTAATAAAAACCGTTTTCGATTGTCGGCCCTATGGCCAGTTTGGCATCAGGGAACTTTTCTAAAACCGCCGCAGCTAAAAGATGGGCCAAGGAATGGCGGATGTTCTCTATAGACTGAGGCTTGCTGCTTCCTGACATATTAATTTCGTATCACCGTTCCGTTTGGAGATGTGACCGGTAAGGGCGATGGTGTTGCCTTCCACCCAGATTGCCGGTTTTTTCTTCAATGTGTCGGAGAACACTAATACCTCTATAGTATTGCTCAAATCCTCGATCTTCGCAAAGAGCATGGTGTCGCCCTTCTTGGTGTTGACCCGCTGTATTTTTGTTATCACGCCATAGGTCTTGATGAGAACTTTCTCGCTTTGTTCCTTCAATACCTCTTCTATCGGATTATATCCCTTGGAGGCCAGCATCTTGACGTGGTCTTTCAGCGGGTGGTCGGTGACGTAAAGTCCCAATAGTTCTTTTTCCCAGGCCAGCTTCTGCGTGCGTGTCGCCGGAGGGACGTCGGCCAGTTTTATCTTCACCGTCGGCGCTTCAGCGCCGAACAGACCCGCCTGCGAACTGCCGTTGGCTTTTTTCAAGCTGTTTGATATCTTCGCTATCTCATCCAAGCTCGCGAGGCCGGCGGCACGTTCTACGCCCAGCGAATCTATCGCCCCCGTCTTTATGAGCGCCTCCATAGCCTTGCGGTTCAGGTCGTGGTGGCTGATCCTCGATGTAAGGTCGGCGATGTCCCGGTACGGCCCGCCCTTGAAGCGCTCTTCCACGATTGATTCGGTGACGTTAGCCCCGAGGTTCTTTATCGCCAAAAGGCCGAAGCGGATTCCGTTACCTTCAGGCACGAACTGAGTAGTGCTTTTATTCACGTCCGGCGGCATGACTTCTATGCCCATTCTGCGGGATTCGTTCACAAGGAAGGATATGCGTTCGACGTCGCCGGCGTCATTGTTGAGCAGCGCGGTCATAAGTTCTACTGGATAGTGCGCCTTGAGATAGGCGGTCTGATAGCCGATTAACGCATAGCAGACGGCGTGAGACCTGTTGAACCCGTAGCGGGCGAACGGCGGGAAGAGCTCCCATATCTCCTTGGCGATCTTCGGCGGTATGCCGTTCTTTATCATCCCTTGGACCAGCTTTTCCTGCTGGACGTCGAGTAGGGACTTTATCTTCTTGCCGATGGCCTTGCGCAGCGTGTCTGCCTCCGGCAGGGTGAAGCCGGCGAGGTCCGTTGCCACCCTCATCATCTGCTCCTGGTAGACGCCTACTCCATAGGTCTTGTTGAAGATCGGTTCGAGCCGAGGATGTAGGTAGGTCACTTTCTCTTCGCCGAACTTGCGACGGATGTACGAAGGCACAAGCTCGATCGGGCCCGGCCGATATAAAGCGACTAGAGCGGTCAGGTCTTCCAGTTCGGTCGGCTTGAGATCTTTCATATAGCGGCGCATGCCGCTCGATTCAAATTGGAATACCCCGGTCGTCTCGCCGCTCCTCAGCAGCTTGAACGTATCAGGGTCGTCCAATGGGATTTTGGATATGTTTATGTCATGGCCCTTCTCGCGGATGAGCTTTAGCGTCTCCTCGATGATGGTCAAGTTCTTCAATCCCAAGAAGTCGATCTTCAGGAACCCCAGATCTTCCACAGCATGCATCTCGTACTGGGTTATTATCCGCGTTTCATCCTGCGGCGCGCGCTGTGTCGGAATGTTGCCGGTGAGGGGTTTGTTGGATATCACGACGCCGCAAGCGTGCACCGAAGCGTGCCTTACTACTCCTTCGAGCTTTAAGGCGGCGTCTATAAGTTTTTTCGCATCGGGATTCGAGTCGTACATCGCCTTAAGTTCGGGAACTTTGTTCAGCGTTATGGCGAGCCACCCCTCTTTCATTCCCTGAGTCGGGTTGAAGGGGATGAGCTTTGCGATCTGGTCGCAGAATCCGTAAGAATAGCCCATTGACCGGCCGGCGTCGCGGATCGCGGCGCGTGCGGCCATAGTCCCGAAGGTGATTATCTGTGCGACGTGGTCCTCGCCGTACCTGTCCTTAACGTATCCAAGGACCTCGTCCCGGCGGTGGTCGGCGAAATCTATGTCGATATCCGGCATCGAGATACGTTCCGGGTTCAGGAAGCGCTCGAAGAGCAGGTCGTAGGCTATCGGGTCTACGTCGGTAATGTTCAAAATATAAGAGATGATGCTCCCGGCGGCAGATCCGCGCCCCGGGCCCACGGCAATGCCGTGGCTCTTGGACCAGTTGACGAAGTCTTGGACGATCAGGAAGTAATCGGCGAAGCCGGTCCGCTCTATAACCCCCAGCTCGTAGTTCATCCTGTCTATAGTCGTCTTGTCCGCGTTGGGGTATCTCAATGGGAGCTTTTGTTCCACCAGCTTGCGCAAATATTCCTTGCTGGAGGTTTCGCCCTCGGGAAGGGGGTATGCTGGCAAGCGGATCTTTCCAAGTTCGAGTTTGAAATCGCATTTGTCGGCTATCTTAACGGTGTTCTCGATGGCCTCAGGAATATCTTTGAAAAGCTCGGCCATCTGTTCGGGGGGGGTCAGCGAGCAATCGAAGTCGTTGAAGCTGAACCGGTCCTCGGAATCCATGTTGTGTCCGGTCTGGATTGCTAGCAATATCTCGTGTATGGGCTTATCCTCCGGTTTGAGATAGTGCGAATCCTGGGTGGCGACCAGCGGGATATCCAGTTTGCGGGCGATCTCTATGATATGTGGTCTCAGCTCGCGCGAGTGCTGTTGGACTTCGATGTAATAGTCATCGCCGAATATGCCTTTATAATATTTCGCTATATCTTCCGCTTCAGCCATGTTGCCGTCCCTGATGGCTCGACAGAACTCTCCGGAGAAACATCCCGACAGGCAGATCAGTCCTTCGTGGTGCATCTCAAGAAGCTCGTGGTCTATGCGCGGCTTGTAGTAGAAGCCCTCGAGGTGCGCTTTAGTCACAAGCTCAACTAAGTTGCGATATCCGATTTCGTTCTTGGCAAGAAGTATGAGGTGATAACGCATCCCGTCCGTCCTCGGGTCGCGTGAGGTGCGCGATCCCTTGGCGACATAGACCTCGGCGCCAAGGATCGGCTTTATGCCGGCCTTGGTCGCTTTCTCATAAAATTCTACAGCGCCATACATATTCCCGTGGTCAGTAACGGCCAGGGCTTCCATGCCCAGTTCCTTGGTCCGGTTTACGAGGGCGTCTATTTTTGAAAGGCCGTCCAATAGGGAATAGTGGGAGTGCGTATGGAGATGGACGAATTTCATAAATATATAGTTAAGTTCAATTGGTCTGGTTGGATTATAAATTCTTATGGCCCAATTGACAAAGGTCCGGTCAGAGCTGTTTTTATGGTTAATTTTATGCCGAATCAATATACTTAGTTTTGCAGCAAATGAGGTACATTATCGGCATCGATGAGGTGGGGCGGGGGAGCCTGGCCGGCCCCGTAGTTGTCGCGGCGGTGCTTTTGGAGCCCGGTTGGAAACCGGGCGGGAGGCTGAAGGATTCGAAGAAGCTCACTACCCTGCGTAGGGAAGAGTGGCTGCGCAGGATAAAGAAGAGCGGCATATCTTACGCGGTTTCAAGGGTATCGCCGGCGGTCATAGACAGGATAAACATATCCAGAGCCGCCAACAGGTGTGCGGGGCGCAGTTTTAACAGGCTGGTCGCCAAGCTCGGAATAAAAGACAAAAAAGACGTCAGGGTATATCTGGACGGGGGACTGTATATCGGCAGCAAGAAAGACCAGGTTTCGGGCGGGTGGGACGCAAGGACGGTCGTGAAGGGCGATGAGAAGATAAACGCAGTCAAGCTGGCTTCGATAATAGCCAAGGTCACCCGTGATCGGTATATGACTAGATTGGACGGGGTGGATCCGAGATACGGGTTCGGCGCCCATAAGGGATATGGTACGCGCGCGCATCGTTCGCTTGTCCGCAAGTACGGACCGGGCGCAAGCCACAGATTGACCTTCTTATCAAAAACAATTAATATTTAGAACGTAAAACAAAAGACATATGCCACCTCCAGTTAAACATCATTCTAAATCGAAGGTAGGAAGAAGGCGCGCGCACATTGCCCGCAAGCCGGTCAAATTGACGCCCTGCCCGAAGTGCAAATCTCCCATGTTGCCGCATCGCGCTTGTCCGAAGTGCGGCTATTACGCCGGAAAGGTTAGCAGCTCAAAGCAAAAATAACATATGGCGACCCGTCAGCTGGGAAGAGCTATAGCACTGCAATCCCTATTTGAGTGGGATTTTTATGAGCACAAAATAAATCTAGACGAGGCGATTGAAAACTCCGTCGAAGAATTTGCGCCGGGCTTCTCTGACCGCGATTTCATAAACCGCCTGGTTCACGGAGTCGAGCTGAAGATAGCCGACATAGATAAGATCATAACCACGACCGCTCCGGAGTGGCCGATAAATCAGCTTCCATTGGTGGACCGCAATATACTGCGCTTGGGCCTCTATGAGCTCCTCTACGGGGATCATAAAGAAGTGCCTCCGCGCGTGGCGATCAACGAAGCTATCGAGCTTGCCAAGACTTACGGCGGTCAGAATTCCGGGAAGTTTGTGAATGGCGTATTGGGCACCATATATAGGGAGTTGGGCGAACCGGACCAGGATCCAGAAAGAGGCAAAAAGAAGGATTCACCGGAAGCCAAGCCGAAGGCCTAACTGCCGTATTTAAATAAAATCTTCCCGTCATGAATTCAGATATAAATATTCTAGAGAAAAAATTGAATATCAGATTTAACAACCTAGACCTCCTTCGGGAGGCGGTCACGCACCGTTCTTATCTGAACGAGAATCCTTCGTGGCGCTTATCGAACAACGAGCGGTTGGAATTCTTGGGCGACGCAGTTCTTGAGCTTGTCGTGACCGAAAGCCTATTTTCCAAGTTCCCGAAGAAAGAAGAAGGGGATCTGACTTTATATCGTGCGGCATTGGTCAACTCGAAGATGTTGCGCAAGGTGGCTGGGGACCTCGGAATAGACGAAGTCATCCTCGTCTCAAAGGGAGAATCCAAGGATCTGACCGGCCGCGGAGGGGAGACGCTTCTCGCCGATGCGGTCGAAGCCGTGATAGGGGCGGTATATCTTGACCAAGGGTATGAAGCAGCGAGCCAAGTAATCAAATCATTCGTCCTTTCCAGAATAGACGAGGTCATGGAGACTGGGGGGAAGGATCCCAAGAGCCTCGTCCAGGAAATTGCCCAGGAGCGCTACCACACGACCCCGACATACAAGATTTTGGAGGAATCCGGGCCGGCCCATGATCGGGTTTTCAGGTCTGGCCTGTATTTCGGAGACGAGCTGGAGTCTGAGGGCGTAGGCAACTCCAAACAGGGAGCCGAACTGGAGGCCGCCCGCCGTCTCATGAAGAAGTTGAGGGCTTAGCCATTGCCAGTAATTATTACGAGAGCTATCTTACCTGATATATGTTCCTGAAACGTCTAGAACTCCAAGGATTTAAATCTTTTGCAGACAAGGCGGTGTTGGATTTTCCGTCTGGGACTGCGGCTATCGTCGGCCCGAACGGTTCCGGTAAATCTAATGTCACTGATGCCATCCGCTGGCTGTTGGGCGAACGGGAAGCGCGTAATCTGCGCGGGGCGAAGGTGGAAGATCTGATATTCGCCGGCACCGAGAAGCGTCCGCGCATGGGTCTTGCCCAGGCTACGTTGTATTTCGACAATTCATCCGGGTTTTTCCCAGTGGACTATAAGGAAGTCTCCATATCGCGTCGGGTGAACCGTGACGGCTCATCGACGTGTTATTTGAACAAATCAGAGGTTCGCCTCAAAGACATAATCGACTTTTTCTCCAAATCTAGGCTTGGCCACAGCGGCTTGAATATCGTGGGTCAGGGGGAGAGCGATATTTTCATCAAAGCAACCCCGCTTGAGCGGCGGGAGATGATAGAGGAGCTGCTTGGGCTGAAGGAGTACCAAATGAAGAAGTCCGACGCCAAACGTCGCCTGGAGAACACTTATATAAATCTTGAGAAAGCCAAGGCGCTGATCGAGGAGTTGAAGCCGCATCTGCGTTTATTGAAAAAACAGGTTTCGCGATATGAGCAAAGGGAAGAATTGGCAGCCGAGCTCAAATCTTTGGAGGATGGATACTACGGCGGCAGGTTCAAACTATTGGAGGCGGCGCTTCTGGAAGTTGAGCCTAAAATAACTTCTTTCGATAAAAATATT
>CAZLHU010000019.1:0-7143 GCA_964559765.1 uncultured Candidatus Saccharibacteria bacterium
TATTTCCCGAAACGCCCTGAACGAAATGCGGAACCGCATTGGCTAAAAAGATTCCCGCAAAGAAGCTCGCTATGTACAGGTACCATTCCATACGTTCATTCTACCTCTTTTTAGGGAGTAAAGATTGACCTCTTGCCCGCGCAACGGGAGGGTTGGGGCAAGGGCAAGAAACCGAAAATAAAAACAGCCCAGTTTTCTGAGCTGTTTTGTTACCACACGAACGGCATGAACTTCTTTGTACGCGCTCGATAGGCCGGATACTGGTCGGGGAAAAGATTGGTCATCGCACGCTCCTCTTTGCCTACACGCCGCATACAAAAAATGATGCTTATGATGAACATCACGACGGCCACCATGCTTCCCGTCAATGCACTGCCGAAAAGCGCGAGTATCGCGCCTGCATAGATCGGATGGCGGACGTATGCGTACGCGCCGCTCGTTACGAGCTTGTGATCTTCTTTAGGATGGATGCCCCAGTCGCGTCCCAGGTCGTATCGTCCCCAGATCGCAAACGCGACACCAAGAACGGTTAGCAACGCGCCAACCCAACTGACCGTGAGACCAAAACTGAAGAACGCTTGTTCGAGGACGAACGCATCGCCTTGTAGATTTCGAGTGAGAGCAAAAATCAAAAGCCCCAACAAAAAGATTAACAAGAGCGGAGGAAGGTTCTTTGAGCGGCTTGAGGCGTCGGGCTTGGCGGTAAAGGCACCTACCACCCATACCGTTATGAGAATCAACCAACTTGCGATTATGACGTAGCCGTACATATTTTTAGTAGATAGATTAAATTTTTAATGACCTTTGCCGAACTCATATCTACCTCAAGGTATACCTAATGGCACTAGGTAACAACTATTCTATTACTGTCCAGCCAAATGGGTTCTGGCTTCATTCAGCATTCGGAGAAACTATGAAACTTAAAAAATTCCGGGCATCAGATGCCAACGAACTTTGGCACAATATTCCTTATAGCCGGGTAGATTTATCGCAAGGAATCTCTCTTCATCAAACAACCGCCAGACAAAACCGAGTGCTACGAGAATCGAGGGAATGAGCCCCCAATAGGAGCCGAGCGCCAAAGACATGCCGACGGTATAGAGTACCGCACATGTATACATCGGATTGCGCACAATAGCGTAAGGCCCGGTGGAAATAACTTTTTGATCGCTGACAACTTCAACAGTTGCAGAAGCAAAAGAGTTTTCCTTGAGGACTCGTATGACCGCCCACATGGAAATTATGATTATGAGCTCGCCCACAATAGAAATCCACGAGGGCACGTGCGACCAGCCAAAGCGGTAATCAAGCGCAGGAACGATGAATGCGGCAATAAGCGGGAGGCTAGTTAACGATATTATTATTTTCTGCTCTGTTCGCTTCTCTGCCGCCGGGCCAAGTTTTGTCCTGCTCTCAATTAACGCCGGATTTTTAATGTAAAACAAAATAAGAGGAATGCTTGTCGCGACGGTTACTGCAAGATATAGCCACGCCTGCCAATACCTAGCGGTTCCTGCCGAAAAGAACAGTACGAGTGCAATTACGACCAACGACACAATGGTCATAAACCACAATTTTGCCTTGGGATTTTTCATATCTTTACTTAACACTCTTTAAGGATCTAACCTCGTTTAGCATTCGTAGCGGTTATCGAGCTTAGGTTATTTAGGCTCCACAACGACAGCGGTCCCATATGCCAAAACTTCCGTGACGCCACGCATAATTTCCGTTGCGTCGTAACGTGCGCCGATGACGGCGTTAGCGCCCATCTCTCCCGCGTGTACGAGCATTAGATCAAACGCGTGCTCGCGCGTCTTCTCGCAAAGATTGGTATATAGCGTGATGTTGCCGCCGACGAGCGTCTGTAGACCTGCGCCTATCGTGCCGAAGATGTTCCGCGAACGCACAATAATCCCCCGTGCGACACCCAAATTTTTGACGATGCGGTAATTGTCCAGCTCAAAGCCGGTCGTCACCATTGCACGTTCAACTGTTTTGTTCATTAGACTAATACTATCACGACTAAGCTTACTTCCGCCAAACTCGTCCGATATCGTCCATTTGCCGGAGCGGCTATATACTCATAATAGAATGAAGAAACCGATCATCTTTACTATTGGGCATTCCACCCATCCAATTAATGAGTTTATTGGGCTACTGCAGACGCATCACATTAAAGAAATCGCCGACGTCCGATCGATACCAAAATCACGCCACAATCCACAATTTAATTCCGATAAACTCAAGAAGTCCCTACAATCGGTACATATAAAATACAAAAACTTCAAAAGGCTCGGCGGCTTGCGCCACGCAAAGAAAAAATCAATAAATCTCGGCTGGCAAAATACATCATTCAGAGGATTCGCAGATTATATGGCCAGCCCGGAATTCAATAAGGGATTGGAAATGCTTATGAAAAACGCACGCCTTAGACCTACGGCGATTATGTGCGCTGAAGCGGTGCCATGGAGATGCCATCGCTCTCTCATCGCCGACGCGCTTACTAAGAAAGGGTGGCTTGTTAAAGATGTTATGAGCCGTGCTAATGCCTCCAAACACCGGCTGACGCCGTTTCTAAAAGTGAGAAAGGGGCAGCTTGTATACCCTCTGGCTTAACGATGAATGCAGCCGGCCCAACAACAAGGCCGACGCATTCCTTCTTTTAGCTCAGTGCGCACCCTTTCGACATGCTCTCTTCTGGTTTCAGGTTTTTTGACGGAGATAGTCCAGCATATCCATTCGTTGCGCGCTAGCGGCGTAATGTCCTCCCATTTTGCCAGTGCGGCCGAGTCGGAAACAAGGGCTTTTCGCAGATCCGCTGGCAATTTATGCACAGTGCCAGCGGAGATTCTATTTTTTGTCATTTGGGCTATAGCTTAACGACATACCATACACCACCAACGCCTTGGCCGTTCGTGTCGCCCGCTTTAAGATCTTTGTCGAAGAAGTAAAGTGGCTTGCCGTTATATGTAAGTTGGGTGCTACTGTCTGTGCGAGTTATCTCCCCAAGTTTCCCGTTTACGCCCGCTGCGGCGATAAGACTCACCCCATTAGGCAATATATAAGGCGACCAGATCACAGCGCATTGTCCATTGCAGTTGGATACCCCCGAGGCATCTTTGCTATACGTATACACCGTATATCCGTTCAATGCGGCAAGGTATGAACCTAGAGTAGGGCTGGAGGTGGCGACTAGCAGTGGAGTCGCAACCAAGGTGCTCTTCTGCGGCGGGGTCGCAGTAGCATTGCTATATGTATTCTGCTGGCTTGGTACGTTAGTCGCCTGATTTTTATTCGCGCCGGAGATATTCGAATATACGTACCACGCCCCAACCAAGATTACGACCGCAATTACGATCCAGATTATTATTGTTTTTTTCATGTTACTAATATTATAACATTGCCAATCGGGGCCATTCACAGCTATGAGCAATGATATAATTAATATAATGAAACATTATATTTGTACCGGGGGTTGCATGGGCGTATCGGACAAGCCCGGCGTCTGCCAAGCGACGGACTGCCCAAAGCACGGCAAGCCCTTGGAAGAGTGTTCGTGCAAAGACGGCAAGCACAACGGCCGCCAGGATAAAAAGGGAGCGGGCCCGGCCGACAGCCCCTCAAGATAAAGTTGCAGCGTCCCCTATGATCAAAAGGGTCCAAGGGAAATACGTGGTGATGTCCGAAACGACCGGAAGGGTTTTCGGCCGCTATCGGACCAAGGAAGAAGCCGAAAGGCGCTTGCGCCAGGTCGAATTCTTTAAGCATCTCGGAGAGGGTAAGATAAAATCAAATAAAAATCAGGTTAAATAAACCCATGAAAGATTATGCAAAAGCCGGCAATCGGAAGGGCAAGCCCGCCTATCGTACGCCCAGCCGATTCATACAGAAGAAAACCGCCCAAAATAAGAAAACAGCGGCGTTTTGGGAACCACAGAGATTAGCCAGCCGTCTCGAATATCGCCAACCAAAGGAGAGGCAAAAATAATCACCGATCCATAGGATATCAACCCTAAATGATTCATAAATAACAAATCCCGCTCTTTGCAGCGGGATTTGTTATGAAAGACTTTTTTTCTACAGGTGTGAAATAGCATACATAATTTGACACATATATCTTATTATTGTATATCTTAAAACAAGATACTTCAGGTATCTGCAAAAGGTCGAACCTTGAGCAGATACCTGAAATAGGTGTCTGCTCGTTAAAAATCAATGTTTAAAAACGCGAACTCTTCGCTGTATAACATTAGCTTGCCTGTCGACATCGATGTCGTCGTTGGCCTTAGAGATGGAGACTCTCATGATATGAGGCAGATCATATCTGCCTGGGGAAGCGTATACGAAAACGCCTTACCGATCATAGAGCAGATCGCGATCGAGGAATTTCTGATGAATATCAGTAAATCGATCCGATTCTCTTTCGAAGACGGTCTGATGCTATACAACGCCGGTTTAGTAGCGCTGGAGCCTAACCGCTATGTTCTTGGCCGTGGAGCCATGTGGGTCGGGACGAAGATAGCCCTCGACGCTATCGACGATCTCCCTAAAAAGGATGCATATAAAAGACGCGTCCTCATCCATATGATCTATGTCCTACTCTCAAATAGCGCTGATGAATCCTTAAGTCTCTCTCGCAGGGACCGCAGATACATCGAAATCGTGTTCGGGAGGAAATTCCTGAATTCGGATCCAGAGCACTTCAGGGATTGGATCCTTGAGATGCTATAGCGGGGAACCGCACGACAGAAGCCAACTTGTAACAATACTAAGTTGGCTTCTTTAGTAACCGAATATCCAAGAAAACAAAATAGCCCGCTAAAACGGGCTATTTCGGAATGGATCATCAGACGATCACAGTCCCCTGACGTGATCGTCTTCATTATCCGGTCGAGACTGCCTTTCTCTCCACTCCCTCAACTGCTCCTGGCGCTCCAGTTTTTTGGCGGCTAACTGCGGCCACACGACATCTCTGAACGCCATATATACAGGCAGAGTAAAGGGAAAGATGAGCATCAACTCTCCCCACAGATACACATCCACAATATCCATGCCCAGGGAATCAGCTGCGTCATTCATCACCGCCACGCGGGTTCCGCCGAAAAAGATGAAGATGGCGACCAAGATCGCGATTGTGCCCAGTATGTGGCTGAACGGGAATATCCAGAAGATAATCATGCCGGCAAGCACGATGGCCAGTACTATGACCACGAACGTCGCCACCATGACCCAGCTACCATAAAGCACGAGCCCGACCCACTTGAAGAACGTCTTCATAAAAATAGATCCATCCCATATTTGTTTGGGACAGACCAGAGTTAGGTTAAAACTCGACCTTTATTAGTTTATTTGACCAATCAAAGCCGTCGCGTCCCAAAACAAGATATTTTAACGAGCGACGATATGACTAGGTTTTCCCACAAAAAACGAAACGTGTCAAACGACTCCAAAGATAATAAAACAACCCTTTTCTAGGGTTGTTTTAAATACTTGCAGGTCACGGCGAACCGCATGGATTCGCGTCGGGCCCCTTAATCTTCATATAGAAGATATAGAAACAGAAGCGCGGCCAATACGACGCAGATTGCCATCAGCAACAGTCCGTGGAACAGCAGATACCAGAAGGCGAACACGGCCAGAATTATGGAGAACCATACTGACATATTCATATTCACCTTAGACAGCGACATCGCGCCCACGAAGACGAAGAGCATGGCAAGGATTACGGTCAGCGCCCCGAGACGAAGCAGGACTATGCACTGAAATATCGGGCCGGCCAACATTAGGCTGGTATGCACTGCGCACGCCACGTATCCCGGACCAAGCAGCAACCAGAAGAAGAAAACGGCGCAAATCAGACCGATGAGCACGTATAGGAATGACCTCATTTGATTGTTATAGAACATTCGATCCACATAAGCGGATCGGACATTCCGATTCGTTTATATATGGTCGACTTTGAGCACATTTAACAATTAAATTGCCGTTATGTCAAATCAAGTCAGGTAGCAAAAGCCCGTCTACGAGGGACGGGCTTTTCACAAGAACCTATTCATGGACGTCACTTATTGGCAATAATGATCGATCCGTAGGGACCGACGCATCTTACGGCGGTAGCTCCCGGAAGATTGATCTGATGGTCAGTCCAAATCCCCGGAGCGGTGATTGAATTGCCGAAATTGTCATGGCAGCTGCCTAATCCGGGTCCGAGGAAGAAGCCGTTATTCATCACCCACGTATTTCCGGAAAGGAAATATGCCTTGGGCGGATAAAGGATCGATCCCGCGGTTATCACAAGCGCTGCGAGCACGATTATTGCAACAAGCGCCCACTTAAGAACGGTGCTTATTTTCATATTTATTTTAAAGAAGCGAGAAGATCTGCCTTTATGGCATATCCCTCACTTTCGATTAGTTTGGGATTTGCCTTTATGGCTAGGACCTTTAAACAAACTAAAACTCAAAACAACATGGTTGTCAAAGTCGGGCACCAAAAACAGCCGTCGTAACGACCGGCTGTTTTGATTAATAACTATCTATCTGCAAAAAGACCATGGTAATAGAGCCACTCAAGCTCGGTGTCTCCGAGAGGAAGGGTCTCATAGCCCTTACTTAACAGAAACTCCCTCTGTAACAACGCATGGCCCGACCCGGCCCATCGCCTTCTCTCCATCATCCCCTCTACGACCTCTTTTGGCTTAGGTTCATATTTATGGCGGATGTTTCTTTTGTTCTCGACGTACATGACGGGCTTTTCAGGCGGCCAGTCGATTATATCCCCATACCAAGGAGGAAGATTGAAAACTCTTGCCCTGTGCAAAGAGAAATCGATCTCGCACTGGCGTTCCCCATACTTAGGATGCTTGGGGTACATCAGTCCGTAATCGAACCCGGCTCTTGCCTTGTAAAACATGAACGCCGTGGCCAGCTCCGTATTGTTTTTGTATGTACTGAGCGGATAGCCCGTACTTAACTCGAACTTGTATCTGTACTTAGCCTTCCCCAAAATTTCCAGAATGTCTCTGATGAACTGCGGGGTTTTATCATCCATAAATTGATGGCGTCGAAAGATCCCATCTCTAGAAAGAATCTACGAGCAGATTAGTTTATTTATTGCGACTTTTTAAAGAACGCCGAAATGTGG
>CAZLHU010000020.1:0-3229 GCA_964559765.1 uncultured Candidatus Saccharibacteria bacterium
GTAACCTGCTGCACGACATTGTCGGTGTTCCTGTTCGGTTGCACCAATTGCAGATAGTCGACTATCAACAGCCCCAAGTTTTTGTGTTCCGCCTGGAGACGCCTGGCCATCGAACGCAGCTGGATTATGGTTGGTGAGGTCGTATCATCTATGAACAATTGCGAGCGGTTCAATCGGTCGAGAGCTATTTGTATCATCTGAAAATCGGAGTCGTCGGTAAGGCGCCCGGTGCGCAGCCTCCATAGATCCACTCCGGCCTCCGCGGCTATCAGACGATCGCTGATTTGTTCGCGGCTCATCTCCAGCGAAAATACGCCGACGACCTGACCGCCTTTGACCGCCGCATACCTTGCGATATCGAGCACCAACGCAGTTTTTCCATTGGAAGGCCTGGCGCCGACTATTATAAGGTCCGATTTCTGCAATCCGGAAAGAAGATTGTCTAGCTGAGTGAATCCCGTGGCAACGCCCCGCAAATTCCCTCCTCCGCCGTTCTCGTGCAGGCGCTCTATCCTCTCGTAGGCTCCGGCGAGCTCCTCTTTAATATGCACGAAATTCTTGGAGACCGATCCTTCGGAAATCGAGAAAATCCTTTGCTCTATCGAATCAAGCAGCTCTTCCAGATCATCCTCTTCGTCAAATGCGCTTTCGGTTATGGAAGCTGAGGCGCTGATAAGTTGGCGGAGGATGCGCTTGTCCTTAACGATCTTGGCGTAATGGGCAACGTGGGACGAAGTCGGGACGGAATTCACAAGTTCCGTAAGATAGCCGGCTCCGCCAACCTCCGAAATGACGTCGTTCTTTTTAAGTTCGGACGTCACGCTCAAGATATCTATCGGCTCCTGGTTTTGCCACAATTTCAAAATGGCGCTGTAGATTATGCTATGCGCCTTATTGTACAGATCTTCCGGTTTTATAAGATCAGCGACAAGAATGATCGCATCCTTGTCAATCATAAGAGCCCCCAGTACGGACTTCTCGGCCTCAATGTCCTGCGGCGGAAGTTTAAAATTCTTTTCTTTAGCCATAATCGATTGCCTTTATTTCTTTGTTATCAGGAGGCCGTCTGCCGTGTCCTCTAACCTATATCCTAACCGTTCTATCTCCTGCCTCAAGGTGTCGGACTGGATAAACTGTTTATTAGTCCTGAACCTCTCGCGCTCTTCAATCAGCTTCCTTACCTTCTCGGGTATGCGGACGGGCTTTATCTTGTCCAATTCAAGCCCGAATATCCTGTCGAACTTATAAGTAAGCGCTTCCTTTGTCTTCAGACCAAGACTCGTGTCGTGAAGCATGTCCCACAGCACAGCTAAGGCCTGAGGGGTGTTCAAATCGTCGTCGATCGCCTTTTCGAACCTGGACTCGTATTCCTTAGCGGCCTGTTTATCGGCCTTGGATACCGACTTGTTTGACTTGGTCGCCTCTTTGAGACGGCCGACGGTGGCCTCAAGATTGCGCCTGGCCGTATCCGCCCCGGCGAGCGACGGCCAACTGAAGCTCAATTGCGAACGATAATGGGACATTAAGACCAGATAGCGATAGCTCAAAGGCTCGAATCCGCGCTCTATGACCTTATCGAGCGTTATAAAATTATCTCCCGACTTGGCCATCTTTGCCTCTCCGGCAACGGTAAGGAACGCCCCATGCATCCAATATTTTACGAACTGCTTCCCCGTCGCCCCCTCAGACTGGGCTATCTCGTTAACGTGATGCACTCCGATGTGGTCTACTCCGCCGGTATGGATGTCGAAAGTCTCGCCCAAATATTTCATGCTCATCGCCGAACACTCGATATGCCATCCCGGGAAACCGTCACCCCACGGTGAAGGCCAATGCATGACGTGGTCCTTATATTTGCCGAAACGTTTGAACCATAGGACAAAATCCGTCGGGTGTTTCTTGTACGAGTCTATCTCCACATCACCAACATCCCTTGCGCCCGCTCCTTCCATCTGACCAGAAATTTTAAGTCCGGCCAATTTGCCGTAACCCGGGGAAAGAGACGTATCAAAATAGACCGCGCTCGGAGACTGGTATGCCAGACCATTCGCTTCCAGTCGCTTTATAAGGTTGATCTGCTCCTTTATATGTTCGGTTGCCTTGGCTAAAACGTCGGGCGGGATCACGTCCAGGGCCTTCAGATCCTTTTTGAAAGCGCGCGTGTAGAATTCGGAGACCTGCCAGACCGTCTTGCCCTCTCGCTTGGCTCCTTTTTCCAGCTTATCCTCCCCCAAATCGGCATCGGAGGTCAGATGGCCCACATCGGTTATGTTCATTACGTGCTTAACTTTATAGCCGTCGAATTTGAGGGTCCGCTTTAAAGTGTCCACGAATATGAAGTACCTGAGATTGCCGATATGGGCGTAGTTGTATACCGTCGGGCCGCAGGAATATAGGCCCACAGACTTGTCTTTAAGGGGCTTGAACGTCTCTTTTCCACGGGAGAGGGTGTTGTATACGACTAACATCAGGCTGAATTATAACACGAGCCTAGTCGTTGGAAATAACGCTAGAGCCTAACTCGCGCGGCAATAAAATAAGCAACCTATTTAGTTGCTTATTTTACCTATTACTACTTCCGTGAATTGCTGGCGATGTCCGGCCTTCTTGCGATATCGGGTTTTGGCGTGATAGCGGAACACTATCTTCTTCCGATCGCGGGCGTTCCTTAACACCTCGGCCTCAACTTTGGCTCCAGCAACATATGGACGACCCAGGGTTATTTCTTCTTTGTCTCCGGAGACCAATAAGACCTTATCGAACACAAAAGACTTACCGGCCTCGACCGGTAGTTTCTCTACTTTAAGCTTGGTTCCAGTGGTAACGCGGTATTGCTTACCCCCAGTTTCAATTACAGCAAACATTGCAACGTCCATTAAACCAGAAAAGGTCCGACCTAGTCAATATTGAAGCTAGTTTACGGTCACAATTACCCCTGCGGCGATCAGACAGAAAATGCTTATAACCAAAGTTGAGAAAGCTATCATATAGGACAGAAAGCGCTCGCGGTAATATATTTCCTTCGATAAAACCCAGTTTATAACGCCCATCACCAATACAATGGCTATGACGGAAAAGGCCACCATCTTGCCGCCCAGAAGGCCTATCCCGTGCTCCGGATCGAAATGGAGTATCAGATGACTTGTGCCTGCGGGGAGCATGAACAAGACCAGCCCTACTGCAATTAATAGAGCAACCAAGCTCAGGCCGAAGAAGGTTATGATGATTT
>CAZLHU010000021.1:0-3198 GCA_964559765.1 uncultured Candidatus Saccharibacteria bacterium
TGCACATGCAGAACCTCGGAGGATTCACGGGGTTGACCAGCGGCTTCGGCACATCGTCCGTAAGAGGTCTAAGCCTCTTCCCTTGACCGGCCGCTAAGATGACCGCCTGCATTTAAAATCACTGTCCAGAATTTATGTTCTGGAGCTCTTTATTTATATCGTTAAGATTGACTCCCTTAAGCCCCTTTATTATCTGGGCGCTGTCGGCTTTGGTGCTAGCCGAAACTTTCTGCGCAGGAATCGCTTGGCTGACGGGCGGTGCAGATTTGCTCCGCATCCCCCACCACCAATAGACGACGATTATCGCCGCGATGACTATAATGACTACCCCAATCTTCTTCCACATATTCTAATTATAGTACTAGAATCTCAGGTAGGAATGCCAATAGCGGTATAGATCGCGCGTCGCCTTCAAATCTCCGGCATTATACCTAGCTATATCGATGAACTTGCGGTCTTTAAACAGGCTTGCCACGTCGTCGCCGGCCACTCCGCCGGCCTTAGGACTATCTATGCCGAACGCCCTCGTATACATATGCAGGCTGTCCCTCCTGTGCACCGCTCCTTGGAAGTTAAGCTGGTCAAACAGGTCTATGTGCAGCGAATCATCCCGCTGACGTTCGAGGTAGCGGTTGCCCATCAGATTTTTGGACGGCCGGACTTTGTTTATGGCCGAACGCAGCATCAGGAACGGAACATCGAACGACCGGCCGTTGAAAGAGATGAACTCATCGTACTGGCGGGCGATCTCCCAGAACTTTGTCAGCATTGCCTTCTCGTCCATCGGCTGGAATTTTATCCCGCCATCTTCGGATTCCTTGACCTCCTCGCCCGGAGCCTGAAAATAGACCGCACCCTGGTCGCGGTCGGCGTCCAAGACGCCTATAGCGACTACGCTTCCGGTCAGAGGAGATAGGCCCGTACGATTCTTAACGTCGTCCAGGTAATGCTTGTACTCCTCTTCATTTTCGGACTCGCGTTCAATCCATTTGGTGAGCACCCTCTTTGTCGTTTCATCGAACGAATCGAAATCTTCGCCCACCGTTTCAATGTCGAAGACTAGTTTTGCCATTGCTTAGCGTATTTCAGCCCCGGGTTCAGCCTCGCTTTCCGGAGTTAGGAAAATGGGCCCGTCGCTGTTATTAGCTGCGAGCAACATCCCCTGCGATTCGAGCCCCATCAATTGCCTAGGCTCCAGATTCGCTACAATAATTATCTCGCGGCCGATAAGGGCGGCAGGATCGTATTTCTTGCCTATGCCGGCAATGATCTGCCTATCCTCACTCCCTATGCTGACCATTAGCTTCAAGAGCTTCTCGGACCCCTCGACCCTCTCCGCCGAAGTTACCTTGGCCACCTTCAGTTCAACTTTTTTGAAATCGTCTATTGATAGCATCTTGGTTATTTTAGCTTATTTAACGGGCAAACGGCATCGTTGTGCGGCTTTGCCGGACAATAGCGCCGGCCGTACTCCACTAGCAGATAATTAGTCTTCAGCCAGTCCTCTTTGGGAATTATCGCCATCAAGTCGCGCTCTATCTTCACCGGATCGGTCTCGTTGGTAAGACCAAGCTTGCGGGACAGTCTGCGGACGTGGGTATCGACGGCTATTCCCTCGACTACGCCGTATGCGGCGCCGAGAACGACGTTCGCCGTCTTTCTGGCTACGCCGGGCAGCTGCGTTATCTCTTCCATGGTCCTAGGCACCTTCCCTTTGAAACGATCTTTAACCATCTTCGCGGCGGCCAGGATATTTTTAGCTTTGTTGTGGTAGAAGCCGGTCTGTCTTATGTCTTGTTCGAACTCATGCGGTTTGGCTCTGACATAATCGTCCAGCTTGCGGTATTTCTTGAAGAGCTTCCCCGTCACTTCGTTCACTTTCTTGTCGGTGCATTGAGCCGCTAGCTCCACAGCTACCGTCAATTCCCACGGATTGGAATAATGGAGTGCAAGTTTTGCGTCAGGAATCAGTTTTTTAAGCTCTCGGATTATTGCTTTGGCCCGTCTTTTGCGTTCCTTAAGCTCTCCGACTGAGATGACTTTCCCTTTAATTATGGCCATTTCGATTATCCGTGGCGTATTTCCACGACGTCTCCGTCCTGAACGACGTACTCCTTGCCCTCAAGCCGCATCCATCCCTTATGCTTGGCCGCAGCCCATGATCCGGCTTCGAGCAACTTCTCCCAATTGACCACCTCTGCCCTTATGAACTTATGTTCGAAGTCGGTATGTATGGTTCCGGCGGCCTGTGGTGCCTTTTCGCCGCGCTCGATCGTCCAGCTGCGAGTCTCATCCAGACCAGTCGTAAAGAAGCTTATCAATCCCAATACCTGATAGGCTTTCTTTATCAGCTCATTTAGATCCGGCTGCCCGCTTAGATCGAACACCAAATAGTCGGCGTTCAATGCTTTTATCCCGTAGATCAGCTCCTCCGACACGTCCGACTCTTTGCCGTTCAAGAGATATATCTGTGATTTGGCGGTCAGTAAATTCAATTCCTTCACCACGGGCTCCTGAATAATCTCCTTGTCTATATTATGCAGCAGCGTCCCCGAATTGAGGGCCTGATGGACCTTGCGCATCGTCTCCAAGTCTTTGACCTTGCTCTTGTCGCCCGTCTTGGCCTCGCTCTCCAATTTCTGGAGTCTTTTATCGGCGGTGTCCAAATCCTTGAGGATAAGTTCGGTATTTATGATATTTATGTCGCGCAACGGATCGATGCCCTGCTCGACATGTATTATTTCCCCCTCCGGGAAGCAACGCACCACCTGCACTATGGCTTTGACGTCGCGGATATGCGAAAGGAACTGGTTGCCCAACCCCTCGCCCTTATTGGCGCCCTTAACGAGACCGGCGATATCGTAAAATTCCACCACGGCCGGGATGAGCTTGGCCGAATGGCTCATGTCGTTCAGTTTGTTTATACGAACATCGGGCACGGCGACCACACCGACATTCGGATCGATCGTAGCGAACGGATAGTTGGCGGCGACTACGTGCTGTTTTGTCAGGAGGTTGAACAGCGTCGATTTACCGACGTTCGGCAGCCCTACGATGCCTATTGAAAGCTGTTTCATACGAATTCGAGTTTACTATAAGACAGGGGTATTTTCTACCTTAACGAGCTTCCGATGCGAGAACGTCTATTGCGAAAGCCCGTTGAGGCTCTTAAGGGTGAGCGGTCCTAGGTAGCCGGTA
>CAZLHU010000022.1:0-2573 GCA_964559765.1 uncultured Candidatus Saccharibacteria bacterium
CCCCCATTAAACCTTACGCTTCGCTCCGCGAAGCGCGTGAAAATTTTGAGAAAACTCACTCAATCCAACTTGCTGCTCCGCGACCAGGATTCGAACCTGGAACCCACTCCTTAACAGGGAGTCGCTCTACCGTTGAGCTATCGCGGAATCTGCGAGGAATTATATACGTTTTATCTGGATTTCGTCTAGTCAAGCTTGACTTTATACCCCCTAAACACTGATATAATAGATAAGATGAAAAAGAAACAGGCGATTATAGTCGCCCTTCTTATAATAGCTCTGCTCATCTGGGCGGCCTCATTGGTGTTCGCCGACGGGGGTGAGGCGTCCTCTACGGTAGTCCAGCCGATTACTTTGAATGATCTCGGTGTAAGCGACACCGGTTTATTGCCAAGCAATCCATTCTATTTCTCTGAGGAATGGATGCGCGATTTACAGAAAATATTCACGACCGGACCCGTCGACAGAGCCGATCTGGAATTGCAGATCCTAAATGATAAGGCCGCAGAACTTTTGATGGCCTCGCAGCTCAGCCCTACAGACCAAGATGCCTTGAGCGACGCCGTTTCGAACTACGGCAACGAATTGCAAGAAATGGATTCGGATCTTCAGTCACTTAACACAAAAGGCGCTGACGTCGATTCGATGCTGAAAGAACTGACCGGCAAGTTGCTCATGCACTACCAGTTATTGGAGGGCATAAAGGCTGAAAACGGTGAGGGGAATGGCGAAATCGGATCTGTTCAGGAACGTATCTACAATATATTGAATGAAGTGCCCGGCGATATGAGCGATAGTAGCCAATTCGGAAGCATGTTAGACGGCGTCATCGCCTCGCAAAGGGATGACTTTGGGGTTGAATTGAGATCTCTGCCGTTAGTGGACGAACTTAGTTATATAAATAGGGATCCTTCAATTCGCGCGCAACTCGATCAAGTCAGGCAGGATCAGGTGTTCGGATTCGAGGGGCGGTATGAAGCCGACGGGCTATCTTCCAACATTATCCCGGGCATACTCGGGCAATTGCCAGTGGGTGACTTAGGTAAGTTTGAATTGGTCGGCGATTTAAGGGGCTACGCCTTGGATAGCGGTTTAAGGTCCGAGCTGGATAGCGTAACGAGCACGTTGATAATGCAGGCGTCCAGCAGCGCGGAGATATCTTCAGCCGACGTTTCCGATGTGGCGAATTATGCATATGTATTACTGAAGGAGGCTAGTAGTAGCGTGCAGTCCAGCGATAAGAATCTGCTTGTGGCGAATAGTTTATTGTCGGCGTCCAGTGCTGACCTATCCGACGGCTCATATGGAGCGGCTTTTAGTGAGGCTAGCAATGCGGCACAGATCGCTGACGGCGTGCTTTTTAGTTCCGATAAATCAACGATAAATTCTAAAGACAATGTATCCAGCCTGTCCGACCAGTTATCGGCTTTGATGGCGGATGCGGGTAGCCAGGGTTTGGTCAGAACTGACAATCCAAAACTCTTCACTCTTTTTAGCGATGCCACCTCAACCCTTTCGGGTAAGCCTTCGGTAGGTGACATCTACCGAATTGAGGAATATATAGACGAAATCAAATTCGCCCTCAATAATGCGCAAGCGGGTGAGCCATCGGCATTGATACCTGTGCCTGGAAAAGAAAGCATCCAAAATGCCGCGAACAACAGCGGATCTTCTGTGGCCGCTACTGGCAACGGAACGCCGCAATATTGCGGCGAGACGTATGAACCGGTTTGCGGATCGGATGGAACGACGTATTCGAACATATGCTTTGAAGGATTGGTCGGCGTCAGTACAGATTACAGGGGAGAGTGTAAGCCGGCCAGCACCAGCACCACCACCCCGGTCCAGTCGGCCAGCACTACTGCGGCCAAAGGCTCCAATTAATTCGCCGGATATTTATATAGGCGCCCAATAGTATATAATTTATAGGTAATGGACGATGAATCGCGCGTTATAATTTATCGAAGCAAGAGGGGCATCGTCATGTGGGCGCTGGTTATAGTAATAGTCATATTGGCGTCGTTGTCGGCGTGGCTTTTTAGCGTCGTAAGGCAGAATGGATCTATCAGCAGCTTATCTTACAGTTCGGTGGTTGTTGGTAATGGAACTAATTCCACAACTACCGTTAAGCAGTCCATACCCGCGGTCGGCGTTATAAGTCAGGCATTTGTGCCGGTCTCAAGCATGGCCGATGACGAGATCGATGTTACAGCTATCGGCTTCAGTCCGGATTCGATAACCATAAGTAAGGGGCAGTCCATAGTCTGGACCGTACGCGACGACAACTCCCATTGGATAGAATCCAATCCTAGTAGCCCATATCCTGAAAAAGGGTCTTGCGGCAGCCTGTTCAATACCTGCGACGCCATAGGTTTGGGTAGTAGCTTTAGGATGGTTTTCAACGACGTCGGTACGTGGAGTTATTACGACAAGCTTAATCCTCAGTTCACGGGAACGGTTACGGTGAAGTGACGTGCTTGCCATGCGGAAGTTATTCATATCGCTGATAATCGTGTCGTTGCTGATAAGCCTGTCTCTTCTTGGGGGAGCCGATTTGCTGATTCGGCAGTTCT
>CAZLHU010000023.1:0-2551 GCA_964559765.1 uncultured Candidatus Saccharibacteria bacterium
TCGCCGCAGATCGATTGGGATACCGCGGCCTACGGACAAGGAGTGGCAGTATCTCCCATAGAGCTAGTCACGGCGATCGCCGGTATCGCCAACGGCGGCGTACTGATGCGTCCCTATCTCAACGCCGCATCCCAACCGGAGGAAATTGGACGGGCGATCAGCACAAGCACCGCATCTCAGGTATCGCAGATGATGGTGGACGCGGTCGACCTGGCTCAAGTCACGAACATAAACGGCTATTCTCTGGCGGGCAAGACGGGCAGCGCGTTCATACCAAACCCCGCGGGGGGAGGCTATCTCAACAAGCTGACAGATTCGTACATTGGTTTTCCCGCGGCGGACCCCCGCTTCATCGCGTTCATACGGCTTAATACGATACCCGTGACTTCGCTGGCGGCTGAAACGGTGGTGCCAGCGTGGCAGCAACTTGCGCAATACCTCATCAATTATTACAACATCCCGCCGGACAGGACGACGAGCGACGTGATACCCAATTGTCGTAATCTCATATGCGGACAATAAAAAAGATCCTGCAGTGGAAGCTGCGCGCCATAGCGCGGCTGACCATATGGCGTTACAGGCCGTTCATCATTGGAGTAACCGGCAGTGTGGGAAAGACATCCACCAAGTTGGCGACTTCCGTAGTGCTCAGCGGTTCCACTTCCGTGAGGGCGGCGCGCGGAAATCTGAATAATGAATTGGGATTCCCTCTGGCTATCCTCGGGGATTACGACGGGTATAAGACGGGTGGCGCATTGTTTTGGATAGGCGCAATTATAAGCGGCATCTTCGGGATGTTCTTTAGAAGGAATTATCCGAAAGTGCTTGTCCTTGAATATGGCGCAGACCATCCTGGAGATCTGGATTATCTGCTCGGCATCGCAAGGCCTGACATAGCCATAGTTACGGCCATAGGCAAGGTTCCAGTACATGTCGAGTTCTATCCAAGTCCCGAGGATGTCATTCGAGAAAAGTCTAAGTTAGTCAGAGGCGTGAAAAGTGGAGGCACCGTAATATTAAACTTTGACGATCCAGCAGTCATGACTATGAAGGATATGACCAAAGAGAGGGTCGTAACTTACGGTTTCAACCAAGGGGCGGATATCAGAATATTTTCCTTTGAAAACAGAAGCGAATCCGGCCGGCCGATAGGCGTGTATTTCAAGCTCCAGTACAAAGGCAGCTTTGTTCCGATAAAGATCGAAGGGGTATTGGGTAAGTCTCAAGCCTATTCCGCCGCTGCCGCCGCTGCCGTGGCCTTGGAGAGAGACGTCAATCTAGTGACCGTATCAGAGTTGTTATCCCTATACCGCGGCGAGCGCGGCCGCACCCAAATAATCGAAGGGGCGGATGGCACTTACATAATCGACGATACGTATAACGCATCGCCCGTTTCTGTGGAATCCGCTTTGGAAATATTCAAGGAGATTTCTTCGACAAGGAAGGTTGCCGTGTTAGGGGACATGGCCGAGTTGGGCAATTTTTCAGAAGAAGCACATAAGAGCATAGGCGCAATCGTCGCCGGGGTGGCCGATTTGTTGGTGACCGTTGGCTCGAAATCAGTAGCTATGGCCGGCGCAGCCATAGCGGCTGGCATGAATAAGGGCAATGTCGTTAGTTTTGGTGATTCCAAAACGGCGGCGGTTAAAATAAAAGAGTTTATATCGCCGAAAGATGTGATCTTGGTCAAGGGGTCCCAATCAATGAGGATGGAGAAAATAGTATTGGCATTGATGGCTGAACCGGACAAGGCTCATGATCTGCTTGTGCGCCAGTATGGCAAGTGGCTTACCACTTAAATTTGACAGTCTTATATTTATATTTTATAACCTCCTCAGAAAGGAGGCAGTAGATGACTCGCATCTATCTTGCTGGCGGCCTTTTCAATGCAGGTCAGAGGTTGCATAACCTGTTCCTTGAAAAGTATCTTCGGGAATTCGGCTTTGAGGTGGTGCTTCCCCAACGTGAAGCACTAAAACGTTTCTACCAAGGCTCCTTCGACAAAGGAGGGCTGCGGGAGGATTGCAGAGAATCATGTACGGCGAAGTCCAGCATCTGCGTTGCGAATATCGATGGCGCTGACGCAGACAGCGGCACTTCCATCGAGTACGGCATGGCGATTACCGCTACCGGAAGGGCAGTGGTATATCGAACCGACTTCCGTACGGCTGAAGATCTGGAACTGGGCCTGAACGCAATGTTCGTGTCTCCGGGGACCAGCTTCGTGTATCTTTCATGTTTCTTCACGGATCTCAAAGAGGTCGAGGGATACTATCGAGCACTTGCAGCTAAAATCTGCGTGGCGGTCCAAGCACTTGAACGGACTCCATAGCCGGTTATGGCTCAATGCTACCTGATCAGTTCAGATCCGTCTTACCCCTGCGTTATGGGGTATTTTTATGCCGTTACGGTACGGATGTATATTTGCCCGATATCGGCGTAGAGCTTATAATAATTCGAAGTTGTGTGCGGCCCTATCGTCTAGTGGCCCAGGACGCGGCGTTCTCAACGCTAAAACATGGGTTCGATTCCCATTAGGGCCACAACAAGA